>NZ_BCRJ01000004.1 GCF_001552535.1 Nocardioides jensenii JCM 1364 = NBRC 14755 | reverse complement strand
GGGCCTCCGGCGGGCAGCGTGGCCGAGACCAGCGACGAGGACTGGACCCGTTCCTTCGAGTCCGTCTTCCTGGGCGCCGTGCGTGTGGCCCGCGAGATCGCGGCGGCACTCGAGGAGGGCGGCTCGATCACGTTCGTGCTCTCCAGCTCCGCCAAGGCGCCCCTGGGCAACATGGCCATCTCGAACGGACTGCGGCCCGGCCTGGCGATGGTCGCCAAGCAGCTCGCCGACGAGCTCGGCCCGCGCGGGATCCGGGTCAACGGGCTGCTGCCCGGGCGCATCGACACCGAGCGGGTGCAGCAGCTCGACGCCGGCACCGGTGACCCGGAGGCCGCACGGGCCGCCACCGTGGCCGACATTCCGCTGGGTCGCTACGGAGCGCCGGAGGAGTTCGGCCGCACGGCGGCCTTCCTCATGTCACCCGCGGCGGGTTTTCTGAGTGGCGTTCTTCTTGCGGTCGACGGCGGGATGTCTCGCACCCTGTGACTGCCGGGCCCTCTTGGCGCCCTTGCCGCTCCACTCGTCGTAGGCCATCCAGAAGAAGCCGACGATCGCGAGCAGACCGAAGAACCACCACTGCAGGCCGTAGAAGAAGTGCGGTCCGTTGCTCAGGTCGGGAGTCTCGGCCTGTTCGAGCGGTTCAGCGGCTTCGGGGTCCTCGGACTCCAGGTCGATGAATCCGCCGTACGTCGTGATGCCCAGCTCCTCGGCCAGCCGGCTGCTGGAGATGGCTCGCGTGGAGTGGTCGGACACGTCGGTCGAGTCCCCGGTGGCGTCCTTGCGGACCCAGCCGGTCACGGTGACCTCTCCCGAGGGCGGGTCGGGGATGTCATCGGGACGGGCGCCGCTGTTGCCGGTGGACATCCATCCCCGGTCGACCAGGAGAGACGTTCCCGACGTCGTCACCAGGGGCACCACGATGTCGACGCCGGACTGGCCGTCGCGAGTGCGGTAGCGCACCACCACCGTGTCATCGACGTCGTACTCACCGGTGGCCGTGACGAGGCGCCACTCGTGCTCGGTGTCCACGGCTCGGCCCGGAGCCATCACCTCGTCGAGCGGCACCGGATCGCCGGCGGTGTTGCGCTCCACGATCGCGTTGGACGCCTTGCGGTCCTCGAGCCGGTGGAACTGCCACTCGCCGAGTCGCCAGGCCAACCAGGCCAGGGCGATGACCACCAGGAAGAAGAGGATCCACCGCCGGCTGAGCAGGAACGACAGTGATCTCACGCCATCGAGGTTATCCCGGCGCCCGGCCGCGAATCGGATCGGGTTGCCCACCGCACTAGGATGGTGTGATGCAGACCTTGAGCGACGCATTCGGCCGCGCGGCCACCGACCTGCGGGTCTCGCTCACCGACAGGTGCAACCTGCGGTGCTCCTACTGTATGCCCGCCGAAGGGCTGGAGTGGCTGCCCGACGACTCGGTGCTCACTGATGACGAGCTGGTGCGGTTGATCTCCATCGCCACCGGCATGCTCGGGGTGAACGAGGTGAGGTTCACCGGTGGTGAGCCGTTGGTGCGCCGCGGCCTGGTCGACATCGTGCGGCGTACCGCTGCCCTCGACCCGCGGCCAGAGATCTCGGTGACCACCAATGCCCTCGGGCTGGCCCGCAACGCCAAGGCCCTGGCCGAGGCGGGACTCGACCGGGTCAACGTCAGCCTCGACACGATCCGCGCCGAGACGTTCGCCGAGATCACCCGCCGAGACCGCATGCAGGACGTCGTCGCCGGTCTAGCCGCAGCACACGAGGCGGGCCTCGGCCCGGTCAAGATCAACGCCGTGCTGTTGCGCGGCGTCAACGACGACCAGGCCCCCGAGCTGCTGCGTTGGGCCATCGAGCACGACTACCACCTGCGGTTCATCGAGCAGATGCCACTCGACGCCCAGCACGGATGGCGTCGCGACACGATGATCACCGCCGACGAGATCCTGGCCGCTCTCGAGGCGGAGTTCGCCCTCACGCCGGCGCAGGAGCCCCGGGGGAGCGCCCCGGCCGAGCTGTTCACCGTCGACGGGGGACCGGCCACGGTCGGGGTCATCGCGTCGGTCACGCGCCCGTTCTGCGGCGACTGCGACCGGGTGCGGCTGACCGCCGACGGCCAGGTGCGCAACTGCCTGTTCGCGCGTGAGGAGTCCGATCTCCGTACGGCGTTGCGCGCCGGGGCCTCCGATCTCGAGCTCGCCCAACGCTGGGTGAGCGCGGTCGCGGGCAAGCTTCCCGGCCACGGCATCAACGACCCGTCGTTCCTCCAGCCGACCAGGCCGATGTCAGCGATCGGCGGCTGAGGCGTCGCGAGGCGGCTCCGCCCGGGCTCAGTCCTGTGTGACCGGCTCGACGTCCTTGAGGAAGCCGCGGGCGCCCAGGAAGTCGCTGAGCGACTGCTTGTGCTCCTCACAGGCCAGCCAGGTCTTGCGGCGGTCGGGGGTGTGCAGCTTCGGGTTGTTCCAGAGCAGGGCCCACTGCGCCGGGGCCTGACACCCCTTCGCGGAGCAGCGCAGCTCGTCGTCCATGTGATCACCCAGTCCCGTCACAGACGATGCCGGACGGCCACGGGGGAGGTCGTCCGGCATCGCTGGTTGATGATTGCACGACCCCGCGTGGTTTCCAATCCGCGCTCACGTGTCGCCGTCGTGTGGCGTCGGACGACGCTCCGAGGAGCCTCCGGACAGCTCCCGGCCGAACCAGTCCGTGGGTCGCAGGTCCATGTCCTCCTTCGGCGTCTGCTCGCCGTTGGCGAAGACCACCGCGACGTACGGCAGGAACACGGCACCCGCGATCAGCACCCAACGCAACCAGCCGGGCCCGACCGCGACGGCGCCGATGAAGCAGGCGGTGCGGATCCCCATCGAGATCAGGTAGCGCTTCTGCCGAGCGGCGATGTCCTCGGCTCGGGCCGGCGCTGCGGTGGTGATCCGCACGGCTTCCGGCTCTCTGCGTGGCATGCCTCCATCGTACGTCGGTAGGCTCCAGGAGTTGTCCGCACTTTCACCCCATCTGGAGGCACCCATGTCGAACCGCACCTACCGAGTCACCGAGATCGTCGGCACGTCCCCCGACGGCATCGACCAGGCCATCCGCAACGGCATCGAGCGTGCCTCCACGACGCTGCGTCACATCGACTGGTTCGAGATGACCCAGGTCCGCGGCCAGGCCAAGGACGGCCAGGTCGAGCACTTCCAGGTCGGTCTCAAGATCGGTTTCCGCCTCGAGGACGAGTGACCAGGACCACGCGCGTCCGTTTAGGCGTACCCCACGGTAATCACTAGCGTCGAGTGGCGTGAGCAGATCCGTACTCGTCACCGGCGGCAACCGCGGCATCGGTCGCGCCATCGCCCAGGCGTTCATCGACCAGGGCGACCAGGTCGCCGTGACCACGCGCAACGGCGGTGCCCCCGAGGGAGCTCTCGACGTGCGCTGTGACATCACCGACCCGGCCGCCGTCGACGCGGCGTTCAAGCAGATCGAGGAGGCCCACGGGCCCGTCGAGGTGCTGGTCGCCAATGCCGGCATCACCAAGGACACCCTGGTGCTGCGGATGAGCGACGACGACTGGGACTCGGTGATCGCCACCAACCTCACCGGCTCGTTCCGGGTCGCCAAGCGCGCCGCCAAGGGCATGCTCAGGCTGCGCCGTGGCCGGATCATCTTCATCTCCTCCGTGGTCGGCCTGCTCGGTTCGCCGGGTCAGGTCAACTACGCGGCGTCCAAGTCCGGCCTGGTCGGCATGGCCCGGTCGCTGGCTCGTGAGCTGGGCTCGCGCTCCATCACGGCCAACGTGGTGGCGCCGGGCTTCGTCACGACGGAGATGACCGACGTCCTGCCCGACGAGCAGAAGGCCGCCTACCAGGCCCAGATCCCGCTCGGCCGGTTCGCCGCGGTCGAGGACGTGGCCGGCGCGGTCACCTGGTTGGCCGGAGACGGCGGTGCCTATGTGACCGGGGCCGTCATCCCGGTCGACGGCGGCCTCGGCATGGGCCACTGACCCACCTTCCCCGACCCCAGTTCGCATGACACAAGGAGTGAGACGCATGGGCATTCTCGACGGCAAGCGGATCCTGGTCGCCGGCGTGACGATGGACAGCTCGATCGGATTCGCGGTGGCCAAGGTCGCCCAGGAACAGGGCGCCACCGTCCTGATCTCCAACTTCGGCCGGGCACTGGGCATCACCAAGCGCATCGCCAAGAGACTGCCGGTCGAGCCGCCGGTGCTCGAGCTCGACGTCACCGACGAGGAGCACCTGGCCCGCCTGCCCGAGCTCGTCACGGAGCACGTCGACGGACTTGACGGCGTGGTGCACTCCATCGCCTACGGCAACCCCGAGACCCTGCTCGGGGGCAAGTTCCTCGACGGACCCTGGAACGACGTCGCCCAGGCGGTGCAGGTCTCGGCGTACTCGCTGAAGTCGCTCGCGATGGCCGCCAAGCCGTTGATGGGCAGCGGGAGCTCCGTGGTCGGCATGACCTTCGACGCGACCGTCGCCTGGCCGGCGTACGACTGGATGGGCGTGGCCAAGGCCTCGCTGGAGTCCACCTCGCGCTATCTGGCTCGCGACCTCGGCGCCGACGGCATCCGGTGCAACCTGGTCTCCGCCGGCCCGCTGCGCACGCTGGCTGCCAAGGCCATCCCCGGGTTCGGGGACCTCGAGGAGATGTGGGGAACCCGGGCACCGCTGGGCTGGGACAACACCGACCAGGACCCCACGGCCCGCGCCGTGTGCGCCCTGCTCTCGGACTTCTTCCCGGCCACCACCGGCGAGATCGTGCACGTCGACGGGGGCTTCCACGCCATGGGTGCGTGACTCTGTAACGTCTCCGGGGTGACCTCACTCATCGAGCTCCGCATCCTGGAAGGGCCCAACCTCTACTTCCCCCGGGCCGCGGTCAAGCTGACCCTCGACATCGCGGCACTGGCCGATGCTCCCGACGACCGGGCGGCGCGTCTCTCCCGCAGGATCGGGCTGAAGAACGCCCGCCCGGGAGCCGCCGGATCCGGTTTCCGGCAGCGGTTCGCGGCCCGCGCGGTGGCCCGGCTGGTCCGGTCCGTGGCCAGTGAGGCAGGCACGGCGCGGCTCGCGGTGCGGGTGCGTACGACGAGCGACCCGCACCAGCTCGTGGTGGCCTTCCCCTGGCGGCACCGCACCCGTGCGGAGGCCCTGGGCCGCTCAGTCGCCGAGGTCCTGGACGGTCTGCCGTCGGCCGACATCGAGTCGCTGATCAGCGAGGTCGCCGAGCGGCTCTCCTCGGTGGAGCCGGGTCCGGCACCCACCACCATCCGCCCGAAGATCCCCGTGGTCGCGGTCACCGGCACCAACGGCAAGACCACGACCTCCCGGATGATCGCGCACATCGCCCGCACCCGGGGACTGCTGGTCGGCTGGTCGAACACCGACGGCATCTACATCGACGGTGAGCTCGTCGAACCCGGCGACTACTCAGGGCCTTCGGGTGCCGGCCGGGTGCTGGCCCACGAACAGGTCGAGCTGGCGGTCACCGAGACCGCGCGCGGAGGCATCCTCCTCAAGGGCATCGGCCTGACCCGCAACGACGTCTCAGTGGTGACCAACGTGACCGCCGACCACCTCGGGCTGCAGGGCATCGACACCGTCGACCAGCTCGCGGAGGTGAAGTCGGTGGTCCCGCAGATCACCCGCCCCGACGGCTGGGCGGTGCTCAACGGCGACGATCCCCGGGTGCTGGCGATGCGTCAGGTGATCAAGGCCAAGCCGTGGGTGTTCTCCCGTGACCCCGACTCGCCGGCGATCCGGGAGGCGCTCAACGCCGGAGGCAGAGCCACCACGGTCATCGACGGGTGGGTGGCGGTGATCGAGCCGGGCAAGGACGCCGACCCGCTCGTCGAGCTGGTCGACGTCCCGATGACGCTGGCCGGACTGTCGCGGTTCAACGTCGAGAACACCCTGGCCGCGGCCTCCGCGGCGCTGGCGATCGGGCTGCCCCGCGAGACCGTCGTCGAGGGGCTGCGCACCTTCCGCCCCGACGCGGAGCACAACCCCGGGCGGATGAACTTCTTCTCCGTCGGCGAGATCTCGGTGGTGATGGACCTCGCCCACAACGAGGCCGGCCTGGAAGCGCTGATCGAGATCATGAACGGCGTACGCCGCCCCGGGGCACGCCTGCTCCTCGGTCTCGGCGTGGTGGGTGACCGCCAGGACGACCTGATCGAGAAGCTCGGCGAGATCGCCGGCCGTGACGCCGACGTGCTCGCGATCTGCCACAAGGAGAAGTACTTCCGCGGGCGCACCATGGAGGAGCTCGACGAGTTGATGCGGGCCGGTGCCGAGCGGGTCGGCGCCACCCACATCGTGTCCTGGCCCACGGAGGTGTCGGGGCTGGAGGCGCTGGTCGCTCAGGCCCAGCCCGGCGACGTGGTCGGCATCATGTGCCACGCCGAGCGGCAGGCCTGCTACGACTGGATCGCCGAGAAGGGCGGCACCGCCGACTCCGCGGAGACCCTGGCCGCCAAGGTCCGCGCCGCCGAGGCCTGAGCCCTGGCCGCCGGCGCGGGTCAGGGGGCGTCGACGGCGCCCGGTCGGGTGTCGAGGTCGACGTCGCCCTCGACGATGAAGCCGACCAGGCCGGCCCGAGACCTCGTCCCGTGGAGCTCGCCCGCCTCCCAGACCGCTGCCTGGCCGGGCCCGATCTCCTGCTCGACCTGATCGCTGCCGCTCACCGTCGCGTCGCCCTCGATCACGACCAGGATCTGGCGGCCGCCAGCGGGATGCCGGCCGATCACCCCACCTGCGGCGAGGCGTACGACGACCAGGTGGGCGTCGGCGGTGATGCCGAGGGCGCCCACCGAGAAGCCGACACTGCCGTGCGACTCGATGGGGCGCCGCGGGACCTGGCCCAGGCTGAGGATGCGCACGTGTCGGTCAGATCCGCTCGGTCGACCCGGAGGTGATGTCGGGATCGGCGGCGGGGGAGTCGTCCGTCGCACCCGACCCGGCCTGGGCCTGGTTGGACCAGGTCTCCAGCTCGGCCATCACCTGTGGGTGCTTGTCGACACAGAGGATGACCAGGTCGCCTCGGTTGGCCCGGCTCATGGCGTGCCGGATCGCGTCGGTCTCGTCGAGGATCACCTCGACCTGCTTGCAGCGGGCGCCGACCTCCATCTCGCGGCGTACGCCCTCGGCCACGAAGCCGGCGACCTCGCCGCGTTCACGACCCCGCAGCGCGACGTCCTCGCGCACGACGACCACGTCGAAGTGGCGCGCGGCGATCTCGCCGAGCTCGCGCATGTCTTCGTCGCGCCGGTCGCCCGCGGTGGCGATGACGCCGATGCGCGAGGGGCGGGCCAGCTCGTGCGCGGACTCGAGCGACTCACCGACCCGGTCGACGAAGTCGCCGAGCATGCGCATGCCAGGAGCGTTGTGGCAGTAGTCGACGATGACGTTGACGCCGTTGACCTCGACCTCGTTGAGGCGGCCGGGAGACTGGTAGTAGTTCGTCGAGAACGTGCGCATGCCTTGGCGGATGTCGTGCAACGGAGCACCAGCGGCGAACGCGGCCGCCGCGGCGGCCATCGCGTTCTGCACGTTCATCCGGGCCCGGCCGCCGAACGTGGACGGGAGCAGGTGGGTCCAGGCCAACTGCATCTCGCGTCGCCCGTGCTTGACCAGAATCATCTCGCCGCGGTCGGAGGGCGCCAGGATCAGCGCCTTGCCACCCCGACGGCAGTGCGCGTCGATCATCTCGCGGGCCTCGGTGCCCGGTTCCTCCATGGAGAACCAGACGATCTGACCCGAGCAGCGACGGCGCATGTTGCGCACCAGCGGATCGTCGGCGTTCAGCACGGCGTGCCCGTCGCGCGGCACCGCCTCGACCACGACCGCCTTCACGTCGGCCAGCTGCTCGACGGTGTCGATGCCGCGCAGGCCCAGGTGATCGGGCTGCACGTTGAGCACGACCGCGACGTCGTTGCGCTCGTAGCCGAGCCCCTCGCGCAGGATGCCGCCACGCGCGACCTCGAAGACCGCGAAGTCGACCCGCGGGTTCTGCAGCACCATGCGCGCCGACCGGGGTCCGGACGCGTCGGCCCGGATCAGCAGCCGCTCGTCGATCACCACACCGTCGGTCGAGGTCATGCCGACCTTGCGGCCCATGCCCTTGAAGATGTGGGAGATCATCCGCGAGGTGGTGGTCTTGCCGTTGGTGCCGGTCACCGCCACGATCGGGATCCGTGACGGCGCCCCGGGCGGGAAGAGCATGTCGACCACGGGCTTGGCGATGAACTGCGGCTCGCCGATGGTCGGATGGGTGTGCATGCGGAAGCCGGGAGCGGCGTTGACCTCGCAGATCGCGCCACCGGTCTCACGGACCGGCTCGGTGATGTCCGGGCAGATGAAGTCGATGCCGGCGATGTCGAGGCCGATCATGCGTGCGGCCTCCTCGGCGATCTCGACGTTCTCGGGGTGCGCCTCGAAGGTGCGGTCGATCGAGATGCCGCCGGTGGACATGTTGCCGGTCAGGGCCAGCTTCACCTGGACGCCGGCCTCGGGGACGTCGCTCATCTCATAGCCCTGGTCGCGGACTCGCTCGATGGCTGCGTCGTCGACGGCGATGCGGGTGAGCACCTTCTCGTGGCCGACGCCGCGCCGCGGGTCGGCGTTGGCCATCTCGACCAGGTGCTCGATCGAGCTGGTGCCGTCGCCGGTGACACCGGCCGGGACGCGCTCGGCCACGGCGACCAGCCGGCCATCGATGATCAGGCAGCGGTAGTCCTTGCCGGTGACCATCGACTCGACGATCACCCAGCCCCGCCGGGACTGGTCCTTGGCGATCGGGAACGCCTCGCGGACGTCGTCCTCGCTCTCGAGGTCGAGGCAGACGCCGCGGCCGTGGTTGCCGTCGAGCGGCTTCACGACGACGGGGTAGCCGATGCGGTTGGCGACCGTGACCGCCTGGTCCGCCGTACGCACGGACTCCTGCTTGGGGACGGGCAGGCCGGCGGCACCGAGCAAGCGTGTGGTGAGGTCCTTGTCGCTGGCGATGTCGACCGCGATCGAGCTGGTCTCCGAGGTCATCGTGGCCCGGATCCGCTTGGCGTGCACGCCCTGGCCGAGCTGGACCAGCGAGTGCTGGTTCAGTCGCAGCCACGGGATGTCGCGCGAGACGGCCTCGTCGACGATGGCCTGCGTGGACGGACCGAACGCGGTGCGTTCGGCGCGCTTGATGAACGCCTCCAGCTCGTTGTCCCAGTCGAACTCCGGGTCGGCCTCGACGAGGTGGTTGACCAGGCGTACGGCCAAGCGTGCGGCGGCCAGGCCGACCTGCTCGTCGACATAGCCGAAGATCACGTTGTAGTGCCCGGGCCTGCCCTTGACCTGCCGGGTCTTGCCGCGGCGGATGTCGTGGCCGACCACCTGCTGCAGGGCGAGCGCGGTGTGCTCGGCGACGTGGCCCAGCCAGGTGCCCTCGTTGAGCCGTTCGACGAAGCCGCCGCGGCGGCCGCGGGAGCAGGAGTGCTCACGCAGGCCGGGCAGCATCTGGAGGATGTTGTCGGTGAAACCGGGGATCGTGTTGGTCGGGAACTGCTCCAGGGAACCGAGGTCGACGACCAGATGGATCGAGCGGTCGTAGGACCAGATGTTCGCGCCACGGTAGACGCGGGTCTCGACGATGGCCAGGTCAGCGGTCGGGCGTCCACCCGCCAGGGGAGTTTCGGTCATGAGCTCGCTTCCGTCTCGTCGTGGATGGTGGGGTTGTGGGCACTCGCCCGTCGTCTGCTCCGACGACGCCTCAGGACCGTGGGCGACACGTCTCCGGCCGCGATGTCGCGAGCCAGCTTGCGGAGGTCGCGACCGGCCTCCGCGATCTCGGCCGCCTCCGCCTCGTCGGCCACGGCGGGCTTGGGCACCAGCGAACGTGTCGTCAGGTCGAAGGTGGCACCTTGTGGGAGCACGTGCAGGACGACGCCGGAGGTGAGCAGGGGTGAGGACCGGGGTGCCTCGTGCGCGTTGGTGACGATCTGGCTCGGGTCGAAGATGGTCACCGCCCCTTTGCCGATCACGCGCAGCACCTCGTGACCGTCCTCGACGGTGACCACGGCCGCGGTGTCCTCGTCGACCCCCATGCCGAGCAGCTGCGGCGACTGGGCCACGATCATCAGCAACCGGCCGTAGCGGTTGCGCTGCTCGAAGTGCTGGTCGATCACGGAGTTCTCGATCAGCCCGAGCCCGGCCGCGACCTGCGTCATCCGCTGCTTCGCGGTGGCCCCGCCGGTGCCGAACGCGACCATGTGCGAGGACTGGATGCTCGCGCCGGCCGACGTGCCCGCGATCACGGCACCACGACGGCGCGCCGCATGGATGGCTTCGCCGAACGGGGTTCCGCAGATTGCACCTGAGAGCTTGAGCTGGTTGCCGCCGGTCATGAAGATGCCGGTCACGTCGGCCAGCGCCTCCACGAACTCGGCGTCGTGCGACTGATCCCTGGTCTCCGGACGCACCGAGACGACCTCGGCCGCGCCCAGCCTGCGGAAGAGGGCGTCGTACACCTCGACGATCTCTGGGCCGAGTGACGAGGCGGTCGCGATCACGGCGATCTTCGCCTCCGCGCCGCCGCTGGCCCGCACGAACTCGGTGAGGACCGAACGCCTGCGCAGCTTGTCCTCGGCGCCCCCGACGATCATCAGGGGTCCGGGTGTGGTGGATTCGATGGTCTGCTCCGGCTCCGTCGGCATGACAGGCAGGCTAGCCGGTGCCAACATGGGCGCGTGCACACGACTTCCCGGATCCTCGTCATCATGAGACACGCCAAGGCGGAGCCGGCCGCCGTGACCGACCACGCACGGGATCTGACCGCCGGTGGTCGCCGCGACGCGGCCCTGGCGGGCGAGTGGTTGCGCGAGGCGCGGATCGTCCCCGACGCAGCCCTGATCTCCTCCGCGACACGGACGACGAGCACGTGGCAGGAGGTCTCCTCGGCGGCGGGGCTGAACTGTCGGCTCGACTCGAGTGACGCGTTGTACGCCGCCGAGCCCGACTCGGCTCTCGACCTGATCCGGAGCACGGCGGACGAGGTGGGCACCCTGATCGTGATCGGTCACAACCCGACGATGGGGCTGCTCGCCCAGTCGTTGGACGACGGCGACGGTGACGTCGAGGCCTCCACCGGCATGATCGCCGGCTTCCCGACCTGCGCGACGGCGGTGTTCACGTTCGAGGGCGGTTGGGTCGACCTCGCGCCCGGGGCCGCCCGTCTGGCCAGCTTCCACGTGCCGCGGGGCGGTTGAGTCCAGCCGCGGGTCGAGCCTTCAGACCGGTGGCGCCGGGGTGACGATCCCGACCGCAGCGTCGGCCGCCTCGATCTCCTCGCGTGAGATGCCCAACAGATACATGATCGCGTCGAGGTAGGGCACGTTGACCGCGGTGTCGGCGGCCTGCTGCACGACCGGCTTCGCGTTGTAGGCGATGCCCAGGCCGGCGGCGTTGAGCATGTCGAGGTCGTTGGCGCCGTCGCCGATCGCGATGACCGACTCCTCGGTCACCCCCACCTCGGCAGCGAACCGGCGCAGGGCGGCGGCCTTGCCGGCACGGTCGACGACGTCGCCGACGATGCGACCGGTGAGTCGGCCGTCGGCGATCTCGAGCTCGTTGGCGTGGGCGAAGTCGAAGCCCAGGTCGGCGGCGATCCGGTCGGTGATCTGGCTGAAGCCACCCGAGACCATCGCGAACCGGTAGCCCAGTCGCTTGAGCGTGCGGATCATCGTGCGAGCACCCGGTGCGAAGACGATGCCCTCGTAGACCCGGTCGAGGGCGCGGGCATCGACGCCTTCCAGCAGGGCGACGCGGCCACGCAGTGAGTCGGCGAAGTCCAGCTCGCCGCGCATCGCCTGCTCGGTGACCCGGGCCACCTCGGGCTCACACCCGGCGTGGGCGGCGAGCATCTCGATGACCTCACCCTGGACCAGGGTGGAGTCGACGTCCATCACGATCAGACGCATGCCGCGGCGCAGGAGGTTCGCCGGTTGCACGGCGACGTCCACGCCCTGCGTGGCGGCCTCCCTGACCAGCCCGGCGCGCAGCGTCTCGGTGGCGACGCCGGAGACGTGCAGCTCGATGGCGGTCACGGGATAGCGGGCCATCCGCTCGATGCGGTCGATGTTGCCGCCCGAGTCGGCGATGCGCCCGGTCATCGCGGCCATCGCCGCAGCGCGCAGGGGTGCGCCGATGACGGTGACATGGCTGCGCCCGTCGCGCCGGGCCTTGTTGTCGCCGACACCTCGGTCGACCTCGACCTGCATGCCGAGGTCGGTGCCGACCTGGGCGACCGCGTCGCGCAGCCGCTTCCACTCGCGGGGGGCACTCACCAGGACACCGAGCACCAGGCGGCGCCGCAGCACGATCTGCTCGATGTCGATCACCTCCACGCCAGCCGTGGCGAGCGTGGAGAACACGGCGGAGGTCACGCCCGGGCGGTCCTTGCCCGTGAGCGTGATGAGCAGGGTCTTCGGCGGACCGGTGGGGTCACTCGTGTCAGGCGCATTCATGTCAGGGCCGAGGCTATCCCCGTTGGGTGACGAGTCGTCCACCAGTTCGTCAGGCGGGCGGCCACACCTCGGGCGAGCAGGCCGCGACCATGGCCCGGCGTGCGGCGAGCTCCAGGGGGAGCAGTGCGTCGCTGCGTCGCGCCATCTCGTGGGCCGACATTGCGCCGCCGTGGTCCTCGCCGGCCAGCTCGACGATGCCCAGGGCCTGGAGCGCGCGTCCGGCCAGGGAGACGGCACGCGGCGGGGTCCCCTCGGGGGCGTCGTACGTCGGCACGTGCCGCAGGTTCATCAGCTCGTCGGCCACCTCGGGTCGCCACCGGGCGACATCGAGGTCGACGAGTGCTGTCGCGGTGGCGGCGACCGTCGCTCTCAGGCCACGGTCGGCCTCACCGAGGTCGTCGATCGCGCGTCGGCCGGCGGGCAGCACCTGCCAGACCACGCCGGCACCGGCGCGAGCGGGCACGAGGCCGAGGTCGGCACCTTCGAGCAGCACGGCCTCGCCGGACTCCAGTGCGGCGGCGTTGAAGTCGGACGGGCCGCCGAGGCCGGTGGGATGGCCGGGGGCAGGCAGGGCGAGACCGGCGGAACGGGCACCGCTGCGTCTGATCGCGCCCAGGCTGAGCAGCAGTGACGTGGTGCCGTCCGCGCCCGGCAGGCCGCTGAGGTCATGGGCGGCATCGCCGTCGAGCACCGCGTCGCGGACGTCGTCGGGGGTGGCATTCCCACGCAGCCACGCTGACAGCCACCAGGCCATGCGGGCCGAGTCGATCGGGAGTGCCGGTGCCATGCCGCGGGAGCCTACGCCGGGTGGATAGGGTGCGTGGCATGACCGCCGTACTTGAGTTCGCCGAGGTGACGGTGCGCCGTGGCGGGGCCACGTTGCTCGACGGCATCAACTGGACGGTCGAGGAGGACGAGCGTTGGGTGATCCTCGGGCCCAACGGGGCCGGCAAGACCACGCTGATCCAGGTCGCTGCCGCTCAGATCCACCCGACGTCCGGTGTCGCCGGCATCCTCGACGAGGTGCTCGGCACGATCGACGTGTTCGAGCTGCGACCCCGGATCGGGCTGACCTCCGCGGCCATCGCCGAACGCATCCCGCGCACCGAGCTGGTCCGCGACGTCGTGGTCTCCGCGTCGTACGGCGTCCTCGGGCGCTGGCGTGAGGAGTACGACTCCCTCGACCACGGGCGTGCGGAGCAGCTGCTCGTCGAGCTCGGCGCCAAGCCTCTGCTGGACCGCACGTTCGGCACGCTGAGCGAGGGGGAGCGGAAGCGGGTGCAGATCGCCCGGGCGCTGATGACCGACCCCGAGCTGCTGCTGCTCGACGAGCCCGCTGCGGGCCTCGACCTGGGCGGACGCGAGGACCTCGTCTCGACCCTGTCGGTGCTGGCGCAGGACGAGCTCGCCCCCGCGACCGTGCTGATCTCGCACCACGTCGAGGAGATCCCCCCGGGCTTCACCCACGCCCTGCTGCTGCGTGAGGGACGGGTCGTGGCGGCCGGGCCGGTCGAGCGGGTGATCAGCGAGGAGCTGCTCAGTGCCACGTTCGGGATGGCCCTGCAGGTGCGACTGGAGGACGGCAGGTACGCCGCCCGTCGTCGAAGTCGACGGCACGCGGGCTAGGCTCCGGACATGGACTGGTTGCGGGATCATGCGTGGGAGACCTGGTTGGGTCTGACCATCCTTCTCGGTGTCGCCGAGCTGTTCAGCATGGACCTCATCCTGCTCATGCTCGCCGCCGGTGCCGGGGTGGGTGTCATCGCCGCGCTGCTCGGGGCGCCGCTGGTGCTGCAGGTGCTGCTGTTCGCGATCGCCTCCGTTGCGGCGCTGGCGCTGGTGCGCCCGAGTGCGCTGAAGAGGCTGCACTCCGGTCCGGAGCTGTCGCTGGGCCACGGCAAGCTCGTCGGTCACCAGGGCGTCGTACTCGCCCGCATCACCGAGCAGGAGTCCGGTCGCATCAAGCTCGCCGGCGAGGAGTGGACCGCCCGACCGTACGACGAGACCATCGTGATCGAACCCGGGGAGACCGTCGAGGTGCTCCAGATCAAGGGAGCCACGGCCTACGTCCACCCGGTGCCGCGGCTCGAGCCCTGAGCCGCACAAGACCTGTTTGTCGCAACAAGTGACGGATCTTCCGTCGGGGAAAGGAAGAGCACATGCCCGTAGTACTCGTGCTGTTGCTACTGCTGTTGCTGTTCGTCGTCGTCGTGCTCGCCAAGACTGTGCGGATCGTTCCGCAGGCGCGCGCCGGCATCGTCGAACGGTTCGGCAAGTACAAGGGCTCGCTGCCGGCCGGCCTCAACATCGTGATGCCGTTCATCGACAAGGTGCGCTACATGATCGACCTGCGTGAGCAGGTCGTCTCGTTCCCGCCCCAGCCGGTGATCACCGAGGACAACCTGGTCGTCTCGATAGACACCGTCATCTACTTCCAGGTCACCGACCCGGTGGCGGCGACCTACGAGATCGCCAACTACATCCAGGCCGTCGAGCAGCTGACCATGACCACGCTGCGCAACATCGTCGGCGGCATGGACCTCGAGGAGACCCTCACCAGTCGTGACGCGATCAACAGCCGCCTGCGCGGCGTGCTCGACGAGGCGACCGGCAAGTGGGGCATCCGCGTGAACCGTGTCGAGCTCAAGGGCATCGACCCGCCGCCCTCCATCAAGGACTCGATGGAGAAGCAGATGCGCGCCGACCGTGAGAAGCGTGCCGTCATCCTCACCGCCGAAGGTCAGCGCCAGGCTGCGATCCTCACCGCCGAGGGTTCCAAGCAGTCCGCGATTCTCTCCGCCGAGGGTGACCGCGAGTCACTGATCCTGCGGGCCCAGGCTGACCGTGAGTCGCAGATCCTGCGTGCCCAGGGTGAGGGCCAGGCCATCCAGACGGTGTTCCAGGCGATCCACGACGGCCGTCCAGACCAGTCACTGCTGGCCTACCAGTACCTCCAGATGATGCCGAAGATCGCGGAGGGCGACGCCAACAAGGTGTGGATCGTGCCGTCCGAGATCGGCAAGGCGCTCGAGGGCCTCGGCTCCACGATGACCGAGCTCAGTGGCATCCCGAAGGACGTCGACGGGCCTCGGGTGCGCGTCGACATGGGTTCGAGCACGCCGAAGATTCCCGACCCGGCCGACCCGACCCTGTCCAGCACCCACGCAGCGGTCGAGGAGGCCATCGCCGAGGCCAAGGGCGCGGCCATCGGCAAGGACTCGGCCGCTGGTGCGTCGACGCCGCCGGTCGACCCTGAGGTGCCACCGAACCAGTGACACTGCTCGAAGCGGCGGCGATCCTGTTTGCGGGGCTCGCCGCCGGCACCATCAACACCGTGGTGGGGTCGGGAACGCTGATCACGTTCCCGACCCTCCTCGCGTTCGGCGTACCACCGGTGACTGCGAACGTGTCCAACACGGTCGGGCTCGTCCCGGGCTCGATCTCCGGCGCGGTCGGCTACCGCCGCGAGCTGCGCGGCCAGCGCGGCCGGATCGTGCGCCTCTCGGTGGCCTCACTCATCGGTGGTACGACGGGCGCGATCCTGTTGCTCGTGCTCCCGGAAGGCGCCTTCGAGGCGGTCGTGCCGGTGCTGATCGTGCTGGGCTGTGTGCTGGTCGTCTTCCAGCCGCGGATCTCGGCATGGGTGGCCAGGCGGCACGAGGCGGCCGGTGGCCTGCCCGAGCACGGGGCGTGGTGGGTGTGGCCGGCGGTGCTGCTGACCGGCGTGTACGGCGGTTACTTCGGCGCGGCCCAGGGTGTGCTGTTGATGGCGGTCATGGGCATCGGCATCGACGAGACGATGCAGCGGCTCAACGGCGCGAAGAACGTGTTGGCGGCGCTGGTCAACGGGGTCGCTGGCATCATCTTCGTGATCGTGGCCGACGTCGACTGGTTGGTGGTCGTGCTGATCGCCGCTGGTGCCGTGATCGGGGGGCAGGTCGGAGCGACGTACGGTCGTCGTCTGCCGTCTGCCGGGCTGCGCGCACTGATCGTCGTGGTCGGGATCGTGGCGCTCGTCTTCTTTCTGGCGGGTTGAGTGCCCGGGTGGCGGCGGGAGCGACCAGATGAGCACGCGACCTACCTGCGGAGGCCGGCAACTCCTGCGATGACCGCGCCGAGAGCCGGAAGAGTCAGCAGCACGGCGGTCTTCTTCGAGACCGAGCCGTTCGCGCCGGAGACCATGCCGGCCACGGCGTCAGCCGCGTCGATGCCGACGCCGACGAGCACGAGGTCACGTCGGCGAGTGCCGGAGGCGGCGAGCGTGAGCGCGCCGACCGCGACCTCACGCGAGCCGAACATCCGGGTCATGTAGCCGAGCTGGGGGTTCTTCGCCCCGTCGAGGCCGAAGATCCGGGTGGCGAGCGTGGGCGTGAGCAGGCTCAGCAGTCCGAGGACGAGGCGGCCGAGGTTCAGTCCGGTGACGGGATTCATGACCGGAGACTAGCGGCCGCCCTCGGACGTTCGTCGACGAACCTCCGACGATGTCCACTCAGTGGGTGTCGACGTACGCCGTCAGCCAGATGTCCATCTCGGCATACACCTGCTTGCGCACCTCGGGCAGTGACAGCACGACGTCGTGGCGGGCGTCCTCGATGGCGATGCTGGTGACGTGGCGCCCCAGCGACGGCGCCCACCGGCGGATCTGGCTGACGTCGAGGACGATGTCGTGACGGTTCACGGCGTCATCCATCTGTTCGGGGGCGGCGCTGCGGGCACTGGAGAGGACGAGGGAGGGGCAGCCCACCTCGATGCCCGCGTGCAGCTCGGCGTGCCCGTTGCGGACCGCGCGCAGCCACCCCGCATAGACCGGCTGGGACTCCACCGGCTTCCAGGCCAGGTCGAAGTCGAACTCGCCCTCGTGGTCACGGTGCAGGCTGCGTGTGTAGAAACCGTTGACCGGTCGCGGGATCACCCGTTTCGGTGTCCGGGCGCCGACCTGCTTGATCACCGTGGTGCCGATCGTGCGGGTCCACCACGCGCCCTGCATGTCGAACCAGGGCGAGTTGAGCACCATCCCGGCCAACGGGGGGCGACGGTCGTTGGCCCACAGGGGCAGGGTCAGGCCGCCGGTGGAGTGGGCGGTCACCACGACATGGTCGTGGTCGTCGCGTCCGGTGACACGGGCCCAGGCCGCGTCGAGGTCGGGGTAGTACTCCTTGAGGTCCTCGACGTAGTTGGGCGTCTGATGTGGCCGGATGGACCTGCCGTACTTGCGCAGGTCGAGGGCGTAGAAGTCGTAGCCTCGCGCGTTCCACCACTCGGCGTACTCGGTCTGGAAGAAGTAGTCGGCGAAGCCGTGCACGTGGAGCACCGCCCGGCGGGTCGGCGAGGGTGCCGGGCGGCGGACCAGCGTGGCCACCACCGCGCCCTCGGCGTCGTCGGGAAGGGTGATCGTCTCGGCGGTGTACGGCGTCCCCAGGACGTCAGTGTCGACCTCGCTCATGAGGTGATTGTCGCAGCCCCGACACGCCATCAGAACGTGGTCCGGAGTTTCTTGAATTATTCCAGAAAAGATGGTTGAGTCGTGGTGTTGACCCACCCCGACGAAGGAGCGATCAGTGAGTGACGAGAACACCAAGCCGTTGACCACGGCGGCCGGTGCCCCGGTCTCCAACAACCAGGACAGCCTGACCGCAGGTCCGCGTGGACCCATGCTCCTGCAGGACCTCTGGTTCCTCGAGAAGCTGGCCCACTTCGATCGCGAGGTCATCCCCGAGCGACGCATGCACGCCAAGGGATCTGGCGCCTACGGCACGTTCAAGGTCACCCACGACATCTCGAAGTACACCAAGGCCAAGCTGTTCAGCAAGGTCGGCAACGAGGCCGAGATGTTCGCCCGGTTCTCGACCGTGGCCGGCGAGCGCGGGGCGGCCGACGCCGAGCGCGACATCCGTGGCTTCGCGGTGCGCTTCTACACCGAGGAGGGCAACTGGGACATCGTCGGCAACAACACCCCGGTCTTCTTCTTCCGTGACCCGCTGAAGTTCCCCGACCTGAACCGTGCCGTGAAGCGCGACCCGCGCACCAACCTGCGCGACGCCGAGAACAACTGGGGCTTCTGGACCAACCTCCCCGAGGCGCTGCACCAGGTCACGATCGTGATGTCGGACCGAGGCATCCCGAAGTCCTACCGTCACATGCACGGCTTCGGCTCCCACACGTTCTCGATGATCAACGAGGCCGGCGAGCGGTTCTGGGTCAAGTTCCACCACCGCACCCAGCAGGGCATCGAGAACCTCACCGACGAGGAGGCCACCAAGCTCGTCGGCGAGGACCGCGAGTCCAGCCAGCGCGACCTCTACGAGGCCATCGAGCGCGGTGACTTCCCGAAGTGGAAGCTCTTCATCCAGGTGATGCCCGAGGCCGACGCGGAGAACTACCGCTTCCACCCCTTCGACCTCACCAAGGTCTGGTCGAAGAAGGACTACCCGCTGATCGAGGTCGGCGAGTGGGAGCTCAACCGCAACCCGGAGAACTACTTCGCCGACGTCGAGCAGGCCGCCTTCACTCCGGCCAACCTGATCCCCGGCATCAGCATCTCGCCCGACCGCATGCTGCAGGGTCGACTGTTCTCCTACGGCGACGCGGCGCGCTACCGCCTCGGCGTCAACCACCACCAGATCCCGGTGAACTTCGCCAAGGCGGCACCGGCCCTGAACACCTACCACCGCGACGGCACGATGCGCGTGGACGGCAACCAGGGTGGCGTTCCCGGCATCGAGCCGAACAACTTCGGCCGCTGGGCCGAGCAGCCGTCGTACGCCGACCCGGCCCAGGCGATCGGGTCGACGGCCGACCGGTTCAACTTCCGTGAGGACGACGACAACTACTTCGAGCAGCCCGGCGACCTGTTCCGCCTGATGAGCGCGGAGCAGCAGCAGGTGCTCTTCGAGAACACCGCTCGTGCCATCGACGGCGCTTCGGAGACGTCGGTCGAGAAGCACATCGCCAATTGCACCGCCGCCGACCCGGCGTACGGCGAGGGCGTGCGCAAGGCGATCGAGGCACTGAAGGCAGGCGCGGTCGGCGACACCGACCCGAACCCGGACAACACCCCCGCCTGATCCATCGATACTCCCTGACGTTCGGCCCCCCTGGGGGGTCCGAACGTCAGGGAGTATCTGATTTCAGAGCAGGTGGGTGCGGCCGAACATCTCGGCGGCCGCACGCGCGGACGGCGTACCGGCCTCGAGATCGGCACCTGCTGCGACGAGTACGCCGACCACGTCGTCGGCGCCCTTGAACAACGCCCCGGCGACGGGGGACTGGTCACGTTCGTTGCGCAGGTCGACGTCGGCACCGCGCTCGACGAGCGCGGCCACCGTGGCGGCATGGCCGTGGTAGGCGGCGAGCATCAGCAGGGTGTTGCCGCCCCCGTCTCGGCTGTCGACCGGGAGTCCATGGTCGATGAACTCCACCAGCTGGTCGGTCTCGCCGGTGCGCGCCAGGTCCATCGCCATGGCCACGACGCGTTCGGTCTGCTCGGGGGTCAACTCACTCATGAGGTCAGTGTCCCGCATAGATCGAACGGATGACGTCCTCGATGTCGGGCTCGCGCAACGACAGGTCGGCCACGTCGTACGCCGCTGCCACCGCGGCCACGATCGGCGCGGCACTCGACTCGGTCGGGAAGGCCAGCCACTGGCGCGGGCCCTCGACCTTGACCACCTCGGCTCCGGGCACCGTGATCGGCGCCGCCTGGTCGACGAGGTCGACGACCAGGGTCCGTCTCGAGCCACCCCGCCGGTGGAGCCCGGCCAGGCTGCCGTCGAAGACCGCGGTGCCGTGGTCGATCACGATCACCCGGTCGCACAGGGCTTCGATGTCCTGCAGGTCGTGCGTGGTGAGCAACAGCGTGGTGCCGCGCTGCTGGTTCAGCGTGCGCAGGAACGCGCGCAGTCGACCCTTGCTGACCACGTCGAGCCCGATCGTCGGCTCGTCGAGGTAGAGGATCTCCGGGTCGTGCAACAGGGCCGCGACGATGTCGCCGCGCATGCGTTGGCCCAGGGACAGCTGTCGCACCGGGGTGTCGAGCAGGTCGTGCAGGTCGAGCAGCTCGAGGAACTCCGCGAGGTTCTCCCGGTGCCGTGCCGGGTCCGTGCGATAGATCTTCTGGAGCAGGTCGAAGGAGTCGCGCAGTGGCAGGTCCCACCACAGGGTGGTGCGCTGGCCGAAGACGACGCCGATCCGCGTGGCCAGCTCGGTACGCCGCCGCGACGGGTCGAGCCCGGCGACGCGGATCTCACCGGCGCTGGGCACGAGGATCCCGGTGAGCATCTTGATCGTGGTCGACTTGCCGGCGCCGTTCGGGCCGATGTAGCCGACCATCTCGCCGGCCTCGATCGAGAAGGAGAGGTCGCGCACCGCCTCGACGTCGTGGCTGGTTCGTCGCATCAGGCCGGCCTTCTTGCGCACGGTGAAGGTGCGGCCGAGGTCGCGTACGTCGATGAGTGGGGGCATCTCAACTTCCCGTCGAGCGGTAGTGACGGACGCCGAAGCGCCACACGAACGTGGTCAGGGTGACCATGACGACCGCGACCACGGGGGAGAGGAACTGGAACCACTCCGGGAATCCGAAGGGGTCCTCGCGGTCGAGGATGAACAGCGCCGGGTACCAGTTCACGAACGCGAGCGGCATGAGGAAGGTCAGCCCCTTCACCACCTCGCTCGGGAAGATCGCCAGCGGGTACTGCGTGACCGTGTTGCCGCCGTAGGTGAACGCGTTGGCCACCTCGACGGCATCGGCGGTCCAGAACTGGATGCAGGCCAGCATGATGAAGACCGAGAAGAAGATCAGGGCGCCACTGACGATCATCACCGCGGCCACCACCACCCGCAGCGCCGTCCAGTCGACGTACAGGCTGGCCCAGGCGAAGACCAGCACGCACAGGAACACCCGCGCCAGCCGGCGCAGTGCGAACTCGTTGGAGCAGACCTGTGCCAGCAGCGGAATCGGCTTGACCATCATCGTGTCGAGGGTGCCCATCCGGATCATCTGGCCGAGCCGTTCGATGCGTCCGACGTACATGTCGGCCAGCGCCAGGCCCAGGCCGGTGGCGCCGTAGAGGAAGCCGACCTCGGTGAGGCTGAAGCCGCCCATCGCGTCGATGCTGTGGAAGAGGATCCAGATGCCCACGAAGTCGAGCCCGCCGATCACGAACCCGCCGAGGGTCAGGAGCCAGAACGACAGTGGGTAGGCCATCGACGCGTGGACCCACATCGCCGCAATCTGCCAGTAGCCGGTCCAGGCGCCCCGCAACGGGGCGGGCTCAGCCACCCTGCACCACCACTCGACGCTCGGCCAGGCGGAGCACGCCGGCGCACGCCACCATCAGGGCCACGGCCCACGCGACCATGAACCCGTAGCCGGTGACGATCTCCCAGCCGGTGCGGTGGCCGAGCCAGATGTCGGCCGGCACCTGCAGCAGGGAGGCCCAGGGCAGCGCCATCGCGAGATCGCGCAGCGCGCCCGGGAAGATCACCAGCGGCACGGTCATGCCGCTGAAGAACGTGCCCAGGACGACCAGCATCATCCGCGGGCCGGTGTCGTCGAAGATCCAGAACGTGGTGAGCGCGATCAGCAGGCGGAGCCCGAAGCTGACCGTCACTGCGATCGGCAGTGTGGCCAGGAAGACCAGCCAGACCCATGGCGCGCTCGGGAAGGTGAGGTCGAACAGCAGCGCACCCACGACTGTCGGGGCGAGCCCGCGCGTGCACAGGTGGTACGCCGCCCGGCCCAGGTCGGCCGCGAGGTACCAGCCGAGGAGCCCGACCGGTCGGTAGAGGTCGATGGCCACGTCGCCGGACTTGATCCGGGTGGCCAGGTCGTCGGGGGAGCCGCCGCCGAAGATCGCCATCGTCATCAGCATCGCCTGACCGAGCCAGACGTAGGTCAGGGCGTCCGAGACGTCGTACCCACCGGCGTCAGGGCGCTGGTTCCAGACCTCGACGTAGACGAAGCACATGATGATGCCGAAGACGCTGTTGGTGAAGATGCCGGCCAGGGTCGCGGCGCCGTACGTCGAGTAGCGCCGGAACGCTCGCGTCGCGATGGCGACGTGGAGCATCGGAGACCTCCGGCGGGCCGAACGGAAGAACGGGGCGACCGATCATCGCACAGCCAGCGGCACCACTCGCTTGACCCGATAGCTGTACTCATCGTCCATCGCGTTCATCAGGTGGTCGACCGAGAGTCGGCGTACGGCGCCGGTCTCGGGGTCATAGGTGACCGTCACCTTCTCGGACTCGTTCAGTGCGGTCTCCACCTGGTCGAAGAGGTCGTCCATGGTGAGGATCTCGGGTGGGTGGTCGTCGGAGCGGTCGGCGAGGTTCTTCCACGACACGACCGTGTCGCCGTCCACGTCGATGCGGGCCGTGAGCGCCGGGCAGAAGCACTGTCGCTCGTAGGTCCACTCGTAGCGGGTGGTGTCGGAGTCCGCCCAGCGTTCCTTGGCCTCGAGCAGTCGGGTGTGCGGTGTGCTCACTTCGGTGATGCCCTCGGTGGGCCGGTCGCGGCCGGTGGTGTGGTCGTCGGTGTCCTCGCCGGACCCGCAGCCGGTGAGGAGCAGCAGCCCGGCCGTCAGGATCGTCGTGAGCGTCTTCATGGCAGTACGACGGCCGCGACGCCGGCGCGGTTCCCGGGTCTGGTTGTCAGGCTGGATGCGGCGTGGGAATAGTCGGCAGGGGAGTGTCGTTGTGCCGGGTGATTGCATATTCAACTACTTGAGGAGTCAGTGATGCAGTTCGGAGTCTTCACCGTCGGCGACGTCACCACCGACCCGACCACGGGTCGCACGCTGTCCGAGCACGAGCGGATCAAGGCCACGGTCGAGATCGCCAAGAAGGTCGAAGAGGTCGGTCTCGACGTCTTCGCGACGGGCGAGCACCACAACCCGCCGTTCGCCGCACCCGCCAACCCGACGGTGCTGCTGGCCAACATCGCCGCGCAGACCGAGCGCATCGTGCTCTCGACCTCGACCACGTTGATCACCACCAACGACCCGGTGCGCCTCGCCGAGGACTACGCCTACCTCCAACACCTCGCCGAGGGCCGCGTCGACCTGATGATGGGGCGCGGCAACACCGGCCCGGTCTACCCGTGGTTCGGCAAGGACATCCGCGACGGCATCCCGCTGGCGATCGAGAACTACGCGCTGCTGCACAAGCTGTGGCGCGAGGAGTCGGTCGACTGGGAGGGCAAGTACCGCACGCCCCTGCAGGGCTTCACCTCCAGCCCGCGCCCGCTCGACGGGGTGGCGCCGTTCGTCTGGCACGGCTCGATCCGGTCTCCCGAGATTGCCGAGCAGGCCGCCTACTACGGCGACGGCTACTTCCACAACCACATCTTCTGGCCCGCCTCGCACGCGGCGAAGATGGTGCGGTTCTACCGGCAGCGCTTCGAGCACTACGGCCACGGCACCGCCGACCAGGCCATCGTCGGACTGGGTGGACAGGTGTTCATGCGCAAGAACAGCCAGGACGCCGTCAACGAGTTCCGGCCCTACTTCGACAACGCCCCGGTCTACGGACACGGCCCGTCGCTGGAGGACTTCATGCAGCAGACGCCGCTGATGGTCGGCTCGCCCCAGCAGGTGATCGAGCAGACCCTCGGCTTCCGCGACTACGCCGGCGACTACCAGCGCCAGCTGTGGCTGGTCGACCACGCCGGCCTGCCGTTGAAGACCGTGCTCGAGCAGCTCGACATCCTCGGCGAGGAGGTCGTGCCGGTGCTCCGCAAGGAGTTCGCCGCGCTGAAGCCGGCCCACGTGCCAGACGCCCCGACTCACGCGTCGCTGGTCGACGCCGCGGGCGGCCCCCGCGAGAGCACGGTCCACGGCGTCGACGACGTCACTGGCAAGTCACCCGCCACCGTCTGAAGTCGCCACCGGTTGAGGAGGGCGTGCAGCGCCCGTCTCGAAACCAAGGAAAGGAAGAGTCATGACCCTGAAGATCGCCGTCGTCACCGCCGGGCTGAGCGACCCGTCGTCCACCCGACTGTTGGCCGACCAGCTGGCCGCCGAGACGGTACGCCGGCTCGAGTCGAGCGGTCGTGAGGTCGATGTCGACGTCATCGAGCTGCGGCCGCTGGCGCACAACCTGGCCGACTTCATGCTCACCGGGTTCGCCTCGGGCGATCTCGAGGGAGCTCTGGCGTCGGTGGCACATGCCGATGCCGTGATCGCGGTGTCGCCGGTCTTCACCGCCTCCTACAGTGGGCTGTTCAAGATGTTCTTCGACGCGCTCGACAACGACGCGCTCGACGGAACGCCGGTGCTGATCGCGGCCACCGCCGGAACGGCCCGGCACTCGCTGGTTCTCGAGCACGCCCTGCGGCCGATGTTCGCCTACCTCAAGGCGGTCGTCGTACCCACCGGGGTGTTCGCGGCCAGCGAGGACTTCGGCAGCACGAACGGCGGGGCGCTGACCGGCCGGGTGCAGCGTGCGGCGCGTCAACTCGTGGCGCTGCTCGCTGACGAGGCGCCGAGCCGGGCACAGCGCCCGGTCAAGGTGACCATCGACAACCCCGAGGACACCCCTGACTTCGCGTCGATGCTGGCCGCCGCGTCCCGCTGATCCCCAATCACGGCGACTGAGAGGGGCATCCCCCGAGACAGTGGGTACTGCTCTCCTCGGCATGCACCTCGTGATGCTCCTCCGCGACTGCGGCGCTTTTCCGATGGACGCTTCGCTCACTGGGCCGCGGGTGTGGGCGTTTGGCAATCTCGGTCTGCTCAGGCGCGGCAGATCAGCGGCCCTCTTCCTCGAGCCACGCGTTGACCCGGCGCTCGGCCTCGTCCGGGGCGACGTCCTCGACCCGGGTCATCACGGCCCAGCGGTGGCCGAAGGGGTCGAGGAACGCGGCGTAGCGGTCACCGGTCACGAACGTGTCGGGCTCGCCGTACGACGTCGCGCCGCCGGCCACCGCGGCCGCGTGCACGGCGTCGACGTCCTCGCAGTAGAACACCGTGCTCCGGCTGACCACGTCGCCACCGTCGGGTGCGGCCAGGTTGTGGTCGGGGGCGGGGTCGCTGAGCTGCATGCGCCCGTTCGCCACCTCGAGCTCGGCATGCGCGATCGTGCCGTCGGGTGCCTCCATGCGGCTGAGGACGTTCGCGCCGAGCACGGCAGTGTAGAAGTCGATGGCCCTCGCTGCGTCCCGGCAGCAGAAGTACGGCGTGAGGCTGGTGTAGCCGGCGGGGATCGGGGCGACGTTCTGGGTCTTCTGTTCAGTGGTCATGTCACCGAGTCTCCCTAGGCTGGGGCCATGGGCTCTTGGACAAACGCGACAGCATCACGACCCGCGCGTCGCAGCCTTCCGCCCGATGCCCGGCGACCGAGCACCAGCACCGATGCGGGCATCCTGCGCCCCGACCAGTTCGCCAAGTACGTCGAGCTCGACCGGCCGGCGCCCGACCCGGCGCTGGACCGCTGGATCGAGCACTACTGGACCGTCCGTTGGGACCTTCCCGTCGGGTCGTCGTACCTCTCGGAGGTGGTGCCGCACCCCGCGGTGCACGTGACGGTCGAGTCGGGCAGCGAACCGCACCACGGGCTCGCCATGCCCGCCGCGCTGGTGCACGGTGTGGTGACTCGTCGGTTCTCGATCGACGTGAGCGGGGAGGGCAGGTCCTTCGGGATCAAGTTCCGACCCGGTGGCTTCGGCGCCTGGACCGGAGAGGACGTCGGTGCCTGGACCGATCGCATCGAGCCACTCGAGATGGTGTTCGGCGCAGATGCCGCGACCTTGCTGCACGACGTGCTTGCTGAGGCATCCGATCTCGGACGCGCCGGAGTGATGGACGAGTTCCTGCTGTCCCGCCTGCCGGCACCGGATCCGACGTACGACCGGGTGCTCGCGATCGTGGCCGATCTGGTCGCCGACCCGGCCCTGGTCACCGTCGAGCAGGTCGCATCGCGCCACGCCATGTCGGTCCGCACCCTGCAGCGTCTGTTCCGTCGCTACGTCGGCGTGGGTCCCAAGTGGGTGCTGCAGCGCCATCGGCTGCACGACGCAGTGACGCTCATCGACGCGGGGGAGTACGCCGACCTCGCCGACCTCGCCACCAGGCTCGGGTGGTTCGACCAGGCCCACTTCACCCGCGACTTCACCGACCTGGTCGGCATGTCTCCACGGGCCTACGCAGCCCGCTGAACCAGTCGAGGGATCAGTGCTGGTAGGTGCCGTGGATGATCGCCCGGCCCAGCGTCTTGAACGCCAGGTTGAACGACACCACCGCGGGTGAGGCATCGGCGTCGACGCCGAGTGACTCCTCGCCGACCGCGTGGACGACGAAGTAGTAGCGGTGCACCTGGTCGCCCTGCGGGGGAGCGGCACCCATGAAGCCGGCGTCACCGCCGTCGTTGCGCACGTGGAACGCCGCACCGGGCAGGTCTCCTGCTGCGGCACCGGTGTCGAGGGAGGTGACCTCGGCCGGGACGTCGACCAGCACCCAGTGCCAGAAGCCGCTGGGTGTGGGCGCATCCGGGTCGAAGCAGGTGATCACGAAGGACTTCGTGCCTTGCGGGGCGTCGCTCCAGGACAGCTGCGGTGACGTGTTGCCCACGGCGGCCACCTGGTCGTCCTTGAGTGGTTGGCCGTCGGTGACGTCGGTGCTGGTCACCGTGAAGGCGGCCGTGGCCGGGAGCAGGTCGTAGGGGTTCGGGCTGACGGGGCGCTCGATGCTCATACCTCCGAACCTAACCGGCGATCGATGCGTCCGCCACGTGGCCGGGTCACTTCCGGACTCGGTTGTCCGGAAGAATGGCCCGGTGACCTCGCCACGTGAACTCCTCGACTCCACTCTCGCTGCGATCCGCCCCCTCTCGACGGAGGCCATGCAGCTGGCTCGCGAGCGTCAGGCGCTGCTGACCAAGCCGGCCGGCGCCCTGGGCGTGCTCGAGGAGGTCTCCATCCGCCTGGCCGGGATTGCCGGGGCCTGCCCGGCACCGGCACCCGCCGCCCCTGCAGTGGCTGTCTTCGCTGGTGACCACGGGGTGCTGGCCCAGGGTGTGTCGCCGTGGCCGCAGGAGGTCACCGTCGG
Source organism: Nocardioides jensenii JCM 1364 = NBRC 14755 (assembly GCF_001552535.1). GTDB lineage: Bacteria > Actinomycetota > Actinomycetes > Propionibacteriales > Nocardioidaceae > Nocardioides > Nocardioides jensenii. The sequence continues at coordinate 182,660 of NZ_BCRJ01000004.1, read as the reverse complement.
CATGGTCGAGAACTTCCGCGCCGGAGGAGCGGCGGTCAACGTCCTGGCTCGGGCCTGCGGCGCCGTGGTCCGCGTGATCGACATCGGAGTCGCCTCCGAGGTGGTCGGCGACGACACCGTCCTGGCCCGCAACGTCCGTCGCGGCACCGCGGATCTCTCCATCGGCCCCGCCATGACCCGCGACGAGGCCGAGCAGGCGATCGCGGTGGGCATCGAGGTCGCCGACCAGCTCGTCGACGACGGGTACGACGTCCTCCTCACCGGCGACATGGGCATCGGCAACACCACGCCGTCCGCCTGCCTTCTCTCCGCCTTCACCGGTACGCCGGCCGACGTGGTCACCGGCCGCGGCACCGGCATCGACAACCAGACGCTGGCTCTCAAGACCCGGGTCGTCGCCGAGGCGGTGGCCCGGTTGTCCGCCGACGCCGACCCGATCGACGTGCTGGCCGAGGTCGGCGGACTGGAGCACGCCGGGCTCGTCGGGTTCATCCTCGGTGCCGCTGCGCGGCGTACGCCGGTGATCCTCGACGGCGTCATCGCCGGCTCGGCCGCCCTGGTCGCCCAGGCTCTCTCCGTTGACGCCGTCGACCACTGCTTCGCCGGGCACCGCAGTGTCGAACCCGGCCACCGCACCGCGCTGGAGAAGCTGGGCCTGCGACCCCTTGTCGACCTCGACCTGCGTCTCGGTGAGGGCAGTGGTGCCGCCCTCGCCTTCCCGCTGGTCCGCTCAGCTGCTCTGATCCTCGACGAGATGGCCACCTTCGACTCCGCCGGCGTGGCGAACAAGGACAACTGATGAGCGACTTCGTTCCCTACCCGTCCGGGCTGCGGCTGGCCGGCCGCAAGGTGGTCGTGGTCGGTGGCGGGCACGTCGCCCAGCGTCGGGTCCCACCGCTGATCGCCGCAGGGGCCGACGTACACCTGGTCTCTCCCGAGGTCACGCCCGCGATCGAGGGGCTTGGCAACGAGATCAGCATCGAGCTGCGCGAATTCGTCGAGACCGACCTCGACGAGGCGTGGTACGCGATCGCAGCCACCGACGACCCGGCAACGAATGCCGCCGTGGCGGCCGCGGCCGAGGTGCGCCGCATCTTCTGCGTGCGCTCCGACGATGCCCGCGAGGCGACCGCCTGGACGCCGGCCACCGGTCACCACGGCACCGTCACCGTCGCCGTGCTGGGCAATCGCGAGCCCAGGCAGTCGGCCCAGGTGCGTGACGAGATCATGCACGCCCTGCGCGAAGGGCTGATCACCGCCAACCACGACCACACCCCGGGGGTCGTCCTGGTCGGTGGCGGCCCGGGCGACCCGGAGCTGGTCACCCTGGCCGCCCGCAACGCGCTGGCCTCGGCCGACGTGGTGGTGGCCGATCGCCTGGCCCCGCGCGAGCTGCTCGACGAGCTCTCCCCGGAGACCGAGCTGATCGACGTGGCGAAGCTGCCGCGCGGTCGTTCGGCCAGCCAGGAGTTCATCAACCAGGTGATCGTCGAGCGCGCTCTTGAGGGCAAGCGAGTGGTGCGCTTCAAGGGTGGCGACAACTTCGTCTTCGGCCGTGGCTTCGAGGAGGTCATCGCCTGCAAGGCTGCCGGCGTACCCGTCGAGGTGGTCCCGGGTCTCTCCTCGTCCATCGCCGTGCCTGCCCGGGTCGGCATCCCGGTCACCCACCGCGGCGTGACCCACGAGTTCACGGTGATCTCCGGTCACCTGCCGCCCGGTCACGCCGACTCGCTGGTCAACTGGTCCGCGGTCGCGCAGATGCAGGGGACGGTGGTGCTGCTGATGGCCGTGCGGAACGCGCCGGCCATCGCCGAGACCCTGGTCGCCGAGGGTCGTGACGTCGCCACCCCGGTGGCCGTGATCATGGACGGCACCATGCCCGAGGAGCGCACGGTCCTCTCGACGTTGGGCACCCTGGCTGCCGACATCGAGGCCCAGTCCGTCACGCCGCCGGCGATCATCGTGATCGGCGAGGTGGTGGCGGTGGCCCGCCCGGAGCATTTCGGGCGTGGCTGAGCTCCTCACGATCGACGACCCGGCCGACCCTCGGCTGGCGGACTACCGCGACCTGCGCGACGTCCAGCTGCGCAAGAACCTCGAGGCCGAGAACGGGCTGTTCCTGGCCGAGGGCGAGAAGGTCATCCGCCGCGCGGTCGAGGCCGGCTACGCGGCGCGCTCGTTCCTGATGGCGCCGAAGTGGCTCGACGGTCTGGGTGACGTTCTCGGGCACAGCGACGCGCCCTGCTTCGTGATGGGGGAGCGCGCCGCCGAGGAGGTCACCGGCTTCCACGTTCACCGAGGCGCCCTGGCGTCACTGCACCGCAAGCCGTTGCCCACGATCGATGCGGTGCTCGCCCAGGCCCGGTCGGTGCTGGTGCTCGAGGACATCGTCGACCACACGAATGTCGGTGCCATCTTCCGCAGCGGTGCGGCCCTCGGCTTCGACGCCGTGCTGCTGGCGCCCCGGTGCGCCGACCCGCTCTACCGCCGTTCGATCAAGGTCGGCATGGGCGCGGTCTTCACCACGCCGTGGACCCGCCTCGACGACTGGTACGACGCCCTGCCGTCCCTGTCCGCACGCGGGTTCACCACCGTCGCACTGACCCTGGCCGACGACGCCACTCCCATCGAGGACGCGGTCTCGGGCCAGGAGAAGGTCGCCCTGGTCCTGGGGGGAGAGGGCCACGGACTCTCCACTCGTTGGGAGCAGTCGGCCGACCGGCGCGCGATCATTCCGATGCGTGAGGGCATCGACTCGCTCAACGTCGCCGCCGCATCTGCGGTCGCCTGCTACATCACCGTCCGCCGCTGACCCCTGGACCCGGTCGTTGTGGCGACCTCGACCCAGGACGTTCTGCCGGCGGCCTACAGGGGGCCGATCAGCAACTTCTCCGCCAGCGCCGCAGTCCGCACCTCGGCCTCGGTGACGCCGCACGAGCGTTGGAGGAACGCCGCGCACGTCGAGAGGATCGTGTTGCCCTCCTGCGGCACCATGGCCCAGCCGCTGACCAGGTCGTCGTTGACCAGGAGGTTGTCGGCCACGAAGATCGCCTGGTTGAACAGTCGCCCGCCCAACCCGAAGCGACGGCCGATCTCGAAGACCTTGTTCGTGTCGAAGACCTGCGTGCTCGTGACGTACGACGACCGCGCGATGCGGTCGCGCACCTCGGACGCGGACGGAGCCGACCGCAGTCGCAGCGAGAACCGGGTGCTGTGCAGGAACTGGCTCGGCGTGGTGATGTCGGAGGACTGGATGGGCAGCCGCCTGCCCAGGACCGCGAGCACCTTGTCGGCGTCGATCGCGTGGTGGGTGCCGAGCACCGGGTCGAGGTGGCGGGCGACGACGTTGCCGGCCACGAGGCGCTCGTGGTTGCCGACGTCCTCACTGCGTCGCGCGACCACGAAGTCACCGAAGGCCACGTCGTCGAGGTCACCGTCGGTCAGGGTGCGCAGCACCGCGAGAGCCGAATGCGTGTTGCAGGAGGGGATGTGCGTCCACCGTTGGGCCGAGGCGTCCATGCCGAGACCGAGCACGTAGGGAGTGCCGAAGGTGGTCTCGGTGCCCTGCGCCGACGCCCCGAGGAGCCGTGGGAACGTCTCGTAGAGCGAGCGGCGCTCGATGCCGAACCCGTTGCGGCCCGCATCGAAGACGTAGTCGATGTCGTGGGCCACCTGGTCGAGGGTCGCCTGCGCGGTGTAGGCGTCGCCGACCAGCACGACGCCGGAGTCCTTGAGGCGTTCGAGCTGCGGGACGTCCCACGGACGCACCGTCGACTTGTGGGCCAGGACCTCGTCGATGCCGAGCAGGTCGCGGTGGGTGGAGAGCACCTGAAGCAGCGTCGTACCGATGTTGCCGACGCCGTTGACCAAGACCTTCATCGCCAGAACCAGTCCTTCGCGCGTTGTTTGCCCAGTGCCAGCGCCGTGAACGACGCGAGCAGGATCCGGAGGTCGAGCCCCGGGTAGCGGTGTTGCGCATAGTCCTCGTCGAGCGACCACGACAGCTGCCGGTCACAGGTCGGTGCCAACTGGGCGTAGCCGGTGAGCCCCGGCGGCACCTGCCAGCGCGTGTCTTGCCTGGGGGAGTCCCACTCCAGACGCGTCACGTCGGCATCGGTGAGGGGGCGCGGGCCGATGAAGCGCATGTCGCCCCGCGCGATGTTGACCAGCTGTGGCAGCTCGTCGAGCCCCGTCCGGCGCAACAGCCGGCCCACCCGGGTGACGTTCCCGTCGCGCATCGTGCGGAACTTCAGGATCGTGAAGGGCCGACGTCCCAGACCAAGACGTGGCTGCCGGAACAGCACCGGCCCGCCGTCGATCAGGCGGATCACCAACGCCACCACCGCGAGCAGAGGAGCCAGCACGATCACGCCGATCGCCGCGCCAAGTCGTTGCACCATGCCCCTACGACGCACGGGGCGCCGAATGGGTTGCCATCGCTGGTCACTTTGGCGTCATGGCACGATGGCGACGATGAGCCCGTCCCTGAACGACACCACGCTTGCGCAGGTCCGCGAAGGCTGGGCCGAGGAGTTCGAGATCCCGGTCGAGGCCTTCTCCACGTCCGGATTCACGACGTTCACGCGTGATGACACGCACGCCCTGGTGATGGTCGAGCTGTGGGGAGCCCACGTAGCCGTCGGCCCGGCGGCGGCCATTGATCGCCTCGAGCGCCTCGCGCCCGAGCGGCGGTGCGACCTCGACGCGGTGACGTCAGCGCTCGGGGGCCTGCACCCCGATCCGATTGCGGCGGCCAGCCTGTCGTACGTCGACCGTGTGGAGGTGCCGACCGGCATCGAGGTGGCCGTCGGTCCGGTGCAGAACGTCGACATGCTGCGTGATCGCTGCACGCTCGAGGAGTGGGAGGAGAGCGGGCTGATCGACATGCCCGCACGGGTGGCGGCGCGCCGTCCCGACGGGCGGGTGGCGGCCGTGGCCGGCTACGAGCGGTGGGGACGCAACCTGGCCCAGCTCGGTGTGCTCACCGATCCCGAGTGGCGCGGGATGGGCTATGCGGCGGTGGCAGCCGCCCGCGCCGCGCAGGTCGCCCAGAACGAGGCGCTCGTGCCGCAGTGGCGCTGTCGCATCGGCAACACCGCGTCGGAGGAGGTCGCCGTGCGACTGGGCTTCCAGCGGGTGGGCGTGCAGCTTGCCGTCGTGCTCGGGCGTTGACGAGCGCGCCCGGGTGCACCTCAGCCTGGATCCGGCTCAGTCCTCCACGGGCCAGTTCTCCGGGTAGTCCTCGGCGAGCTTGTCGTGCTGCTTGGTGAGCTTCTTGCGGTTGCGGTCGCTGATGCGGTCACCGAAGACGGTGCCGTGTGTGTGGTCGGTCTCGTGCTGGAGGCAACGGGCCAACAACCCGTCGCCCTCGAAGGTGACGGGCTCGCCGTCCAGGCCGGTGCCGGTGACCGAGGCGAAGTCGGGGCGCCCGCACTCGACGAATGCTCCGGGGAACGAGAGGCATCCCTCGTCGGCGACGTCGAGCACGCGGTCCTTGCCCTCGGGCAGCGTCACCTCGGGGTTGCAGACCACCCCGACCGTACGACGACCGCTCTCGTCGGGGCAGTCGAAGACGACGACGGCCAGGTCGACGCCGATCTGACAGGCGGCCAGTCCGACTCCCTCGGCGGCGTACATCGTGGCCACCATGTCGGCGACCAGCGCGCGTAGCTCGTCGTCGTAGGTGGTCACCTTCTTCTGGGGGGAGTGCATGACCGGCGTGCCCCACCGCGTCATCGGTCGGACGGTGCCGCCTTCGGGCAGTGGTCCGTGAGGAGTGAGGGGTGCGGGTTCGGTGGCCGACATGGGCCAGATCATAGGTCGTCGAGCGGGTCGTCCAGCAGCCGGCGGTAGGCATCTCGTCGGGACCGGCGGGCATCCTCGTCGACGCGCACGACGAGCTGTTGGAGCCCGAGCAGCGACCGGACCAGCTCGGCGCGCTGGAGCAGCACGTCGTCCACCAGTGCGTGATGCGACGGTGGCATCGCGGTGCCGACGACGAGCTGGTGGCTCTCATCCATCAGTCCGGCCTCGGCGGCGGCGTGCTCGGCGTGTGCGACCTCCTCGCTACCGCCCTCGATCAGGGCGAGCAGGCGATGCGCGCCTCTCAGCTCCGATCCGTGACCCGTCTGGCGGGACACGAGGGCCTGGGCTCGTGCCGTGAGCGCCGCGGCACCGCCGATCACGAACCGTCGGTCCGACCTGGAGGGTCGAGGACGCCACAGCCATCCGGCCCCGAGTGCGGTGACCGCGGCGACTGCTGCGGCACCGAGCGCTTCGAGTGCCACCGGCGCGGAGCCGGCCACCACCGCGCCGGATCCGGCGGCGGCAACACCTGCGGTGAGCCACGGCGCAGCGGGATGGACGCGCACCCTGGTCCGGTGCTCCACCACTTCGGGCAGCGTGTCGGGGCGAGCCAGCACCGTGACGGTTGCCTGCCAGGCCGTGCCGAGATGGACGAGTGCGTCGCGCCGCCCTTCCGGGCTGGCCAGCAGGTGTCCTGCCTCGGTGCCGTCGAGGGCGAGCAGGAAGGTGCCCAGGTCGCCGGGCCGGCGCCGGATCAGCCGGTTGCCGCCCTCGATGAGAGCGCCGACCAGTTCGGCCGCCCTCTGACGGTGGCGCCACTCGGCCATCGAAACCCCTCCACGAACGCTGTGCTGAGGAGATCAGCCTACCGGCGCGAGAGCCTGTGACCTGCGCCACGGGAAGTAAGTGTGGCGCCATGTGTAACTCCGAGTTACATTTTCCTTATGTCCCTGATCAAAGCAACCAAGAACGCGGTCTCGCCGGGCGGCAAGCACGGCCTGTCCAACCGCGAGTCGCGAGACCCGATCGGCTACGCCGTCCTCGCGCTGAACAAGCTCGCCCAGAGTGAGCTCATCGACCGGATGGGCCTGCGCAAGCAGACCGAGCAGACCGTCTTCACCGTGACCCGCAGTGGATTCAAGGTGGCCGGTCAGGCAGGTCGCGCCTTCGCGAAGAAGGGCAAGAAGGGCGCCGACGGCGTCCGCGTGCCCACGGCGAACCCCACCGGAGTCTTCGACCTGACGCCCACCGAGGACGAGCAGATGCTCGTCGACGTGGTCTCCGAGTTCGCCGCCGAGGCGCTTCGCCCCGCGGCTGCCGAGGCCAACGAGACCTGCCTCGCCCCCGATGACCTGCTCAAGTCCTCCCTCGAGATCGGCCTGCCCATCCTCGGGGTCCCCGAGAAGCTCGGCGGCATCTCCGAGGAGCGTTCGGCGATGGCCGGCACCCTGGTCGCCGAGGCTCTCGCCAAGGGCGACATGGGTCTGGCTGTGGCCGCGCTCGCGCCCGGCGCGGTCGCCACCGCACTCTCCCTGTGGGGCACCGACGAGCAGCAGTCGACCTACCTCCCCGAGTTCACCGGCGACGACGTTCCCGCCGCGGCTCTGGCCCTCAACGAGTCGAAGGTGCTCTTCGACGTGCTCAAGCCCGGGACGTTGGCCACCAAGACCGACGGCGGCTACGTGCTCAACGGTGTGAAGACCCTGGTGCCGCGCGGTGCGCAGGCCGAGCTGTTCATCATCGGCGCCGACCTCGACGGCAAGAACGTGCTGTTCCTGGTCGAGTCCAAGGCCCAGGGCCTGCTCGTCGAGGGCGACCCGGCCATGGGCGTCCGTGCCGCCAGCCTGGCCAAGATCACCCTCGAGGACGTCACGGTCCCGGCCGAGGCGATCCTCGGTGAGACCGACGGGTCGACGTACCTCGAGGCCGTGCGACTCTCCCGGCTGGCCTGGTGCGCGCTCGCCGTCGGCACCGCTCAGGCCGTGCTCGACTACGTCACGACGTACGTCAACGAGCGTCAGGCCTTCGGTGAGCCGATCAGCCACCGCCAGAGCGTGGCGTTCATGGTCGCCAACATCGCGATCGAGCTGCAGTCCATGCGGCTGCTGACCTACAAGGCCGCCTCGCGTGCCGCCCAGGGCAAGGACTTCTCCCGTGAGGTCGCCCTGGCCCGCAAGGCCTGCGGCGACAAGGGCATGCAGATCGGTCTCGACGGCGTCCAGCTGCTCGGCGGCCACGGCTTCGTCAAGGAGCACCCGGTGGAGCGTTGGTACCGCGACTTGCGGGCAATCGGCCTCGTGGAAGGAGGCGTGCTGGTCTGAGCCTCGGCTCACGACTGGACACACACGACCATGATCAATCTCGAAACCCCCAAGAAGCACCGCGCCCTCATCGACCAGGCCCACCAGGTCGCGATGAACATGCTGCGCCCCATCTCCCGCAAGTACGACCTCGGCGAGCACGAGTACCCCAAGGAACTCGACATGCTGGCCGCGATGATCGACGGGCTCTCCGAGTCCGGCGCCTCCGAGGGTGCCGGCGCCACCGGCGTACGCCGTGAGGAGGCCGACACCAACAAGACCGTGAAGAACGGGGCGAACCTCGCGTCCGTCCTCTCCGTCGCCGAGATGTGCTGGGGCGACACCGGCCTGCTCTTGTCGATGCCCCGCCAGGGCCTCGGCAACTCGGCCATCGCCTCGGTCGCCAACGACGAGCAGCTCAAGCGCTTCGAAGGCACCTGGGCGGCGATGGCGATCACCGAGCCCGGCATGGGCTCCGACTCCGCCAACCTCTCGACGACCGCCCGCAAGGACGGCGACGAGTACGTCCTCAACGGCGAGAAGATCTTCGTCACCTCGGGTGAGCGCGCCGACAGCGTGGTCGTCTGGGCAACGCTGGACAAGTCCCTCGGCCGCGCTGCGATCAAGTCGTTCGTGGTCACCAAGGGCACGCCCGGCATGAACGTCGAGCGCCTCGAGCACAAGCTCGGCATCCGGGCCTCCGACACCGCGGTGATCACCTTCACCGACTGCCGGGTGCCGGCCGCCAACCTCCTCGGTTCGCCCGAGGTGGACGTCAAGCAGGGGTTCGCCGGTGCCATGGCGACCTTCGACAACACGCGCCCGCTGGTCGCCGCGATGGCCGTGGGCTGTGCCCGCGCCTCACTCGACCTCACCCGTGGGCTGCTCGAGGAGGCCGGCGTCGAGATCGACTACGACCGCCCCGCCCAGCTCCAGTCCGCCGCCGCCGCGAAGTTCCTGCAGATGGAGGCCGACTGGGAGGGCGCACAGCTGCTCACCATGCAGGCCGCCTGGATGGCCGACAACCAGCTGCCCAACTCGCTGGAGGCCTCGATGGCCAAGGCGAAGGCCGGCCGCGTGGGTTCGGACATCACGCTCAGCTGCGTCGAGCTGGCTGCCGGCGTGGGCTACAGCGAGACCGAGCTGCTCGAGAAGTGGTCGCGCGACTCCAAGATCCTCGACATCTTCGAGGGCACGCAGCAGATCCAGCAGCTGATCGTCGCCCGCCGCCTCCTGGGTCTCTCGAGCGCCGAGCTGAAGTGACCCGGTGAACAGTGCCTGTCTCTGACAGGGACATGGAGACGCCCCGACCACTCACGTGGTCGGGGCGTTTTCCTGTCCCGGACCCCCGCACCGGGACAGATCGTGGGAGTCCGCGGCTCAGACGGCGGGCCGGAACGGGTCGTGCTCGGCGAGGATCTTGTCGACCCGAGCCTGGTCGAGACGGGCGTAGACCGCCTGGTTCTCCTGGGCGTCACGCACGCACTTGGCGAGGGTGAACGACGACGTGGTCAGGAACAGGGTGCCGAGCGCCAGGAAGGCCCGGATCCAGGGATCGACCGGCAGGTAGCAGACCGCCAGGATCATCGTGATCAAGGCGATGCCGAAGGAGATGCCGGCCTGGAGGAAGAAGGCGTTGGTGGACTTGGAGGGGAGTTCGTTGCTCATGACGACAACTCTGCCCAGCGCGACGGGCCGGCGTACCCGCCCGGCTACCCGAGTTGCCCTGAGTACCCGCACCCATGTGGTCGGATACGTCCATGAAGATGTACGCCGACCACCAGCAGCGAAGGACCCGGCAGATCGCCGCCGACGTCGTCTTCATCGTCTGGATCGGGTTCTGGATCTGGCAGGGGATCAGCACGTTCCAGTCCACGATGGAGCTGACCGAGCCCACCGAGCGCACCCAGCAGGCGGCCACCTCGCTGGCCGACAACATGGGGGAGGCAGCCGACTCCCTGGGTGGCATCCCGTTGCTCGGCCAGGCAGCGTCGTCGCCGTTCCTCAAGGCCGAGGAGTCGGCCCAGAACCTGGCCGATGCCGGTGACCGCACCGAGCACTCGCTGAGAGTGCTGGCCTGGAAGCTCGGTCTCTCCCTGGCACTCGGCCCCGGTGTCCTGCTCGCCGCGTTCTACCTGCCGCCCAGGCTGCGGTTCATCCGCAACGCGACGGCCGGGCGTCGGTTCGTCGACTCCACGCACGACATCGACCTCTTCGCGATGCGGGCCCTGGCCAACCAGCCGTTGCACCGACTGGCACAGATCAGTGACGACCCGGCGGGGGCGTGGCGTCAGGGAGACCCGGCGGTGATCCGTGCCCTGGCCCACCTGGAGCTGCGCGACTGCGGGCTCGAGCCCCCGCCCGGCCACTGAGGCCCACGCCACGACCGGGCCGGCGGGCCGGGTGTCAGCCCACGACCCCGGCCGGCGCGGACGGCTCGGCCACCAGGAACGTGGGCGAGGACCAGCCGCGCGCGGCGTACGCCGCGGCCACCGTCGCCGCGACATCGGTGACGCGATCCGCGGGCGCCAGGGCGATCACGGAGCCACCGAAGCCGCCACCCGTCATCCGGGCCCCCAGGGCGCCCGCGGCCCGGGCCGTCTCGACCGCCACGTCGAGCTCGGCACAACTGACCTCGAAGTCGTGGGCCAGCGAAGCGTGCGAGGCATCCAGCACGGCTCCGAGCTCGGCCCACTCGCCCTCGATGATCGCCTGGTCGGCGGTGTCGACGCGCTCGCACTCGGTGAGCACGTGGCGCGCCCGGCGCATCAGCACGTCGTCGGAGAGCCGTGACCAGCTGTCCTCGGAGGCCCTGGCCAGTGTCGGTACGCCGAGCAGGTGCGCGGCCGCCTCACACTCCCGACGGCGCGCGGCGTAGGCGCCGTCGGCCAGGGCGTGCCGCACGCCGGTGTCGATCACCAGCAGCTGCAGGCCGCCCTCCTGCAACGGCACCGGCACCGGCCGGGTGCTGTCGTCGTGGAAGTCGATCAGCAGGGCGTCACCGTCGGGTGCCAGCATCGCGACCAGCTGGTCCATGCCGCCGGTGGGTGCGCCGGCGATCTCCGACTCGGCCCGCATGCACGCGGCGGCCAGGTGGCGGCGGCGTACGTCGTCCAAGGGGTGGCCGTGGAGGGCATCGACGGCGACCGCGACCGCGCATTCGAGGGCGGCCGAGCTGGAGAGCCCGCTTCCCACCGGCACCGAGCTGGCGATCACGAGGTCGAACCCGCGCTCGACCTCGAGCACCCACAGGACCCCGGTCACATAGCTGGCCCAGCCGGGGGCCGCGGCCAGGTCCTTGGTGCTTCCGGTCCACTCGCCTTCGACAGTGAGACTGCTGATGCGGACCCTGTCGTCCTCACGCCGCCGGGCCGCGACATAGGTCGCGTGGGGGAGGGCCAGTGGCAGGCAGCGGCCACCGTTGTAGTCGGTGTGCTCACCGATCAGGTTCACCCGTCCGGGAGCTCGAGCGACGAGGTCAGGCGTGCCGCCGTACGCCTGCTCGAACGCCTTGCCGACTCTCGCCGCCATCCAGGGGGTGGTGCCGGGGTCCAGGTGATCCACCCGGCCACTATAGATGCGTCAGTCCCAGGGACTCGCAGGTAGATTCGGCTCTCGTGCGCTTCCTTCACGACACTGCCCCGACCAACGACCTGACCTACGACGACGTCTTCATGGTTCCGCGTCACTCCGCGGTGGCCAGCAGGTACGACGTCGACCTGTCCACCACCGACGGCACCGGAGCGACGCTGCCCCTCGTGGTGGCCAACATGACCGCGATCGCGGGCAAGCGGATGGCCGAGACCGTCGCTCGTCGCGGCGGGCTGACCGTGATCCCGCAGGACATCCCGATCCCGGTGGTGGCCGACGTGGTCCGGTTCGTGAAGTCTCGCCACCTCGTCTTCGACACCCCCATCGAGCTGCGGCCTGACCAGACCGTGTCCGAGGCCCTGGCCCTGATCCCGAAGCGCAGCCACCGGGCTGCCGTGGTGGTCGACGGTGGCCGCCCCGTGGGCGTGGTCGGGGAGGCGGACTGCGTCGAGGTCGACCGGTTCGCACAGGTGCGTGACGTGATGACCACCGGGTTCGTCCGGCTGGCGGCCGATGCCGACCCACGCGAGGCCTTCGACGCGATCGACACTGCCCGGGCACCACTGGCTGTGGCGGTCGACGACAACGGCGACCTCGTCGGAGTCCTGACCCGCACCGGCGCCCTCCGGGCCACCCTCTACACGCCCGCCGTCGATGCCGCCGGTGGTCTGCGGATCGCGGCAGCCGTGGGCGTCAACGGTGACGTCGCGGCCAAGGCGGAGGAGCTGCTCACCGCCGGCGTCGACTGCCTCGTCGTCGACACCGCGCACGGCCATCAGGACCGGATGGTCGAAGCACTCCGTGCGGTCCGCGCGCTTGATCCGTCCGTCCCGGTCGCGGCGGGCAACGTGGTCGACGCCGAGGGCACCCGGGCGCTGATCGAGGCCGGCGCCGACATCATCAAGGTCGGGGTCGGACCCGGCGCCATGTGCACCACCCGGATGATGACCGGTGTCGGGCGACCGCAGTTCTCCGCCGTCCTGGAGTGCGCCACCACCGCCCGCGAGCTCGGCAAGCACGTGTGGGCCGATGGGGGAGTGCGCCACCCGCGCGACGTCGCGCTGGCCTTGGCCGCCGGCGCCTCCTCGGTGATGATCGGCTCCTGGTTCGCCGGCACCCATGAGTCGCCGGGCGACCTGCTCACCGACTCCGACGGGCGGGCGTTCAAGGTGTCGTTCGGCATGGCCTCGGCCCGGGCCGTCGCGAACCGTACGTCGACCGAGTCGGCCTACGACCGAGCACGCAAGGGCCTCTACGAAGAGGGGATCAGCTCCTCGCGGATGTACCTCGAACCGCAGCGTCCGGGCGTCGAGGACCTGATCGACCAGATCTGCTCGGGCGTGCGTTCCTCGGCCACCTATGCGGGCGCCACCACGTTGGCCGAGTTCCACGACCGCGCCGTCGTGGGCGTGCAGTCGGCGGCCGGGTTCCACGAGGGCCGGCCGTTGTCGACGAGCTGGTGAGAGCTCCTCGCGGGTCGGCCGGCGGCTCCGACCAGCGGAGGTAAATCACTCGCTGGCGGTCAGAGGCACGGGCTAATCTGGCTCTTACAAACAACACGAGGGGATCCGCCGCCACCCGATGACGTCCACCGCCAGCACCCTGCCGTCGAACCACCCACCTGCCGGAATCCACTCCCTGTGGCGGCTACGCGGCTACCTGAAACGTCACATCCCAGCGCTGTCGGTCATGCTTGGCACCTCGTTGGCCGGCGTCGGGTTGAGCATCGCGATCCCGCTGGTCACCAAGGCGATCATCGACGGCCCGATCACCGACGGCGAGATCGACCCGGTGCTGCCGCTGGGGCTGCTCGCGCTCGGCCTCGGCATCCTCGAGGCAGCGTTGATCTTCTGGCGCCGCTGGATCCAGTCCAACGCAGTCCTCGGTGTCGAGACCGACATCCGCCACGACCTCTACGAGCACCTCCAGCAGCTGCCGATGGCCTTCCACAGTCGCTGGCAGTCCGGGCAGCTGCTCTCCCGCGTCACCACCGACCTGTCGAGCATCCGTCGGTTCAGCGGCTTCGGCCTGCTGTTCCTGCTGATCAACATCACCCAACTGGTGGTGGTGACCGGGGTGCTGCTGCACATGTACTGGCCGCTGGGTCTGGTCGTGGCCGCCGCCGCCGTGCCGATCATCTATCTCTCGATGCGCTTCGAGAAGGCCTACGTCGTGGTCTCCCGCCGAGTCCAGGACGAGCAGGGCGACCTGGCCACCCTGGCCGAGGAGGGTGCGCTCGGCATCCGGGTGATCAAGTCCTTCGGCCGCAGTCGTCACGTGTCCGACCAGTACGACGACGCCGCCCGCAGGCTGTATGAGACCTCGATGGACAAGGTGCGTCTCTCGGCCCGCTTCTGGACGTTCCTCGAGGTCATCCCGAACCTTGCGGTCACCCTGGTGCTGCTGCTCGGTGCGCTCGGCGTGGGACGCGGTGACCTGAGCCCCGGCACCCTCGTCGCCTTCATCATCCTGATGTTGTCGCTGGTCTGGCCGATCGCCTCCCTGGGCGTGATCCTGGCGATGGCCCAGGAGGCGATGACGGCCTCGGCCCGGGTGCTCGAGATCTTCGACACCGAGCCGGCGATCGTCTCCGGCACCCGGTCCATCGCCGAGCCCCGCGGGCACCTGCGCTTCGAGCACGTCGACTTCCGATTCCCCGACCAGCCCGACGACGAGCTGGTGCTGCGTGACGTGAACCTCGAGGTCGCGCCGGGCGAGACGGTCGCGATCGTCGGTGCCACGGGGTCGGGCAAGACCACGATCACTGCCCTGGTCCCGCGCCTGTACGACGTCAGCGGCGGCCGGGTGACCGTTGACGGAGTCGACGTGCGGGACCTGACCCTGCCGTCGTTGCGCACGATCGTCGCGACTGCCTTCGAGGAGCCCACGCTCTTCTCGATGAGTGCCCGGGAGAACCTGACCCTCGGCCGCAGCGACGCCACCGACGACGAGGTCGATCAGGCGGTCCGGGTGGCCCAGGCCGGCTTCGTGCACGACCTGCCCTGGGGGCTCGACACCCGCATCGGCGAACAGGGCATGTCGCTCTCCGGCGGGCAGCGTCAACGCCTCGCGCTGGCCCGTGCGGTCGTGGCCAGGCCCAAGATCCTCGTGCTCGACGACACCCTCTCCGCTCTCGACGTGCACACCGAGAAGCTCGTCGAGGCGGCGTTGAAGCACGTGCTCTCCGACGCGACGGGCATCGTGGTGGCCCACCGGGCGTCCACGGTCATGCTCGCCGACAAGGTCGCCCTGCTCCAGGACGGCACCATCACCCATGTCGGGAAACACAGCGAGCTGATGGCCACCGTGCCGGCGTACCGCCAGCTCCTGGCTGCCGACGTCTCCGACAGCGACGCCCTCGAAGGGGTGCGCTGATGACGAGCACCCCTGTGCACACCTCGACGCCCGACCCACGGGACCCCGGCACCGAGGAGGAGCCGTTCGAGCGAGCCACCCAGCTCGACTGGCGCGGCGTCGCGGCCGACGGTCGCTCCGACGAGATCACCGAGGCGGTCAGCATCAAGCTGCGCGACCGCTCGCGCAGGCTGCTCGGCCAGCTGCTGCGCCCGCACCGCAGGTGGCTGTGGATCGTGGTCGGCATCGTCCTGGTCGAGAACGCGGCCCGCCTCTCCATCCCGTTCCTGGTCAAGGAGGGCATCGACAAGGGCATCCCGCCGATCCGGGAGACCGGGTCGACCGGCACCCTCTATCTGATCGTCGGCATCGTGCTGTTCGCGACGGTCACCCAGGCGATCACCCGCCAGATCTTCCTGGTGGTGTCGGGACGCATCGGCCAGGACATCCTGTTCGAGCTGCGCCGCCGGGTCTTCGGCCACTTCCAGAAGCTCAGCCCGGCCTTCCACGACGACTACACCTCCGGCCGGGTGATCTCGCGGCAGACCTCCGACGTCGACGCGATCTACGAGATGCTCGAGACCGGCTTCGACGGCCTGGTCACCGCGTTCCTGACCCTGCTCGGCACGTCGGTGCTGCTGCTGGTGCTCGACGTGAAGCTCGGCCTGGTGGCCCTGCTCTGCTTCCCGTTCCTGATGCTACTGACGAACTGGTTCCGCAAGGAGTCGGCGAAGACCTACCGGGTGACCCGCGAGAAGGTGGCCCTGGTCATCGTTCACTTCGTGGAGTCGATGGGCGGCATCCGCGCGGTGCAGGCGTTCCGCCGCGAGGCCCGCAACCAGGAGATCTTCGACGACGTCAACCACCAGTACCGTCGCGCCAACCTGCGTGCCTTTCGGCTGGTCGCCTGGTTCATGCCGGGCATCAAGCTGATCGGCAACGTGACGATCGGCGTGACCCTGCTCTACGGCGCCTACCTGGCCTTCCACGGCGAGGTCACGGTCGGGGTGCTGGCCGCGTTCCTGCTCTACCTGCGCCAGTTCTTCGAGCCGATGCAGGAGATCTCGCAGTTCTACAACACCTTCCAGTCCGCCTCGGCCGCCCTGGAGAAGCTCTCCGGAGTGCTCGAGGAGCAGCCCACGGTCGCCGAGCCCGCCAGCCCGGTTCCGCTCGACCAGGCCCACGGCGAGCTCACCTTCGACCGGGTCCGGTTCGAGTACGTCGACGGGGTGGCCGTGCTGCCGGGGCTCGACCTGGACGTCCCCGCGGGACAGACCGTCGCCCTGGTCGGCACGACCGGGGCCGGCAAGACCACGCTGGCCAAGCTGGTCTCGCGGTTCTACGACCCGGTCGAGGGGGCGGTGCGCCTCGACGGCGTCGACCTGCGCGACCTCGACGACGACACGTTGCGCCGGGCCGTGGTGATGGTGACGCAGGAGAACTACCTCTTCAGCGGCACCGTCGCCGACAACATCCGGTTCGGCAGACCTGGAGCGAGCATGGACGAGGTGGTCGCCGCGACCACGGCGATCGGGGCCCACGACTTCATCGCCGCGCTGCCGCAGGGGTACGACACCGACGTGGCCAACCGTGGCGGCCGGCTCTCCGCCGGTCAGCGGCAACTGGTCGCCTTCGCCCGCGCGTTCCTGGCCGACCCGGCGGTGCTGATCCTCGACGAGGCCACCTCGTCGCTCGACATCCCGTCCGAACGGCTGGTGCAACGAGCCCTGAAGACGATCCTCAAGGACCGCACCGCGATCATCATCGCCCACCGGCTCTCGACCGTGG
Source organism: Nocardioides jensenii JCM 1364 = NBRC 14755 (assembly GCF_001552535.1). GTDB lineage: Bacteria > Actinomycetota > Actinomycetes > Propionibacteriales > Nocardioidaceae > Nocardioides > Nocardioides jensenii. The sequence continues at coordinate 165,822 of NZ_BCRJ01000004.1, read as the reverse complement.
AGATCGCGGACCGGGTGCTGGTGATGGAGCACGGCGAGGTCGTCGAGGACGGCACGCCGGAGCAGCTGGTCGCCAGCGGGGACGGTCGGTTCTCCGACCTCCACGATGCCTGGCTGGAGTCACTGGCCTGACCTGGCCGAGGTGTCCCGAACCGGGCAGAACGCAGGCAGTCGTGGTCGGTTCGGGGATTTCTTGCCATGCAGATACCGAATCTGCGCCAAATTCCCGGTGGATCCTGTTTGTGGGCCACGATTCGGTGCAAGTATCAGTGCAGCGGCCACCTCGTTCGAGGTTCGGGGGCCAACGAGACAGACGAGACGACATGCCATGAACGGTTCACGGTCACGAATGGTCCAGATGTCCGCGCGCGCACTGCCTGCTGCGATTCTCGGGGTGGCGCTCCTGACGGGCCTGGGCGGGTCGCTCCAGACGCCGGGCACGGCCAGCCCTGCGCAGGCCGCCGAGGACAGCACCCAGGCCCCACCGCCCGAGGTGGCACTCGAGGCACCGGCCAGTGTGACCACGCCGCTCAGCGCGACCGGTGGCTCGGCCACGGTGAGCGTGGCTGCGACCAACGCCTCGACCGCCATCCCGTCCGCGGCGCTGAGCGCCTACCAGCGTGCCGCCGCGGTGCTGAACTCCTCCGACTCCACCTGTCACCTCGACTGGGAGCTGCTGGCCGCCATCGGGCGCGTCGAGTCGGCCCACGGAACCTTCGCCGGCAGCCGGCTCGGGGCAGACGGTGTGGCCAGGCCCTCGATCATCGGCGTCGCCCTCGACGGTCGTCGTACCGCCCTCATCTCTGACACCGACGCCGGCCAGCTCGACGGTGACACCGTCCACGACCGGGCCGTGGGTCCGCTGCAGTTCATCCCGGCGACCTGGTCCGTGGTGGGTGTCGACGCAGACGGCGACGGAAACCGCAATCCGCAGGACATCGACGACGCCGCTCTCGCCGCGGCCGTCTACCTCTGTCAGGGCAGCGACGACCTCAGTTCCGACGCGGGGCGCCGCTCGGCGGTCTTCCGCTACAACCACTCGCCGGAATACGTGTCCCTGGTGCTGGGCCTGATGCAGCAGTACGTCGACGGCAACCTCACCGCCGTGCCGACGACTTCGAACGTGAGCGCGTCGATGCAGACGCGTCTGGTGGGCCAGGCCGTCAAGCGACCGGTCGCCCCCTCGAATGCCGCGGCCTCACGTGACGACCGGGCCGCTCGGGTGGCGCAGGGCCAGCAGACCGGCGCCGAACCCGACCCAGCCGCCATCCACGGCTTGACCGCCCCGTCAACGCCGCCCGGGGGTGGCACGACCGAGCCGGCTGACCCGACTGACCCGGCTGACCCGGTTGACCCGGTTGACCCGGTCCAGCCGACCGATCCCGCCGAGCCGACGGATCCCGGCACGCCCGCCGAGCCGGAGGCACCCGCCGAGCCGGAGGCACCCGCCGAGCCGGAGGCACCCGCCTGTGTCGTGGATCCGGCCTCGGGTCTGCCCGTCGACTCGGTCACCCTGGTGGTCATCGACCCGACCACCGGAGAGCCGCTCACGGACTCGGAGATTGCCGCCGCCGAGCTCGCGCTCGAGACCGCCGAGCCGGGAAGCGACCCCTGCCACCCGGTCGAGGTCGACTCCGAGGAGCCGACCGATCCCGGCACCTCGGCTCCCGCCGACCCGGAAGCCCTCCCCGCCTCGTAGCCTGCGGGACGTGACCTCCTACCTGATCGTGGCCGCGACGGCCGCGGAAGCCTCCCATGTCCCCGCCAGCCTGCCGGTCGTGGTGACCGGGATAGGCAAGACCGCGGCTGCTGCGGTGACGACTCGCGCCCTGGCCGGTCGCAGGACCTCGGACGATCTCGTGGTGGTCAACATCGGCACCGCCGGCGCGCTGCGGGAGGGGATGACCGGACTGCACGAGCCGGGTCTGGTCTGCAACCACGACATCAACGCGGACGCGATCCGGGCGCTGGGCTACGACCCGGAGGACGAGCTCCGGGTGAGCGAGGGCGAGGTCGTGCTGGCCACCGGTGACGTCTTCGTCACCGACCCGCTGACCCGTGCGCGCCTGGCGGGGCGGGCGCACCTGGTCGACATGGAGGGGTACGCCGTGGTGTGGGCCGCCCGGCAGTTCGAGGTGCCCGTGCGCCTGGTCAAGCATGTCTCGGACAATGCCGACGAGAGCGCCTTCGACTGGCCGGCGATGGTCGACCTCAGCGCTCGCGCGTTGGGGGAGTGGTTGCGCAGCACCCTGCCGTGAGGGTGGCTGTCCTGCCCGACGATCAGCGGCGGCGCTTGCGAGCTCCCGCCTTCTTCGCCGCCGCACTGCCCGACCGGCCCGACCGCTTCCTGGCCGACCCCGACGTGCCCGCCGACCTGCCCGACCCTGACCTGCCCGCCGCGGGCTTGGCCGACGCCTTCCCGACCGGGTTCTTCTTCGCCGCTGACTTCGCCGCGGCGGGCTGCAGGCCGGTCTGCCCACGGGAGCTGTTCGCCCGCCGTCCCCGCACGACACCGACGAACTCCTCCAGGCGCGGGTCGTCGGTGTCCTGGGGCCAGGCCAGGCCGACGCGTGTGGTCGGCACACCGTGCACGGGCCGGTGCACGACGTCCTTGCGGTGATGGAGCCGGGCCACCGACATCGGCACGATCGCGATGCCGGTCCCGGAACCGACCACCTCGAAGGCCTCCTTCACCGTCATCTCGGGGAAGAGCAGTGGCGTGGCGGTCGCGATGTCACCCCAGCCGGGCACGTCGCCGAGGACCAGCTGCTCCCCGGCGAGATCGGAGAGCGTCACCTCGTCGTACGCCGCGACCGGGTGCTCCTTCTCGACCACGACGACGGGTTGCTCTTCGTAGAGCGGAATCAGATGCAGCCCGTCCTGGTCGACGGGGAGCCGCACGAAGACCATGTCTGCCTCGCCGTCGTCGAGAACTGCGCGCTGGTTGTCCTCGTCGACGAGGAAGAGCTCGAGGGGGAGTCGCGGAAACCGTTCCCGCCAGGTGCGCGACCACTTGTCGGGGGTCACGCCGGGCACGAACCCGATCCGCAGAGGCATCGGGGCTTGGTCGGCGGAGTCGGGGTCAGTCACCCGCTCAGGTTAGTCGGCCCAGTCAGGCGATGCCCGAGCTGTGATCTGCCTCGCCATTTCGGGTCGGGTCACGCGTGGTTCCCGGCAGATCCTGTGACGGGCGTTACCTGCCGCTTTGTCCGGATTTGAACCGCGCGAGGCGTGGATGGCCCACTGGAACCTCCGCTGCTTCCAGGAGTTGGCAAGCAGCATGCCTCACCGGCCCGGGTCGCCGAACACTGCCCAACCCGGAGCCGTCCATGTCACCGAACGCGAATCACCGGGCAGGTCCAGCGGCGCCACGACGTGCCCCGATCGGCGAGTGACACCACGAACCCATGTCTTCACGCTTGCCCCTGCGACGCACTGTCGCGCGTTCCGCCGCCCTCGGCGTCCTGCTCGCCGCCACCGCGCTGGCCGCCCCCTCCGAGGCCCACGCCGGCCCGGAGCAGATCGCCGCGACCTCAGTCGACACCGACGTCGAGGCCCAGCCCAAGACCGTCGCCAAGCCGATCACCCTCGAGGAGCTTCCGCCTGCCTGGGTGCTCCCGGTCTCCGGCTATCACCTCACCGGCACCTTCGGGGCCAGCAGCTCCCTGTGGTCGTCCACGCACACAGGGCTGGACTTCGCCGCACCGACCGGTACGCCGATCCGCTCCGTGGCCGCCGGCGTCGTGACCGAGTCCGGATGGGACGGCGCCTACGGCAACAAGACCGTCGTGGAGCTTCCGGACGGAACCCAGCTCTGGTACTGCCACCAGAACACCTTGACCGTGGGCGTGGGGGAGCAGCTCGCGGCCGGTGAGCTGCTCGGCTATGTCGGTGCCACCGGCAATGTCACGGGCCCGCACCTGCACCTCGAGGTGCGTCCGACTCCAGACGTGCCGGTGGATCCCTACACGGCGCTCACCGAGCACGGTCTGGCGCCCTGACCCGCAGCGCACGTGACGAAGGCCCCGCCGACGGCGGGGCCTCCTGTCGTGGTGGTGCGTGGGATCAGGCTGCGAGGCCGGGCAGCACGGACCCGCGAGTCGTCAGTCGTGGACGCGGATGGGCTGGGGCTGCGGCTCTTCTTCCTGCGGCAGCAGCAGGCCGATCGCGTGGAGCACGGCGATGCCGCCGATGATGGTTGCCCAGACGAGCATGGTGTTCCTCCTGTCGTTGCGGTGAGCTCCCCCGTGGGCCCGCCGATGGAACACGTTGTTCCCCGGACGGGAGGCTCCTACACCTCGCGTGATGTGCGACACGCCAGAACTTGTGCGTGGCGAAATTCGCTATTCGCCCCCGATGCCCGTAACGTTGTCGTTTGTCGGGCCGCGTTGTTCTGTCGGTGCCCGACCGAATCAGCGTCAATGACCGTGTGTTGCGGACAACGATCCGCCCCGGGCAGAACGCATCATCAGTTTATTGGGACTTTCGCATCATGCAGGGCCCCGCTTTACGCTCCAGAAGGGAGCAGCAACATGACACAGGGAACCGTCAAGTGGTTCAACGGCGAAAAGGGCTTCGGCTTCATCGAGCAGGCTGAGGGCCCCGACGTCTTCGTGCACTACTCGGAGATCCAGGGCACCGGCTTCAAGAACCTCGAAGAGAACCAGAAGGTCGAGTTCGAGGTTGCCCAGGGTCCCAAGGGCCCCCAGGCGACCAACGTGCGCGGTCTCTGAGACTTCTCACTCGAAGAACCCCCGCAGCCTTCGGGCTGCGGGGGTTCTTCGCAATTCGGGGAGAATGAGGTCATGCCCCGACTCGAACTGCTCAGCGATCCGGCCTACCTCGCGTTCTGGCGGGCCCGTCACCTCTGCTCCGTCAGCACGCCGCGCCCCGACGGCACGCTGCACGTCACCCCGATGGGGATCGTGCTCGATCCGGACGCCGGCCGTGCCTGGGGCATCACCAGCCGCACGTCGGTCAAGGCGCGCAACCTGATGGCGGCGGGAGCGGGGGCGCCGGTCGCGGTGTGCCAGATCGACGGCCGGCACTGGGCATCACTCGAAGGTGTCGCGGAGGTGCTCGGCGACGAGGCGTCGGTGCGCGAGGCCGAGGAGCGCTACGCGGTCCGCTACAAGGTGCCCCGGCCGAACCCGCAACGGGTGGCCCTGCGCATCACGCTGAACCGGGTCCTGGGCAAGGCGCCGGAAGCGAGCTGAACCAGCCAGACTGAACGAGAACGGCGCCACACCCCTGGTGGGGTGCGGCGCCGTTCTCGGGTGGAGCGCTGTGTCACGTGGCCTCGGTGGACCTGGTCGGGCGGGCGCCCAGCTCCTCGTCGAGGCGGAGCAGACCGGGGCCGTCCTCGTTGATCAGCTCGACGCGGCCGACGATCTCGCTGACCGTGGCCTCCTCCTCGATCTGCTCCGAGAGGAACCAGTTCAGAAGTGGGCGGGAGTCGAGATCACCTTCCTGCTCGGCGGCACGGTAGAGCTCGCGGATGCTCTCGGAGACCTTCTGCTCGTGGGCATAGGCGGCCCGGAACACGTCGAGCACGGAGGTGCCCTCGACCTTCGGGGCCTTCAGTGCACCGATGCACGGGTGGTTGTCACGGTCGGCGACGTGGTCGATGAACTTGTTGGCGTGCACGATCTCTTCGTCGGCCTGGTGCCGCAGCCAGGCGGCCATGCCGGGAAGGTCCTTCAGCTCGAGCTCGATGGCGAGCTGGCGGTAGACCAGCGATGCCTCGAACTCCAGGGTGATCTGTTCGTTGAATGCCTTCTCGAGCGTGTCAGTGAGCTTCATGGCCTCAACTCTAGGGACTGGGCGGGGACAAATCATTGAAGGATTGGCAAACCTAGGGAAGGGCTGGCTCACCTGATCAGACCGGTGCTCCTGGCGGTCGCGACGGCCGAGGTCCGGGAGTCCACGCCGAGCTTGCCGAAGACGTGCACGAGATGGGACTTCACCGTGGCCTGGCTGAGAAAGAGGCGTTCGCCGACCTGTTGGTTGGACAGTCCCGCCGCAACCAGCTCGAGCACTTCCAGCTCGCGGGCAGACAGGGATGTGTCCGGCCGCAGCGTTCGTCGTACGAGCCGCTGAGCAATCGACGGGGCGAGCACGGTCTCCCCGCGAGCGGCGTCGCGGATCCCCGCGGCGAGTGCTGCGGGATCGGCGTCCTTGAGAAGGTAGCCGACCGCGCCCGCGTCCACGGCGGCGAGCACGTCACTCTCCACGTCGTACGTCGTCAGCACCAGCACCTGGGGCGCATCGGGGAGGGCCCGGATGCGGCGCGTGGCATCGATGCCGTCGACCCGGCCGCCGAACTGGAGGTCCATCAGCACCACGTCCACCGGGTCGACCGCACAGAACGACACCGCCTCGTCGGCGACGGCGAACTGGCGCACCACGTCGAGATCGTCCTCGAGGGCCAGCACGGCCGCCAGTCCGGCCCTGACCACGGGGTGGTCGTCGACCAGGATCACCCGGATCACGCGTCGTCCCCTGCGGGAAGTCGGGCGGCCAGCGCTGTGCCGTGGCCGGGACGGGACTCGAGGGCGAAGGATCCGCCGAGCTCGCTGATGCGGGTGCGCATGGAGTCGAGCCCGAACCCGCCGTTCTCCACGGCGAGGCCGTTGCCGTCGTCGACGACGTCGAGCGCCACCTCGTCGTCGAGGTAGGAGAGTGTGAGCGCGATGTGACCCGCTCCGGAATGACGCACCGCGTTGGCCACGGTCTCCTGGGCGACCCGCAACAACGCCACGTCGTGTCCACCGGGCAGGGCGCGTGGTTCGCCGTCGACGCGGAAGGTGGTGGTGCCCTCGATTCGCGCGGTCAGACGGGCGAGTGCCTCGGGCAGCGAGCGTTCGGCGAGGTCGGCGGGTCCCAGGGAACGGACCAGTCGCCGTGCCTCCACCAGGTTCAAGGCGGCGACCTCCCGGGCCTGGGCGATCAGTGGGGCCGCCTGGTCGGGACGGGAGACGAGGTGGCGCTCGGCGGCCCCGAGGAGCAGGTGAATGCTGCTCAGGCCCTGGGCCAGCGTGTCGTGCACCTCCCGGGAGAACCGTTCCCGCTCGTCGAGTTGCCCCCGACGTTCGCTCTCCTGGTCGGCCGCCCGGAGACCGAGCACCACGGCGATCGCAACGCCGGCCCCGATCACCGGCCCGAGGACCGCGCCGAACTCCCATGCACCGCGATGGTGCGCGAAGCCCACGACGGCGACCACGGTCAGGCCGCCGACGACCGGGATCGCCACCCGGGCGGGGAGCACGTTGAGGGCCAGGAAGAACAGAGGGAAGGCGAGCCAGACGCCCATCGGGGTGAGCACGACCAGCACGACCCAGAGCACCGACAGCGCGGCGCCCCAGACCCGAAGAAGGGTGGGACGGTCACCGAGGCTCAGCCCTGCGGCATAGGCGAGTGCGAGCAGGACCGTGACCAGCAGGACGGGGACGTCGGGCCTGTCGGTGAGGGCCGAGGCGGCGGTGACGATCAACAGGGCAACGACCAGCAGATGGGTGACCAACCGCACCAGAGGAAGAGCGCGGCGCAGGGGGGAGGGCACCGGCCCAGCATAGGCATCAGCGGCGGCGCGGCCATCAATCAAAAGATGGAGCGAGGTGCGTGCTCACGGGCGACGTGTGACCCGCCGGCGACCACGAGACTCGAGGTGTGGTCGTCGCAAGGACGACCCGGAGAGTCAGGAGTCACACGGTGTACGTCGGATGGCGGGACCTGGTCCACGCGAAGGGTCGCTTCACGTTGATGGCCGGGGTGGTGATGTTGATCGCCGTGCTGGTCGGGCTGCTCAGCGGATTGACCCGCGGGCTGGCCGACGAGAGCACCTCGGCCATCACCGGGCTGCACACGTCGCGGCTGGTCTTCTCCGGAGACGCTCCCGACTTCTCGTCGTCCCGGGTGCCCACGGACGGCAGCCTGGCCGGAGACCCTCTGGGGGTCGCGACCAGCCGGGCCAGCGGCCCGGACCACACGGAGCCGGTCACCCTGATGGGGGTGCGGCCCGGCTCCGGACTGGCCCCGGACGCGTCCGGCGTCGGTGAAGGGTCCGTCGTGCTGAGCGAGCCGCTGGGCGCCGAGCTGGACCTCGTGGCGGGGGACCATGTGCGCCTCGGCACGAAGTCGCTCGTGATCGCGCAGGTTCGCGGCGACGCGTCGTATTCGCACGTGCCGGTCGTCTGGTTGTCGCTCACGGACTGGCAGGCGATCACGGGTGCGGAGGAGTCCGCGACCGTGCTGGCGACCGACAACGCCCGGGCACCCGATGGGTACACGAACGTGACGCTCGACGACTCGCTCTCCGGGATCGGTGCCTTCAGTTCCGAGAACGGGTCGCTGCAACTGATCCGCGGCTTCCTCTTCGCGATCTCTGCGCTGGTCGTCGGTGCGTTCTTCACGGTCTGGACCGTGCAACGTTCGCGCGACATCGCCGTCCTCAAGGCCCTGGGTGCCTCCACGGCGTTCCTGGTCCGTGACGCCCTCGGCCAAGCACTGCTGCTGTTGACCGCCGGTGTCGGCCTCGGTGCCGCCGTCGTCTGGTTGGTTGGCGGGCTGGCGGGTGACGCCGTTCCGTTCGTCAGCGACGCGGCCACCGTCGGACTGCCTCTCGTGGCCCTCGTGCTGTTGGGTCTCGCCGGCGCCGCGCTCGCCGTACGCCGTGTCACCTCCGTCGATCCACTGACTGCCCTGGGGAGTGCCCGATGAATGCGCTGGAAATGACCGATGTGACCTTGACCTACCCCGACGGCGCCTCACGGCTGATCGCCGTCGACCGAGCTGGTCTCACCGTTGCCCGTGGCGAGCTGGTGGCCCTGGTCGGTCCCTCCGGCTCCGGCAAGTCCTCGCTGCTGGCGGTGGCGGCCACCCTGATCACGCCCGATTCCGGCCGCGTGCTGGTCGACGGCATCGAGACCGGGACGCTGGGCCGCAGTGCGCGTACGGCGTTGCGTCGCGACCACGTGGGCCTGGTCTTCCAGCAACCCAACCTGATCGACTCGCTCAGCGCCCTCGACCAGCTGACGGTCACGGCACTGCTTGCCGGCCGGTCACGCCGGTCGGCGATCGTGGAGGCGCGGGCGCTGCTCGCCTCGGTCGGGCTCGACGGCCAGGAGTCACGACTGCCGGCTCAGCTCTCCGGCGGCCAGCGCCAACGGGTCAACATCGCCCGGGCGCTGATGGGCTCCCCGGCCCTGCTGCTCGTCGACGAGCCGACCTCGGCACTCGACCACGAGCGCGGCGCCGAGGTGATGGCGTTGATCCGCCGGATGACGGTCGAGCGCAACGTGGGCACGGTGCTGGTCACCCACGACACCGGCCACCTCACGGGGCACGACCGGGTGGTGGAGTGTCGCGACGGTCGGCTGCTCGCGCGGGTTCCTGTCGGGCGGTAGGCCACCCCAGCGCCCGGGTCACATCCGAACCGCTGGTGTGGGGGCTGCCGGGGAGGCGGCTCCACCTCTTGGTGGATGCGCGAGTTCGACGCTCCCGCAATGATGAGCGCCATGAACCCGTCACTGCGCCGCCGCCGGCTGGTGGACCTCACCGTCGCGGCCGTCCTGGCTGCGGTGCTGGCACCGGTCTCGATCGGCCTGGTCATCGGCTCGACGGCCGTGGTGTGGGCCGGGTTCGCCGTGGCGTCGGTGGTGCTGCTCGGTTGTGTCGCGGGCCGACGGGAGTGGCCCTGGTGGACCTTCTGGGGCTCCGGCACGGCGATGCTCGTCCTGACGGCGCTGCCGAGTCTGCCCGAGGGCGCCCCGGTGGCAATGGTTCCGTTGTCGTTGGCCTACCTGGTGAATCTCCACTCGGTGATCGCCGAGACCCGGCGTACCGTCGTGCCACTCGTGGTCTCGGTGGCCGGGCTGGTGCTGGTCCTGCTCAGGATGCTGCTCGACCAGCCCGTGCAGGACGACTGGCGCGCCGTCCTCGCCTTCGCGCCGGCGGCCGGGTTGGCGATCGGACTCAGTGCGGCAATGGGTGCCTATCACCGGACCCGACGTCGGTACGTCGAGTCGCTGGAGGAGCGCGCCCGGCAGGCGGACGCCCTCAGAGCACAGTCCGTCCGCGAGGGAGTGGCGCGGGAACGCGAACGCATCGCCCACGAGGTGCACGACGTGGTCGCGCACTCCCTGGCCGTGGTGGTCACTCAGTCGGACGCCGCGCTGATGGTGATGGAGCGCGATCCGGCCCGGGCTCGCCCGATGCTCGAGGCGGTGCGGCAGACCGGACGGGACGCCATGGGAGAGATCCGCACGGCCTTGGCCGTGCTCAAGGGCGGCCAGCTCGACACGGCACCGGTGCAGTCCCTGGCCGACGTGGCGAAACTCGTCACATCCATGCAGGAGAAGGGGCTCAGGGTGACCCTCGACGTGATCGGCGAACCCGTGCCGGTGTCCACCGACCTTGCCCGGGCGGCGTACCGCATCGTGCAGGAGTCGGTCACCAATGCGCTCAAGCACGGCGGGCCCGAGGTGGGCTGCGTCGTGCGACTGGAACACCTGCCCGGGCTCGTGCGACTCACCGTGACCGACGACGGCCCGGGGTTCGTGACAGACGCACGACAGACGGGGCTGGGGCTCGTCGGCATGCGGGAGCGTGCCCGTCAGCTGGGTGGCGGTCTCGACATCACCAGTGGAGCCGATGGCACCACCCTCGTCGTCAGGTTGCCGGTCCGATGACGATCAAGGTGCTGGTGGCCGACGACCAGGAGCTGATCCGGTCGGCCCTCGAGACCGTCATCGACCTGCAGGACGACATGGAGGTGGTCGCCTCGGTGGCCGACGGTGACGAGGCGATCACGCAGGCGCTGGCCCGTCGTGTCGACGTGGCCCTGCTTGACATCCGGATGGGGGCCACCGACGGCATCACTGCGAGCTCCCGCATCCGCAGGCACCGGGGCGGCGTACGCACGCTCATCCTCACCACCTACGACGAGGACGACTACCTCTTCCGGTCGTTGGCGGCCGGCGCGGCCGGATTCCTCACGAAGGACACGCCGGCGACCGAGATCGTGGCGGCCATCCGACAGGTGCACGCGGGCCGGTCGGTGGTCTCGCCCCGAGCAACCCGTGCGCTCGTCGACGAGGTCGCCGCCCGGGTCCCGCTGGGCCCAGGTGGCGACCCGCTGGAGCGCCACGGACTGACGGCACGCGAGCGTGAGGTGCTCGCCCTGCTCGCACGCGGCTTCTCGAACGCCGAGATCGCCGGCGTGCTCTACGTCGCCGAGTCGACGGTGAAGACCCACGTCGGCAGTCTGATCCGCAAGCTCGGCGTGCGCGACCGTCTCCACATCGTGGTGTGGGCCTATCAGCACGGGGCCGTCTGAGCAGCTCGGCGGATTCCACCATTCGGTGGAGTCGGACGGCACCTTTGCCGGACGCCCCGGGCGATGTCGCCGGGAAACGATCGAGACATGAAACGAACTCTGACTCGACTCACTCCCTTCTTCGGCGGCGCAGCCCTCATCACGTCGGGCGTGGTGCCCTGGCTGGCCGACCGGGTGAACCCGCTGGCCGATGACTCGGACAACCTCGGCGAGAGCCTGCTCCCGATGAGCAGCACGTGGGCCAACGTCTGGTGCGTGCTGGTGGGTTTCGGACTGCTGCTGGCCGGCGGGGCGGCCCTGGGGCGCCCCGGCACGGACCCGAGGCCGGCTCGTCGGGTGATGACCGTCGGCGCCGTACTCGGCCTGCTCACCCTGGACCACACCCTGCTCATGGTGGCCGGTTATCTGCCCGTCGGGTTGGTCTTCGTGGCGATGGGCGACCTGGACAAGCTGGACATCCTGCTCTCTCCAGGGTTGCTCGTGCAGGGGCTGACGGCCAGCGCCGCCATGGTGCTCGCGTGGACCGTGCTGCGCAGTTGGCGACCGGCAGTGCGGCCTGGCGAGGATCCGCTGGCCGGCGTCGCTCGGCGTACCCACCAGTGGACGATGATCGCGGTCGAGGCGCCACTGGCCTACGCGCTCTCTCGAGTCTTCATGTTCCTCCAGGTGCCGGGCTTCGACGGGTTCGAGGGCGCGATCCTGTGGGCCGGTCTCGGGCTCGCCGCCGCGTCCACCGGCGGCGCCTGGCTCACGATCGGGCTGGTGCGCCCCTGGGGCGAACGATTCCCGCGATGGGTGCCGGGACTGGCGGACCGTCGCGTGCCGGTCGGCTTCGCGGTGATCCCCGCTCTCGTGGTCGCCGCACTCGTCGCGGTGGCCTCGCGGGCGATCTTCGTCGGCGTGGCCCTCATGGACAAGGAGGAGCGAACCGACCTGCTGGCTGCCCCACTCATCTTCCTGCCGCAGCTGCTGTGGCCCCTCTGGGCCTTCGCGCTCGCGATGGCCGCGCTGAACTATCGGGAGCGTCGTCGGCTGGGTGAGATCAGGACCAGCCAGGCACCCGCTACTTCCTGAGGTCGACGACGTCGTCCCACTCGACCTCATCCGCGGAGGCGAGCGCCTCACCGATCGCCTCCACGTCGGGCACGTCACCGGTGCCCTCACGGAGTTTCGCCGTCAGGCGCACGTAGTCGCGCTCGGCGCTCACCGTGTCGGCGACGCCGTCCCGTTCGGTGACGACGTACCCGTCACCCTCACGACACTCGAGGTGACCCTCGATCTCTTCGCAGGCCGGTCCCTGCGGATGGCTGACGCTGAGGGTGATGTAGGCGGCATCCCAGTTGCTGCTGGACTCCTGCTCGTACCTCACGTTGTAGCCCACCACCTCTCGTCCGCCGCCCTGGGACGTCCGCACGGTGGTGCCTTCGTATTCAGGAACCATGCCGTCGAGCTCAGGCACGTACGGCGACAGGCCCGAGTCCTCGAATGCCTTGATGTCCGCAGCGTCGTCGCGGGCGTCGTCGAGCTGCTCCCCGATGGACGGGCCGGCACTGAACGCGATGGTGAAGCCGAGGACGCAGGCAACGACGCCGAAGGCGGTCCCTCCGGCATGCTCCCCGGTGCGTCCGATCATTGCGGTGGACAGGGGAGCGGCAACGGCAGCAGCCGGGAGCCCCGCCATCAGTGACACCGTGGTGTCGCTGCCGGGGTCTCCGAGGCTGCCCACGATCGCCAGTGCGATCACGACGGCGACCGCGAACACACCGGACATGGTCAGCGCGGTGCCGACGGCCTGCGGAACCTTCGAGGCTCGCAGCACGAACGCGTAGGCGACGATGACGACGACTCCACCGACGAACCAGTAGAACAGGGCGTTGTACGTCGTCGTGCCCAGGGCGCCACGGACCGGGACCAGCAGCACCAGCCCGGCGAGGAACGCCGCGTTGAGCTGTCTTGCGACGGGGTCCATGACTCGTTCGTGGTCGGAGACGGCGGGTTTCGAGGCGTCCATGGCGCCAGTGTTGCCTCGTCCTCGGGGATCAAACCCAGGCGGTGCCGCTGTTCTCCGTCGAGCACGGGCGCCCGTGACCTTGCGACCCCGCTCGGGTGGCGGTCAGCCGACACCGGGAGAGGTGCCGGATCGGAGCCAGGGCACGACGGCAACCGGGCACTCCGTGTGCTGCAGGAGCCCTCGCACGGTCGCGCCGAGTCCATGACGACCGAGACCGCTGGCACGAGTGCGTCCGACGACGGTCAACTGGGCGTGGCGCGCGGCGCGGAGCAGGGCCGTCTCCGGTGTGACGTCGCCGCAGGACAGGGTCGTCCTCACCTCCGGGAAACGCTCGAGCCACGGTTCCAGCCTGGTCTCCAGGGCTTCCCTGGTCGCCTGCTCGTACAGGGAGATCGCCTCTGCGTCGTACGCCAGCACGGGCGGAACCTGCCAGGCGCAGACGATCGTCAACGGCACCTGCAGGTTGTCCGCACGAGCGAAGGCGAACGCGAGTGCCGGAGCTTCCGGGTCCTGGCCCTCGCCCACGTCGGGAGACAGCCCGAGCACGATCGGCGCCGCCGCGAATCGCGGTTGTATCCACGCTTCGGGGACCACCACCACCGGCACCGGGGAGCCGGTTGCGACCTGGGCCGAGGTGCCGCGGGTGATCGCCCGCGCCACCCGTCCCAGGCCGCGGTGGCCGATGACCAGCAGTTCGGCGTCCGCGGTGGCCGCGAGGAGTGTCGCCGCAACCGGGCCGACCACGCGTTGTGACTGCACCTGACCCAGTGCGAGGCGCCGGGCCAGGACGGAGAGGTCGTGGCCGGACTGCTCCACGGGCTCGACCTCGCTCGCGTCCACGGCGGTCACGAGCCGCACCAGCTGTCCGGTCTGTTCCGCCTCCTGGACGGCCCAGACCACGGCCGATGCCGAGCGGCCGTCGGGGCTGACGCCGACCAGGAGGGGACGGGCCTCGAGGGCCGAGCGCGCGTGTGCCTGTCGTGTGGAACTGACGTCCATGGTGGTCTCCTCGCAGGGTGCGGTGTCTCGGCTTCAGCATGTCTGCCTGCGGCCCACCCGGGGCAGGGCCGGCCGTCCCGCTTCCCGGGACCTTCGACACTGCTCGGGACACACGAACGCTCCTACCGTGGAAAGGCCAGGTCGGGCTCAGGTGTGCCGACCCCTGCAGGAGGAGCCACCCAGTGAACGTGCCCCGCGAACTGACCACGGAGAAGTGCCGGGACCTGTTGGCGGCGGGGGTGGTCGGCCGGGTGGCCGTCTGCACGCCCGACGGGCCGCGCATCGTCCCGGTGAACTACGCCGTGGTGGAAGGCGACATCGTCTTCAGAACCGACCCGGACTCGATCCTGGGCCAGCTGGCCCCGCTGGCGTCCCTGGCCTTCGAGATCGACCAGCTCGACTATGAACGCCACCGGGGGTGGAGCGTGGTCGCGGTCGGGACGGGGGAGGCCATCGATGACCCCGAGACCCTGGAGGCCATCCGCCGAGTGTGGGAGCCGAGGCCGTGGGCCGGAGGCACCCGATTGCTCCACATACGGCTGTACCCCGTCTCCGTGACCGGTCGACGGATCGGGGTCCACTGGACCCCGCAGGAGGAAGCGCCGGTTCGTCGCACCGTCTGACTCGCCCACTGACCGTATGAGTGGCATGCGGTTCAGCGGGCCGTGCCGATGTCGCGGCGCGACCAGAGGGGCAGTGCAACGAGGAGCGCCAGGAGAGGCGGCAGCACCAGCCACGCGAAGGACGCAGGGACCTGAGGTGACAGCGGCCCGGAGTGCAGGGCCTGGTCGAAGGGAGAGAACCCGCGCCAGGCGGCGAGCCCGTCGACAAGTGCACCGGCGACGAACAGGAGATAGGCCGCCATGACCAGCGCTGTGGGCGCGCCGATCGCCAGTCCTCGCCGCCCGGTGAGGGCACCGATCACCAGTGCGAGAATTCCGAACTCCACACCGAGCAGTACCAGAGCCGTTGCGCCCACAACCGCAGCGGCGACGGAGATGCCGAGGCCGAAGAGCCGGCCGCCAACCATGGTTGCGCCGAAGACCGCGGCTCCGAGTGCGATGATGCTGAGGGTGAGGGCAGCTGCCTCTTGCACCAGCAGGCGCGTGGTCGAGAGCGGGGTGACCAGGAGCAGGTCGAGCGTTCCCGCCTCCTCCTCACCGGCAACCATGCGCGCCCCGCGGTTGATCGCGAAGACAAGAAAGATCATGGGCAGGACCAAAGTGAAGAGCTCGGCGTTGAGGAATCCTGAGCCGGTGGCCATCTGGTCAAGGGAGAACACCTCACGCAGGGCCGGCGGGAGGTCCTGAAGGTAGTCGTCGAGGCTGGCCATGTCTGACATCGACGGCCACAGCGCCGCCTCCAGCAGGACGACCAACGCGACGCCGCTAGCCCAGAACGGAAGGTTGCGGCGTTGGTCCCACAGCGCCTTCTGAAAGACGTTGCGCATCAGAGTCCTCCCATCCGTTCTCGTAGAAGTCGAGGAAGGTGTCGGCCAGGTCTGTCTCATGGGTCACGAGGCGGACGATGCCGTGGGGTGCGGCCACCCGCAGGAGGTCGGCCGTCGAACCGGTGACGGACAGGTGGGCGGTCCGGTCGTGGACCTGTACATCCTTGACCCCGGTGGTGCGTCGGAGGTCGGCTTCGGGAACCGAGCGTTCGAACGTGAGATCAATGCTGCGACGCGCACCCGCGTGGAGCTCTTCCATCGTGAGCGTGGTCAGCAGTCGGCCGTCCTTCAGGATGCCGATCTGATCGGCCACGGCTTCCACCTCGGCCAGCACATGGGAGGAGAGCAGCACCGTCTGTCCTTGGGCGCGAACCTCTCGCACGAGCGCCAGGAACTCCCGCTGCATGAGGGGATCCAGGCCCTGGGTGGGTTCGTCCAGGACAAGGAGTGGTGGCTGGTTCATGAAGGCCTGGATGATCCCGATCTTCTGCCGGTTGCCATGAGACAGCGTGCCAAGACGTCGCCCGAGGTCGACCTCGAATCGTTCTGCGAGTTGCAAGACCCGGGCTGGGTTCACACCTCCGCGAAGTGACCCGATCAGGTGGAGAAACTGTCCGCCTGTCTGGTCGGCGTACCCGGTGAAGTCCCCGGGAAGGTAGCCGATCATCCCTTGGACGCGATCGCGATCGGACGTGACTTCGTGGCCGAAGACAAGGGCCTGGCCCGCGGTAGGGCGGTAGAGCCCGGCGAGGAGCTTGATGGTCGTTGTCTTCCCTGCGCCGTTGGGGCCGAGGTAGCCGAACACGATGCCAGGTGGGACGACGAGGTCCAGGACGTGCACCGCACGCCGCTTCCCGAAGTCCTTGGTCAGGCCGTGTGTCGCAATGGCAGGGGTCTTGTCCACGGTGCCTCCCTTCCCACGTCACGATATGGAACAGCGACCTGTGCCGGGGAGGGCCCAAGGTCCTGTGCATCCCTGACCATCGCCGCTGCCGAGCCATCAAGACCCTGGAGCAACATCGGCACATGAGAAGCTCCATGACGTTGTCCTTCCTGGGTGCGGCCGGCACGGTCACCGGGAGCAAGTTCCTGCTCGAAGCCGACGACCACCGCATCCTGGTCGACGCCGGCCTGTTCCAGGGTGAGGCCGCCTGGCGTCGGCGAAACTGGGAGCCGCCTCCGCTGGATCCCTCCACGGTCGACGCAGTTGTGCTGACGCATGCCCACTTGGATCACTGCGGGTATCTCCCCGTCCTGGCACGCGAGGGTTTCGCCGGGCAGGTGATCTGCACGGCGGACACGGCGCGTCTGGCTGAGATCGTGCTGCGCGACGCGGCGCACCTCCAGGAGGAAGAGGCACGGTGGGTGCGGTCGACCGGGCTCTCCAAGCATGAACGCCCCCGGCCGCTCTTCGACAGCGCCGACGCGGAGCAGGCGATCGCGCTCTTCCGACCGGTGGTGCGCCACCAGGTGATCCCATTGGGCGGTGAGTTCTCGGCGGAGTTGTTCCGCGCCGGCCACATCCTGGGATCATCGTTCGCAGCCATCACTAGAGGTTCCACGCGTCTGGTGTTCAGCGGCGATCTCGGCCGCACGGATCACCCGTTGTTGCGTGCGCCGGAGCACCCCGGCCGGGCAGACCACTTCGTCGTCGAGTCGACGTACGGCAGTCGGCAACATCACGGTCACGGCGGTGATGAGCTGGCCGGGGCGCTCGATCGGACCCTGCGGCGTGGCGGTGTCGCCCTGCTCCCGGCGTTCGCCGTCGACCGTACGCCCATGGTCCTGCACGAGATCCAGAGGCTCATCAGGACCGGCAAGGTGCCGGACGTGCCCGTGTACGTCGACAGCCCCATGGCGCTGAGCGCACTCCGGGTCTATCAGGCAGCACTGACCGCCACGGACACCGACTTCCGCGATGAGGCCGCCAGCGATCCGGAGCCGTTCGACCCTGGCAAGCTGCAGCTCGTGGCAGGGACTGAGGAGTCGCGAAAGCTCAACGATCCGAGCCACCCGTGCATCCTGGTCTCGGCTTCCGGGATGGCCACGGGTGGCCGAGTCCTGCACCACCTGGAGCATCAGTTGCCGCTGCAGCGCAACAGTGTCGTGCTCACGGGGTACCAGGTTGCCGGGACACGTGGGCGGCTGCTCGCCGACGGTGCCCGATCCGTCAAGATCCATGGTCGCTACATCCCGGTGCGCGCCGAGATCGTCAACGTCCAGGGTTTCTCCGCGCACGCGGATGCCACCCAGATGATCGATTGGCTACGGCCGTCTCCGCCGCCCCGCACAGTCTTCGTGGTCCACGGTGAACCGCACTCGGCCGAGGCACTCGCGACGCGTCTACGAGAAGAACTCGCCTGGAACGCCGTGGTCCCCGGTTATCAGGAGAAGGTGCTGGTGGACTGAGTCCGGGGTTGTCCGTGGGCCTGGTGACGCCGAGTGGGCGTGGTCGGGCGTGACCTCGAGGTCAGCCCGGGATGACCGCGACGGGTATCTCGACGTAGTGGAGCACCGCTCGGGAGGTGGAGCCGAGCCCAGGTCCGAAGGTTCGACGCTGGCCTCTCCCCAGCACCAGCAGTTGGGCCGCGCGTGAGCGACGCAGCAGCATCGTCGCAGGGTCGCTCCTCTCGTCGCAGAGGGTGACCGGCACCGAGGGGAACACGGAACTGAACGTGGCCACGACGTCTTCGAGGTGTCGAGCGCCCAACGTCTGTGTGGTCCGGTGGGCAGGGCCGGCAAGAACCGGATCCCAGAGCAACCGGGGCTCGGTGTCGAACGCGTGCACCGCCACGAGAGCGGACTCCCGTCTCGCGGCCTCCTCGAAGGCAAAACACACTGCGGAATCGTCCGGGTCAGTCGGATCAATGCCCACCACCACGGGGTGACGCCTGCGATCCTCGTGGCGCCAACCGGCCGGAACGATCAGGACCGGACGGTCGGACCGGGCCGCGACAGCGGTGGAGGTCGAGCCCAGGATCGGCTGGCCGAAGGTGCCGAGCCCACGTTGCCCGATCACCAGGCGATCCGCGCGCCTCGCCCGGTCCAACAACCGAGCGGGGACGTCGCCGAACTCCAGGGTGCTGCGCACCCTCAGGTCGGGATGCTGCCTCGTGGCCCTTCGACCGATGGCGTTGAGCAGCGTCCAGTCGGGCGGCGACTGCTGGGGAACCGAGGGATCGCCGGTGTCGTCGAGCACGGCCACCAGGAGCAGCGGGCGCCGAGTCCCGGCAGCCTCCTCGACTGCGTACCGGACGGCTGCCTGGTTGTTTCTCGAGCCATCCACCCCCACGACGACGGGGCGGCGCAGGGGCAGGTCGGCGATGCGATCGGGCATGTCCCCACCCTGTCGTGGACAGGTCCTCGGGGGCAGGGGCGAAAGTCACTCCACGCGCGGGCCTCGTGTCCTGGCACTGATCCTGGCCGGACGCGCGTGGAGCCGGGACCTTCGCCCCTTCGCCTGACCCGGCCCGGCTCGTAGCGTGGAGTCAGGGACACCCGAAGTCCCTCTGGCCCGTTGAGGAGAGGAGCCGACCATCATGGACATGCCGCGGGAGCTTTCCCAGCAGGAGTGCCTCCAACTGCTCTCGCACGAGGAGGTGGCCAGGGTGGCGGTGTGCACGCCCACAGGCCCTCACATCGTGCCGGTGAACTACGTGGTCGTGGACGACGCCATCGTGTTCCGTACGGCGCCGTACTCGGTGTTGGGGACAGTGGGCTGGTCGTCGCCGCTCGCCCTTGAGGTCGACCACCTCGACCACGAGCTCCGACGCGGGTGGAGCGTGGTCGCCACGGGCCATGGCGAGACGATCACGGACCCGGACGCGCTGTCGACCATCGCCGGCCTTGCCGACCTCCAGCCATGGGCCGGAGGCAGCCGTCATCTCTACATCCGGCTGCCGTGGGTCTCTCTCACCGGCCGCTCGGTCGGTGGCACGACTGCCACCGGCACCTCGGCATAGTGAAGAACAGCCTGGGCGACGGAGCCGAACTGGAAGTCGCCCGTGCGGCCTCGGCTGCCATGTCTGCCGAGCACGAGGAGCTGCGTGGGGCCGATCCGGTCGAGCAGGACTGTCAGTGGGTGTTCGGAGCCATGGAAGAGTTCGACGGGCACGTCGCTGAACCGCTCGCGTAGCGGCGCGACTGCGCGAGCGAGCGCCTCTGGTGAGGCATGATCGGCTGCCTCCCCGGCACTGGGCTCGGGCGGGGAGCCGTGGGCCCAGTCTCGGGCCGGAACCTCGCGACCGTGCGCCGCGATCAACGTCACTCCCCGTCGCCGTGCCTCCAGGAACGCGTAGAGGAGCGCTTCGTGCTGCAGGTCTCGATGATCGACTCCGACGACGACCGGTTCCCGGAGGTGCTGACCTGTGGACCAGTGCTGCGGAACCACGATCACGGGAACTCGGGCCCTGCTGGTCACCTTGATCGAGGTGGAGCCGATGAGCTGCCGGAGAAAGCTTCCGTGGCCGCGTCGGCCGACCACGAGCGTCGACTGTCCCGAGGAACGCGCGACCAGTGCGTCCGCGACTCGGCCGATCGTCACCTCCGTGCCCAACTGGGCATCCGGGTGCTCCTGGAGGATGCCTGTCGTCACCCGGGAGAGCAGGCGTCTTCCGAGCTCGTCGTCGGTGTCCATGGGATGGAAGGGCGTCGCAGTCTCCGATTCGTCGAGGACGTGCAACAAGATGAGCGGGCGGCCGCTTCCGACCGCCGTGGCAGTGGCCCACTCGAGCGCCGCCCGGTTGCGTCGGGAGCCGTCGACCGCTACGACCACCGCCTTGTCGGGCTCGGTCCACGGCGGGTCCTCGTGCCCTACGAGCGGCTCGTGGGTCGTGTGCATGGGGTTCCTTCCGGTCGCGTCTGGTGTCTCCAGCCAACCCGGGGTGCACCTGGGCTCGACAGGGAATGAGGTCTCCGCTGGTGGGGCACAAGGTCCCTGCCGCCACGGGTGTGGAGGGCACAAGGTGGCTGGCATGGGGTATGGAGAGGCCGGGTCGACGTCAGGTGAGTCCGGCATGGTCGAAGCGAGTCCACCACCGCGCACGTACGGCGTGCTCCTGTTGGTCCTGGCCGGCAGCTTGCTCGCCAACTCTCTGGCCGGCCCGTTGTTCCGGGGGCTCGTGACCTACCCCGTCTCCGAAACCGTGACGAACCAGCTCCTCGGACTCGAGCTCGTGACTGTCTTCATCGTCGTCCCGTGGGCGACGCTCGCGGGCGTGGCAGGGGTCAGGGGAGCCCGGGCGTCACCCCTCTTCGGATTCGCACCGTCCGCCTACGCGGCCTACATGCTCGTTCAGTACATCCTCGGTCCCGAGTACGACCACTACTCGGTCGTCGTTCTGGGTCAGCTGCTGCTCTTCGTCCTGGCAGCGGGCCTGATGATCTGGTCATGGACGTTGTCGGCGTACACGCCCGTGCCGTCGCGCGACCGTCGTGGCTCGCGACGGCACGGGCTGATCCTGTTCGCGCTGGGTGCCTTCGTGACTCTCCGCTACGCCGGCGCCATCGGCGGTTCGTTCACCGGCGCCGGGATCGGAGACGAGTTCGCGGGGGAGCGAACCTTCTACTGGTCCATCTTCCTGCTCGATCTGGGGATCGTGGTGCCCTGCACGGTCGCCGCCGGCTGTGCGCTCGTCTCCGGTGCTGGGGCCGGGGGTCGTGCCCTGTACGCGGTGATCGGCTGGTTCGCGCTGGTTCCCCCGTCAGTGACCGCGATGGCTGTCGTCATGGTGGTCAAGGACGATCCGCATGCCTCAGTTCCCACAACGCTCCTGTTGGGTGCTGCCTCGGTGGTGTTCGGCTGGTTCGCCTGGCACACGTTCCGAAGGCTTCTGCGACCCACCGGGTCCTTGGTCCCGGCCGGGCATGACTCGTGACTCTGCGGCCACGGCCACGTGCGCAGAAGACTCGGATGCGAACGGGTCGACGACCCGGGCCCCCACCACTCCGACGAGGGAGACGACATGAACAACGAGCGCTGGTATGCGAACCACTTCAGGGAGCTGTCCTCGGACGAGTGCATGGAGCTGCTGGGAGCCTGCTCGGTCGGGCGCATCGCCTACTCGGTCGAGGGTGGCCCGGTGGTCCTCCCGGTGAACCATGTGCTCGACGGCGGCGACATTCTCTTCCGGACCTCACCGCACAGTGAGCTCGGCCGCAGGATGATCTCCGGCCACGTCGCCTTCCAGGTCGACCAGCTCGACGAGACCGAGCGCACCGGTTGGAGCGTGCTCGTGCGCGGGTCGGCCGAGTACGACGACTCCGACGTGAGCGTTCCTGAAGATCGGCCTGCTCCCTGGGCGGACGGAACCCGGAACCTCGTGGTGCGCATCCGCCCCCGTCTGGTGACCGGACGCCGACTCCTTCCCGAGTGAATACGCTGGAGACCACGAGCGGCAGGGTGCATCGCGCCAATGACGCCCCGGGGCATCGCCGACGGGTGGCCAGCCGCATCGAGGCACGGGTGCCCGAGGTCGGGCCGGACGCGTTGGTCATCGACGCGCGCGCCCTGTTGGCTGCCGGCCGGTTCTCCTACGCAGGCCATCTTGCCGTCCTCGACGGCAAGCACCTCGTCGGACTGGTGCCCGTCGAGTCGCTGTCAGTCGCGGCGCCATCCTGGCCAGTGAGCTGGCGACCGGCCTTCTGATCGGGATCGTCCTGGCCGGCCTGTTCCTGCCCTTCGCATTCATGGTCGGCGGGGACCTGCGGCTGGCGTGTGCGATCTCGCTCGCGTTGGTGGTCAGCTGTGCCACGGCCACCCTCGTGGCGCTGGGCCTGCCCCACGTCTTCGCCAGGTTCGGCAAGGACCCGGCCCTCGGGTCCGGACCGTTGGCCACTGTGATCCAGGACCTGCTGTCCCTTGGCGTCTACTTCGCCCTGGCGATCTCCGTCGGGGGAGTCTGAGTCCTCGACTTCGGGCCCTTGGTCCTCGCTGTTCGGGCCCATGGACGGTGTGGCATGTCCTTGGTGCTCGGCACGCTGAAAACATGAACACACACAGCGCACCGGGCACCATCGTCGTCGGGTACGACGGCTCCGACTCCGCCAGGCAGGCGGTCACCTGGGCCGCCGAGCAGGCGGCCCTGGACGGTCGCCCCCTCACCATCGTGAACGCCGGCGGGGAGGGTGAGATCAGGACCATTGCCTGGGCAGGGTTGGACGGGGGGTGCTCGCAAGAACTGCCGGATGTCCTCGCGACGTCCCGTGAGCTGGTGCAGGAGGCCGTGACGCTCGCTCTGTCGACGCAACCCGGCATACGCATCCACAGCGTGCCACTGCTGGGTCCTCCCCGACAACGACTCGTCGAGATGTCCGCTTCGGCGCACATGGTCGTCCTGGGATCACGGGGCCGTGGCCCCTTTCGCAGCACGGTCCTCGGATCGGTGAGCGCTGGCGTGGTCCGATCGGCACGCTGCACCGTCGTGGTGTGCCGGCCCGGGCACCTCGATGCCCCCAAGCACGGCGTCCTCGTCGGAGCCGACGGATCTGCTGAATCAGTGCCGGTGCTCGAATTCGCCTACCGGCTCGCCTCCGTTCGAAGCTTGCCGCTGGCCGTGGTGCACTGCGCGACGCGCCCCGTCGCCCGCACCTCCCTTCCCGAGTCCTCAATCGCGCCCGACGACCAGGCGCTTCACATGCTCCTGTCGGAGTCAGTCGCGGGTCTGTCCGAGAAGTTCCCGGACGTGCAGGTCACGCTCCAGGTTGCTCGGGGCCCCGTCGAGGAGTGCCTGACCAGCGGTTCACGATCCTGTGACCTCGTGGTCGTCGGCCGTCATCCGGTGACACCGCTGTTGAGGTGGGTGACCGGCACGATGGCCACGGCAGTGCTCGAGCGGTCAGGCAGCACGGTCGCGGTAGTCCCTGAAGCGGCACCTGCCGGCGAGACGCGGACCCAGGAGGAGTGATGAACCACACCGACTACACCGACGACGACCTTGACGACGTCGTCACGGAGCTGACGCCCGAGCAGTGCTGGGCGCTGCTCGAGGGCGAGGAGTTCGGCCGACTGGCCTTCCGACTGGTCTCCGAGGTGCACATCGTGCCGATCAACTACTCGGTCGAGCACCGTGTCCTGCTCTTCCCCACGACCTCCGGCAACAAGCTGCTGGCCGCGGCCATGCATTCCGAGGTGGCCTTCGAGATCGACTGGTACGACGACCAGTCGGCCTGGTCCGTCGTCGTCCGTGGCACCCTTCGGCGTCTGGGTGAGGATGAGACGCGCCTCCTCGGAGCGAACTCACCGAAGTCGTGGCTGCCCACACTGAAGCGCGACGTCGTCGAGCTGAGTCCCTCCGCGGTCACCGGGCGACGTTTCGTGCTCCGCCGTCCGGCGACGAGCTGAGGACTGTCCGGGAGCCACTGCTCTGCCCAGGCCCGCCGCGAGGAAGACCAGCCATCGTGCGGCGCGTGTCGCATTCAGAGCGTGAGTACGTCGTCCTGCGGTCGGCGTGGTGTCCGGGGGAGAGCACTTCGGCTGATCGCCTGCCAACCAACCCTGACCAGCAGGTGCGGCGTGCCCATGCCTTGGAGGACCTCTGCGCGCAGGCGTTCGCGTGTCTCGTCGACCTCGATCACCTGACTCAGCGGGACCACCGAGAGTCCCTCCCGGGTCGCCCTCAGCCACAGGGCGCTCAGCCCCTCACCGGTCCGCAGCCAAGCCAGCTTGTCGTCGGCGGCACCCCGCATCACCAACAGTCCGTCTGATCCCTCGAGGTCTCGATCCGGCTCGGCAAGGTGACCGCTGCCGAAGCGCGTGCGGAGGTGTACCTCGTTCGGTGCGTTCGCGGGGATGACCACGCCTGGGACGCCGTCACGAACGCTGTGGTCGACCCAGCGGCGCTGCTCGGCGGCGAGCGGCTCATCGGTTGATTGAAGGTCGAGTGCGCGACCGACCAGCAGCTCGGTACGAACCCGGTCGGACGGATCCTGCAGCAGCATCACATGA
Organism: Nocardioides jensenii JCM 1364 = NBRC 14755; assembly: GCF_001552535.1. Lineage (GTDB taxonomy): Bacteria > Actinomycetota > Actinomycetes > Propionibacteriales > Nocardioidaceae > Nocardioides > Nocardioides jensenii. Next base: position 141,084 of record NZ_BCRJ01000004.1, on the reverse strand, counting down.
GCGCCCGACTCCTCGGCGGTGGCTGCCAGGTGGCGCAGGCGCTCCTCCGGCACCGGCCACGACGTGAAACGTCTCCGGTCGGTGCAGCGATCTCGGATTGCCTGGAGCTCCTCGCCTGAGTCCGGCGATGGTTCCGTGGAGGTCAGCTCGATGCTGGCCAGTAGCGTGGAGTCGTCACCCTCGGGAAGGCGGTTGACGATGGGTTCCCAGCCCAGGGCAGCGGCCGCGATCTGGGCATGGTGCAGTGCGGCACCGCAACTGATCACGAGGTTGCGTCCCCGAGCGTCGGCCAAGGGGAGCCGTCGCCAAGGATCGGCGGACAGCTCAAGCCTGTTTCCGGAGGCATGCCACGACCAGGGCTGGGTGTTGTGGACGCTGGGGGCCATGCACGCGTACCCGACGATGTCGCGCAATGCGCGCGCCGGAACGATCAAGCTCGCAGAGGCTTCATCGGTGGTCATGACAGTGGCTCCTTCGACGTACGCAGGTCACGCATTGCCAGCGGCACCAGGACGGCCAGCGCGGGAATCGACCACACCCAGGCTCCCCAGCCGAACAGCAGCAGCAACAGGTGGAAGGCGATGACCCCGAGCCAGCCGTACCGGGCCGCATGACCCCCGACGAGCAGGGCGGCGCCCATGGCAATTTCGGCGGCCATCAGCAGGAGACCGTAGACGACAGGTTCGGCCATCACGATCTGGTCCCAACCGTCGCGGACAAAGGGAAACAGTCCGCGGTCGGCGAAACCGGAGTAGGCCTCGGGATCGGCGGAGACCAGACCGAGGTGCACGCCGCCCATGACGAGGAAGAAGCCGCCGACGATGTTGCGGCCCACGGAGTGGCGGATCGGGAACGGGCCGAGTGGATCCTCGGGGAGAGCCGTTCTGGGAACGGCGCGGGTCGCGGTGGTCATCAAAGTTTCCCTTCGTCACATCCAAGAATCCAGCACGGGTTGGGGGACAGCACAGGGCCGTTGGTCCCGGCTCTGCGAGTACGGCGGCCCCTGCCGGGTGCGGCAAAACGGGGTTGCATGGCGTCATGCCGACCAGGACCGGCCTGGCACGCCCGTGCAACGGGCTCTCCCGAAGGAGAACCGATGGACAGTCTCGCCTATCCCGTCCGCGTGGATGCGACCCTGCAGGAGCCACTGAGTCGCTGGCTGTGGCTCGTGAAGTGGATCTTGGTGATCCCTCACTACGTCGTACTGGCGTTGCTGTGGCTCGCCTTCCTGGTACTGACGGTCGTGGCCATGGTGGCCATCGTGGTGACGGGGCGATATCCGCGTCCGATCTTCGACTTCAATGTGGGGGTGCTTCGCTGGTCGTGGCGCGTCGCCTACTACTCCTACGGCGGGCTGGGCTCCGACAGCTACCCACCGTTCAGCCTGGCCGAGCGGGTCGACGACCCGGCCCGCCTCGAGGTGGTCTATCCGGAGCGTCTTTCTCGGGGCCTTGCGCTGGTGAAGTGGTGGTTGCTGGCGATTCCCCACTACCTCGTGCTCAGCCTCTTCCTCGGCGGCAGTGGGTATGCCGTCCACGGGCACAACGGTGCTGCGGCACTCGGGCTGATTCCGCTCCTCGTCCTGATTGCCGGTGTCGCACTTCTCTTCACGGGCCGATACCCGAGGGACATCTTCGATCTGGTCCTCGGTCTCAACAGGTGGGTTCTGCGAGCAGTGGCGTACGTCGGCCTGATGACCGATCGCTACCCCCCGTTCCGGTTGGACCTGGGCGTTGAGACCGCGGGTGGTGGAGGCGGACGGGGTGGGACCCCGCTGGAAGGGCGCTTCGCATCTGCCATGCAGCATCCCGATCCAGTGCCGTCGGCCGGTGACCGGCGTCGCTGGGGGGCCGGTCGCATCATTGCCGTGGTCGTGGCGAGCTTGGCATTCATCGCTTCATTGGGCCTGTTGAGTGGGGGAGCCACGCTGAAGGTCGTCGACGACGTCGGTCGCGCCGACGACGGCTACGTCACGAACTCGCCCGTGGAGCTCCGGACACGGGGACACGCACTGGTCTCCCGAGAAGCGCAGATACGCAACGACAAAACCGTCGTCGACCTGCCGGCGCGCCTGATCGGCAGGGTTCGGATTGAGGCGTGGGCGCCGGACGACGAAGACCTCTTCGTCGGGATCGCCGAGCACGACGATGTGGCGGCGTGCCTCGCAGGGGTGGCGTTGTCCACCGTGGGTGACCCGATTGACGCATACGGCGACCGGGACTACCGGTTCACCCACGGTGGTGCACCGCGAACGTCCCCGGTCGACAGCCGGATCTGGGCGGCCTCGGCGGTTGGGCCCGGCACGCAGCAGATCACTTTCTCCCCGCGAGAGGGTTCGTGGTCTGTGGTGGTGATGAATGCGGACGGATCTGCGCCTGTGCGGGCCTCGGTGCGGGTGGGCGCGACGCTCCCGGTACTGGACGACGTCGCCACCGGGTTGATCTGGGCCGGCTTGGTTCTCCTGTGTGGCGGAGGTGTCGGCCTGTGGCTGGCAGTTCGGAGGCGCTGACTCCCGAGGAGGTGTTCGATCACGACCCGGTCGCTCTCGCAATCCATGACGAGATCCGACGCACACTGCTACGCCTGGACGGAGTCAGGGTGCGAGTCACCAGGTCACAAGTCGGGTTCCGTCGAGACCGGGCGTTCGCAATGCTGTGGCGTCCGGGCCGGTACGTCGCCTCCGACGTGCCCGTTGTGCTGTCCGTGGCGCTGCCCAGGGCACTGCAATCGGCGCGGCTGAAACAGGTGGTGAAACCCTCAGCTGGGACATGGATGCACCACCTCGAGCTCCGTGACGTGACCGACATCGATGACGAGGTCCGGGGTTGGCTCGTCGAAGCCTGGGCGGCCGCCACGGGCGCGGGTCAGCCCAGGGTCGAGCGACCGGCCTCCAGACGTGCCACCGGGACCCGGAACGGAGAGCACGAGACGTAGTCGAGACCGAGGTCGTCGAAGAAGTGGATCGATTCGGGGTCGCCTCCGTGCTCACCGCACACGCCGAGGTGCAGTTCGGGATTGGCTGCGCGGCCCTGTGCGGCGGCGATGCGCACCAGGGCACCGACCCCCTCGGTGTCGAGTGACTCGAATGGTGACACCCGGAAGACTCCCTGCTCCAGGTAGGTGGAGAAGAAGGACGCCTCGACGTCGTCACGCGAGAATCCCCAGGTCATCTGGGTGAGGTCGTTCGTGCCGAAGGAGAAGAAGTCTGCGGAGCGGCCGATCGCGTCGGCGGTCAGGGCCGCACGTGGCAGCTCGATCATGGTGCCGACGAGGAAGGGAACCTCCACCCCTGTCTCGGAGCGGACGTCCGCGGCGACCTCGAGGATTCGACCCTTGACGAGGTCCAGCTCGCGGACCGAGCCGACCAGGGGAATCATGATCTCCGGGTGCGGGTCGCCGCCCGCCCGGATCTGCTCGGCCGCGGCCTCGAGAATCGCCCGGGCCTGCATGGTGAAGAGCCCGGGGATCACGATGCCCAGACGGACGCCGCGCAGGCCGAGCATCGGGTTCTGCTCGTGCAGTCGCCGGACGGCCTCAAGCAGTTTGCGCTGACGCGTCTTGTGATGTCCGTTGGCCTCAGCGAGGGCGAGTGTCACCGACAGCTCGGTGAGGTCGGGCAGGAACTCGTGCAGAGGTGGGTCGATCAGCCGGATGGTGACTGGCAGGCCGTCCATCGCCTCGAGGATCTCGACGAAGTCGGCCTTCTGCAGCGGCAGCAGTGCCGCCAAGGCTGTGTCCCGGCCCTCCTGGTCTTCGGCGACGATCAGGTGCTCGACGAGTTCGCGTCGCTCGCCGAGGAACATGTGCTCGGTGCGACACAGGCCGATGCCCTGGGCTCCGAACCGCCGCGCGCGGGCCGCGTCGTCCACGGTGTCGGCGTTGGCCCGGACGAGCAGTCGGCGCATGGTGTCAGCGTGTTCCATCAGTCGCGCCACCGCGTGCACGAGTGGGGCGTCGATGTCGTCGCCCTCGAACCAGCGTACGACCGCGGAGTCGGTCACCGGCACGGCGCCGGCGAAGACTTCCCCCGTGGTGCCGTCGATCGAGATCACGTCGCCCTCTCGGATCGTCGGGCCGCCGCGCACCGTGAACTGCGCGTTTCTCGCGTCGACGTCCAGAGACTCGGCCCCACACACGCAGGTGCGACCCATCCCGCGTGCCACCACGGCCGCGTGCGAGGTCTTGCCACCTCGGCTGGTCAGGATGCCTTTCGCGACCATCATGCCGTGCAGGTCGTCTGGGCTCGTCTCCTTGCGGACCAGGATGACGTCTTCACCGCGCTCGACCCACTCCACGGCGGTTCGCCAGTCGAAGACCGCCTTGCCGACTGCCGCGCCGGGTGAGGCGTTCATCCCCTTCGCCAGCAACGTGCGAGGAGCGGAGTAGTCGAACCGGGGGAACATCAACTGCGCCAACTGGCCGCCGGTCACCCGGCGGAGTGCCTCGTCGAGATCGATCAGGCCCTCGTCGACCATGTCCCCGGCAATCCGGAACGCCGCCTCGGGGGTGCGCTTGCCAATGCGGGTCTGAAGCATCCAGAGCCGTCCGTGCTCGACGGTGAACTCGATGTCGCACATGTCGCGGTAGTGCTTCTCGAGCGTCTCCAGGATTGCCAGCAGCTCGTCGTGAGAGGCACGGTCGAGGTCTGCCATGTCCGCCAGCGACACGGTGTTGCGAATGCCGGCAACCACGTCCTCGCCTTGTGCGTTCTGCAGGTAGTCGCCGTACACACCCCGGTTGCCGGTGGCCGGGTCACGGGTGAAGGCGACGCCTGAGCCGGAGTCCGTGCCGAGGTTGCCGAACACCATCGCCTGCACGTTGACCGCGGTGCCGAGGTCCTCGGGGATCTGCTCCTGGCGGCGGTAGAGCACCGCGCGGTCGGTGTTCCAGGAGCCGAAGACCGCGTGAATGGCGAGGTCGAGCTGCTCGCGCGGGTCCTGCGGGAACGGGTGACCGTCGTGCTCCTGAATGAGGTCCTTGTAGGTCGAGACGACAGCGCGCAGATCGTGAGTCTCGAGGTCGAGGTCAAGTTCGGACCCACGGGCCTGCTTCGCCGCATTCAGCGCGCGGGAGAAGACCTCGTCCTTGATGCCCAGCACCGTGGCCCCGAACATCTGGAGGAGCCGACGGTAGGAGTCGTACGCGAACCGTTCGTCGTCGCTCTGTAGGGCGAGCCCCTCGACCGACTGGTCGTTGAGACCGACGTTGAGGACTGTGTCCATCATTCCGGGCATGGAGAACCGGGCGCCGCTGCGCACGCTGACCAGCAATGGGTCAGTGGGGTCGCCGAGTCGACGGCCCATGGCATTCTCGAGTGTGGCCAGATGGTCGCTCACCTGGGCCGCGAGTGCGTCGGGCTCTCCGCCCTCCTGCAAGTAGGCGCGGCATGCCTCGGTGGTGATGGTGAACCCGGGCGGCACGGGAAGCCCCAGGTTGGTCATCTCGGCGAGGTTGGCGCCCTTGCTGCCCAGGAGGTCCTTCTGATCCATGCTGCCGTCGGCGAAGTCGAACACGTAGGGGCTCATGGATCGATCATGGCGACCTGGTGCAGCCGGTGACAGGGGTCGAAGGTCACGAGTGCAGGCAAAGTCCTCTTTGGCCGTTGGGTTCGCCAACCGCTCGAGCTGCCGCCTCGAGAGCCGGAGCTCGAGACCAAGCCTTCCAGCCATTGACGGTTCAGGTCGTGCGGGGCCAGGTCGTGCGGGGCCAGTCACCTGACGACGACCACGGGGCACGCGACCCGGTGAAGCGCCTCCTGCGCGAGCGACCCTCGCAGCATCTCGGCGAACGCGTCGCGGCCACGGGGATCCGACGGCCGGGAAGGAGTCATGCCTACCCTAGGGGGTATGCATCCTTGAAAGATAAACACCCCGGGGGGTATCCTGGTCTCCGATCACACCATCCACGCAGGAGGCAGACCGATGAGCAGTTACACGATGGCGATGACAGTGGATCGGGGCTTTCCAGAGACCGTCGACCTGGTCCGTATCGCCTTGGCCGAGCAGGGGTTTGGCATCATCACCGAGATCGACATGAGCGCCACGTTGAAGGCGAAGATCGATGTCGACATTCCCCCGCAGATCATCCTTGGGGCTTGTCGTCCTGCGCTCGCCCATCAGGCACTGCTTGCCGACCCGTCCATCGCGGCCCTGCTTCCCTGCAACGTGGTTGTGCGCAGTGTCGACGCGAACGCCACCACGGTCGAGGCGTTCGACCCTGCCTTCATGGCCGGGATGGCCGGCAGCGACGCGGTCCGCACTGTGGCAGCCGATGCCCGAGAGCGGCTGACCAACGTGCTTGACACTCTTGCGAAGGAGACCGAGCATGCAGCTTGACCCTGAGGCGATGAAGCCGGTGGTGAACCGGGTCAAACGCGCCCAAGGTCAGCTGGCCGGGGTGCTGCGGATGCTCGAAGAAGGCCGAGACTGCGAAGACGTGGTCACTCAACTCGCAGCGGTGTCCAAGGCACTCGACCGTGCCGGCTTCGCCATCGTCGCCACCGGGCTGCAGCAATGCATTTCCGAAGGTGGCGCCGACAGCCTCGATGTCAGGAAGATGGAGAAGCTGTTCCTGTCCCTCGCGTGAGGCGCTCCTCCAACTCGTGGTCGCCTATCGGAGGATCGGGTTGTCCCTGACCACCCGGGTCCTTGCCCAGACCCTGCCGAGGCCCCAGGTGTCGCCGGCGCTGAATGCCGCGAGAACCACCAGGGTGACGGCGCCCAAGAGGTGGTCGTCGATCACCGGGTTGTTCTCCGGAGGAAGCACGACCGACCACATCAACACGTAGAGCAGGGCCCCGGCGGCCGCGGCGAACCGCATTCCGATGCCGAAGGTGAGTGCAGCGCCGATGCCGAGAAGGCCGAGCATGAACAGCCAGTCCGCCCAAGCGGCCCCGGCGATGTCGTTGTAGAAGCTCTGGAACGGGCCGTCGGCGCCGAACTTCAGGAATCCCTCGGTGGGGCTGCCGCCGTTGATCCAGGCGGCGTCACCGTAGCGGTCCAGATTCCCCGCCTGGTCGTAGCCGGTGTGGAATCCCAGGGCAAGCAACTTGTCGAAGAAGGCCCACAGGAACGTGAGCCCGAAACCAATCCGGAGCACGGCAAGCGCCCCTCGCGCAAAAGTATTCGTCTGGGTGTCATCGGCCGTGTGGACCGTGTCCGTCATGTCGTGATGACGGCGATGGAGCGTGATCATGGCTGACCTCCTCTTCCTTGCGATGGATGATGAATGGGTTGTGATGTCCTCAGCGTCGCGGCTCACGGCGGTGACGAGCAGGGTCCCGGGTCATCGGCAGGGCAGGCAGATGGTCCCTATCCAGCGGCCCTTGGACCCTGTGTGCGCGTGCCCGCCCGCCGTACGTTCGATGGAGCGGCCCGAGCGGGCCATACCAGCGCCGCCGTCGCGGCCCCAGGAGGATGCAGTGAGCCAAGACGTGAGCAGGACGAGGAAAGCGGCCGATGCCGCCTTCGTGGCGGCAGGACCGGCCCCGGCGGACGTTCTCCTGGCCGACGGCTCGGTCGCTACGATCCGTCCGGCGACCACGGACGACCTGGCGCCACTCAGTGGCCTTCACTCCAGGGTCAGCGACGACAATCTGCGGTTGCGGTTCTTCAGCTCCAACCGTGCTGCGGCGCAGGCGTACGTCGATCACCTGGGCACCAGCAGCGACACGCTGACCCTCGTCGTGGAGCGCGCGGGATCGCTCGTCGCGGTCGGCACCGCGGAGCCCGTTGGCCCCGACGTCGCCGAGGTGGCGTTCCTGGTCGACGACTCGCAGCATGGTCTCGGTCTGGGCAGTCTCCTGCTTGAGCACCTGGCCGCCGCGGGTCGCACACTCGGCGTACGCCGTTTCGTCGCCGAGATTTTGGCCGAGAACCGCGGCATGCTCCAGGTCTTCGCCGATGCCGGGTTCGCCATTTCACGACACGCCGACCACGGTGACGTCCACCTGGAGATGGACACGATCAACTCCGCTGCGGCGCTCCTGGCGGCTGACGAACGTGAATGCCGATCAGAGGCGCGGTCGCTCCGGCCGCTGCTCTACCCGCGGAGCATCGCGGTGACGGGTGTTCGCCGGGATGGGAGCGGTGTCGGAGCGACCGTCCTGCGCTCGGTGCTCACGGGCGGCTTCACCGGTGACGTGTACGCCGTACACCCGACGGCCGATGAGGTCGGTGGCGTCACGGCGTACGCCAGTCTGGTCGACATACCCGGGGAGGTCGACCTGGTCGTGGTTGCGGTGCCGGCAAAGCGGGTGTTGGCAACCCTCGAGGACGCCGCAGACGCCGGGGTGCACGCCGCGGTGGTCGTCTCGTCTGGTTTTGAGGAGTTCGGTGTCGAAGGCGCGAGGATGCAGCACGAGATGCTCGCGCTGGCTCGGCGCCGGAGCATCCGGATCGTGGGGCCCAACTGCCTCGGCCTGATGAGCAACTACCCCGACATCTCCCTCGACGCGACGTTCAGCGGCTCCGTGCCACCGTCCGGCGGACTGGCCATCGCCTCCCAGTCGGGTGGCGTCGGCATCGCGCTCAGTGACCTGGCTCGGGAGCTGGGGCTCGGCGTCGGAGCCTTCGTGTCGCTGGGCAACAAGGCCGACGTGTCCAGCAACGACCTGCTCGCCGCCTGGCGCGACGACCCGCGGGTGACCGCCGCCGCGCTGTATCTCGAGTCATTTGGAAACGCTCCGAAGTTCGCCCGGTTCGCCCGCCGCTTCGCCGAGCGCAAGCCTCTGCTCGCCGTGGTCGGTGGCCGGTCCGCCGGGGGACAACGGGCCGGTGCGTCCCACACTGCTGCGGCGGCGTCGTCGTCCGTCGGTGTCGATGCGCTCTTCGCCCAGGCCGGAGTGATCGCGTGCAGCGGTGCCGAGGACATGGCGGAGACCGCGCTCCTGCTCAGCGAGCAGCCGCTCCCGGCCGGCAACCGGATCGCCATCGTCAGCAACGCCGGGGGGATGGGCGTGCTCGCCGCCGACAGCGCCGACACCTGCGGCCTGCGGGTGCCCGAGCTCTCCGCTTCCCTGCGCGCGCGGGTCGCTTCACACGTCGCCGGCACGATGGGCACGGGGAATCCGATCGATGCCGGGCCGGGCGCCGACGCGCGCGCACTGGCCGCCATCTGTTCACTTCTCGTGTCGTCCGACGAAATCGATGCGGTGGTGGTGATCATCGTCGCCACCGGAGTCAGTGATGCGGACACTGCGTTGCTTGGCCTGGCCAGCGTTGCGCATACGGACAAGCCCCTGGTCGTGGTGCCGATGGGAGGGCTGTCCGTCACCTCCGCTGAGCTGCCGGGGGTCACCACGTTCCGCAGCGCGTCTGCGGCGGTCCGGGCACTCGGTCGGGCCGCGCGCTACTTCGCATGGCTCGCGCAGCCGACCGAGCCCCTCACTCCGGTCGATCGGGACCGCGCCGAGCGTGCGCGGCACACGGCCGAGGCCTTGCTCGCCCAACGGGGCGGAGAACCGGGCTGGCTCGATGCTGGCGAGATGGTCGCGCTGCTGGCGGACTACGACCTCGCCCCCGTCGGCACGGTGGTGGCCGACCCCGACGCGGCGGCAGCGGTCGCTGAGGCGATCGGATTCCCGGTGGCGATCAAGGTGGCCGACCGGGACGTTGTGCACAAGACCGACAGAGGTCTTGTTCGCGTCGGACTGACCTCGACGACCGCCGTCATGACAGCCGTGCGGGAGTTCGAGGTGGAGCTCGGGCACCCTGGAGCGTCTGTGCTCGTGCAACCGATGGGGAGCGGAGTCGAGATGGTGGTCGGCGTCGTTCGTGACCCGGGCTTCGGCCCCCTGGTCATGGTGGGTGCGGGTGGCGTTGCCACCGACCTCTGGGCTGACCGCGCCTTCCTGCTCCCTCCGGTGACCACCGGGGATGCCGCCCGGGCCCTCAAGTCGCTCCGGATCTGGCCGATGCTGAACGGGTTCCGCGGAGGGCTCCCGGCCGACGTGGCGGCACTGGAGACGGTCATCGTGCGCCTGGGACAGCTCGCGGAGGATGTTCCGCAGGTGGCCGAGATCGACCTCAACCCGGTGCTCGCCGGTCCGAACGGCTGCGCGCTGGTGGACGTGAAGGTTCGCCTGGCCACCCCTGTGGCCCTCGACGCCGGCGTCCCGCGCCGGTTGAGACGAAGCCTGTGACTGTCCGTTGGCGCTGGCCGCGGGATCAGACGATGCGTACGTCGATCACTCCCGGCACCATGCCAGCCACCGCCCGGGCCAGATGCAGCTCGCCGGGGCTGGCCGGGCCGCTGATCTCGACGATGCCGTCATTCACCTCGACCAGCCAGTCGGGTCCGCCGAGGGTGCGGAGCAGATCGTCGACCTGGCCCTCGATGTCGGTGTCGGCGCGGGCGAGTGACCGGACGACGTCACTTCGACTCACCATGCCGATCGGCCGATCATGGTGGTCCACCACCGGCAGGCTCTTCACCCTCGTCGACGTCATGAGCTCCACGGCGACGGCTAGATCGTCCTCCGGATGCACGACAATCGGGTGCGCGGTGAGCACCTCGTCGACCGTGTGCGGTGGCGCGATGGTCTCGCGCTCGGTCAGCCACACGTCCATCCGCGGATCGGGTCGGATCGACTCGCGGATCAGGTCCGACTCGCTGACGACGCCGCAGATCCGGCCGTCCGTGGCGACCACAGGGAGCGACGTCACGCCGTAGCGAGCAAGCAGCCTCAGGCCCGTCTTGAACGATGCTCCCGCCTCCACCGTGACCGGGTTCTCGGTCATCACGTCCTTCACGAACATCGTCCTGCTCCTCTGGTCTGTGCCCCGTCACCCGGTAGTGCCGGCGGTCGTGCGTCACTCTCAGGCTTGTCCCGCCGCTCCGATGCGCACAGGGACGAAGGTCCCGTGGACACGGGGACCGTCGACACCTGCACGCCAGCCGATGGGCGCCGTAGAGTGAAGATGTGAGTGAAGACAGCGCTGCCCAGACGCCCGGACCGATCAAGGTCTACCTGCTCGACGACCACGAGATCGTCCGCCGGGGGATCAGGGAGCTGCTGGAGGCCGAGGGCGACATCGTCGTCGTCGGCGAGTCCGGCCTGGCCCAGGAGGCCTCGCGGCGGATTCCCGCACTGCGTCCCGACGTGGCCATCCTCGACGGCCGGCTGCCGGACGGTTCCGGCATCGACGTGTGTCGCGAGATCCGGTCGCGGGACGCAAGCATTGCTGCGCTGATCCTGACGTCGTACGACGACGACGACGCGTTGTTCTCGGCGATCATGGCCGGAGCCGCCGGCTATGTCCTCAAGCAGGTGCACGGCAACGACCTCATCAACACGGTGCGTCGGGTGGCGGCCGGCCAGTCGATGCTCGACCCCGGTGTGACCGCCCAGGTGCTCGAAAGGCTGCGCAGCGGCCCCAAGAAGGATCCGTCCCTGGACCAGTTGACCCAGCAGGAGCAGCGAATCCTCGAGTTGATCGGTGAGGGCATGACCAACCGGCAGATCGCTGGCGCCATGTTCCTGGCCGAGAAGACGGTCAAGAACTATGTGTCGTCGTTGCTCGCGAAGCTGTCCTTGCAGAGTCGCACCCAGGCGGCGATCTTCGCCACCAAGCACTTGAAGGACTGAGCCTCGGTTCATCTTGCTGCTAGCGTCCTATGGGGGAGTGGACAGAGGCGTGGGAGCGAGCATGGACAACGAGGCGAAAGACGTGCCGTCACCGGACGAACGATCAGGCTCGTCGTCCTTGGCGGAGACCAGCTTCGACGATCTGCTGCGCGAGGTGGCCGACCGCACGCACAGCGTTCTCGACGAGCAGTCGCGGTGGAAGCTCCTCCTTGATGCGGTGGTCACGATGGGCACCGATCTCGACCTGGACACGCTGCTCAGCCGGATCGTCGAGTCGGCTGGCCGCGGTTGGGCCCGGTGGTGGTCGTTCCGATGAGCACGTCACGCGGTATCACTGGTGCGTTGGCGTTGGGCTGGGAGCCAGCCCACGCGCAGCAGTTCCACGAGCTCGACACCGCGCTGCCGGCCAGCTTCGCCGAGCAGGCCGCCCTCGCCATGGAGATCACCCGGGTCCGTGAGGACCAGCACCGTCTGACCCTTTTCGAGGACCGCGACCGGATCGCACGTGACCTGCACGACCTGGTCATCCAGCGGCTTTTCGCCGTGGGACTGGGACTGCAGAGCCTGAGCCGCCTGGCCGACAATCCGCAGATCGCCACCCGCCTAGCCACGGCCGTCGATGACCTCGACGCGACCATCAAGGACATCCGGCGCACGATCTTCGCCCTCGGCTCGATGGATGACTCAACAGACGTTCAGGTAGAGGTCCAGCGCATCGTCGACCGCGCCGCCGAGACTCTCGGCTTCCGCCCGAGTCTGCGGTTCGAGGGGCCCGTGCGCACCAGGATCCGGCCCGCGGTCGTCCCGGATCTCCTGGCCGTTCTGGGGGAGGCGCTGTCGAACGCCGCCAGGCACGCCGAGGCGGACACTGTCGACGTACGTGTCGCTGCCGGTGACGAGATCCTGCTCCGGGTGCGCGACGACGGTCGTGGTCTGCCCGAGGGCGTGACCGAGAGCGGTCTCCTGAACATGAAGCAGCGGGCCGAACGGCTCGGCGGCCACTGTGCGATCACGTCCCGATCGGACGACGGCACCACCGTGGAATGGTCGGTGCCCTCGGGCTGAAGTGCACGTCAGTGCGCCGCGGCGGCGATCCGGTTCCGGGTCTCGACGCCGAGCAGTCGTCCCCAGCGGGTCGCTTCCTTGAGTTGCCCCTCGCTCAGTGGGCCGGCCACGTCCTCCACGAGAAAACCGCGCGGTGGGGACACCAGGTGGTAGCCCTTCCTGCGGAGCAGGCGGGTCGCAGTGTGCGAGGCAGTGGCCGGCAGGTGCCGCACCTTGCGCACCCGAGTGTCGAACACGGCCGCCAGCCGGTGTTGGTCTGCCGGGGGAGAGGAGGCCTCGATCCATTCGCGCAGTCCGGCCGCTACCGCGTCCGGTGGTGCGCCCTTCCGGACCGCGTCCTGCCGGGTTGACGGCCGGCTCAGCGAGAACGCGTGTGTGGGGGCGCCGACCACGAGCAGATCGAGGTCCTCGGCGCGTACGGCGAAGCGCACGTCGACGACCGACGTGTCGAAGCCCTCGAGACGTAGTCCCTCCGCCACCGCCAGCGCTATCCATGCGGTGTTGCCGAACAGCGACTCGTGGACCACCTGGGCCCGAAGACCCTTCCTCGTGCTCATCACCACATCTCCTTCCCGTGCCGGACCGTGCGGAGAGGCTCGGTCTCTTGCCTCAAGCCTCCTGCGAGAGCGCGGTCAGGACTGGTGCCGGGAGACCCATGGGCGGGGGCACTTGGTCCGGCCTCCCGATTCCGGGGACTGCCTCGCCGTAGTGCCCCGTGGGGGTGACCAGCGTGCCGGCCTCGCCACGCAGGATGGCCACGGCGTCCTCGAGGGCACCGATGCCGGCTGCTCCACCCGTGAGCTCGGCGAAACGGCAGGCCGCATCCACCTTGGGTCCCATGGACCCGGCAGGGAACCCCAGGGCACGCAGCCCACTCGGCGTGGCCCGGTGCACCGGCTGTTGACCGGGCGTGCCGAAGTCGCGGAAGACGCAGGACACGTCGGTGAGCACCAGCAGCATGTCGGCGTCAAGGGCCTCGGCCAGCACCGCGCTGGTCAGGTCCTTGTCGACCACGGCCTCGACGCCTCGGAGCTGCCCCTCGGCGTCGCGGATCACGGGTACACCGCCGCCACCGGCGCAGACCACGACCGCCCCGCTCTCGAGGAGCTGTCGGATCAGCCTGGTCTCCACCACCCGTTGCGGTCGTGGTGAGCCGACGACGCGGCGCCACCCCTCGCCGTCGGGCTTGACCACCCAGTCCCGTTCCCTGGCGAGGCGTGCTGCCTCGTCACGGCCGTACATCTCGCCGACGAACTTGCTGGGGTCGGCGAATGCCGGGTCGGCGGCCTCGACCAGGGTCTGGTTGATGATGGCGGCGACCTGACGGCCGGGCAGCCGGTTCTGCATGGCCTGAAGCAGCCAGTAGCCGATCATCCCCTGGGTCTGGGCGCCCAGCACGTCGAAGGGGTACGGCGTGGTCAGGTGGGGGTCCATGGCGCTCTGCAGGGCCAGCACGCCCACCTGGGGCCCGTTGCCGTGGGTGAGGACCAGCTCGTGCTCCTCGGCCAGCGGTGCCAGGGCATCGACAGCGCGGCGTACGTTCTCCTGCTGCGTCGTGGCGTCGGGCCGCTGGCCGCGGCGCAGCAGCGCGTTGCCGCCGAGTGCGACCACGATGCGCACGTCAGCCGCCCAACGTGGCCACGAGCACGGCCTTGATGGTGTGCATGCGGTTCTCGGCCTGGTCGAAGACGATCGAGTGGCGTGACTCGAAGACTTCGTCGGTCACCTCGAGGCCGTCCAGTCCGGTGCTCTGGAAGAGCTGCTCACCGACCTCGGTGTGCCGGTCGTGGAACGCGGGGAGGCAGTGCATGAACTTCACCGTCGGGTTGTGGGTCGCCTTCACGACGGCCATGTCCACCCGGTAGGGGAGCAGTAGGTCGACCCGCTCGGTCCACACCTCCTCGGGTTCGCCCATCGAGACCCACACGTCGGTGTAGAGGAAGTCGACGCCGTCGACGCCGTCCTCGACGTTTTCGGTGTGACTGATGCGAGCGCCGGTCTCCTCGGCGATCTGACGAGCAGCGGAGATCACGTCGGGGTCATTCCACAGCGCCTGCGGCGCGACGATCCGCACGTCCATGCCCATCAGGGCACCGGCGACGAGCAGCGAGTTGCCGACGTTGTTGCGGGCATCGCCCAGATAGGCGAACGCGATCTCGCCATCTTGCTTGCCCGAGTGCTCGCGCATGGTGAGCATGTCGCACAGGGTCTGGGTCGGGTGCCACTCGTCGGTCAGGCCGTTCCACACCGGCACCCCGGCGTACGTCGCCAGCGTCTCGACGTCGGCCTGCCCATGACCGCGGTACTCGATGCCGTCGTACATCCGGCCCAGGACCCGGGCAGTGTCCTTCATCGACTCCTTGTGCCCGATGTGGGATCCGCTCGGCCCGAGGTAGGTCACCTGGGCGCCCTGGTCGAAGGCCGCCACCTCGAACGCGCACCGGGTGCGGGTCGACGCCTTCTCGAAGATCAACGCGAGCTCCTTGCCGACCAGCAGCGGTTGCTCGGAGCCGGTGTACTTCGCGATCTTCAGCTCCGCGGCCAGGTCCAGCAGAAACCTCCACTCCTTCGGGGTGAAGTCGAGCTCCTTGACGAAGTTGCGGTTGCGCAGGTTGAAGGCCATGACTCAGATCCCTTCTCGTTCGATCGGGCAGGTCATGCACCGCGGTCCGCCGCGGCCACGACCCAGTTCGTTGCCCTGGATGGTGATCACCTCGATGCCGTTCTTGCGCAGGTGGGTGTTGGTGGTGACGTTGCGCTCGTAGGCGACCACGACACCCGGCTCGACGGCGAGCACGTTGCAGCCGTCGTCCCACTGCTCCCGTTCGGCGGCATGCACGTCCTGGGTCGCGGTGAGCATGTTGATCGAGTCGATGCCGAGCGCGGCGGCGATCACGGCATGCATCTGGTCCGGTTCGTGCGGCGTCACCTTCAGCTCCTTCTCAGTGTCGCCCGGCTCGATCGTGTACGACGGCAGCATCCCGAGCCCGACGTACTTGGTGAAGGTGTGGTCGTCGACCATCGTCATCACGGTGTCGAGATGCATGAAGGCGCGCTTCTGGGGCATCGCCAGGGCCACGATCCTGGTGGCTCGTCCGGCGTCGAAGAGGCGGCGGGCGAGGCGCTCGATCCCTTGCGGTGTGGTTCGTTCGCTCATCCCCACCAGGACCGCGCCCCTGCCGAGCACCAGGATGTCCCCACCCTCGGTGGTGGCGGCACCGCTCGACGTGCCGTCGGCCCAGATGTGGAAGTCGTCGGTCACGAAGCTGGGGTGCCAGCGGTAGATCGCCTCGTAGTGGATGGTCTCGCGCATGCGTGCCCGCTTGCGCATCGCGTTGATGGACACGCCGTCGTAGATCCACGCGGACGTGTCCCGGGTGAACAGGTGGTTGGGCAGCGGGGGCAGCAGGAAGTCGCCGGGAGCCATCGCGCGTACGACGACCGAGGACGGCTCGTCGATGCGTTGGAGAAGCTCGTGCTTGGTCATGCCGCCGATCAGGTACGTCGTCAGCTCGGCAGGGTCCATGGCGCTGAAGAGGCTGTGCAGGGCATCGAGCGCCATCGGCCCGTAGACCCGTTCGTCCAGGGTCGACTCGAGCACGTGCTTGCGTGCCTCCGGGATTGCCAGGGTCTCGGTGAGGAGCTGGTCGAGCAGATGCACCTGGACGCCCCTGTCGCGCAGCGTGTCGGCGAAGGCGTCGTGTTCCTGCTTCGCGTGCTTGACCCAGAGCACGTCATCGAAGAGGTAGTCGTCATGGTTGGTCGGGGTCAGCCTCTTCAGCTCGAGGTCCGGACGGTGCAGGATGGCCTGCCGGAGCCGGCCGACCTCCGAGTCGACGTGCAGGTTCACGATGTTCCCTCTCGTAGTGGTGCTGCCAGCGTGGCGCCGCTGGCCGCCTTCTTGAGAGGGGCGAAGGTCCCGAGGTACCGGGCCGCTCGACATCTCTCGGGGGTCAGGCAATACCTCCCGCCCCGAAGGTTCCTTGTCCTCTGCTCGGCGTGCCGTCTCGGTCACGTGGAGATGGCTTCGCGGTGCCGGGGCGGTGGTGCTCACAGTGGCGGCTGTCGAGTACGGCAGCCTTCCGTTCCTGGTGGACGCCCGCGCGGAGTCGTCAGTGCTGGACCACGCGATGTGGCCGCTCGGCGCCTGTTGCAGTACTGGCTCTCGATGTCCGTGGCGGGGGTGTGCTGGGCGTCCCTCATTGTGACCGGGCGTCAGCACAATGGGCCGAGCGCGCTCAGCGAGCCCTCGAACGCAGCCTGAGTGGCTTGCGGTAGGCCATCCCGAGCTCGCGAACTCCGAGCAGGCTTGGCTGCTCGCGGTGGAGCGTCACGATCAGGTGCTGCCTCTGGGTTCACACCTGGGTTCGGTGACGCGCACCGTCCTCACCCATGCAGTTTGCCCTCTGCTGGTCATCGATTCCCGGCCATGTCGCTGTCACCGCACCGGCAAAGGGGATCCGGTTCCCCGGACGGCGCGCCGGCCCGACGTCATGAAGACCTCACCGCACGCATCCACCAGCGCGACCGGACAATGCGCCTGCCGTGCGATGTGGGTGGAGAGGTTCTGCGGTCCCTGGTTCGGGGTGGCTCCCAGGACCACCAGATCGCAGCGATCCGACGCACGGACGATCGTCTCCACGACGTGCCCGTTCTCCAGCCTGGTAGCGATGACCGAGCCAGTGGGCACCTGCTCGAGTGCACGACGAACGACGTCGCGTTGAGCGTCGCGTGCACTCCAACGAGGCGCGCAGAAGTGGCCGGGGACTTCGTGGACCAGCGCACTGCCGTGCGACGGCCAGACTGTCATGACCTCGACAGTCATGTCGTGCACGATCGCATGGCGCAGTGCCCAGACCAAGGGCTGGAAGCCGGCCGCAGATCCGTCGACGGCGACCAGGCAGCGGCGTCCCTCTTGCGCGCGTTCACGTTTCTCGAGCTTTCGCGGGGCTGGCACGAGGCGAGAGGGATCTATGGGATCGCGTTGGTTCACGGCTTGATCATGCGTTGCCGCAGGCGTGTCCGGCACGGGCCCAAGGTCCCGCGGGGAAGGGCCGATCGCCACCTCTGGTGAGGCACTCGTTCATGGTTCGGTGAGTCTCGGCTGACCTGACGTCGCCATCCGAGAGAGGGAGCACCATGACCACCACCAGAAGGTCCATCCTGCCGAAGGGAATCAACGGGAACGGGACCGACCACAGCAGCGAAGAGCAGACCGCCTCCGCAAAGAAGTTCCGCTTCCCGAGTGCCTTCACGGTGCTGTTCGGCGTGACGATCACGGTGTGGCTGCTGGCGTTCGTCGTACCGACCGGTGCCTATCAGACGGACAGCGACAGCGGACGACCGATCCCCGGGAGCTATCAGGCGACGGACAGTGCCCTGTCGTTCGGGGACCGTCTGATGGAGTTGTTCATGGCTCCCGTCAACGGGCTCTACGGTGTGATCAACCCGGACGGGTACATCGGGCCCTACGAGTCCGGTGAGCTGTACGGCGCCGCCGGCGTCTTCCTGTTCGTGCTCGCGATCGGTGTGTTCATCACGATGGCGATGAAGACCGGCGCGATCGACAACGGCGTGGCGAGGGTGGCCCAGAGGATGAGCACCCGAGGCGCGGTCCTGATCGCGGTGCTGATGGTGCTGTTCTCGATCGGTGGCACCACGGAAGGCATGGCCGAGGAGACCCTGGGCTTCTACGCGCTGCTCATCCCGCTCATGCTCGCCCTCGGCTACGACCGCATGGTGGCGGCGGCGACGATCCTGGTCGGTGCCGGGATCGGGGTCCTGGCGTCGACCGTCAACCCGTTCGCGACCGGCGTCGGCTCGGGTGCCGCGGACATCTCGATCGGTGACGGCATCGGCTTCCGCCTGTTGATGTACGTCGTCCTTGTGCCCGTCGCCGTGTGGTGGGTGCTGCGCTACGCCCGCAAGGTCAAGGCCGACCCCACGACGTCGATGGTCGGCCAGATGGAGGGCGACGCGGAGCTGCGGGCGCACGGTGTGCGCGAGGTGGCCCGTCTCACCGGCCGGGAGAAGAGCGTGCTGGCGATCGTCGCAGCCACCTTCGCGTTCATGATCTACGCGATCGTGCCCTGGGCACAGGTCATCCAGGGCCCTGACGCCGCGAGCTACGCGTGGCAGCTCGACTGGTACTTCCCCGAGCTGGCCGCGCTGTTCCTGGCGATGGCCCTCGTGGTTGGACTCGTCGGCGGGTTGGGTGAGAAGGGGATCAGCAGCTCGGTCGTCAAGGGTGCAGGGGACTTCGTCGGGGTCGGGCTGATCATCGTCCTGGCGCGCGGGGTCACCGTGATCATGAACAACGCCGAGATCACCGGAACGATCCTGCACTCGATGGAGAACATCGTCGGGAACACGAACTCGGGAGTCTTCGGCGTGCTGATGTTCCTCATCAACCTGCCCCTCGCGTTCCTCGTCCCGTCGACTTCTGGTCACGGTGCACTGGCCATGCCCATCCTGGCGCCACTGGCCGACTTCGCCGGTGTCTCGCGCGCCATGGTGGTCACCGCCTTCCAGTCAGCCTCGGGCATCGTCAACCTGATCACGCCCACGTCGGCGGTGGTGATGGGTGGCCTCGCGCTGGCCCGGGTCCGCTACGACCAGTACCTGCGCTTCGTCCTGCCTCTGGTCGGCATCCTTCTGGTTCTCTGCGCCGCGTTCATCGGCGTCGGTGCCGCCATCTCGTAGAAGCGATCCATGTCAGAGCGCCAACCACCAAGAAAAGAGGACTCAACAATGAACACGGAAGCTCAGGGGATCGTCATCGGCGTCAACGGCACCGAGGGCAGTTCGGCCGCGATCCGGGAGGGTGTGCTGGAGGCGAAGCGGACCGGAAGTGCCGTTCGACTCGTGCACGTGGTGCCCAACTGTCTGCCGACGTCTCCCTTCCTTCTCGATCTGCCGACCATGCTGACGGAGGCCGGCCGCCAACTTCTCGACGAGGCGAGACGGACAGCGGAGAGCATGGCCCCGGGTCTGGTCGTCGAGGCCGACCTGCTGCACGGCTCCCGGGCCAGGGAGCTGGCCAGAAGCGCCAACGGCGCACGGGCACTGTACGTCGGCAGCGACAATCGCATCGGGATCGACCACCTGTTCCGGGGCGATGTCTGCGCCGGGGTGGTTGCCCGGGCGACCTGCCCCGTGATGGTCGCCCGCGTCGAGCCGGCCGGCGAACCGCACGACACGATCCTGGTCGGAGTGAAGGCATCGAGCCACTCCGCCGAGCTCTTGGCAGCGGCGTTCGCAGCAGCGGATGAGCGGGGCTCAAGTCTGATCGTGCTGCACGCCTGGATGCTGCCCAGCGCCTACGCCGACCTCGGCACCTCGGGTCCGGCTCTGGAGGAATGGACACGGTACGCGACCGAAGAGACCGAGAGCCTGCTCAAGGACTGGCGCACCGGCTACCCCGACGTGGAGGTCGAGCTGCGCATCGTCCATGCCGAAGCGGCCCAGGCACTGGTCAGCGCGTCCGAGGAGGCTGACCTGCTGGTGGTCGTACGCCGCAGCCACGGGGTCCCCGCGGCCATGCATCTCGGTGGCGTGGCACACGCGCTCCTGCGTGCTGCGCGGTGCCCGGTTCTTGTGGTCCCACCGGGCGACGTCGCCGCTCTGCCCGGACTTGTCGTGGAGCGTGCCGGAGCCCTGCGTCCATGATCGCCCCACCCGTGGCGTCGCCTGCGGGCCTCAGCGCCGCCGAGGCGGCGCGTCGACTCGATCAGACTGGGCCCAACAGCGCCCCCCGGCCTCGACCCCGACGGCTCACCTCGCGGATCGGGGCCCAGCTGCGCGACCCGATGATCCTCCTCCTGCTGGGGGCACTGGTGGTCGTGGTGGCCGTGGGCGACATCGCAGACGCGATCATCATCGCCGTCGTGATCGCTCTCAACACGGCCATCGGCGTGATCCAGGAGGTCAGGGCAGCCAACGCCATCGCGGCCCTCGACCGCCTTGCTGCGCCGCATGCGACGGTCCTGCGCGACGGAGAGCTGACCCGGGTCGACAGTGCCGATGTCGTACCCGGGGACGTGGCGCGGCTCGAGGCCGGCGACATCGTTCCCGCCGACGGCGTACTGCTGGAAGCCGCCGCCCTCCAGCTCGATGAGGCCGCCATGACCGGGGAGTCCGTCCCGGTCGCGCGCGGTGCCGGCGATCCCGTGCTCTCCGGCACGGTGGTCACGACCGGGCGCGGCCTCGCTGAGATCGAGCGGACGGGCGCGGAGAGCGGTCTCGGCCGGATCGCCTCCGCCATCGCGACCTCGGGCACCCGACCCACCCCTCTCCAGCAGAGGCTCTCGCGACTCTCGCGCCAGCTCGTGGCACTGACGCTGGGACTGGCCACCATCGTCTTCGGGCTCGGACTGGCCCGCGGGGAGGACGCTGTCGAGATGCTCGTCCTGGCGGTCAGCCTGGCGGTGGCCGCCATCCCGGAGTCCTTGCCGGCGGTCGTCTCGGTTGCGTTGGCGTTGGGCGCCTACCGGATGGCCCGCGAGGCGGCCCTGGTCCGCTGGCTCCCGGCGGTGGAGACCCTCGGCTCGGTCACGGTCCTCGCCTCCGACAAGACCGGAACCCTCACTGAGGGACGCATGGTGGTCCAGGAGCTGTGGACGCCCGGTGGGTCCTGGCGGGTCGGTGGCCACGGCTACTCCCGTGAGGGCGAGATCACCGCGACCGAGAGCCAGGTGCCGGAGGACCCACGGCTCCCGGACCTGTTTCGTGACCTGGTCCTGTGCAACGACGCCGGGCTGAGGAAGGGGCAGGCTGCCGACTGGGAGATCGTCGGTGACCCGATGGAGGCGGCTCTGCTCATTGCCGCAGCCAAGGACGACGAGGGCCTGCTCGGTCTCGGTGCCGTCTGGGAGCGGGTCGTCGAGGTCCCGTTCGACGCGCGCCTGCAGCGGATGACGACCCTGCATCACACGTCCGGTCGATGGCTGACCGTGTGCAAGGGCGCACCCGAGGTCGTTCTCGACCTGCTCGGCGATTCCGATCTCACCGACCGCGCTCGGGCACAGGCGTGGGAGCTGGCGGAACGCGGGTTCCGGGTGCTGGCGATCGCGGACGCCGAAGGGTCATCGCGGCCCCCGGAAGGGCGACTCGAGGCCGAACTCCAGCTGCGTGGCCTCGTGGCCATCGCCGACCCGCCGCGTGCGGATGCGGCCGACGTCATGGCTTCGTGCCACGAGGCCGGCATCCGCACCGTGCTGATCACCGGTGACCATCCGGCCACCGCAGCGGCGATCGCCGGCCAGCTCGGGATGACGTCCGGAGCACCTTCGGTGGCGGACGGCGACATGGTGGCCCGCGGAGAGCACGTCGCAAGGATCCGGGAGATCGATGTTTATGCGCGCACTCGCCCGGAGCAGAAGGTCGACATCGTCACCGCCTGGCAGCGCCAGGGTGAGGTTGTCGCCATGACCGGCGACGGGGTCAATGACGCGCCCGCGCTGCGAAGTGCCGACATCGGCATCGCGATGGGGGACCGCGGCACCGAGGTCGCCCGTCAAGCGGCCGACCTGGTGCTGGCCGATGACAACCTGCGCACCGTCGTGAAGGCGGTGGGGGAAGGCCGGCGGATCTACGCCAACATCCGGATGTTCCTGCGTTATGCCATTGCCGGTGGTTTCGCGGAAGTGGTTGTGATCCTGTTCGGGCCATTCCTCGGGATGGCTGTTCCTCTCGGTCCCGGCCAGATCCTGTGGATCAACATGCTCACCCACGGCGTACCGGGTGTGGCCTTCGGTGGAGAGCCGGCGGACCCCGCGGTGATGAGCCGTCCGTCGCCGCCGCCCGAGGTGTCGGTGCTGGGCAACGGTCTTCTGCGCCAGATCCTGACGGCGGGCGCTCTCATCAGCGCGGTCTCACTGGCCGCGGGGTTCCTCGCACCCGACACCGCACATCTCCAGACGTGGGTCTTTCTCACCCTTGGCCTCGCCCAGCTCGGCGTCGCGCTCGCGATCCGCGCGCCTCGCGAGGGCCTGACCTGGCGGGCGCGCGGGCTCGAGGCCTCCGTTGCCATCGCTGCCACACTGCAAGTGGCCGCTGTTGCCTGGGCCCCGCTGCGCGACCTCCTCGGCACCCGCACGATCTCTGTCGGTGATGCACTGCAGATCTTCGCCCTGAGCCTGGTGCCGGGGGCGGTGATCGCCGTGGGCAGAACCCTGCAACGGGCACGCCGCCAGCGGCCCCGTGTCGAGGGCTTCGGGACTGAACTGAACCCGGTCGAGGCCCAGCGATGAGCCCCGCCCGAAAGCGCATCGTCGTCGCCGTGGCCGGTGAGGACCTCCGGGCCCTGATGCGGTTCGTGACGGAGGAAGCCCTGCGCACAGACAGCGATCTGCACTTCGTCCATGTGCCGCACCTGGCACCGGGGTTGTCAGGATCTTTCGAGTCCGACTGGCAGAACGCGCTGGGCATCGGCCACCTTGTCCTGGACCGGGCATCGTGCGCAGCACGCGAGCGGGTCGCCGGCAAGGTCGCGGTCACCCAGGAGCTCGTGGAGGTCAGTCGAGGCACCGTGACGGACATCGTCACGTGCGCGGACGGCGCCAGTCTGGTGGCACTGCAGCACAGGCACCTCACGGGTCTGCGCCGGCTGACCAACACGTCCACCACGCACGGTGTCGCCTCGCGCTCCCGGGCCCCGGTGGTCTCGGTGCCGGACTCGTGGCAGCCGGAGCCCCGCCACGACCGGGTGACGGTGGCGATCCATGATCCGCATGGTGCCGACCACGCGCTCCAGAAGGCGCTGGAACTGGCCGAGCAGCGTGATGCCCGGCTGCTCGTCGTCCACGCCTGGTGGCAGGCCGACGGTCCCGAGCGGGCGGAGAACGAAGCACTCGATGACGCTGACACGGGCTTCCGCCGCAGGCTCGCACCGCACCTGGATGCGTTGCACAGGGAGCATCCCGATGTCGAGGTCGAGATCCGGGTGTGTCACGCGCCGATCGAGTCGGCGATCCTCAGCGCGGCCGAGAGCAGTGACCTGGTGGTCCTGGGGCGTCGACACCCCCACCTTCCACTCGGGGGTCATCTGGGACCGGTGAGCCGGCTCGTCCTGCGAACCTGCGCGGTTCCGGTGGTGCTCGTGGAGGCCGCCACCCCGGTTCGCTAGGTACGACGAGGCATCCGGATCAGGAGCCGGAACGTGTGAGCACCACTTTCAGGGCACCCGTTTCCGCTGGGGCACCGAAGACGTCGTACGCCTCCATCATCCGGTCCAGCGCGAACCGGTGCGTGATGATCGACGTCGGGTGGATCTGGCCATCGGCCAGGAGCCGCAGCAGTGTCGGCGTGGTCATGGTGTCGACGAGCCCCATCGTGATCGTGACGTCCTTGGCCCAGAGGGACTCCAGGTGCAGCGTCGCCGGTGCGCCGTGCACACCGATGTTGGCCACGTGCCCGCCGGGCCGCACCAGTCGGGCACACAGCTCGAAGGTCTCGGGCCGGCCCACAGCCTCCATGACCACGTCCGCCCCCAGACCCTCCGTCAGGCTTGCGACGACCTCGCTCACCCCGTCGCTCGCGTCAAGGACGATGTCGGCACCGAGGCGCTTGGCCGCATCGCGACGTGGTGGCGACGGGTCGACGACGACGATGCTGGTGGGGGAGTAGAGCTGTGCCGTCATCACCGCGGCCAGACCGATCGGTCCGGCACCGACGATGACGACCACGTCACCAGGACGGACTCGTCCCGCGAGGACTCCGACCTCATGGCTGGTGGGCAGGATGTCCGCCAGCAGGACGACGGCCTCGTCACTGACACCCGCCGGCAGGAGATGTGTGGACATGTCGCCGAAGGGGACGCGGGCGTACTCCGCCTGGACACCGTCAATGGTGTGTCCGAGGGCCCAGCCGCCACCGCCGGTGCACTGGCCGTACCGGGCTTCGCGACAGAATCGGCAGGAGCCGCACGCGGTGATGCAGGAAACCAGGACGTGGTCGCCGGGACGCACCTTGCGCACGGCGGAACCCACTTCCTCGACAGTGCCCACCGCCTCGTGGCCCAGGATGCGGCCAGATTCCACCTCAGGTACGTCGCCCTTGAGGATGTGCAGGTCGGTGCCGCAGATGGTCACCGCGTCAACGCCGACGATGATGTCCGTGTCCGATTTCAGATCTGGGTCTGGCACCTGGTCCCAGCTGCGCTGGCCGGGGCCGTGGTAGACGAGTGCGTGCATGAGATCCTCCTCGATCGGGGTCGGTGATGCCAGCGTGCTCTTGGGCGTTGTGCCGAGCACGGGCCCAACGCCCTGACTTCGCATGCCACGTGGTGTGGACGGCTTCCGTGCCCTCTGCCCCGCACGGAAGCCGTTCACGAGGCCTGCCCGACGGGGCAGGGCGCCGACGGTGTGGGTGTGCGTGACGCCCGCATCTCCGACGCACCCCCACCACACGCCCACGCCGGCGAATGTCACAGGGTGAAAGGTCACATCCTGTGGGGCCGAATGTCTCTGTGCCGATACGGCCGCTCCAAGGAATCTCCGAGAATTCGTTCCTACCGTTGATGGCAGGCAACGATGAGAAGGGTGGCGTGACCATGACCGTGGCACCGGAACGACACGTGACCGCGCCGACGCGCGTGGCGGAGCCTTCGGCAGGTCACGTGGGTGTGCGGCTGGCTCTCGTTGCGGGGGCCATCGCGATCGTCGTGATGTGGTGGATCGATCCCAGCCCGATGCACGGTGCCGGTGCCGCGGTGACGGCGGCCGGCCGCCTTGCGGGCCTGCTGGGCGCCTACCTGGTGCTCGTACAGTTGCTGTTGATGGCGCGCATTGCGTGGTTCGAGCACGCCGTCGGGTTCGACCGGCTCACTGCATGGCACCGCGGCCTCGGCACCAATACGGTGCTGCTGCTGGTCGCCCACGTCCTGCTGATTGTCGAGGGCTACAGCCTCACCGATCACCGCGCAGTCGTCTCGACCGGGTGGCGGGTTCTGTCGACGTACCCCTCGATGCTGAAGGCGACGGCGGGGCTGCTGCTGTTCGGCCTGGTGGCCGTGACGAGTGGCCGTGCGATGCGGCGCCGGTTGAGCTACGAGGCGTGGTACGCCGTGCATCTGACGGCGTACGCCGCAGTGTCCCTGGCGTTCATGCACCAGATCAACGCGGGGCAGGACTTCGTGGGGCACCCTGTGAACCGTGCCTTGTGGTGGGGCCTCTACCTCTTCGTGGCGATCGAAGTGCTACGAGGGCGTGTGTTCCTGCCTTTCCGCACCTGGTTTCGGCACCGCATGCTGGTCGAACGGGTCGTCGTTGAGAGCCCCGGAGTCGTGAGCGTCTGGGTTCGCGGGCGCCGGCTGCACGATCTCGGCGCCGAGGCCGGACAGTTCCTGCTGTGGCGGTTCCTCGCACCGGGTCACGTGTGGTCGGCCCACCCCTACTCCCTGTCCGCGGCTCCACAGGACGGTCGGCTACGGATCACGGTGAAGGATGCCGGCGACCACAGCGCCGCGCTGGCACATCTACGCCCGGGCACACCGGTGATTGCCGAGGGACCCTTCGGACACTTCACGTTGGGCAGGAGCGTCGGCACCCGACTCCTGCTGGTCGCCGGGGGGTCGGGCATCGGCCCCATCCGCGCGCTCGCCGAGGAACTGGTCCGGCGAGGACCCCGGCATCACCTGGACGCGGTGCTGGTCTATCGAGTCGGGCACGAGCGTGACCTGGCCCTGCGTCACGAGCTCGATCTCCTCGCGCGGGAGGCCGGCCTCCGCGTCTTCTACGTGGTCGGTCACCGTTCCGAGTTGGGGGCTGACCCCTTCTCTCCGGCGGCGATCCACCAACTCGTCCCCGACGTGCGTTCGCGCGACGTCTATGTGTGCGGCCCGGCAGGCATGACCCACGATGTCCTGCGTGCCCTGCGTGAGTTGCGGGTGCCTGTCCGCCAGCTCCACTCCGAAGATTTCGAGATGGCATGAGCACCGCGATTCCCGACCGGAGTCGGGCACGGCGCAGGCGTGTGCGTCGCGCAGCTGCGTTCGCGGGCATGCTCACAACGGTCGCGGGGGTGGTCGGGCTGCGGGCGACGGTGACACCGCGACCACACGACGCCCTCGCCTCCTCGGGGCTCGTGACCGAGGCCGGGCCCAACGTAGCGACGACGCCCTCGCCGACCCCTGCTCCAGTGGCGACCGGTGGAACCGCGCAGGGCAAGAAGGTCATCGTGGGCGAGGCGTACGACGTGAGCTACGGCGTCGTCCAGGTGAAGGTGACGATGACGGGACCCCGCATCACCGACATCTCCACGTTGTCGCTGCCTCAGGGTGGCCGCTCCGGCGACATCAGCCAGTTCGCCGAGCCGCAGCTGCGCAGCGAGGCGCTGGCCGCGCAGAGTGCCCACATCGACAGCGTGTCGGGTGCGTCGTACACGTCTGCCGGGTACGCCATGTCCTTGCAGTCGGCACTGGACAGGAGCGGCTCATGAGACAGGTCGAGCTGGTTTCCACCATGGGAACGGTGGTCTCGCTGGATGTGCGTACACCCGCCGATCCCGACTCCCTCGCGACGGCGGTCGATGCCGTCACCCATCGGCTCCACGAGATCGATGACTCGTTCAGCGCCTGGCGTCCCGAGTCGTGGGTCAGCCGGTTGATCAGCGGTGTGCTCGTGCCCGAGGACTGCCCGGCCGAAGTCCAGCGGTTGGTGCAGATCGCCACCCGGCTCGTTGCGCTGACCGACGGCTACTTCTCCCCGTTCTGGCGTCGCCCGGCCTATGGAGACCCGGGGCCGGATCCGACGGGCCTGGTCAAGGGTTGGGCGGCTCAGCAGGCCAGCGACATCCTGATCCTCCATGGTCTGCCGGACCATGTCGTGAACGCCGCCGGTGACCTCGTCGTGTCCGGAAGGTCCGCGCCGGAGAGCCCCGTTGCGCCGTGGCGGATCGGCATCAGTGACCCGCACCGTACGCGTGCCGTGGCCGGAGTCATCGAACTCGACCGGAGCTCGACGAGGTGGGCGGTGGCGACCTCCGGGACGGCGGAGCTCGGTGCCCACGTGAGCGATCCGCACACCGGTCGGTTTCCCGTCTCCGTCGCGTCCGCGACCGCGGTCGCGAGGCTCGACCTCGTCGAGGACGGGGGAGCCATCGCGGACGCCTGCGCCACGGCCCTCGCCGCGGCCGGGGAACATGCTCCGTCCCTGGTCGAGAGGTTCGTGGCGATGGACGTCGACGCGTTCCTCATCAGTGACACCGGTTTCGTGAGCGATCCGGGACATTGGCTCCGGTCTGCCTAGGTGGGCTCCAAGAATCTTCCAAGAACTCTTCGGGAGGCTGTGCCCAGACCCTTCGAGAGGAAACCTTGTGCCCCATTCAATAGCGGGACTTCCCATCCACCCGCTCCTCGTCCACGCCACCGTGGTGATCGTGCCGGCCGCCGCCCTGGCCGTCCTGCTCGCTGCCGTGTGGCGCCGATTCCGTCGATGGTCCGGGCCACTGCCACTCGCCCTGGCCGTGCTCGGGCTGATTCTCGACCCCCTGTCGACCTCGAGCGGTGAGTCCCTGGAGCACCAGGTCGGCGGAAGCACCCTGATCGAGAAGCACGCCGAACTCGCCGACGGGCTGCTGCCGTGGATGATCGCGCTCGTGGCCGGGGCGGCCGGGCTGTATGCCTGGCACTGGCGTCAGGATCGTCGTGGGCCGGGCGCCGTCCCCGCGTCGCAGCGCTGGGTGCCGGTGGCCATCTCGGTGCTGGCAGTTGTTGCCGCGCTCGGGACGACAGTGCAGGTCGTCCTGATCGGCCACAGCGGGGCGAAGGCTGCCTGGTCCCGGCCGGCGGCTCAGACGGTGGAGCAGGGTCCCGTCAACAAGTGACGGCGCCTCGCGAGCCGGCGTGCTTCTATTCTGACGGCATGGACCCAGTTGCGCAGTTGCTCGTGGTCGAGGACGACCCCCAGTTGGCCACGATGCTGACCGAGCTGCTCACTGGCGAGGGATACGCCGTGGAACTGGCCCGTGACGGTCAGCGGGGCCTGCACCTGGGGTTGACCCGCGACTTCGACCTGATGCTCCTCGATCGCGGCCTGCCCGCGATCGAGGGGCTCGACCTGCTCACCAGACTGCGGGCGCGCGGGCGCCATGTCCCCACCCTGGTGCTGTCGGCCCTCGGCCAGCCGAGCGATCGTGTGGACGGGCTCGATGCCGGTGCCGAGGACTACCTCGGCAAGCCCTTCGACGTCGACGAGTTGCTCGCCAGGCTGCGCGGTCTGTTGCGACGTCCGCAGGACCACGTCGACGTCCTGCGGGTGCCCGGGGGCGAGTTGGACATCTCCTCGCGATCGGTGGCGACACCGTCGGGCGAGGTCACCCTGTCCGAGCGCGAGGCGAAGCTGCTCTGCGCGCTGGCGCGCAGTCCTCGTCGCGTCTTCTCTCGCCAGGAACTGTTGGAGAGCGTTTTCGAGAGTGCCGAGGACGAGGGCGTCGTCGACACCTACGTGCACTATCTGCGGCGCAAGCTCCACCGTGGCGTCGTGGCGACCGTACGCGGACTCGGCTACCGGCTGGGGAACCTGTGAAGGCCGTCGGCGACGCGGCCGACTTGCGTCGTACGTCGGTCCGGCTGGGCCTCCAGGCGGGGGCCCTCGTCGTGGGGTGCCTCCTGGTTGTCGGCGCGCTGCTCTTCGTGGTCTATGAGCGAGCGGCCGATGCGGCAGCCGACCAGCTGCTGAGCGACACGACGAGCAACATAGATGCGGCCAGCGAGGCACCCCCCGGCGTGCTGGTCGTGGTGGTGGGACCGGAGGGTCGGACCATCTCCCCGGGGATGCCGAAGGGACTGCCCGACGAGGATCAGATCGCCGCCACGCAACGCGACGGCAAGACCCGCCAGGTCGACATCGAGCGCGGCGGCGACACTTACACGGTCCGGACCGTCGCGGTGGGCGACCGGGTCACACAGGCCGTCCTGGACCAGCACGAGGCGGCCGAGGAACGCGGCCGCATCCTCACGGCCCTGCTGATCGCAGGCGTGGTGGGTGTGTTGCTGGCGGCACTGGTGGCCGCCTGGTTGGCCCGGCGAACCGTTCGGCCGCTGGCCGAGACCATCGCCATGCAACGCAGGTTCGTGGCCGATGCGGGCCATGAGTTGCGTACGCCGCTCACGTTGTTGAGCACCCGCGCACAGCTGCTGTCACGTCGTCTGGACCGCGACCCCAGCGTGACGGACCACGTGCTCGCCGATGTCGAAGGAATCGTCGGGGACACCCGAACACTCAGCGAGATTCTCGACGAGCTGCTGTCTGCCGCAGACACTCGCACCCAGACCCAGTGGACGTCTGTCGACATCGGCGGCCTGGTCGCGGACGTGGCAGGATCCACAGCCGCGACCGCTGAAAAGTCGGGAGTGACCCTCACCGTGACCCCTGGAGCATCGGGTCCCGCCATCGAGGGGTCGTCCTCGGCACTGCGCCGTGCCCTTCTGGCGCTGCTCGAGAACGCTGTGGGCCACGCAAGGTCCGCAGTCGTGATCGCCGTACGGGCTTCCGCAGACCGGGTGGACATCCAGGTGACCGACGACGGTCCCGGGATTCCGAAGGATGTCGCACCACGGCTGTTCGATCGGTTCTCCAGCCACCGGGCCGAGGCACCAGTTCCGGGTGCCCCTCGCCACTACGGCCTCGGCCTTGCCCTGGTTGCCGACGTGGCGGCCAATCACCAGGGCCGGGTCGCCGTCGCGAACCGCACCGATGGCCAGTCGGGCGCAGTGTTCACCCTCACTCTGCCGCGCCGGACGAGGTGAGCCCCGGATCATCGGCCACAGCGCTCCGCGGGGCCGAAGGTCCTACGGAGCGGCGTCGTTCGCCCCTGCCTGTGCCGGGTGGTGACGGCACAGAATTGCGCCATGGAACGACGTCTGCACTGGCGCCGGTGGCTCGCTGGAGGCGTCCGCCTCGTTGAGCGCGGACGACGTACCGAACGGAGTTGCGACGTCGCTCCCGGGCTGCACCTGTTCTCGAACTGGCTGGGCGCCGGCGTGTTCGACGAGTCGGGTCATCGACTCGGGTGGTTTCGGGACCTGGTGACGGACCTGGTCGCGGGCGCCCAGCATCCGCCGGTCACGCACGTGGTCATCGGGGCCCCGGACGGTCGACGCCTCGTGGCCCCGTTCGCGAGCCTTTCTGCCCGGCCCGGCACGGGGACACTCACCTTGAGCGGGACTGCCGCGCCGGCGACCGAGTCGGTGCCCGGCCCGACCAGTCTGCTGGTGCGCCGGGATGTGCTTGATGCACCTGTCGTCCTGGCCGTGCCGCCGAGGCGTACCCGGGTGAGTGACGTCGTCATCGAGGTCGGCCCCGACGGTGCACACGTCGTCGGCGTTGACCTCAGCACCTCCGGGATGCTGCGTCGCTTCGGAGGCAGAGCATCGTCGGCCTCCGCGCAGCAGGCGGTGCCGCTGTCCGAGGTCCACCTGATCTCGGCACACGGTCATGCGGCGCAGTTGGCGACCCCACACCCGCGGGTGCTCACGCTCCCTGCCCAAGGCATGGCCGAGGTGCTGACCCGCGTCCCCGTGGCACACGCACGCGACATCATCCATGCCGCCGACCGGGACCTGCGCGAGGAGGCCGTGGGGTTGCTGCACCCGCATGTGCGGGCCCGGGTGACGGGCAGTGGCGGGCCGCCGCGGCGCACCCGTCGGCTGGGCGGCTGGCGCCTCCACAGCCCCGCGACGCACCGCCGCGACGGTGACCGGGAATGACGGAAGCCGCCCGGGCAGAAGCGGCACGGCGTCCGATCAGAAGATCCCTGCCGCTCCTCGCCGTCCTCGGACCGGGCCTGCTGGCAGGCCTCTCCGACGACGACCCGGCGGGCATCACGACGTACTCCGTGCTGGGTGCCGACCACGGTTACAGGTTGTTGTGGGTGCTGTTGCTCTCCACCGTGGCCCTGATGGTCTTCCACGACCTCGGGGCGCGACTGGGTGTCGTCACCGGCCAGGGGCTGATCGGTCTGATTCGACACCGCTACGGGGTCGGCATCGGCGCGGCTGCGCTGGTGGCGCTGGTTGCCGCGAACCTGGGTACGGCGACCGCGGAGTTCGCCGGGATCGCCGCCGGTGGGGAACTCCTGGGTGTCAGCCGCTACGTCGCCGTGCCGGTGGCTGCCGTGGCTGTGTCGTGGCTGGTGCTCGCGGGAAGCTTTCATCGCGTCGAACACGTGTTGATGGCGTTGGCCGCCGTCTTCCTCGCCTACCTGGGCGCCGGCATACTCGCCCAACCGGACTGGTCCGCCGCCTTCACTGGCCTGGTGACTCCACGGATGAGCCTCCGCCACGACGACACACTGATCGTGGCCGCGACGGTGGGCACCACGCTGGCACCTTGGGGTGTGAGCTTCATCCAGTCCTACGCAGTCGACAAGAGGCTGACCGTCAAGGACCTTCGATACGAGCGCCTGGACGTCGTGCTCGGTGCGGCGCTCACCGGCATCATCGGCTTCTTCGTCGTGGTCTCCTGTGCGGCGACCCTGCACGAGTCAGACGTCAGCATCCAGACCGCCGACGACGCCGCTGCCGCCCTTGCGCCCGTTGCGGGCAACCTCGCCGGGCTGTGTCTGGCGGTCGGGCTGATCGGGGCGGCGCTGTTGGCCTCTGCCATCCTTCCGCTGTCCACCGCTTACTCCGTCTGCGACTTCACGGGTTCCGAAGCCGCCCTGGACCGCTCCTTCTCCGAGGCGCGCCTGTTCTACCTGAGCAACATCGCCGTCACGACGGTCGCCGCCGGGATCGTGCTGATTCCTGCCCTGCCACTCGTGCCGGTCCTGGTGTGGACCCAGATGCTCAACGCGGTCCTGATTGTTCCACTCCTGGTGCTGATGGCCCGACTCTCTCGCGACCGAACAGTCCTGGGCGGCCACGTCGTGTCCCGGCCGCTCGCGGCGATGCAGATTCTCGTGGTCGTCGCGGTCACGCTCTGCGTGGTGCTGCTGGTTGTCTGACGGTGCCGATTCGTTGGCCCCACGGAGAAGGGACCTTCGGCCCGGTCGCAACTCGGACTTCCTTGCCAAGGTGGATGCGTGCAGACACCAACAACGAGTAGCGTCACGGTCATGACCACCGTCGACAAGACGACGCGAGGCACCGCCGGTTCCCCTGGGCTGATGCTGGCGATGGCCACTCTCGGCTTCGCGGTCAACTTCTGGGCATGGGCGCTCCTGAGCCCCCTCGGCCCGTTGTTCCGCGACAAGGGGACCCTGGGGGCGCTGACCGAGTCCGACGTGGCACTGCTGGTCGCAGTGCCCGTCGTCGTCGGGTCGCTGGGAAGGATCGTCGTCGGCGCGCTGACAGACCGCTTCGGCGGACGGGTCATGTTCCCGCTGGTGTCGGCAGCGACCATCGTGCCGGTCCTGTTCATCGGCTTCTTCGCGCAGACGTCGTACGCCGCCCTGCTCTTCGGTGGCTTCTTCCTCGGGATCGGCGGCACTGCGTTCGCGGTCGGTGTGCCGTTCGTCAACGCCTGGTTCCCGCCGGAGCGACGCGGCCTGGCTGTCGGCATCTTCGGCGCCGGAATGGGCGGCACCGCGATCAGTGCGCTGACCACGGTGAAGCTCTACACCAACGTCGGTGAGCGGGCACCGTTCCTGATCATGGCCGTCGTACTCGCGGTCTACGCAGCCGCGGCGTGGCTGGTGCTGCGCGATGCGCCGGGACGCACCGTCCCCACCACACCACTGGTGCAACGGCTGACCGCGACCGCACGTCTCCCGATCACCTGGCAGGCCAGCCTGCTCTACGCGGTGGCCTTCGGCGGCTACGTCGCGTTCTCGGTCTACCTGCCGTCGTACCTCAAGGTCGCCTACGAGCTGACCCCTGCCGACGCCGCGAACCGGATGGCCGGATTCGTCGTCGTCGCGGTCATCATGCGACCAGTTGGCGGCTGGCTCTCGGACCGGTTCGGCGCGATCCCGGTGCTCGCCACCGGCTACGGCATCGTGGTGGTCGGGGCTGGCATCACGGCCACGCAGCCGATCCTGGAACACGTGGGAACCTTCTCGTTCCTGGCCATGGCTGCAGCTCTCGGAGCCGGGAGCGGCGCGACCTTCGCACTGGTCGCACGAGTGACCGAGCAGTCACGGGTCGGCGGTGTGACCGGAATGGTCGGCGCGGCTGGCGGGCTGGGCGGGTTCCTGCCGCCACTGATCATGGGCTACATCTACGGCCGCACCGACTCCTACGCCATCGGCCTGTGGATGCTGTCAGTGACTGCCGCCCTGGCGCTGGCACTCACGATCACCGTGGTCGCCCGCACCGCACGAACCCACCAGTCCGCCGATGCATGACCTGACGTCTTCAGGCCAAGCGAGTATGGTCCGAGATGAACGGTCCGAAGCACACACCCGCAGAAGACCTGAGGCAATGTCGCGTGAGCCATGAAGCCAAGAGCCAGACCCAGCGCAACGGGAACGCAGTCGGAATGGACGGTGGGCTGAGCGAAGCGCTGGTGCGCACTCGCCGCTACTTCACGAGGGACAAGGTCTCCGAAGACCTGCGTTCCCTGCACAAGACCGGTGGACGCGATGCCGACGACTTCTACCGCGACCGGTGGAGCCACGACAAGGTGGTCCGCTCCACGCACGGCGTGAACTGCACGGGCTCCTGCTCGTGGAAGGTCTACGTCAAGGACGGCATCATCACCTGGGAGACCCAGCAGACCGACTACCCGTCGGTGGGCCCGGACTCCCCGGAGTACGAACCCCGCGGCTGCCCCCGTGGCGCGGCGTTCTCCTGGTACACCTACTCGCCGACCCGGGTGCGCTACCCCTACGTGCGGGGTGTCCTGCTCCAGATGTTTCGCGAGGCCAAGGCCCAGCACGACGGTGACCCGGTCAAGGCCTGGGCGCACATCGTCGAGAACCCGCTCCGGGCCAAGGCCTACAAGTCGGCCCGCGGCAAGGGCGGCCTGGTCCGTGCCACGTGGGAAGAGGCCAGCGAGATCGTCGCGGCTGCGCACGTGCACACGATCAAGAAGTACGGCCCCGACCGGGTCGCCGGGTTCTCGCCGATCCCCGCCATGTCGATGGTCTCCCACGCCTCCGGTGCCCGGTTCGTGAACCTCATCGGCGGCTCGATGCTGAGCTTCTACGACTGGTACGCCGACCTGCCGGTCGCCTCACCCCAGGTGTTCGGCGACCAGACCGACGTCCCGGAGTCGGGCGACTGGTGGAACGCCGGCTACCTGATCATGTGGGGCTCGAACCTTCCGGTCACCCGCACCCCGGACGCGCACTGGATGGTCGAGGCCCGCTACCGGGGTCAGAAGGTCGTCGCGGTCGCGCCCGACTACGCCGACAACGTGAAGTTCGCCGACGAGTGGCTGCCCGCGAGGCCGGGCACCGATGCCGCGCTGGCGATGGCGATGGGCCACGTCGTGCTCAAGGAGTTCTTCGTCGACCGCCAGACGCCGTACTTCACCGACTACGTCAAGGCCTACACCGACCTGCCCTACTTGGTGAGGCTCGACGAAGCCGCCGATGGCCAGTTCACCGCGGGCAAGTTCCTGACCGCCTCCGACCTCGCCTCGACCGATCCGGCGGAGGAGAACGCCGCCTTCAAGACCGTCCTCATCGACGCACGCACCGGCGAGCCGGTCGTGCCGAACGGCTCGCTCGGCCATCGCTACGGCGACGCCGGGGTCGGCAAGTGGAACCTCGAACTCGGCGAGACTGACCCGAAGCTCTCACTGCTCGACGGGGCCGAAGAGACCGTGCTCGTCCGGTTCCCACGCTTCGACACCCCCGACGGTGCGGCTGCCGACCTGCCCCGGGGTGTTCCGGTGCGCCGCATCGACGGTCACCTCGTCACCACGGTCTTCGACCTGCTGCTCGCGCAGTACGGCGTCGGCCGCGACGGATTGCCGGGGGAGTGGGCCAGCGACTACGACGACCCGGAGTCGCCGTACACGCCCGCGTGGCAGGAGAAGATCACCGGCGTCCCGGCTGCGACCGCGGCCCGGATCGGCCGCGAGTTCGCCGCGAATGCCGAGGAGTCCAAGGGGCGCTCGATGATCGTGATGGGGGCCGGCACCAACCATTGGTTCCACTCCGACACGATCTACCGCGCGTTCCTCACCTTGACCAACCTGACCGGCTGCCAGGGCGTCAACGGCGGAGGCTGGGCCCACTACGTCGGGCAGGAGAAGGTGCGGCCGATCACCGGCTACACCCAGATCGCCAATGCGCTCGACTGGAACCGGCCTCCGCGCAACATGATCCAGACGGCGTACTGGTACCTCCACACCAACCAGTTCCGCTATGACCAGTTCGGCGCCGACACCCTCTCAGCCACCACGGGCACCGGCCAGCTGGCTGGCAAGTCCACGGCCGACGTGATCGCGCAGAGCGCACGCATGGGGTGGATGCCGTCGTACCCCACGTTCGACCGCAACCCGCTCGACCTGAGCGACGACGCGGCCACCGCGGGGAAGCCCGTGGGCGAGTACATCGTGGAGCAGCTCAAGGCGGGCGAGCTCGACTTCGCCGGCGAAGATCCCGATGCGCCGCAGAACTACCCGCGCATTCTCTCCATCTGGCGGGCCAACCTGCTCGGCTCGTCGGGCAAGGGCAACGAGTACTTCCTCAAGCACCTGCTCGGCACCGACTCGTCGGTGCGCGCCACCGAGACACCCGAGGGCCAACGCCCCGTCGACGTGACGTGGCGCGACGAGGCACCCGAGGGCAAGCTCGACCTGTTGATGACCATCGACTTCCGGCAGACCAGCACGACGATCTTCTCAGACGTCGTGCTGCCGGCGGCCACCTGGTACGAGAAGCACGACCTCAACACCACCGACATGCACCCGTTCGTGCACTCCTTCAACCCGGCGATCGCACCACCGTGGCAGACCCGCACCGACTGGGACGCGTGGCAGACCATCGCCGAGAAGTTCAGCGAGCTGGCCACCACCCACCTCGGGGTCCGCAAGGACGTCGTCGCGGTGCCGTTGACGCACGACACCCCCGACGCGATGGCGAACCCGCACGGCGTGGTCCGCGACTGGAAGAAGGGCGAGTGCGAGCCGATCCCGGGCGTCACGATGCCCAAGCTGGTCGAGGTCGAACGTGACTACGGCGCCGTCGCCGAGAAGATGAACGCGCTCGGGCCGCTGGTCGACACCCTCGGCGCGACCACCAAGGGAGTCACCTTCGAGCTGGGCAAACAGGTCGACTACCTGCGGGCCAAGAACGGCGCCGTTCGAGGCGGCGTCGCGGACGGTCGGCCCTCGCTGAAGAAGGACGTCAACGTCTGCGAGGCGATCCTCGCGATGTCGGGCACCACCAACGGCCACCTGGCCACCCAGGGCTTCAAGACTCTCGAGAAGCGCACCGGGGTGCGACTGGCCGACCTGGCCGAGGAGCACGAGGGCAAGCAGATCACCTTCGCCGACACCCAGGGCCCGCCGGTGCCGGTGATCACTTCACCGGAGTGGTCGGGCTCCGAGACGGGTGGGCGACGGTACTCGCCGTTCACCATCAACGTGGAGCGCAAGAAGCCCTGGCACACGCTGACCGGGCGCATGCACTTCTACCTCGACCACGACTGGATGACCGAGCTCGGTGAGGGCCTGCCCGTCTACCGTCCGCCGCTCAACATGGCCGCGCTGTTCGCGGAACCCGCTCTCGGCAACGTCTCCGACGGTTCGAACGGAGAGGTCGAGGGCCTGACCGTGCGCTACCTGACCCCGCACAACAAGTGGTCGATCCACTCGGAGTACCAGGACAACCTGTTCATGCTGTCGCTCTCTCGCGGCGGGCAGAACATCTGGATGAGCGACCGGGACGCCGCGAAGGTGGGCATCAAGGACAACGACTGGATCGAGGCGGTCAACCGCAACGGTGTCGTCGTCGCCCGGGCGATCGTCTCGCACCGGATGCCCGAGGGCACGGTGTACATGTACCACGCGCAGGACCGTCTCATCGACGTACCGCTCGCGGAGACGTCGGGCAAGCGCGGCGGCATCCACAACTCGCTGACCCGGCTGCTCGTGAAGCCGTCCCACCTGATCGGGGGCTACGCGCAGTTGACGTTCGCGTTCAACTATCTCGGCCCCACCGGCAACCAACGTGACGAGGTCACCATCATCCGCAAGCGCAGCCAGGACGTGACGTACTGATGGGTCTCGATACGACGCTCGCCGGCGCTCGCGTCACTCGATCCCCGAGGGGGCACTGACATGCGTGTGATGGCGCAGATGGCGATGGTGATGAACCTCGACAAGTGCATCGGGTGTCACACCTGCTCGGTGACGTGCAAGCAGGCGTGGACGAACCGGTCGGGCACGGAATACATCTGGTTCAACAACGTCGAGACCCGACCGGGGCTCGGCTACCCGCGCACCTACGAGGACCAGGACAAGTGGAAGGGCGGTTGGGAGCTCAACAAGAGCGGCCGGATGAAGCTCAAGGGCGGTGGACGCTTCAAGAGCCTCGTGACGATCTTCTCCAACCCCAAGCTGCCCTCGATCGACGAGTACTACGAGCCGTGGACCTACGACTACGCCACGCTCACCGATGCACCGGCGCAGGAGCACACGCCCGTCGCTCGGCCGAAGTCGCTGATCAGCGGCAAGAACATGAAGATCTCGTGGTCGGCCAACTGGGACGACGACCTGGGCGGCTCCACCGAGACCGCGCACCGCGACCCGATGCTCGCGAAGATCGCCGACAAGGTGAAGTTCGAGTTCGAGCAGACCTTCATGTTCTACCTGCCGCGGATCTGCGAGCACTGCCTGAACCCGTCGTGTGCGGCGTCGTGTCCGAGCGGTGCGATCTACAAGCGCGAGGAGGACGGCATCGTCCTGGTCGACCAGGACAAGTGCCGTGGCTGGCGCAAGTGCGTCTCCGGCTGCCCCTACAAGAAGATCTACTTCAACCACCGCACCGGCAAGGCCGAGAAGTGCACGTTCTGCTTCCCGCGCATCGAGGTGGGCCTCCCCACCGTCTGCGCGGAGACCTGCGTCGGTCGACTGCGCTACATCGGCCTCATGCTGTACGACGCCGACAAGGTGCTGGAGGCCGCCTCGACCGAGGACGAGCACGGTCTCTACGAGGCCCAGCGCGATGTCTTCCTCGACCCGTTCGACCCCGAGGTGATGCGTGAGGCCGAGAAGGCCGGCATCGCCCGCGACTGGATCGACGCCGCGCAGCGTTCCCCGATCTACGCGCTGATCAACACCTTCCGGGTGGCCCTGCCGCTGCACCCGGAATACCGCACCATGCCGATGGTCTGGTACATCCCGCCGCTGTCGCCGGTGGTCGACGTGGTCCAGGAGACTGGGGAGGACGCCGAGGACAAGGGCAACCTGTTCGCCGCGATCGACGCACTGCGGATCCCGGTGGAGTACCTCGCCGAGCTGTTCACGGCAGGCGACGTCGCACCGGTGGACGCCGTGCTCAAGAAGCTGGCCGCGATGCGCTGCTACATGCGCGACATCAACATGGGCCGTGAGTCGGACCCCTCCATCCCGGCCGCGGTCGGGATGAGCGAGGAGGAGATGTACGACATGTACCGGCTCCTCGCGATCGCCAAGTACGACGAGCGCTACGTCATCCCCTCCGCGCACACCGAGCAGGCGCACTCGCTGGAGGAGCTCGGCACGGAGTGCGCTGTGAGTGAGTACGGCGGCGGGCAGCACGACCTGTTCGGCGAGGGCTCCGGAACACCGACGCCGATCGCGGTGGAGAACTTCGAGATGCTGCAGAACCGGCAGACCGCCGACACGCTGGCCGGGCCGGAGAACAAGGGTGCCCGGGTGAACCTGCTCAACTGGGACGGCAAGGGATCCCCACCCGGGCTGTTCCCGCCGAAGGGACCGGACTCGTGAGCCGCCGGTCCAGGCGGGACTCCTCGCTGTCACCCGGGCAGCTGACGGTGGTCTGGCAGTCGACGTCGTTGCTGCTGGGCTACCCCGACGAGGCTCTCCTGGAGCAGCTCGACCTGATCCACGCCGCCTCGCTCGAGCTGCCGGACGCCACCGGCGAGCCCATCCGCAGGTTCGTGGCTCACCTCCGCTCGACTCCGCTGGAGCTGGCGCAGGAGGACTACGTGGAGACCTTCGACAACCGTCGCCGGTGCAACCTGTTCCTCACCTACTTCGCCCACGGCGACACGCGCAAGCGGGGGATGGCCCTGCTGCGCTTCAAGCAGACCTACCTCGGCTCGGGGTTCGTGCTCGACGAGTCCGAGCTGCCGGACCACCTGGCCGTGGTTCTCGAGTACGCCGCCACCTGCGACCAGGACCTCGGTCGGGGACTGATGCTGGACCACCGGGCGGGGCTCGAGCTGCTGCGCATCTCGCTGCGCGACATGCGCAAGCCCTGGGCCGATCTACTTGATGCGATCACCGCCACGCTGCCGCCGTTGCGGGGCG
This sequence comes from Nocardioides jensenii JCM 1364 = NBRC 14755, assembly GCF_001552535.1. Lineage (GTDB taxonomy): Bacteria > Actinomycetota > Actinomycetes > Propionibacteriales > Nocardioidaceae > Nocardioides > Nocardioides jensenii. Next base: position 101,061 of record NZ_BCRJ01000004.1, on the reverse strand, counting down.
ACGAGCAGGACGCCGTACGCCGGCTCGCCGCGGAGGGCCCGCCCGAGGAAGAGGTCGGCCTCGCTCCCTTCGCCACCCCGGCGTTCAGCCCGGGCGCACCCGAGGAGTCACCCACCCTGCTGCCCATGCCGTCCTTCCCCGGAGCTCGCCGATGAGCACGTTCCTGTGGGTCGTGGTGCCCTACATCTGCCTGACCGTCTTCGTCGTCGGCCATGCCTGGCGCTACCGCTACGACAAGTTCGGCTGGACGACGCGCTCCTCCCAGCTCTACGAGCGAACCTTGCTGCGAATCGGCAGCCCGCTGTTCCACTTCGGCATGCTCGGGGTCGTCGGTGGCCACGTGATCGGTCTGCTCGTGCCGCGATCGTGGACGGCGGCAGTCGGCATCGACGACCACGTCTACCACGTCGTGGCGGTCGGGGGTGGGCTGGTGGCGGGCATCATGGCGACGGTCGGCATGGTCATCCTGATCTATCGGCGACGCACGGTCGGTCCGGTCTTCTCGGCCACGACCCCGATGGACAAGGTCATGTATCTGTTCCTCGGTGTGGCGATCCTCCTCGGGATGTGGAACACGATCGCCGGGTCGATCTTCACGCTCGGCGGGGAGTACAACTACCGAGAGGGAGTCTCCGTCTGGTACCGCTCGTTCCTCGCGTTCCAGCCCGATGCCGGGCTCATGGCGGATGCGCCCCTCGGGTTCCAGCTGCACGCGCTGGTCGCCTTCGGACTCTTCGCGCTGTGGCCCTTCACCCGCCTGGTGCACGTCTTCAGTGCACCGGTGGGCTACCTGACGCGTCCCTACATCGTCTACCGCAGCCGTGACGAACAGGAGTTGGGCAGCCACACCCCGCGCCGCGGCTGGGACCGGATCAACAAGTAGTGCACCGACATGTGTGAGCACTGCGGATGTCGAGGCATCGAGCCGATCGCGAGCCTGATGGACGAGCACTACGCGATGCTTGACCTCTCGGGGGACATCAGGCGGTGCCTGGCGGCCCGGGAGATGGTGCGAGCTGGCGCCCTGCTTGCGGAGCTCGGTCGTCAGCTCGTCCCGCACGCGAGTCGCGAGGAACGCGGAGTCTTCGCCGCCCTCAAGCACGAGGGTGAGTTCGTCGAGGAGGTCCTCGAGCTCGAGGCAGATCATGCCGCATTCGACGACGTGTTGGCCGACCTCGACCCTGCAGCCCCGGACTTCCGAGATCGCGTCGAAGTCCTGCTCCAGGACCTCTCGCTGCACATCGACCGGGAGAACCTGGGCATCTTCCCCGTTGCGGTCGTCACCCTCGGTGGCGCAGGGTGGGACCTGGTCACGCGTGCCCACGGAGGGGGACTGGATGACGTGGGGTGACCGGCCCCAGGTACCCGCCGGCCCCACGGACCTCGCCCGGCTCTCCGAGCTCGACCGGGCCGCGAGCGATGCTTGGTGCTACCTGCAGGACGACCCGTTCCTGCGCGAACCGCTGCGCCCCGAGCACATGCCACCGTGAGCGGACACGTCCGGGAGTTCCAGCATTGCGCGGCTGGCCTGGATTCCGCCCGATGTCCGTGGTCTGATGGACACAAGGTGTCAATCCGCTGACCCAGCCCCTGCGTGGGGGCAGGTTTGAGTTGGCCGGAACCAAACAGCGATTGCTCGTTGGGAGACGGCTGTGGACGATCCAGAGGTACCGTTCGAGGAACTCGACCAGGCCGTTGGTCCTGAGGAGCGTCAGCGCGAGCGCGATGCCGACGAGCGCGACGTGCTCGCAGACAAGAGGGAGTCTCGCCTTGCTCGACGTGAGGCCCGCACTGATGTGCGCGAGGCCGTGATTGAGCAACGAAGGGAAGCAGTGCAGGGCATCCTTGCTGACGCCCAGGAACGAGACGATCAGGCTGATGATCGAGACGCGATGGCGAACAGTCGTGACCTTGCCGCCAGCCTTCGAGCGTTCTTGAAGGACGACAACTACGAAGCAACCGTGAGCGCACGTCGCGCGGCGGCGCTCGACCGCTTGGACTCGAAAGGTGATCGGAGCTCAGCTGCCGACGACAGATCCAAGCTCACCGAGGACGAGTAGTCGGACAAGGGTCATTCGGCCCCCGAGGTCGGGCAATCGGCCGCTGTCAGGGCCGTGTGGACTGGCAGAGTCTGGTTGCATGACCACCGCTGCTCAACTTCCCGCAGGCACGATCGTCGTCGGAATCGACGGCTCCACGCACAGCGAGCGGGCGCTCAACTGGGCCATCGCCCAGGCACAGCTCGAAAAGCGGCCGTTGACGCTGCTCCACGGCGCCAACGTCCGGGGGTGGGACGGACTCAGCCCCTACGGAGTGGACCGCCACCTCGTGGTCAATGCGGTCACGAGCGAGGCCCAGACGTTGCTGACACACGTGCATCACATCGTGACCGCCAGAGCGCCTGACCTCGATGTCGTGGAGGCGCTCGTCATCGGTGACCCGCGCCAGGTCCTGAACGAGGCGTCGAAGCGGGCCTCGATGCTCGTGCTCGGATCACACGGACGCGGTCCGATGACGAGTCTGCAGCTCGGGTCAGTCAGCCTTGCGGTCTCCCGGAATGCGGGATGCCCGGTCGTGATCCTGCGACCTCAGAAGCCGGACACGGAGGGAAACGGCATCGTGGTGGGCATCGGTGGACACGAGCGCAACCTCGCTCCGCTGGAGTTCGCGTATCTTCAGGCGTCCCTCAGGTCGCTGCCGCTGACGGTGATGCACGGCTTCTGGGACCCGCACGGGCCCATGGGTTTCAGCTTGATCGGACCTGATGAACCAGGCAACGAGAACGAGTACCGGTTGGTGGCCGAGACGATCGCCGGGATGTCGGAGAAGTTCCCGGATGTCGAGGTCAGCGTGCAGTTGCGCCGCGGTCTGGTTGAGGACTGCCTCATTCGGGCAGCCAAGGGCATGGGCATGGTCGTGGTGGGTGCCCACCCGGACGGCGTACCGCTCGACGTTCTGACGGGCAGCCCGACACGTGCGCTCGTCGAGTTCGCCGACTGCATGGTTGCGGTCGTGCCCTCGCGGACGTCCTGAGCGGCGCGAGGGACTGCTTCAAACCGGGCCGTCTGACCTACACATACGATGCGGCCTTCTGCCGCTGAAGTCCGGCTCGGATCGACGTGATGCTGGATGCATGCTCACTAGGACGTCTTCTGCCTGGCAGCCACGACGAGTCCGGCCGCCCATCCTGGCGCGCGGCCGTGGCCGGGAGGCGCAACGGAGTCAACACCGTGGCCGCTGCGGGCGAGAAGCCAGGACGTGAGGGAGTTGGAGTTCCACATGTCACCCGTTGCCTGCTCGTCCCTGCCCCAGGTGCGGGCAGGGAAGTCCGGCACGAGGTCCAGCAAACGCCGGGCGTGCTGCTCGTCGCTGCTGAGTCGCTGAGCGCCTCCGACGGCATCCGTCAGATCCGGGATGACGCCGTCACGCCAGCGGTGGACCTCGTAGCGGAAGAGAGGCGAGCGGCCGAGGACCTGGAGTCCCACGGGACCGACGGCGACCACGCCGCGGTTCCCCGGAGGCAGCCCCCACCGTGGAGTCATTTCGATCACGTATCGAGTTCCGACGACAAGGACCTCGAGGGCAGAGTGATAGAGCGCGCGGCTCTGGCGATGATGGTGCCGTGCCGAGACCGTCTCGTACAGGCGCCCACTCCGGCGCACGAGGCCAGAGGATTCGCCAGCGCCGAGTGGGAGCCAGAGCAGATCGACGTAGGACGGCGCCAACGGGTCACGCACCGTCAGAGCTTGGCGGGAAGCTCAGCGGGCACTGGCGCGTATTCGAAGACCAGACGAGCACTGACCGTGCCGGAGAGGACCTCGGCGATGGCGTCGTTGACATCGTCGATGGCGCGCGTTTCCGTGACCACACGGGTGCGCCCTGCGGCATGGAGAGCGAAGACCTCGGTGAGATCCTGACGCGTGCCCACGATCGACCCGATGATCGAGATCCCCTTGAGCACCGTCTCGAAGATGGGGATGTCCATCGAGGCAGCATCACCCGGGAGCGCCACGCAGATGAGTCGCCCACCACGGCGCAGGGACGCGAACGCCTGCTCGAAGACGTGGGGTGACGCTGCCAGCACCACGGCCACGTCGAGGCTGCCGAGTGCAGTGAGTGCAGCCACCGGGTCAGTCCGGCTGGCGTTGACGACGTGCTCGGCTCCGAGCTCCTGGGCGAGCTCGAGCTTGTCATCCGAGATGTCGATGGCGACGACCGAGCCGCCCATGATGGCGGCGTATTGGACTGCCAGGTGTCCAAGCCCCCCGATGCCGAAGACACCCACGCGCTCGGTGGGGACGATCTGGGCGACCCTCAGAGCCTTGTACGTCGTCACCCCGGCACAGCTGAGGGGAGAGGCATCGACGGAGGTGATGCCGTCGGGCACTGGCACGACGTACGTGGCGTCGGCCACGGCGTACTCGGCGAACGCGCCGTCGATGGAGTAGCCGCTGTTCTCCTGCTTCTCGCACAGGGGCTCGCGGCCGTCGATGCAGTAGCGACAGGCACCGCACGCGGATCCGAGCCAGGCAATGGCGACGCGCTCGCCGACCCGTCGGCTGGTGACGCCTTCGCCGAGCCGTTCGACGATACCGACGCCCTCGTGGCCCGGCACGAAGGGGAGCACCGGCCGAATGGGCCAGTCGCCTCTGGCAGCGTGGATGTCGGTGTGGCACAGTCCGCAGGTCTCCAGGCGCACCAAGACCTGACCCGTCGCAGGGACAGGGATCTCCCGCTCGACAATCTCAAGTGATTCGGAGAATGCGGTGACGACGGCTGCCTTCATGGCGAGCCCCTCTCTTCATGGGCGGTTCGTGGCGTCCGGCTCGAGTGAGTCAGCATCGGCCACGTGCGCCTCTGGCCCACCCTCGTCGCACGTGGACGGCTGTCGACAGGGCCGGTGGTCCCACGAACTGTGTTGCGGACGGGACCTTGGACCCGGGTGGGCGACGCGCGCCTCCCGATAGCGTCGACGTCATGAGCGAGCACTGTGGAGGCCGAGGGGGGGCGAGCCGATCGCGAACTTGATGGACGCGCTCGCTTCCCTGTTGCGGTCGTCACCCTCGGCGGCGCAGGGTGGGACCTGGTGACGCACGCTCACGGAGGAGGACTGGATGACGTTGGGTGACCCGACACCGGTTGGAGCCGGCGCAACGGACCTTGCTCGGCTCTCCGAGCTCGACCTGGCCGCGATCGACGCCTGGTGGCGCGCCAACAACTACCTGACCATCGGCCAGATCTACCTGCAGGGCAATCCGCTCCTGCGCGAGCCGCTGCGCCCCGAGCACATCAAGCCCCGTCTCCTGGGTCACTGGGGCACGAGCCCCGGGCTGTCGCTGCTCTACGCGCACGCCTCCCGCCTGATCCGGCTCACCGGCCAGCAGATGATCTACCTGGCCGGGCCCGGTCACGGTGGTCCGGCCCTGGTGGCCGCGGGCTACCTCGAAGGCACCTACAGCGAGGTGTACCCCCAGGTCAGCCGCGACGCTGAGGGGCTGCGTCGGCTGTTCCGCCAGTTCAGCGCGCCGGGCGGCATCCCGAGCCACGTCTCCGTGACCACCCCGGGGTCCATCCACGAGGGCGGCGAGCTCGGCTACGTGCTGATGCACGCGTTCGGCGCCGTGATGGACAACCCTGATCTCATCGCCCTGGCCGTCGTGGGTGACGGCGAGGCAGAGACCGGGCCCCTCGAGGGGTCGTGGAAGGGCATCTCCTTCCTCAATCCCGCGCGCGACGGGGCAGTGCTGCCTGTCCTCCACCTCAACGGTGCGAAGATCTCCGGCCCCACCGTGCTGGCTCGCAAGCACCCCGCCGAGGTGCGCAGCCTGTTCGAGGGTCACGGGTACGACGTGATCGAGGTGTCCGGAGACGATCTCCCGGGCATGCACCATCGCGTGGCCGAGGCGCTGGCCACGGCGTACTCACGAATCAGGCAGATCCAGCAGGAGGCCTCCGGCGGTGACTGGAACGGCCGGCGGCCGAGGTGGCCGATGATCGTGCTGCGCAGCCCCAAGGGCTGGACCGGGCCGGACACCGTCGACGGTGTCCAGGTCGCCGGCACCTGGCGTGCGCACCAGGTGCCCCTGTCGGGAGTGCGTGACAACCCGGAGCACCTGGCGATGCTCGAGACGTGGCTGCGCTCCTACCGGCCCGAGGAACTGTTCGATGCGGCCGGTGGGCCGACCGCGGGCGTCCTCGCCGCCAACCCGGAGGGCGCGATGCGGATGAGTGCGCATCCGGCCGCCAACGCCGGCAGTGGCTCGGGCGACCTGGCGATCCCTGACTTCCGTGACTTCGCCCTGGAGGTGGCGACACCGGCGACCAGTCGCGCGGAGTCGACGCGAGCGCTCGGCGCGATGCTCGCAGAGATCTATCGACGCAACCCCCGCGACTTCAGGCTGTTCTGTCCCGACGAGACCAACTCGAACAGGCTCGGCGCCGTCTTCGAGGTCTCCGACCGTGCCTGGGCCGAGTCCGTGCAGCCCGGGGACGTGTCGCTCTCGCGTGACGGGCGGGTCATGGAGGTGCTCAGCGAGCACAACTGCCACGGCTGGCTGGAGGGCTACACCCTCACCGGCCGGCACGGCATGTTCGCGAGCTATGAGGCCTTCGCCATGGTGAGCGCGTCGCAGACGATTCAGCACAGCAAGTGGCTGGAGGAGGCCGCATCCCTGGAGTGGCGCACCCCGCCGCCCAGTCTGAACATCCTGTTGACCTCGACTGCCTGGCGCAATGACCACAACGGCTTCTCCCACCAGGGTCCCGGCCTGATCCAGAACGTCATCACCCAGCGCGGCTCGGTGTCACGGGTCTACTTCCCGCCGGATGCGAACTGCCTGCTGTCCGTGGCCGATCACGCCCTGAGGTCGCGGGCCTACGTGAACCTGATCGTGATCGACAAGCAGCCGCAGCTGCAGTGGCTCTCGATCGATGATGCCGTGGAGCACTGCGCCCGGGGCGGCGGGATCTGGGAGTGGGCGGGCTCGGACGACGGCAGCACCGACCCCGACGTGGTGCTCGCCTGCGCCGGCGACGTGGTGACGATGGAGACGGTCGCCGCAGCTGCGCTGCTGCGTGAGCACCTGCCGCAGCTGAAGGTGCGCGTGGTCAACGTGGTCGACCTGATGGCCCTGTCCCGCAAGGAGGACCATCCGCACGGTATGGGCGACACGTTGTTTCGGGAGCTGTTCACCGACCGGGTCGACGTGGTCTTCGCCTTCCACGGGTACCCCGGCGCGATCCACCAGCTCGTGCACGGGCGACCCGAGGCAGACCGCTTCCATGTGCGCGGTTTCATCGAGGAGGGCACCACGACCACGCCGTTCGACATGGTGGTGCGCAACCGGGCATCGCGCTATCACCTGGTGATGGACGCGATCAACAACGCGCGGCGTACGCCGCGGGGTGCGACCGAGCTCAAGCGTTGGTGTGAGGAGCAGCTGGTCATCCACGAGGCCTACGTGGTCGAACACCTCGAGGACATGCCGGCCGTTCGGGACTGGTCGATGGGGGAGCGCCCCGCAACGCGTTGAACGACGGGGCTCGGCAGCGAAGGTCCCGGGGGATCGGGTCTTTGGTCTCTGCGCGCTGGTGCGAGCGTGGAGAAGGCTGGAGGGGACCGATCAGAGGGAGTGGACATGAACGAGACCCCGAACCGCATCGTCGCCGCTGTGGCGGGCGACGACTCGACGGCGTTGCTGCAGTTCGCGGCCCAAGAGGCCGTGAGCACCCACAGCGAACTGCACCTGGTGCACGTGATGCGGATGCCGCCCGACCTGCCGGCCTCCTTCGACGAGGCTCGAGGGGCTGCCCGGGCGTTCGGCGAGCTGATCCTCGATCGAGCCAAGAGCGCTGTTCTCGAGCTGGTGGGCGAAGGTGCCGCGGTCACCCAGGAACTGGTGGAGGACAGCCGCGGTGTCGTCCACGACATCATCGCGCGCTCCGACGGAGCCCGGCTGGTCGTCCTCCAGCACCGCCACCTCACCGGCCTGCACCGCTTCACCAGCATGTCGACGACACAAGGAGTCGCCTCGAGAGCAGATGCGCCCGTGGTCTCGGTCCCAGAGTCGTGGAGGTCGACGCAGGAGCAGCACCACCGGACCACCGTGGCCGTGAACGATCCAGCCGGCGCGGAGCGTGTTCTGCGCACTGCCTTCGCACTCGCAGACCGCCGTCAGGACGAGCTGCGAGTCGTGCACGCGTGGTGGTTGTCGAACGGGTACGACGACGTTGTCGTGGGGGATGACGCGCGCGCGGACTGGGACAGGCGCCTGCGTGCCGAATTCGCCCCACATCTGGAGGAGCTCCAGGCACGTCACCCCGATGTACGAGTCGAGTTGCAGGTGCGGCACGCGTCTGTGGGTCGCGCCCTGCTCGACGCGTCCCGGGAGAGCGATCTCGTGGTCATGGGACGGCGCCACCCCTACCTTCCCATCGGTTCGCACCTCGGGCCCCTGGTGCGCACCGTGCTCCGAGCGAGTGAGGTACCAGTGGTCCTGGTCGAGAACGCGAAGCACACCCGCACGGCGATGCCGCGCAGCGTCGACCTGGTGCCTCCCTTCTACTGATGCTCAGGAACGGAGTGCGACATGAGTTGTCCGCTGACGCCCGGGCACGGCTGGCCGCCTCGCTCGATGCCCTGGCCACGTGGTGAAGGTGGTCGCGCGGTTCTTGTGACCGGCGGCGGTCGCCTCGGGGAGGGGGCAAGACGAAAGTGCCCGCTGCGGGTTGACCTTGGGCCCTAGGGAGGGGCGCCCGGTCGAGAGAAGACTGTCGGGTGAGCGGACGCATCAGCGATCGCGCGGACCTGATGAAGGAGTGAGGTGGCGGACATGCGGTACTGGAACGACGGACACATGGACAATGGTTGGGGCATCGTCATGATGCTCGCCATGCTGGGTATCTGGGCACTTGTCGCGGTGACAGCCGTCTGGGTCGTCCGCTCCTCGGGGACGTCAGCGACGGCGCCGGGTGGCCATGCCGCGTCGCCGCCCCACAGCGTCACGACGAGTGCGGAGAAGATCCTCGCGGAGCGATTGGCCCGGGGAGAAATCGACGTCGACGAGTACCGGGGCCGTCTCGAGACCCTGAGGTCACAGGTCACGTGACGATCGCCGGGTGAACCCCGGCAGCTGCGGACGCGTCCCGTGGATGGCGGTGCTGGTGCACCAAAGTCCCGGGCTCACGGGACCTCTGTCTCTGCCCGGAGAGTGGTCCGAACGGAAGGCTCGGGACCGAGCCTCGGCGCCGTGGCCGGGTGCAACCGTTCGACCGAGATGGGGAACCATGACAGACCTGCTTGCTGCAACAGCCCGCCGCGCGGAGCCCGCTCGACAGGTGGCCGCACGCACCGTGGATCTGCGCAAGGTCTACGGAACGGGCGACGCCGCGCTCGCGGCGCTGGACGGCGTCTCCCTGGAGTTCGTCACGGGTGAGTTCACAGCAGTCATGGGGCCTTCGGGCTCGGGCAAGTCGACGCTGCTGCACTGCATGGCGGCGCTGGACACTGCCAGCTCGGGACGTGTGTACGTCGGCGACACGGAACTGTCCGGTCTCAACGATCGGAAGCTCACGCGACTGCGGCGCGACAAACTCGGCTTCGTCTTTCAGTCCTACAACCTGATTCCCACCCTCTCCGCACGGGAGAACATCGTGCTGCCCCTGGCGATTGCGGGCAGGCGGCCCGACCCCGCCTGGTTCGACGAAGTCGTCGACGCCGTAGGGATGCGGGATCGACTCGAGCATCGCCCACACGAGCTTTCCGGGGGTCAGCAGCAGCGGGCAGCCGCCGCACGCGCACTGGTCTCCAAGCCGGCCATTGTGTTCGCCGACGAACCCACGGGCAATCTCGACTCTCGCGCCGGTGCGGAGCTCCTGTCGTTCCTCCGACGCAGCGTGGACGAGCACGGGCAGACCATCGTGATGGTCACACACGATCCGGTTGCCGCCGCCTACACCGACCGGGTGATCTTCCTGGCGGACGGGAAGGTGGTCGGCGACCTGCGGGAGCCGACGGCGGACGCCGTGCTGGAGCGGATGAAGCACCTCAGCTCGGCGGCGTCCGGCGCCACCGGGATCGGCAGCTGACATGCTCCGCGTGATTCTGCACAACGTTGCCGCACGCAAGGTCCGCATGCTGCTCAGCGCACTCGCTGTGGTCCTGGGCGTTGCCTTCGTTGCCGGGTCCTTCATCTTCACGGACTCCATGGGACGGGCCTTCGACGGCATCGTGACCGGCTCGACCGCCGAGGCGCTGGTGACCCCCGATGGGTACGAGGACGTGATCAACGACTCTGGTGTGGTGTCCCCCGAGACCCTGCCCGCATCTGTCGTGGACACCCTGAGCACGTTGCCGCAGGTGGCGGCAGCCGACGGAAATGTCGAAGCGCAGGGCGTCTTCGTGATCAGCAAGTCGGGAGAGCTGGTGGGTGGCAATGGGCCGCCTGCATTCGCGTTCAACTTCAACGACACGGTCGCGATCTCGGGGAACCGGATCCTGAACCTGGTCGACGGCGACCTGCCCCAGGGTGCACACGAACTCCTTCTCGACGTCGACACCGCCGAAAAGGGCGGCTATCGGATCGGCGACGAGGTCACCCTGGCAACCCGCGGCGACCAACCGATCATCCATGCACGTCTGACCGGACTGATCCGGTTCGGTTCCGAGGACGGACTGGTCGGCGCCACGCTGGCGATCTTCGACACCGAGGCGATGCAAGCCATGTTCTTCGACGGCCACGACGTCTACACGAGCATCGCCCTGACCGCGGCAGACGGGGTGTCCCAGTCGGAGCTGCGCGACGCAGCCGCGACCGCACTACCCGCTGACCTCGTGGTCGAGACCGGCGACACCGTCGTGGAGGAACAGGCCAGTGGCATCGAGGAGATGCTCGGGTTCGTCAACATCTTCCTGCTCGTCTTCGCCGGACTGTCGATGGTCGTCGGAGCGTTCCTGATCGTCAACACGTTCTCGATCCTGATCACTCAGCGCGCCCGCGAGCTCGCGTTGCTGCGTGCGCTCGGCGCCTCGCGCGGCCAGGTGAACCGGGCGGTGATGGCAGAGGCGGTTGTGATGGGACTGGTCGGCTCTACCGCGGGTGTGGGCCTCGGCTATCTGCTCGCCGTGGCACTCAAGACAGTCTTCGGCCTTGTCGGCTTCGACATCGGACAGGCCGACCTTCCACTGAGTAGCCGAACGATCCTGATCTCCTTCCTCCTCGGCACGCTGCTCAGCACCGCGGCTGCCTACCTTCCGGCGCGCCGGGCTGCCCGGGTCAGCATCGTTGAGGGCATGGCCGGGCAGGACGCCCTGACCGGTGCCACGTCCCGATGGCTCCGACTCACAGGGTTCGTCCTGCTGGTCGGGGGAGCGGCCGTCCTCGGAATGGGTCTGACCCTCGGCGGTGAGATCCTGCTGATCGGGGCCGGGATGCTGGCCATCCTGCTCGGGGTCACGGTGAACGCCGCCCTGATCGGTCGACCCGTGGTGCGCGCCTTCGGCGTCGCCTATCGGCGGTTGTTCGGCGAGGTCGGCGTGCTCGCCACCGAGAACGCCCTGCGCAACCGCCGACGTACGGCGGCGACCGCCAGCGCCCTGATGGTGGGGCTCGCCCTGGTGTCACTCGTGGCGGTGCTCGGTCAGTCGGCGAAGCTCAGCACCGACCGGGCCATCGAGGACTCCCTGACCGCGGACCTGATGGTCTCGAGTGCGACCCAGCAAGCATTCTCCCCAACCTACGGCGAGCGCATCAAGGAGGTCGAAGGGGTCGCATCGGTGGCCGTGGTGCGCACCGCGATGGCGACGCTCGACGATGCGGCGGTCTCCGTCGTCGCCGTGGACCCGACGATCTTCGGTTCAGTAGTCGACGTACGCCTCGATCGGGGCTCACTGGCGGACGTGCGGGGCACGCGTGTCGTGATGAGCTCCTCGGCAGCTGCCACGCACCACCTGTCGGTGGGTGACGAGTTCAGCATCGAGGTCAACGATCGGCTGGGCCGGTACGTCGTGGGCGGTCTCTACTCCGGTACCGGCGCGGTCAGTGGCGACGTCCTCATGTCGCTCGATCAGTTGGCCGCGGCGGGTGGCGATGCTGCGGACACGATGCTGTTCGTGCTCGCCGACGGTTCGGTCTCCCAGCAGGCGGTCCGGGCCGGCATCGAGGACGTCCTCGCCGGCGACCCGACGGTGAACCTGCAGGACCAGGACGAGTACGCCGACCAGCAGCGAGCGGCCATCAACCAGTTGCTCTACCTGATCTATGCACTCCTCGCACTCGCCGTTGTGATAGCGATCCTCGGCGTGACCAACACCCTCGCGCTGTCGGCGGTCGAGAGGACCCGGGAGATCGGTCTCCTGCGTGCACTCGGTCTGGCGAGGCGCCAGTTGCGCACCATGATCAGGCTCGAGGCGATCGTCATCGCGGTCCTGGGCGCGGTCCTGGGACTGGTCACGGGGGTGTGCTTCGGGATCGCGCTGCAACACGTGGTGGCCAGTCAGGGGGTCGACGTGCTGGGAATTCCGTGGCTGCAGCTTGCTGGGCTGCTGGCCATGGCCGTCGTCGTGGGGGTTCTCGCCGCTGCAGTTCCCGCCCGGCGTGCCAGCCGGATGAACGTCCTCGCCGCGATCGCTGCGGACTGACGAGCAGAACAGGGAAGTCGACGGTGACGCCTCGGGCGTGCACCCTCGATCACGCTGTGGAGGGCCCGGTGGCTGCACCGGGCCCCCACTCGGAGGCTGGGCTCATGCCCAGGCGGTGTCGCGCGGCGGCCAGTCGGAATCACCGGTGACGGCTTCGATGTCGGCATCGGCCGTCCGGAGGAGGACGGCAGCCAGGCTCGACAAGGCTCGTCCGGCGGCCAGCTCATCACCGATCTCGGGGACGTCCGTGTCCGCCGGACTGAGACGAGCCGATCCGGTCCCAGTCAGGCTGGTCCCACCCGTGTCCAGACGTGCCTCGGCATGGGTGCCGCCGTCGTGTTCGGAGAGGAAGATCCGGACCGACCACTCTCGAGCGGCCGGGGTCTGGGTGTGTTGGTTCGACATGTTGTGTGCTCCTTGAGGTCGGGTTCGGGTGTTCTCCACAGTGGGATGCTTCTCAGCAGCGGGAGAGAGTCCCGTTGCCCGGACCGCCGGGACCAAGGTCAACCGGTGGCGCGAAGGGTGTGGTGTGCACGCGTCGACAGGCGGCCTCGGAGAATCTTGTTGGCTCCGTCCGCGAGAATCACTGCACAGGCCGTGGCAGCGGCGTAGGACCACCCGGTGGCGCCCGGCCATGCGCCACCCAACAGATCGGCCAGGGGAGTCCACCCCAAGAACAATGCGAGCAGGACGAGCTCGGCCGCGATGGCCCACAGGACCAGCCGGTTGCTCAGGAGATCGAGGCGCCACACCGGACGTGAGGTGCTCCGGCATGCCAAGGCATTGGCGATCTGTCCCAAGGCGATGGCCGCGAACGCGGTGCCCGATGCCTGCGCCAGCAGTGACGCGGACGGTTCCTCACCCCAGCCCCAGCCACCTGCGAGCAGGATCAGGGTGAAGGCGCCCAGGGAGCAGAATGCCTGCACCGGGCCCAGCAGCCCGAAGGCTCGGAGGAGCACGGGACGGTCGAGGACGTTGCGGGAATGCCGGCCGCGCATGATCCCCTTCCGCGGCGGTTCCGCTCCCAGAGCGAGGGCGGGCAGCATGTCGGTGCCGATGTCGAGCGCCAGAACCTGGAGCACACCGATGGCGAGCGGGAAGGATCCACCCGAGCCGGCCCAGATCGCGAACGGAGCGAGCTCTGCGATGTTGTCGGTGAGGTGGTACGTCAGGAATCGTCGAACGTTCTGGAACGTGGCCCGGCCAAGCTCGACCGCCTTCACGATCGTCCCGAAGTGGTCATCGAGCAGCACCAGGTCCGCGGACTCGCGAGCGACGTCACTGCCGCTGGCGCCCATGGCCACTCCGACGTCAGCCTCCCGCAACGCCGGTACGTCGTTGACGCCGTCCCCGGTCATCGCGACGACGTGTCCGCGGCCACGCAGTGCGCGCGCGATCTTGAACTTGTCCTCAGGAGTCACCCGAGCGACCACGCATCCCTCGGGACGATCCAGGAGCAGCGCCAGTGCTTCGTCGTCCTCGGGGAGGTCCTTGCCCTCGACCACGAATCCCGACTCGTCGATCAGGCCGACCTCCCGGGCGATCGCACCTGCGGTCCCCGGATGGTCGCCGGTCAGCATTGCGACGCGGATGCCGGCGGAACGACAGGCCTGGAGCGATGCCCCGACGTTCTCGCGCGTTGGGTCCTCGAGCGCGAGCAGCCCCAGGAAGCTCAGCCCGCTCTCCTGCTGGTCCTCCCCGTCCCCGGCCGACCAGCGACGTTCCGCCACCGCCACAACGCGTCGGCCCTGAGACGTGAACAGCTCAAGGATCTGCTCTGCCTCCGTCGGGACATCGACGCAGCGGGCGAGGACCCGCTCCGGAGCACCCAGCACCGAGACCACACCGTCGAAGTAGGCGGAGCTGAGCATCCGGGTCGACGTGTAGGGGCGCCGTTCCGGCTCCTCGACCACGTCCTCGACCCCGGCTCGCAGGGCGAGACAGTGGATGGCGGCCTCCATCGGATCGCCTTGGGCCTTCCACGCTTGGCCCTCGTGCTCGATCCGACCGGTCACGCACCGGAGGGCCGCGGTTCCGATACGGGAGACTTCCGCGCGAGCACGGTCAGTCCCCACCATGTCTGCCCCTGGCTCATAGCCTGTTCCCTGCACGGTCACCCGTCCGGACCGTGTCAACACCTCGACCACGGCCATCCTGTTCTGGGTGATGGTTCCTGTCTTGTCCGTGCAGATGAACGTGGTCGCGCCCAGGGTCTCGACGGCATCGAGACGACGTACGAGAGCGTGGCGTTCAGCCATCTCCTGGGCGCCGCGAGCCAGCGACAACGTGACGGTTGGCAGCAGGCCCTCCGGGACGAGCGCCACCATGACACCGACACCGAAGAGGAATGCGCTGGTTCGGTCGAGTCCGAGTGTCAAGGACGTCAGCCCGAGGCCGGCGCCGGTGAGGAAGGCGATCACGGCGATCACCCGAACCACGTGGGCGACCTGGCTGGTCATCGGGCTGGGAGGGCGTTGCGCCGAGCCGGCCAGTGCGGAGATCCCGGCAACCGTGGTGGTCGTGCCTGTCGCCACCACGGTTGCGGCACCCTCACCCTGAACCACGAACGTCCCTGCCATCAGGCGATCACCCGCCACGTGGGTAACGGCCCCGCTCTCTCCCGTCACCATCGACTCGTCCATGGTCAGGCCAGCTTCGTCGTCGAGGAGCATGTCGGCGCCCACCCGGTCACCCGCCGTGAGCAGTACGACGTCGCCGACGACCAGCTCCGTGGCATCGATGGACTGGACGAGCCCGTCGCGTACGACCTGGGCGACCTGGGGCAGCAGGGACCGCAGCCGGTCGGTCGAGCGGTCAGCCCGGTGCTCCTGCCAGAAGGCGAAGGCGGCGTTGAGCACGATGATGAAGACGATCGCCACGGTCAGCGGCGGCATCCCGGCCAGCAGAGCCAGGACGGCGGCCACCCACAACAGCACGGCCAGAAGATGGGTCATCTGGGCGAGGAACTGCCTGAGCGGGTGCGGACGGTTGGCCGAGGGAAGGACGTTCAGACCATCGCGGGCCAATCGGTTCGCAGCATCCTGGTGAGTGAGGCCGGGGGTCGCGGCGCCGCGTGCGTCCAGACGAGCTTGCATTGAATCCTCCTGCCGCCAAATCTCTCCGACGCGTCGTACCCGAGGCAGGGCCGAAGGTCCCGTGCGGGGTCGACCAACTGCCGTGTCTCGGCCCACCAACGAGGGGGTTTGATCAATGAAGGACCCCACCACCGAGGAGGACGGATGAGCACCTGGACCGTCTTACCCGGGCCAGGCGAGCGTCCAGACCGGGGCGCCGTCGGATGACGATCGCCGGAACAGCACGTCACGGGCCGTGGCGTTGATGTCGCGCACGACTCGTGCAGGAGCAATGCAAGCGCTGGAGCTGCACACGTCCGCACAACGCAACCGGGTCGTCGACCTGGTCCGGGTGCTTGCGCTGGTAGCCGTCGTGCTCGGCCACTGGCTCAAGCAGGGCTGGTACGTCGACACCGAGGTCACGTTGCACCGGGCGGGTTTGCTGGGTATCGCCCCCTGGACGCACCCCCTCACCTGGATCTTCCAGGTGATTCCGTTGTTCTTCGTGGTGGGTGGCTACGCCAACGTGGTGTCGTGGCGGCATGCGCGGGCGGTGGGCTCCCGCTACGGCACCTGGTTGGCGAGCCGGACCACTCGACTCACACGGCCGGTCCTGCCGCTGCTGGTCTTCTGGGCGGTGCTGGCGCCACTGGCACCTCACATTGGTCTTGGCGGCGAGTGGCTGCGCATCGGTTCCTTGACCTCGCTGGTGCCGCTCTGGTTTCTCGCCACGTATCTGGTCGTCGTGGCGGTGGCACCCATGAGCGTCGGGGCCTGGGATCGATGGGGGCCGCGCACCCTCGCCGTCGGACTTCTCGCGTTCCCGGTTGATGCCCTGAGCCTGCACTTCGACAGCACGGCGATCGGTGCGCTGAACCTGCTGATCGTGTGGGGAACCCTGCACCAGTTCGGCTACGCGTGGCGGGACGGCACCTTTCGTCGGCCCGCCCATGCCCTCCTGCTCGTTCTTCTCGGGTTCGGCGCGGCTGTTGCGCTCGTCTGGTTCGGTCCCTACGGGGTGTCGATGGTCGGCGTCAGTGGCCATGGAGTGAACAACACCAACCCGCCGCGCGCCACGATCCTGATGCTGGGTTGTGCACTCACCGGCATGGTGCTGCTGGCCGAACCGGCCCTGCGCCGGTTCGCCGGCCGCCCACGGGTGTGGCGCACCATCGTCGTCGTCGAGGCCCGGATGATGACGATCTATCTCTGGCACCTCACCGCGTTGGTGATGCTGGGTGCGGTGTCGCTGTGGTTCGGAGGGGTGGGTCTGCATGCCAGGCCCGACACCCTCGAATGGTGGACCGCGCGACCTGTCTGGATCGTCCTTCTCGGCGCCACGACAGGGGCCGTCGTGGCGGTGGTCGGACGCTTCGAGGATCCGCACCCGGCGAGGACCAGGGCTGCGCGCGGAGCGGTCCTTCCCCTGCTCAGGGTCGGCCTGACGGTGGTCCTTCTGGCGCTGCTTGCGGACGACGGTCTGGGTCACTCTGCGCGCGTGCCTGAACCCTGGCTTCTCGTGATCGCGGCCGTGGTCGTGCTGGCGCGACCTCACCCGAGGCAGGCGAGGGCACGGGAGGCTGGACGGCCTCGAGGCAGCCTGCCGACCGACGACAGGATCGCGGCCCAGAAATGAAGAAAAGGCCCCGTGGAGCCGGGGCCTTTCCAGTGTCCGAGGGGGGACTTGAACCCCCACGCCCTAATACGGGCACTAGCACCTCAAGCTAGCGCGTCTGCCAATTCCGCCACCCGGACGAGTGCTGGAGAACTGTAGCAAGAGACGTCCCGAAAACTCACATCGGCCCCACTGGTGACGGATGCAAGGATGGGGGCATGTCTGCATCCGACGAGACGACGGTTCCCACCCCGGCCTACGACCCCGCCGCCGAGGTGGTCGACATCTGCCGCGACCTGATCCGGATCGACACCTCCAACTACGGGGACGACGACGGTCCGGGGGAGCGCAAGGCCGCCGAGCTGGTGGCCGGCCTGCTCGACGAGGTCGGCATCTCGAGCAACCTCTACGAGTCCGAGCCGGGCCGAACGTCGCTGATCGCCCGCTGGGGTGACGGCCCTGGTGAGCCACTGCTGCTGCATGGCCACCTGGACGTCGTACCGGCGGCGGCCGAGGACTGGCAGTTCGACCCGTTCGCCGCGGAGATCCACGACGGCTACGTGTGGGGCCGTGGTGCGGTCGACATGAAGGACTTCGACGCGATGGCGCTCTCGGTGATCCGCGCGCGGGCCCGTGCGGGGGCGATGCCGCCGCGGCCGATCGTGCTCTGCTTCACCGCCGACGAAGAGGCCGGCGGGCACAAGGGCGCCGAGTTCCTCATCGACAACCACGCCGACGAGATCGCCGACTGCACCGAGGCGGTCGGTGAGGTGGGTGGGTTCACCACCACCGTCCGAGGCAAGCGGATCTACCTGATCGAGGCCGCCGAGAAGGGGATGGCCTGGATGAAGCTGACCGCGCGCGGCAACGCCGGTCACGGCTCGATGATCAACCACCACAATGCGGTCACCGAGCTCGCCGGTGCGGTGGCCCGGATCGGCGCCCACCAGTGGCCGGTCAGGCTGACACCGGCGATGGAGGTGCTGCTGGCCTCCGTCGCCGACATCGCCGGCACGGAGGCCACCCCTGAGAACGCGGAGGCACTGGTCTCGGAGTTCGAGAGCTCGGCTCGCATGCTGGGTGCGGTCATTCGCAACACCGCCAACCCGACCATGCTGAACGCTGGCTACAAGGTCAACGTCATCCCCACCGAGGCCACCGCCCACATCGACGGCCGCTTCCTGCCCGGCTTCGAGGACGAGTTCTTCGCGACTCTCGCCGAGCTCTGCGGCGAGCACGTCACCTGGGAGTTCGTCTCCAAGCAGCAGCCCTGGGACTCGCCGTACGACGGCCAGATCGTCGATGCCATGACCCAGTCGATCCTGGCCGAGGACCCCGACGGCATCGTCGCGCCCTACCTCATGTCGGGCGGCACGGATGCCAAGCACTTCCGCAAGCTCGGCATGACCTCCTACGGGTTCGCCCCTCTCCGGTTGCCGCAGGACCTCGACTTCGGGGCGCTCTTCCACGGCGTCGACGAGCGGGTCCCGGTCGACGCACTCGAGTTCGGGGCCCGGGTCTTCGACAAATTCCTCGACCGCGCCTGACTCGGCTGCTTGGCTGGGGGTCATGTCCTACCCAGACCCGATCTACGTCGGCGACGGTGAGGCCAGCGCGACGGTGCGCCCCAACGACGCCGACCACACGCTGACCTACCGCAGCGGCGGCACCGTCGACTACCTCGCGACCGGGGCCAGCACCGGCGGGCTGTTCGGCCTCTATCGCTGGAACTTCGCCGAAGGTGTCAGCGGCCCCGACCCGCACTTCCACAAGACGATCACCGAGTCGTTCTACATCCTCTCGGGCACGGTCAAGATCTACAACGGCACGGACTGGGTCGACACCCACGCCGGCGACTTCGTGCACGTTCCGGCCGGGGGAGTCCACGGCTTCCGCAACGAGTCGGGGCAGAAGGCCTCGATGCTGCTGCACTTCTCACCCGGCGCGCCCCGCGAGTCCTACTTCGAGACCCTGAAGAAGCTCGGCGAGGGTCTCACCATGACCGACGAGGAGCGCGACGCGTTCTACCTGGCGCACGACAACTACTGGCTCTGACCTGTGCCCACCTGCCGCTGGACGGGAGCCGGTTCAGACGTAGTAGAACTCGGGGCGCGGCTGCCGGATGATCTTGCGTCGCAGGATGACCCGGCGTACGCCGTCCGCGCCGATGCGCACGCTGCGGAGCTCCCAGCCGCCCTGCTCGGCGCGCTCGACGAGCAGTCGGGTGACCACGTTGCGGCTCAGCTCGCTCGACAGGGTGAGGTTGTCGTACTCCCACTCCACGTTCCTGCGGAACGCCTTGCGTGCTGTGGCCGCCATGGATCAGTCTCCTCCGGACACGTCGTCGAGGGCCTCGACGATCTCGGTGGGCAGGGACAGCTCATCAGTACCCAGTGCGGCGCCGAGCTGGGCCGCCGTACGTGCTCCGACGATCGGGGCGGTGACCCCGGGCCGGTCGCGGACCCAGACCAGGGCGACCTCGAGCGGCGACCAGTCCAGGCCCTCGCCGGCGCGGACCACGGCCTCGACGATGCGCTGCGACTGTTCGCCCAGGTAGTTGCCGACGAAGTTGGCGAAGTGGGCGGAGGCGGCTCGAGAGTCGGCCGGGGTGCCGTGGCGGTACTTGCCGGTGAGCACGCCGCGACCCAGGGGGGACCAGGGGAGTACGCCGAGCCCGAGGGCACGGGCCGCGTCGAGCACCTCGTGCTCGATCGTGCGGTTCAGCAGCGAGTATTCGACCTGGGTGGAGGCCAGGGTGGCCCGCCCGGGCACGGCGCGCTGCCAGGTCGCGGCCTGCGCGGTCTGCCAGCCGTTGTAGTTGGAGACTCCGACGTACGCCGCCCGACCGGTGGTCACGGCGTAGTCGAGTGCGCCCAAGGTCTCTTCGAGCGGCGTGCCGTCGACCCACGTGTGCACCTGCCAGAGGTCGACGTGGTCGACGCCGAGCCGGCGCAGTGACTGGTCGAGGCTGGAGATCATGTGGCCGCGGGACACGTTGGATTCGCGCTGACCGCGACGGCGGGAGATGCCCGCCTTGGTCGCGAGAACGACGTCGTCGCGCGGGACCACATCGCCGAGGAGGCTGCCGATCAGCTCCTCGGACGCGCCGTCGCCGTAGCCAGCTGCGGTGTCCAGCAAGTTGCCGCCGGCCTCGATGAAGGCGATCAGCTGGTCGCGGGCCTCGTGCTCGTCGGTGTCGCGTCCCCAGGTGAGAGTGCCCAGACCGAGCCGCGAGACCTTGAGCCCGGTCGATCCCAGGGTGCGTTGCTGCATGGGCGCAACGGTAGCCACCCCGGGCCACACCGGCCCCGAGGCACGCCGGAGCGGACACCGGGCGGGTTCACATCACATCCCGGCGTAGGCTTCGCGCCGTGCTTGACTTCCTCAAGGCCGTGTTCCTCGGCGTGCTCCAGGGCCTGACCGAGTTCCTGCCCATCTCGAGCAGTGCCCATCTCCGCATCTTCCCGGAGTTCTTCGGCTGGGAGGACCCGGGGGCCGCGTTCACCGCGGTGATCCAGATCGGCACCGAGCTGGCCGTGCTGATCTACTTCCGCAAGGACATCTGGCGGATCGCCTCGATGTGGCTCAAGTCGCTGGTCAAGCCGGAGTACCGCGGGCACATCGACGCCCGGATGGGCTGGTACGTCATCGTCGGCTCGGTCCCGATCGTCGTCCTTGGCATCGCCCTCAAGAACGTCATCGAGCATGACTTCCGCAGCCTGTGGATCGTCGGCACCACCTTGATCGTGCTCGGCGTGATCCTGGGCATCGCCGACCGCATCGGCTCGGGCGAACGCGCGATCAAGCAGATGAACCTCAAGCACGCCGGGCTGCTCGGCTTCGCCCAGGCCTGCGCTCTGATCCCCGGGGTGTCCCGGTCGGGCGCGACGATCTCGATGGGCCGGTTCCTCGGCTACGACCGCGAGGCGGCCACCCGGTTCGCCTTCCTCCTGGCCATCCCCGCCGTCGTGGGGGCCGGACTGTTCGAGCTCAAGGAGATCGGCCGGACCGACAACCCCTACGGCTGGGGCCCGACCATCACCGCAACGGTGGTCTCGTTCATCGTCGGGTACGCCGCGATCGCCTGGTTGTTGCGCTATGTCTCCACCAAGTCCTACCTGCCGTTCGTGATCTATCGGATCGGCCTCGGGGCGCTGGTGCTCGCTCTGCTGGCCGGTGGCGTGATCGCCGCCTGACGGCTGTTCCCCGTTGGTCGAGTAGTGAGCGCCAGCGAATGTATCGAGGCCCCGTGGGGTGGTCTCGGTAGGTCGCCTCATTTCTCGGTGGCACTCGAGCACCGGGTTTCGTTGGTCGAGTAGTGAGCGCCAGCGAACGTATCGAGACCCCCGAATCAGGGCAGGTCTCGGTACGCCGCCTCGGTTCTCGGTGGCACTCGAGCACCGGGTTTCGTTGGTCGAGTAGTGAGCGCCAGCGAACGTATCGAGACCGTTTGTCCACAGGCATGTGTCGAGGCGTGGCGCTCCGATTCTGGGAGCGAGATGCTTGCTCATGGCCTTCACTTACATGCTCCTGTGCTCAGACAACACCTACTACGTCGGAAGCACGCGCCACCTCGAGAAGCGTCTCGAACAACACCGAGTCGGCAAAGGAGCTGACTACACCAGAAGACGGCTACCGGTGAAGCTCGTCTGGTTTGAGGAACACGAGAACGTGGGCTTGGCGTTCGCCCGCGAGAAGCAGGTTCAGAACTGGAGCCGGGCAAAACGCGAGGCGCTGGCCGAAGGCCGCTGGGGTGACCTGGCCAGCCTCGCTCGCAAGAAGTTTTCGTGATGTGGTCTCGATACGCCGCCTCGTTCCTCGGCGGCACTCGACCACCGAACCAGGCCAGGTCTCGGTACGCCGCCTCGTTCCTCGGCGGCACTCGACCACCGAGAGTGGTCAGAGCCAGCCGGACTTCTTGAAGAACACGAAGACGGCCAGCGAGCTCAGTGCCATCAGGCACAACGCGAACGGGTAGCCGAAGGCCCAGTGCAGCTCCGGCATGTGGTCGAAGTTCATCCCGTAGATCGCGCCGACCAGGGTGGGCGCGGCGACCAGCCCGACCCCGGCCGAGATCTTGCGCATGTCCTCGTTCTGCTGGACCGAGATCCGGGCCTGCTGGGCCTCGAACGCCGACGACAGCAACGAGTCGAGGTTGTCGACAGTCTCCGCGACACGGCTGAGATGGTCGCCCACGTCACGGAAGTAGGGGGCCGCGTTGGGGGACATGCCCGCGACGGTGCCACCGGACGCCCGGCGGATCGGATCGCGTAGTGGCAGGACGGCACGACGCACCTCGGCCAGCTCCCGCTTGAGGACGTAGATGCGGGGCGAGTCATCGGTGCGCTCGGGGGCGAAGACCGACGCCTCGACCTCGTCGACGTCCTCCTCGAGGCTTGCCGCGACGCTCTCGTAGGCGTCGACCACCCGGTCGCACACCGCGTAGACGACGGCGGTCGGCCCGTGGACCAGCAGCTCCTTCTTGGACTCCAGGTAGATGCGGGAGCCGTGCAGCTCAGAACCCTGACCGTGGCGCACGGTGACCACGAAGTCCGAGCCGACGAAGATGTTGATCTCGCCGGTCTCGACCGCGTCCTCCTCATCGACGTACCAGAGCGTCTTGAGCACCAGGAACAGCGAGTCGTCGTACTTCTCCAGCTTGGGCCGTTGGTGGGCGTTGACGGCGTCCTCGACCGCGAGCGGGTGCAGGTCGAAGACGTCCGCGACGGCGGTCAGCTCGTCGGCGCTGGGGTCGAGCAGCCCCACCCAGACGAAGCTGTCGGGTTCGTCGCAGCGGGCGCGCACGGACCTGAGGTCGGCAATGTCGGCCTCGAGGGGCACCCGGACCCCGTTGCGGTAGAGCGCGTTGTCGACGATCACGGTTGTGAGGCTACGCCGGATACGCTCCGGGGCATGGCAACGGTGATCCTTGTGCGACACGGGCGCAGTTCGGCGAACACCAGCGGAGTGCTGGCCGGCCGCACGGGCGGCGTACGACTCGACGAGACGGGCACGGCCCAGGCCGACCGAACGGCCGCCCGGCTTGCTGCCGTGCAGCTGGCGGCCGTGGTCAGCAGCCCGTTGGAACGGTGCCGGCAGACGGCCCGCCGCATCGCCGGGGCCCAGGCCGGGTCACCCGGCGTGCGCACCGAGCGCGGCATCATCGAGTGCGACTACGGGGACTGGACCGGCCGGCCGATCAAGGACCTCACCAAGGAGAAGCTGTGGGCCACCGTGCAACAGCATCCCTCGGCCGTGGTCTTCCCCGGTGGGGAGTCACTGACCGCGATGATGGCCCGCTCGGTTTCCGCCGTACGCCGGCTCGACGCCGAGATCACCGCCGAGCACGGCGAGAACGCGGTGTGGGTGGCGGTCAGTCACGGCGACATCATCAAGTCGGTCCTCGCCGATGCCCTGGGCATGCACCTCGATCTCTTCCAGCGTCTGCACGTCGACCCGGCGTCCGTCTCGATCGTGCGCTACTCGAGCACGCGGCCGTTCGTGCTCGGCACCAACACGCACGAGGGTGACCTCGCGTGGCTGGCACCGAAGAAGAAGAAGCGTCGCCCCAGCACGGATGCGGTCGTCGGCGGCGGCGCCGGACCGGAATAGGGTTGGGCCATGCCTCCCGTGATCCACGAATTCGACCCGCCCGACAGGTTCGTCGCCGGAACCGTCGGAGAGCCTGGTGACCGCACCTTCTTTCTCCAGGCACGCCAGGGCACCCGGCTGGTCACTGTGTCCTTGGAGAAGCAGCAGGTGGCCGTGCTCTCCGAACGCATCGACGACCTGCTCGACGAGCTGATGGCCAACGCCGAGACCCAGACGGTGATCCCCGCGGTCGCGCCGCTCGACCTCGACGACACCGGGCCGCTCGACCAGCCGATCGAGGAGGAGTTCCGGGCCGGCACGATGACCCTGTCGTGGGAGAGCGACGTCGAGCGCATCGTGGTCGAGGTGTTCCCGTTCAACGAGGCGGCCGTGGTCAGCCCCGACCAGGTCGACGAGGACTTCACCGAACCCGAGCCCGAGGAGGTCTTCGTGGTCCGGATCACCGCAGGTGCGGCGCGGGCGTTCGTCAAGCGTGCCGCGCAGGTGATCGACGCCGGTCGACCCAGTTGCCCCTTCTGCGGTGGACCGATCGATCCCGACGGTCACCTCTGTGTGCGCGCCAACGGCTTCCGCCGCAGGAACCCGTGACCGAGCCCGTCCTGCCGGCCGTCATCTCGACGGGCGACCTCGAGATCGTCGGGCGGGTGATGCCGGCCTCGAACGCCACCTTCGTCGGGCTCGTCGAGGGCACCCAGGTGGTCTACAAGCCGGTGGCCGGTGAGCGTCCCCTGTGGGACTTTCCCGACGGCACGCTGGCCCAGCGTGAGGTCGCGGCGTACGCCGTCTCGCAGGCGCTCGGGTGGAACGTGGTGCCGACCACCGTGCTGCGCGAGGGCCCGCACGGCCCCGGCATGGTGCAGGCCTGGGCCGAACCCGATGTCGACCAGGCTCCCGTCGACGTCGTGCCCGAGGGCGAGCTGCCCGAGGGCTACCTGCACGTGTTCGACGCGATCGGCCCCGACGACGAGCCGGTGGCACTGGTGCACGAGGACTCACCCCCGTTGCGACGGATGGCGATCTTCGACGTGCTGGTCAACAACGGCGACCGCAAGGGAGGCCACGTGCTGGCGATGACCGATGGCCACCGCTACGGCGTCGACCACGGAGTCTCCTTCCACGTCGAGAACAAGCTGCGCAGCGTCCTGTGGGGGTGGCTCGGTACGCCGGTCAGCGACGACGAGGCGGTCGTCGTACGCCGGGTGGCCGGGGACGACGACCTCCTGAAGCGACTCGGTGACCTGATCACCCCGCGCGAGCTGGCAGCCTTCGTCGGGCGGTGCGACGCGTTGCTGGCGACGGGTGTGATGCCTGAGCCGTCCGGGGAGTGGCCCGCCATCCCGTGGCCGGCCTTCTAGAAGAGTTCGTTAGGCTGCGGCCATGCAGACGTGGTCAGCCCCGCAGGTTCCCTCCCTCCCCGTTCGGGGCCCGCAGGTCTCCGTCCATGACACCAGCTCCGGTGGTCTCGTTGCCACCACGCCGGACGACGTCGCCCGGCTCTACGTCTGCGGCATCACGCCGTACGACGCCACGCACATGGGCCACGCCGCGACCTACGTCGCGTTCGACCTGCTCAACCGGGCCTGGCGAGCGGCCGGTCATGACGTGCACTACGTGCAGAACGTCACCGACGTCGACGACCCGCTGTTGGAGCGGGCCACCAAGGTGGGTGTCGCCTGGGAAGAGCTCGCCCTGCGTGAGACCGAGCTGTTCCGCGAGGACATGGAGGCGTTGCGGGTGCTCCCGCCGCGCAACTACATCGGCGCCGTGGAGTCGATCCAGCTGGTCATCGACCTGGTCGAGAAGCTGCGGGCCACGGGCTCGGTCTACACCGTCGACACCGACCTCTACTTCTCGGTGACCGCCGACCCGGCCTTCGGCCAGGTGTCCGGGTGGGATCGCGACCAGATGCTGGAGGTCTTCGCCGAACGCGGCGGCGACCCCGACCGCGAGGGCAAGAAGGACCCGCTCGACTGCGTCCTGTGGCGCGGTGAGCGCGAGGGCGAGCCTGCCTGGGACAGCCCGTTCGGGCCCGGCCGGCCCGGATGGCACATCGAGTGCGCGGCGATCGCGCTCCAGCACCTCGGCACCGGATTCGACGTGCAGGGCGGCGGCAGCGACCTGGTCTTCCCGCACCACGAGATGTCGGCCGGCGAGGTCCAGGTGGCCGAGCGCGGTGAGGCGTTCGCCAAGGCCTACGCCCACGCCGGGATGGTCGCCTACGACGGCGAGAAGATGTCGAAGTCCAAGGGCAACCTGGTCTTCGTCTCGGCCCTGCGTCGCAGCGACGTCGACCCGATGGCGATCCGGTTGACGCTGTTGCGGCAGCACTACCGCTCCGACTGGGAGTGGACCGACGACCTGCTGTGGGCCTCGGTGGACACCCTGGCCTCGTGGCGGGAGACGCTCGCCTCGGGCGCTGGAGCGCCCACACGGTCGGTGGTGGACGACGTGCTCGCCGCGCTGGCCGACGACCTCGACGCTCCCCGGGCGCTGGCCGCACTCGACGCCTGGTTCGCGGCCACAGCGGCCGGCGACACGACCGAGCCGAGCGCCGCTCAGACGATCCGCACCCTGCTCGACGCCTCGCTCGGCCTCGCCCTCTGATCGAGGTCAGTCGGTGTTTCGGCGCTTGAGATAGCGCTCGAACTCCCGCGCGATCGCCTCGCCCGAGGCCTCGGGAAGGTCGGCGGTGTCGCGGGTCTCCTCGAGGGCGCGCACGTAGTCGGCGATCTCTTCCTCTTCCTCGGCCAGCTCGTCGACGCCGCGCTCCCAGGCACGGGCGTCCTCGGGCAGGTCGAGGAGCGGGATCGCCGTGCCGAGCAGCTCCTCGAGCTGACCGATCAGTGCCAGTGTTGCCTTCGGGCAGGGGGGCTGGGCCACGTAGTGGGGCACCGCCGCCCAGTAGGAGACGGCCGGGATGTCGAGCAGGACGCAGGCGTCCTGGAACACGCCGACGATCCCGGTGGATCCCTCGTAGGTCGACTGCTCGATGTCGAGCCGGTCGACGAGGTCGGGTTCGGTGGCCGTGCCCGTGACCGGGATCGGCCGGGTGTGTGGCGTGTCGGCGAGCAGCGCGCCCAGCGTGACCACCAACTGGCCGCCCAGGTCGTCGCAGACGGCGAGGAGCTCGGCGCAGAACTGGCGCCAACGCATGTTCGGCTCGAGGCCCCGGATCAGGATCACGTCGCGGTCCAGGCCCGGGGGAGAAGCGATCGCGACCTGGGTGCTCGGCCAGGTCAACGAGCGGTGCCCGCGGGCGTCGGTGCCGACCACAGGACGGTTCATCTGGAAGTCGTAGAAGTCCTCGGGATCCACGGTGGCGACCACCCGGGCGTCCCACACCTCCATCAGGTGGTCGACGACCGAGGAGGCAGCGTCCGCGGCGTCGTTCCAGCCCTCGAAGGCGGCGATGACGACGGGGTCCACCAGGTCGGGCACTTCTTCCACTTCGATCATCACCTCAGCGTAGTGGTCGCAGGTGTACGTTCGCCGTGGGCGGGCCGTCGGACCGACGTGCCGAGCCCGGCCGGATTTCGTGACTGCGCGCGGATTCGCTCGTTGAGGCAACGCAATGTCAGCATGCGGGAAACCTGTCCGGAACATGGACGGCCTGCCTACGCTGATTGAGTCCGCTACCTCGGAGAGGAAATCCGTGCCCGAGTCCCAGAACCTTCGCCCCGATGCCACCGCTGCCCTGCAGGCGCTGATGGCCGAGCGGATTGTGGTGCTCGACGGGGCGATGGGCACCGCGATCCAGCGGGATCGCCCGAGTGAGGAGGGATACCGCGGCGAGCGTTTCGCCGACTGGAAGCAAGACCTCCAGGGCAACAACGACCTCCTCTCCCTCACCCAGCCGGACATCATCCGCAGCATCCACGAGGAGTACCTCAGCGCCGGTGCCGACCTGATCGAGACCAACACGTTCAACGCGAACGCGATCTCACTCGGCGACTACGGCATGGAAGACCTCGCCTACGAGATCAACTACGAGAGCGCCCGCCTGGCTCGGGCCGCCTGTGACGCCGTCGAGACCCCGGAGCACCCGCGATACGTCGCCGGCGCGCTCGGCCCCACGACGCGAACGGCCTCCATCTCGCCCGACGTCAACGACCCCGGCGCCCGCAACGTCCTCTACGACCAGCTCGTCGACGCCTACGCGACTGCGGCCGCCGGGCTCGTCGACGGCGGCGCCGACCTGTTGATGATCGAGACGATCTTCGACACGCTCAATGCCAAGGCCGCGATCTTCGCGGTCGAGACCCTCTTCGAGGAGCGTGGCCGACGCTGGCCGGTGATCATCTCCGGGACGATCACCGACGCCTCCGGCCGCACCCTCTCGGGCCAGGTCACCGAGGCGTTCTGGAACTCCGTGCGCCACGCGAGGCCCCTGGCCATCGGGCTCAACTGTGCGCTCGGTGCGGAGGAGATGCGCCCCTACGTCGCCGAGCTGAGCCGCATCGCCGACTGCCACGTGGCCTGCTATCCCAACGCCGGACTTCCCAACGCCTTCGGCGAGTACGACGAGACGCCCGACCACATGGCCGGGGTGATCCGTGAGTTCGCCGACAGCGGGCTGGTCAACATCCTGGGCGGGTGCTGCGGCACCACGCCCGACCACATCGCCGCGATCGCGAAGTCGGCCGAGGGCCTGACCCCGCGCGTCCTGCCCTCGGTCCCGAGCGCCATGCGCCTCTCGGGCCTCGAACCGGTGACCATCGACGAGAGCTCCCTGTTCGTCAACGTCGGCGAGCGCACCAACATCACCGGGTCGGCCCGGTTCCGCAACCTGATCAAGGACGGCAACTACGACGCCGCCCTGGCCGTGGCCGCCCAGCAGGTGGAGAACGGCGCCCAGGTCATCGACGTCAACATGGACGAAGGCATGATCGACGGCGTCGCCGCGATGGACCGGTTCCTCAAGCTGGTGGCGGGGGAGCCCGACATCAGCCGGGTGCCGATCATGATCGACTCGTCCAAGTTTGCGGTGATCGAGGCCGGCCTCAAGTGCGTGCAGGGCAAGCCGATCGTCAACTCGATCTCCATGAAGGAGGGCGAGGACAAGTTCCGCAACGAGGCCCGTCTGTGCCGCAAGTACGGCGCCGCCGTGGTCGTCATGGCCTTCGACGAGGAGGGCCAGGCCGACAACCTGGAACGCCGCATCGAGATCTGCCAGCGGGCCTACACGATCTTGGTCGACGAGGTCGGCTTCCCGGCCGAGGACATCATCTTCGACCCGAACTGCTTCGCCCTGGCGACCGGAATCGAGGAGCATGCCAACTACGGCGTCGACTTCATCGAGGCCACCCGCTGGATCAAGCAGAACCTGCCCGGTGCCCAGATCTCGGGCGGCATCTCCAACGCGTCCTTCTCGTTCCGCGGCAACAACCCGGTGCGTGAGGCGATCCACGCGGTCTTCCTCTTCCACGCGATCCGGGCCGGCCTCTCGATGGGGATCGTCAACGCCGGTGCGCTCGTGGTCTACGACGACATCGACACCGAGCTGCGCGAGCGGATCGAGGACGTCGTACTCAACCGGCGTGACGACGCCGCCGAGCGACTTCTCGAGATTGCCGAGAAGTTCAACAACAAGGGTCAGGAGCAGGACCCGGCCAAGGTCGACGAATGGCGCTCGCTGCCGATCCGCGAACGCATCACCCACGCCCTGGTCAAGGGCCTCGACGCCTTCGTCGAGGAGGACACCGAGGAGCTCCGCGCCGAGATCAAGGCGGCCGGCGGGAAGCCGATCGAGGTCATCGAGGGCCCGTTGATGGACGGCATGAACGTGGTCGGCGACCTGTTCGGCGCCGGCAAGATGTTCCTCCCGCAGGTGGTCAAGAGCGCGCGCGTGATGAAGAAGGCGGTGGCCTACCTGCTGCCGTTCATCGAGGCCGAGAAGCAGCCGGGCGACGCCGAGACCAACAACGGCACCATCGTCATGGCCACGGTCAAGGGCGACGTCCACGACATCGGCAAGAACATCGTCGGCGTGGTGCTGCAGTGCAACAACTACGAGGTCATCGACCTCGGGGTGATGGTGCCTGCCCAGAAGATCCTCGACACCGCCCGCGAGGTCGGCGCCGACATGATCGGGCTCTCCGGGCTGATCACGCCCTCCTTGGACGAGATGGTCAACGTGGCCGCGGAGATGAAGCGGCAGGAGTTCACCATCCCGCTGCTGATCGGCGGCGCCACCACCTCCCGGGCGCACACGGCGGTCAAGGTCGACAAGCAGTACGACGGGGCGGTGGTCTGGGTCAAGGACGCCTCCCGGTCGGTGCCGGTCGCGGCCGCCCTGCTCAGTGATGCGCAGCGGCCCAAGCTGCTGGCCGACATCAAGGATGACTACGACGCGCTGCGCGAGCGGCACGCCAACAAGCAGGACCGGCCGATGCTCACCCTCGAGAGGGCGCGGGCCAACCGCACGCCGATCGAGTGGGAGGGCTACGTCCCGCCGCTGCCGCGCGAGCCCGGCATCCACGTGCTCACCGACTACGACCTCTCCGAGCTGCGTGAGTTCATCGACTGGCAGCCGTTCTTCAATGCGTGGGAGATGAAGGGCAAGTTCCCCGACATCCTCAACAGCCCCTCGGCCGGCGAGGAGGCCCGCAAGCTGTACGACGACGCGCAGCGGATGCTCGACCTCGTCGTCAAGGAGGGCTGGCTGACCGCCAACGCGGTCTTCGGACTGTTCCCCGCCAACGCGGTCGGCGACGACATCGAGGTGTACACCGACGACTCGCGGACCGACGTACGCGCGATGCTGCGCAACCTGCGACAGCAGGGTGAGCACCGTGACGGCATCCCGAACCGTTCGCTGGGTGACTACGTCGCGCCCAAGGAGACCGGCCTGGCCGACCACGTCGGGGCGTTCGCGGTCACCGCAGGACTTGGGGCGGTCGAGCGGATCATGAAGTTCAAGGAAGACCTCGACGACTACTCCGCGATCATGCTCGAGGCAATCGCCGACCGGCTCGCCGAGGCCTTCGCCGAGCGGTTGCACCAGCGGGTGCGCACCGAGTTCTGGGGCCACGACGAAGGCGAGACGCTCTCCAACGAGGACCTGATCGCCGAGAAGTACCGCGGCATCCGCCCCGCACCCGGCTACCCCGCGTGCCCGGAGCACACGGAGAAGCAGACGCTCTGGGAGCTGCTCGACGTCACCGCCAACACCGGCATCGAGCTCACCGAGGGGATGGCGATGTGGCCCGGCGCCGCGGTGTCGGGGTGGTACTTCTCGCACCCGCAGTCGCAGTACTTCGTGGTGGGCCGCATGCAGCGCGACCAGGTCAGTGACTACGCGAAGCGCAAGGGCTGGACCCAGGCCGAGGCGGAGCGTTGGCTCTCCTCGAACCTGGCCTACGAGCCCGAGGACTGAGAGAGTTCCGGGCCGGGGTGCCTACAACCTGACCAACATCAGGTACTGGTCGCCGAGCAGTCCGGCACCGAGGATGGCGGTCCAGGCGCCGATGATCATGAACGGACCGAACGGCACCGCTGTACGCCGCCCGGCCCGCCGGGCCGCGATCAGGATCACTCCCACGAGTGCGCCGAAGAGGAAACCCAGGAACGCCCCGACCAGCAGCGTGCCCCACGACAGCCACGCCGTCATGGCTCCGATCACCCCCGCCAGCTTGACGTCGCCGAACCCCATGGCCCCGGGCGCAGCCACTGCGATGGCCAGGAAGGCAACGAACAGTGCGACCGCACCCACCAGCGCGCGCAGCTGGGCATCCGGGGCAGCGGTGATCGCCAGCAGGACGGCGAGCACCGGATAGGCAGGCAGCACCATCACGTTGGGCAGTCGACGTACGTCGAGATCGATCAGAGCCAACGCGATGCCGAGCCCGGCGAACCACCAGTAGGCGGGCAGAGCGAGGGGGCTGTCGACGAAGCGAAGCCCCACCAGTGCGAAGGCGATGCCTGTGCAGGCCTCGACCAGCGGGTAGCGGGCACTGATCGGGCTGTGACAGTCGAAGCAGCGACCGCGCAACAGCAGCCAACCGAGGACGGGCACGTTGTGCCGGGGCCGCACTGCTGCGCCACAGGCCGGGCAGTGTGAAGCCGGGCTGACCACCGAGAGCCCGAGCGGCACCCGGTGGATGACGACGTTGAGGAACGACCCGATGGCCAGGCCGAGCAGGCCGCCCAGCACCGGGATCATCAACCGGAGAAGTTCGTGCTCGCTCAACGCCGGTGGCTCCAGCTGAGCACCGAGATCTGCCGGTGAGGTGGACCGGGCGTGCCGCCCTGGTCGAAGATCTTCACCCGTGTCGTGAGGTCGGGGCTGCCACTCGGTGTGCAGCCAGTGGCCACACCGGGGCAGAGGTAGACCTCGAGGCGCACCATCGTCGTCTCGATCCCGAAGCCGGGTGAGTTCTCGGGCAGCTCGATCACCCAGCCGGGGTAGTCGAACGACCCGGTCTCGAAGATCTTGAGCGAGCGGGCGATGACACCGAACCGGAAGACCGACTCGGCGATGTTGTTCAGGGCGAGGTCGATCGAGGCCAGCGGCGCATAGCTGGTGCCCTGGATGTAGAGGGTGGTGGTGTTCCCCAGTGCCTGGATCAAGGGTGCACCACCCACCGTGGCGACCGTGTTGCCCGGGATCGCGGTCGTGGTCTGCCCTCGCAGTGTCGGCAGGTAGTAGGTCAGTTCGAGGCGCACCGCATCGAGCTGCGACGTCTGGTTGCGCCCGAGCGAGGCCTCGAACTTCACCTTGGCACCGTCGAACCCGCTGTCGTGCACCGCCTTCTGAAGAGCACCCCAGCCGGTCTGCGTGGCGAGGTCCACGATCTCGGGCCCCAAGGTGGTGCGGGCCGGCAGGGTCTGGCTGATCGGCGCGGTCCCCAGGTTGGGGGTGAGCGTGATCTTGTTCTGGCTGCCGGTCGAGCGGTGCGCGACCGTCAGCCGCGCACCGGTGAGCACCGTGCCCTTGGGGAGAGCGGTGGCGGGGGCGAACCCGCTCATCGTGATCGAGCTGGTCAGGGCGCTGTTGCTTCCGGTGTTGTCCCGGGCCCAGACGGCCAGGTTGGCGCTCGTCGTCTGGTTGCCGTCGACCTTCTGCAGGTTGGCGGCGGTGACCTGGGTGAACGTGCCCCCGGTGCCTGCGGGGGAGACCACCGGGGTGCCGGTGGTGGTCAGCTCGTCGGCACCGCCGAGCACGGTGCGGCTCGCGGCCCCGATCTTCTGGCCGTACACCGCGATGGGGGGACGGTCGGCGTGGTAGCTGGCACAGATCTCCACTGCGGAGTCCTGGCCGTTGGCGTTGACCTGCATTCGACTGTCACCACCGAAGATGAACTGCACGCCCTGGGCGTTGACGTCCTCGATCGGGTTGACGCACCGTCCGGGCACGGTGGTGTCGGTGGTGAGCGTTCCCGCCACCAGCGTCTTCCTCCTTCCGATCTTCCACACGTTGCCTCCGGCGGTCGCGATGTCCGTGTCGTGGAGCGCGTCGCCGGGATTGTTGTGGAAGTCGAAGTAGTAGGTCCCCGGCTTGAAGTGGAGGAAGCAGGCCTGGTTCGAGTCCGTCAGTGCGTTGAGCTTCGCCACGTCGTCGTAGTAGCCGGGCTCGAGGGCGACGGAGCCGCCGTTGCAGTTCGCCGGTGGGGTCTGCAGGGCCGGGATCCCGGTGCCGGCGAGCTCCAGATCGCTCGGATAGTTGGGGTCCGCCACCGTGCCCGCCCCACAGTTGACCACAGGGGCGACCATGGCGCTTTCCGGCGCGCAACCACTGTGAGCGCGGATGCTCTCCGTCGACTCCAGGTTGCCGTTGTTGTCGCGGACGATGTTCGAGTTGGACCAGACACCGCCGCGCACACGGAACGCGCCTGCGGGACCGTTCGTCCTGAACGAGAAGCCATCCTCACTGCCGGTGCTGAGCGTGAGGATCGCGTTGCCGGGCTTGTTGGCGTTGCTGATCGGCACGGCCGACCCCTGGTCGCCGGTCGCGTCCTCGGGGGTGCACGTCACTGCCGCGGACATCACGCTCTTGGTGTCACCGGGGGTCTGGGGGAGCAGCCCGTCCAGGGTCAGGGTGTTCTCGACCGTGCCGTCGAGGTTGTAGCCGAAGCAACCGGTGCCGGCTTTGTTGGTGTAGTACCACGAGGGCGGTTCGTGGTCCCCGATGTTGTGCCCGGTGCGCAGCGCGTTGAGAGCCACCTCAGCGCCCGCATCAGCCGCGTAGGACGAGTTCGCCACGTCGCGCAGTGCCACGGTGGCGCGGATGCTGCCGTCGCCGCGGGTGAGCAGGGCGGTGGTCACCAGAGCAACCGTGGTGATGACCACGAGGGCGATGATCAGGATCGCTCCGCCCTCGTCGTCGCGCAGTCGTCGGAGTCGACGGACGATCCGGGCGATCATGACTGTCTCCGTTCGCCCGAGAGAGTGGCGGTGTAGGAGGTGGTGTCGTTGCGCCCGGGCTCGAACGCGGAGAGGTGCAGGTCGACGAAGGTCGGCACGGCGCTGCCCACCCCGCCGCACGCCACGTCGCAGGTCACGGTGGGAACCGAGTCGAGGCTGCGGGCCACCACCAAGGTCGAGTCGACGTCGATGCCGGTGCACCGCACCCGGACCAGCTCCGAGCTGCCCTCGGCCGGCCGCGTCAGATAGCTGACAGTGACTGTGCCGGGAGGTGCTGTGGAGTCCAGGTTCCCGGGGTCGTACTCGCTCCAGGCAAGGGTGGTGACCGGCGTTCCGGCAGGCAGCGAACAGGCGGGCGTGACGCCGACCGACCGCTGAAGCGGATAAGTCTTGGTGGCCGGGTCGTAGTGGCGTACGCCGATGCTGGCCACGTCGCGCTGCCAGTAGGCGGCCGCGAACTGCACGGACTGCGACTCGGTGATCCGGGACTGAGTGTCCACCGTGGTCCGGAAATAGCTGAGCACCACGCTGAAGAGTCCGGCGGTGATGATGCCGAGGATCGCCACGGTCATGACCAGCTCGACCAGGGTGAAGCCGTCCTCGCGCTCGCGGAGTGCCCGCCCACGGTGGACCGGGTTCAGCTGCATGACGACCCCGCCCCACATGGTTTCCGGACCACGATCGTGAGCGACTCGGTGGCCCGGCCGTCAGCGCTGCGGATCTCCAGGCGCAGCCGCTGCACACCCTTGTCCTGGCAGGGTGCTGCGCCGACCTGTACGCCGTTCCCGTCGAGGGGTACGGCGGCGGCTTGGTGTGGGGTGAACGTGCTGGGCAGGGTGTCGATGTGCCCGGTCACAGCGGGGACGTTGTAGGCGTTGGCGGGGGCACAGGGAACATAGTTGCCGTTCTCGCGCAGGTGGCTCTCGATCGCCTCGGCGTAGCTGCGGACGTAGGCCCCACCCGTGGTCTGCTTGCGGTGGATGTCGGACGCCTGCACGCTCAGCTGCAGACCGGCAAGGATTGCGACCGCGGCAATCGAGAGGATCGACAGCGCGACGAGGACCTCGACCAGGCTCTCCCCGGTCTCGCTCCGCCGTGGCGTGGCCCGGGGCACCATCAGATCTCCACCTGGTCGAAGACGCCGTACATGGCCGAGACCAGAGCCACGGCGACGAATCCCACGATCAGGCCCATCACCACGATCACCGCCGGCTCGAAGAGTGCGGTGACCTTCTTGATCTTGTAGTCCAGCTCGACCTCGTAGTACTGCGCGGTCATCTCCAACTGGTGGTCCAGGGTGCCGGTCTCCTCACCGACGCGCAGCATCTGCGTCGCGGTGCCGGGGAACAGCTGGGTGCGGGCCAGCGGCGCGGCCAGGCCCTGGCCCTCCAACATCTGCTCGGTGACGCCGTTGAGTCGTTTGACGAAGACCCGGTTGCGCATCGAACCGGTGGCCACCGCCATCGCCTCGGGCAGGTTGACGCCCGCGCTCACCAGCGAGGCCAGCACTCGACAGAAGCGCTCGACCAGCATGAACCGGATGGTCTCTCCGATCACCGGGAGCCGGAGCACCATGGTGTCGCGTGCGTACTTGACCCGGTGAAAGCGCAGCAGCAGCCAACTCACCAGTGCCGCGACCGCGAGTCCGGCAAGGATCGCCCACCACCATTGCCCGAGGAAGTCGGTGAAGCCGAGCAGGATCCGCGTCGGCAGTGGCAGTTCGGCATCGAGGTTCTCGAAGAAGACCTCGAACTTCGGCAACACGTAGATCGAGAGCACCAACACGGTGACCACGGACATGGCAGCGATCACCGTCGGATAGATCAGCGCCGCCTTGATCCGCCGGCGCGCCTCGAGGTCGCGCTCGAGATAGAGGGCCAACCTGGACAGGGCGATGTCGAGCTCGCCGGTGAGTTCCGCGGAGCGCACGATGCCGCGGTAGTAGGCCGGGAAGACCTTCGGGAAGCGCTCCAGGGTGTCGGAGAAGCGTTCTCCGCTCCGAAGGCCGTCCTCGATCTCATGCATCATCCGACGCAACGAGGAGTTCTCGCTCTCGGCGCCGATCGAGTGCACCGCGTCCAGAATCGGTAGTCCTGCGCGCAGGAAGGCCCCGATCTGGCGGGACAGGTGCATCACGTGCTCACGCTTGATCCGAGGTCCGGAGATCTCGTAGGCCAGCAGGTGCTTCTTCTCGGTGACCCGCAGGTTGCGCAGCTCCCGTTGATAGAGGGCGATCTCCGCATCACCGCGGCTACCGGCTCGCTCGACCCCCTTGACCTCGGCGCCGGCGATGGTGGTTCCGACGTACGCATACCTGTGCATGGTCAGACTCCCGTGACATAGATGGCGCGCATGACTTCTGCGGCCGTGGTGGTGCCGTCCTCGACGAGGCGGGCAGCCTGCTCCCACAGCGTGCGCATGCCCTGGCTGCGGGCCAGCCTGCGCATCTCGTCGTGCGGGGCCCGCTCGATGAGCAGCTCGCGCACCTCGTCGGTGACGGTGAGCAGCTCGTAGACACCGATCCTCTCGAGGAATCCGGTGTGTGCGCAGAAGTGGCAGCCCGTCCCGCGCTTGAACCCGTCCTCGGGCTCGCCTCCGCCGACCATCCGCAGGAACTCGAGCTCCTCCGGGGTGGGTTCGTAGGGCGCCAGGCACGAGGTGCAGCTGCGGCGGACCAGCCGCTGGGCGACCACGGCGGTCACTGAGGAGGCGATGAGGAACCCCTCGATGCCCATGTCGAGCATCCGGTAGAGCGCCGCGACTGCCTCGGTCGCGTGCAGTGACGAGAGCACCAGGTGGCCGGTGAGCGCGGACTGGACGGCGATCCGTGCGGTGTCGAGGTCGCGGATCTCACCGACGAGGATGATGTCGGGGTCCTGACGCAGGATCGACTTGAGTCCGGTGGTGAAGGTGATCCCGGCCTGCACGTTGATCTGGATCTGGTTGATCGAGTCAAAGGTGTACTCGACCGGGTCCTCGATGGTCATGATGTTCTTGTCGGGCTGGTTCAGCTCACCCAGCGACGCGTAGAGCGTGGTCGTCTTCCCACCCCCGGTCGGCCCGGCGCAGATCACCATGCCGTACGGCGATCGGATCAGTCGGCGATACTGCTCCGCAGTGTCGGCCGGCATGCCGAGCTGCACGAGCTCGAAGAGCGGCCGGCTCTTGTCGAGCAGCCGCATCACGACCTTCTCGCCGCCCACGACCGAGGTGGTCGCGACTCGGATGTCGACCTCGCGGTCCTCGACCTCCATGCTGATCTGGCCGTCCTGCGGCCGGCGGCGCTCCACGATGTTCATTTGCGCAAGGATCTTGACCCGGCTGACCAGGGCCGGTCCGATCGACCCGGGCAGGTCGAGAACGTCGCTCAGCGCACCGTCGATGCGATATCGCACCCTGACTCGGTTGCCCGACGGCTCGATGTGGATGTCGGAGGCCCGATCGCGCAGGGCCTGGGTGATGATCATCTGC
Organism: Nocardioides jensenii JCM 1364 = NBRC 14755; assembly: GCF_001552535.1. Classification (GTDB taxonomy): domain Bacteria; phylum Actinomycetota; class Actinomycetes; order Propionibacteriales; family Nocardioidaceae; genus Nocardioides; species Nocardioides jensenii. The sequence goes on along the minus strand of NZ_BCRJ01000004.1, from coordinate 63,290 downwards.
ACCACCCTGACCACCGGGGCGTCCTCGTTGGCGCTCGCAGTCTCCAGCCGGGCCGCCTCCCGGCGCAGCAGGTCACGAGCCTCGAACTGCTGCACCTGCCCGCCGACCTCGCGGGTCGCCCGGTAGGAGGAGTCCAGGGCACGGTCGAGATCACGGCGGGTGGCGACGGCCGCTCGCATCGGCATGCCCAGTCGGTCGGTGATGGCGGCCACCTGGGACGGCGACGGGTCGGCCACCGCCACGATGACCGTCCCGTCCTCGACCGAGAGCGGGAGAGCGCGCAGGACGTGTGCCTCCTCCTGCGTGAGGAGGGCGACCGCGTCCGTCTCGGGCTCGGTGGACCGGAAGTCGACCAGGTCCACCCCGTAGTGCTCGGCCAGCGTGCTGGCCAGAGCTTCTTCGCTGATCGTGGCGGTGGCGATCAGCTTCTCGGCAAGGCCGCCGTCGCCGGGCGCCGCTCGTGCGGCGTCGAGCTGGTAGGGCTGCAGCTGCCCGGCGCCGATCAGCACCCCGGCCAGGGTCTCGTCCGCATTAGCGGTCGTAGGTGCGAGTGGTGCCGGGTCCATGTGTCGTTGCGTGCGGGCGAACTTCATGACTTCAGGCCTCCGATGCCCCTCAGGCTCGCGGAGAGGTGCGGGCGCGTCTCGATGTCCTTCGGGTGGAGACTGCGGGCGGCCGCGTCCTCCACCGTGACCACGCCGTCGGCGATCAGCTGGGAGAGCGACTGCTCGAGGGTGACCATGCCTTCGCGCTGGCCGGTGACGACCGAGTTGCGCAGCTGGTGGGTCTTGCCCTCCTTGATCAGGTTGCGCACGGCCGGGGTGGCGACCAGCACCTCGTACGCCGCGACCATGCCACCGCCGATGCGGGGGATCAGCCGCTGGTAGACCACGCAGCTGAGAGCGGCGGCGAGCTGCACCCGGATCTGGGCCTGCTGCGCGGCGGGGAAGACGTCGATCATGCGGCCCAACGACTGTGCGGTGTCGTTCGTGTGCAGGGTGGCGAAGACCAGGTGTCCGGTCTCGGCCACGGTGAGCGCGAACCCGATCGACTCGAGGTCACGCATCTCGCCGACGAGCAGCACGTCGGGGTCCTCGCGGAGCACCGAGCGGAGCGCATGGTGGAAGGCGTCGGTGTCGGTGCCGACCTCGCGCTGGTTGACTGCCGAGCGCTTGTGGTCGTGGACGTATTCGATCGGGTCCTCGACCGTGATGATGTGGCAGCCACGGTTGGTGTTGATCAGGTCGACCAGTGAGGCCAGCGTGGTCGACTTGCCCGAGCCGGTCGGACCGGTCATCAGGATCAGCCCCTGGTGACGGAGCGAGAGCTCGCGCAGGGTGGCCGGGAGACCGAGGTCGTCCGGGGTCGGGATCTCCCGGGGGATCATCCGCAGGGCGACCGCGGTCATGCCGCGCTGGGTGAACGCGTTGCCACGGATGCGGGCCTGGTCGCGCCAGGAGAAGGAGAAGTCGTATTCGTGGCACGTGTCCCAGGTGCCGCGCTGCTCAGGGGTGAGCACCTCGGCGAGCAGGGCGTCGACGGCGGACGAGTCCAGGGGTGCCTGCCCCTCGACCGGCGCCAGTGTGCCGTCGACCCGCACCATCGGCGGAAGCCCGACCGTGAGCAGCAGGTCGGTGCCGTGTGCGTTCCAGAGCCCACCGAGCAGTCGGTCGATCCGCTGCCCGATCTGGTGGACGTTGCTCACCATGATGTTCCCCTCGAAATTGATCGGTGGGGAGGGCCGCCGAGGACGACGGCCCTCCCCGTTGCTGAATTGGCGTTGCTGGACTGGCGGTCAGCCGATCAGTCGCAGGAGGTGCCCTTGGCGAGCGTGTAGGTGGCGCCACCGCCGGTGTAGGTCACGTCGACCTGGGGGTCACCACTGGCGCTCGGGTCCTCGGTGAGGAAGCTCGGCACCAGTGCGGCCGTGGTGGCCGGGTAGACGCCGTTGTCGTCGTTGGCGTAGTAGGCCTCGAGTGCGGTCACCGTCGTCTTGTAGTTCGCCTCGCAGGCCGCCTCCTCGCCGGTGTCGGTGATGCCCCGGACCGAGAAGACCACGATCGCCGCAAGGACGCCGAGGATCACGATGACGATGAGGAGCTCGATGAGCGTGAAGCCGCTGTCGCTGCGGCGTGAGGTGCGGGCCTTGTCAATTGCACGTCGAATCATGGGTCGATCTCTCTTTCTCGGAAGCCGAGGAGGCTCTTGTGCTCCTCTGGCAGATGTGCTCGAGGTCTGCGGCGCCCTACCAACCCCGAAGTTGTTCTGCGCGATTCCGTTCGATCGGCTCAAGCAAGAACGACGCTAGGTCGGTGCTCGTGCGCGGCGATGGGGAGTGACCCAAACGTCCCCCAATTGAGGTATCGCCCTCGGGGGCCGTGAAAGGATCCCCGGGTGAATCTCGCGGCTGTACTCATGGACATGGACGGGACCCTGGTCGACACCGAGCCCTACTGGATCAGCACCGAGTACGCCCTTGCCGAGAAGTACGGCGGCACCTGGAGCGACGAGCACGCCCTCAGCCTGGTCGGGAACGACCTGATCGAGTCGGGCCGCTACATCCGCGAACACATGGGCATCGACCTCGAGCCGGCCCAGATCGTCGAGGAGCTGCTCGACGGTGTGGTGGCGCAGGTGGAACGTCAGGTGCCGTGGTGTCCCGGCGGGGTCGAGCTGCTGGCTGACCTGCAGGCTGCCGGAGTTCCCTGTGCGCTGGTCACCATGAGCTACCGGCGCTTCGTCGCGCCGATCCTGGCGGCGCTGCCCGAGGACACGTTCCGGGTGGTGGTCACCGGCGACACCGTGAGCCAGGGCAAGCCGCACCCGGAGCCGTATCTGAAGGGCGCCGCCCTGCTCGGCGTGCCTCCCGAGCAGTGCCTGGCCATCGAGGACTCGAACACCGGTGTGCGTTCCGCAGTCGCGGCCGGGTGCACGGTGCTCGTCGTACCCAACCACGTGCCGGTGCTCGACGGGGAGCGGCGCATCTTCCGCGACTCCCTCGAAGGCCTCGACGCAGCTGGGCTGGCCGAGCTCCGGGTCTGAGACACTCCCTAGGGGCCTGAGAGCCCTTCGTCGGTGTTCACGTCGCCGGACGGATCCTCGGCAGGAGACGCGATCTGGAAGATCGGCAACGGCGGGATCTCGCCGCCGAACTCGGGACACTTGTCCTGATAGCTGCACCAGCCGCAGAGCTTGCTGCGGCGGGGGCGCCAGTCACCGGTGAGCTCGGCGTGCCGGATGGCCTTCCAGACGGCCTCGATCTTGCGCTCGACCGAGCGGAGGTCGGCCTCGTCGGGGGAGTAGCGCAAGATCTCGCCGTTGCCGAGATAGATCAGCTGGAGCATCGCCGGGATCACGCCCCGCGTGCGCCAGATGACCAACGCGTAGAACTTCATCTGGAACAGCGCCTTGGCCTCGAACATCTCGCCGGGAGCTCGGCCGGTCTTGTAGTCCGATATGCGGACGGCCCCGTTGGGGGCGATGTCGATGCGGTCGATGAAGCCTCGGAGCAGCAGCTTCGAGTCGAGAATGGTCTCGACGTACAGCTCGCGCTCGGCAGGCTCGAGCCGGGTCGGGTCCTCGAGCTCGAAGTACTTGTCGAGCACCGTGCGGCAGGAGGCCAACCACGACTCGAAGTCACGTGCCGTCTCACCCTCCGGCGCCGCGAACAGCTCAGCCACCGTGGGCTCGGCCTCCACGAGGTCGCTCCAGGCAGGCGTCAGCATCTCCTGCGCACGCGGAGGAGTGCGTTCGAGGGCGGGCAGGTCGTAGAGGTCCTCGAGCACCTTGTGCACGAGGGTGCCCCGGATGGCGTCGGCCGACGGCTCCTCGGGGAACTTGTCGATGGTGCGGTAGCGGTAGAGCAGCGGACAGGTCATGAAGTCGCCGGCGCGGCTGGGGGAGAGCGCGCCGATCACGTCGACACCGTCGACCGGCGTGGAGTGCTTCTCCGCCGGTGACTGGCTCTCCGGTGACTGCTGCATCGCGACTGACCTCCCGTGCTTGGACCCACGACACTAGGCGACGACTCCGACAGTCCCGACGCACGCCCACGGGCGGGCTGCGGGCAGGTGGGGTGGCGTCCGATAGCGTTGGTGTCGTGCCCGATCAAGATCCGCGACTCGCCGAGGAGTCGACTCGACCCCCGAGACCCCCGGGCACGCTCCGCGTCGGACAGATCGCGGGTGTCGACGTACTGATCACCACCTCGTGGTTCTTCATCGCGGCACTGATCGCGGTGCTGATGGCGCCCCGGGTCGACCAGGTCGAGCCCGGTCTCGGCGGCTGGAAGTACGTCGCCGGGTTCGCGTTCGCCGTGGTGCTCTATCTCTCGGTGTTGCTGCACGAGGCCTCGCACGCTCTGATGGCGCAGCACTACGGCCACCCGGTCTCGTCGATCACGCTGCACTTCCTGGGCGGCGCGACGATGATCGAGGGCGAGGCGAGGCGTCCGCGCGAGGAGTTCTGGATCGCGGTGGTCGGCCCGCTCACCTCGATCGCGGTAGGTCTGCTCGCCATCCCGCTCTGGTTCGTCACGCCCGACGGCCTGCTCCGGATGGCCGTCGAGGGCCTGGCCGGCGCCAACCTGATCGTCGGCGTGATGAACCTGATCCCCGGACTGCCCCTCGACGGCGGGCGGGTGCTCAAGTCCGCGGTCTGGGGTGCAAGCGGCAACGTGCACAAGGGCACGCTCGCTGCCGGGTGGGGAGGCCGTCTCGTGGCGGTGCTCGCTCTGGGCTGGCCGCTGTTCATGAGGTCGGTGCTCGAGGTCCAGCCCCGCCTCGTCGACTACCTCCTCTCGTTCGTGGTCGCGGTCTTCCTGTGGACCGGTGCCACCGCCTCCATGCAGAGCGCCCGGCTGCGCCGGCGCCTGCCCTCGATCGTGGCCCGCAAGCTGGCCCGGCGTACCCTCGCGGTCCCCGACGACCTGCCGGTGGCCGAGGCCGTACGACGAGCGCAGGAGGCAGGTGCCGGCAGCATCGTCACCGTGTCGACCGCGGGCTCCCCGATCGGCATCGTCAACGAGTCGGCGCTGCTGGCCACCCCCGAGGAACGCCGCCCCTGGATGGCGGTCTCGACCGTGGCCCGCAGCATCGAGGACGGCCTGACCCTGCCCGCCTCGATCGTGGGCGAGGACCTGATCAAGGCGATCACCCGCAAGCCAGCCCATGAGTACCTCCTCGTCGAGGAGGACGGATCGATCTACGGCGTCCTGGCCACCGCAGACGTCGACAAGGCGTTCAGCGAGCGTCACCAGTAGGGTTCCGCCCATGCCTGACCTGGAATCGCCCGAGCCGACCGACCTGCCCGACGTGCCCCTCGAAGCGTGGTCCGGTGTGCACCGGGGGCCGCTCCGGGCAGGTGAGTGGGTGCGGCTGACCGACCAGAAGGGCCGGCGCCACAACTTCGAGCTGACGCCCGGCAAGCGCTTCTTCAGCAACCGCGGCCACATCGAGCACGACGAGCTGATCGGCCGCGACGAAGGCTTCACCGTGCCGTCGTCGGCCGGCGGCGAATATCTCGTGTTCCGTCCGTTGCTCTCCGAGTTCGTGGTCTCGATGCCGCGTGGTGCCGCGGTGGTCTACCCCAAGGACGCCGCCCAGATCGTGGCGATGGCCGACATCTTCCCGGGTGCCCGGGTGGTCGAGGCCGGTGTGGGCTCGGGCGCGCTGACCTGTTCCCTGCTGCGCGCCGTCGGACCGTGGGGCCGGGTCACCTCGTTCGAGCGCCGAGAGGAGTTCGCCGACGTGGCCCGTCAAAACGTGAACCAGTTCTTCTCCGCACCCGACGGTGAGACCCACCCCGCCTGGAACCTGCGCCTGGGCGACCTCCAGGAGGAGCTCCCCAGCCTCGGTGAGAAGGTCGACCGGATCATCCTCGACATGCTGGCGCCGTGGGAGTGCGTGGACGCCGTGGCCGACGCGCTGGCCCCGGGCGGCATCGTGGTCGGCTACGTCGCCACCACCACGCAGCTGTCGCGCTACGTCGAGACGGTGCGCGCGCACGGCGGGTTCACCGACCCACAGCCGTGGGAGTCCCTGGTGCGCGACTGGCACGTGGAAGGGCTCGCCGTCCGTCCCGGTCACAAGATGATCGGTCACACGGCCTTCCTCGTCACGGCACGTCGCATGGCCCCGGGTCAGACCGCTCCGCGCAAGAAGCGTCGCCCGGCCCCCGGCGCCTACGGCATCGACTACAGCGGTCCGCGTCCCGCCGACCTGCCGCCGCAGGTCTTCGAGGAGTCTTTCGACGACTGAGGTCGCCCCGCTGGTCCACCGATTCACGCACTCGTGACACGTTGCGCAGCAAATCGTTCCCGAACCGCGCGCCGAATTGCTTTCCTTCCTTCTCCTGATGGGTAAGGTCACAAGTGACGCAGGAGGTGGTGCACATGTCGGCATCTGACAATCCACGCAGTCCCGAAGAGCTCATCAGTCAGGTGAGGTTCCTCGAGGCCGAGGTCACTGACCTGCGCCGGAGGCTGGCCGACGGGCCAGGTCACTCCGGCGCGCTGGAGCAGCGACTGGTCGACACCCAGCGGTCCCTGGCCGCGGTCACGTCGCAGAACGAACGCCTGGCCCAGACCCTGCGTGAGGCGCGCGACCAGATCATGACGCTCAAGGAGGAGGTCGACCGGCTGGCCCAGCCGCCGGCCGGCTTCGGAACGTTCCTGGCCCGCAACGACGACGACTCGATCGACGTGTTCACCGGCGGCCGCAAGCTGCGCGTGACGGTCAGCCCCAACGTCGACCTCGACGAGTTGCGGCGCGGCCAGGAGGTCATGCTCAACGAGGCCCTCAACGTCGTCGCCGCGCTCGAGTTCGAGCAGATCGGCGAGGTCGTGATGCTCAAGGAGATCTTGGCCGACGGTGACCGGGTGCTGGTGATCGCCAACGCCGACGAGGAGCGCGTGGTCCGCATCGCGGAGCCCCTGCGCGACCTCAAGCTGCGTGCCGGCGACTCGCTGCTGCTCGACTCGCGGGCCGGCTACGTCTACGAGAAGGTGCCCAAGTCCGAGGTCGAGGAGCTCGTCCTCGAAGAGGTTCCCGACATCGACTACAGCGCGATCGGCGGCCTGATCGCCCAGATCGACCAGATCCGCGACGCCGTCGAGCTGCCCTACCTGCACCCCGAGCTCTTCAAGCAGCACCAGCTCAAGCCGCCGAAGGGTGTGTTGCTCTACGGCCCGCCCGGCTGCGGCAAGACGCTGATCGCCAAGGCGGTCGCCAACTCGTTGGCCAAGAAGGTGGCCGCCAAGACCGGTCAGGAGGGCAAGTCCTACTTCCTGAACATCAAGGGTCCCGAGCTGCTCAACAAGTACGTCGGCGAGACCGAGCGGCACATCCGCCTGGTCTTCCAGAGGGCTCGTGAGAAGGCCAGCGAGGGCACCCCGGTCATCGTGTTCTTCGACGAGATGGACTCCCTGTTCCGCACCCGCGGCTCCGGGGTCTCCTCCGACGTCGAGAACACCATCGTTCCCCAGCTGCTCAGCGAGATCGACGGCGTCGAGCTGCTCGAGAACGTGCTGGTGATCGGTGCCTCCAACCGTGAGGACATGATCGACCCGGCCATCCTGCGCCCGGGCCGTCTCGACGTGAAGATCAAGATCGAACGTCCGGACGCCGAGTCTGCGCGCGACATCTTCAGCAAGTACCTCACCGCCGAGCTGCCGTTGCACACCGACGACCTGGCCGAGTTCGGCAACGACCGTGACGCTTGCGTGGCCGGCATGATCCGGGCGACCGTCGAGCGGATGTACACCGAGACCGAGGAGAACCGCTTCCTCGAGGTGACCTACGCCAATGGCGACAAGGAGGTCCTCTACTTCAAGGACTTCAACTCCGGCGCGATGATCCAGAACATCGTCGACCGGGCGAAGAAGATGGCGATCAAGGACCTCCTCGATCACGAGCAGCTCGGCCTGCGGGTGCAGCACATGCTGCAGGCCTGCGTCGACGAGTTCAAGGAGAACGAGGACCTCCCCAACACCACGAACCCCGACGACTGGGCCCGCATCTCCGGCAAGAAGGGCGAGCGGATCGTCTTCATCCGCACGCTCATCACCGGCAAGCAGGGCACCGAGCCGGGGCGCTCGATCGACACGGTCGCCAACACCGGCCAATACCTCTGAGCATCCGGCTACCGCGGCATCGTCACCCGGCGACGCCGCGGTAGCCGTATGTCCACGGACGCCCGACTCGGGGGCCCGGCAGGTAGCGCTGGTCGAGCTCGAGCAGCTCGAAGCCGGCATCGCCGACCAGGGCGGGGACGTCGCGGTCCAGCTGGCAACCCCCGCACACCCGACCCTGGAGGCCGTTGAGCCGTCCCTGCCATCGCGCCACCCCCGCGTCGGGTGCCAGGCCGTGCTCGAGGAAGTGCAGTCGACCGCCGGGTCGCACCACCCGGCGTAGCTCGCGCAGCGCCCGGTCCGGGACGGGGATCGTGCACAACGAGAACGTCACCAGAGCTGCGTCGACGGAGGAGTCCGGGAGGTCGATCGACTGGCCGTCCAGGCCCACCCGCTCGACGGGGATCGGGGCCGTCTCACGACGGTGTGCCGACCGGGACCAGCCCAGATCGCTGGGCTCCACCGCGGCAACGCCGGTCACCGCACCCGGCAGGTGGGGGAGATTGAGCCCGGAGCCGAAGCCCACCTCGAGCACTCGGCCGGCCAGGCGCGCGCAGGTCTCCCGGCGCAGGGTGCTGATCTCGGGTGTGCTCAGCCCGGCATCGGTCAGTCGCGGCACGACGTGATCAACCCACCAGCCCATGCCCACAATCTAGTTGCCCGCACCGGAACCTGTGCCATTCCACGTCCACGACGCAGCATTTGCCGCCACAATCAGCGCATGACCGATCCGGCCCGACTGCTGCTCGCCGTCCTCGACAGCATCGTGGGCCACCGTCCGCTGGTCGCCCGCGAGCGTGCGCTCGGGGCCGGCTGCGGGCCCGTGGGCCAGGCTCTCGCCTCGTTCGCGTCGTCGATGGCGCAGGACTGGGAGCAGGCAGCCGAGCTCGCCGAGTCGGCGATCGCCGGAGCAGAGGGCCCGACCGCACTGTGGGCAGGTCGTGCTGCGGCGGCCCATGCCGCTGCGGGTTGGCCGGTACGTCGCCCCGCGGACTGGCTCGACCGCCTGGCCGAGGCGGAGCCGCTGCTCGAGGAGCTCGACGACGTGCCGGCCCCGTTCGCGGCGTACGCCGGCTGGCTGCTCGTCGAAGCGGGCCTGGCACAGGGCCGACTGGGCCTGGCCTCTCGCATCGCTGAGAGGGTCGGCACGCCTCCTCCCCAGCTGACCGGCGAGAACGGGCGGCCCCATCCCTGGAGCGTCGTGATGTCGTGCACCTGGGTCCGGTTGCTGGCCTTCCGAGGAGACACGGAGTCCGGCCGCAGGGCGCTGCCCGAGCCCGGGTCGGCGGGAACGGTGTCGACGCGACTGCTGGTGGCGGCCACCGAGTGCCTGCTGCGCGGCAGCGCCGCCGAACTCGTCGTGGTCCGCCGGATCGCTGCCGAGCTCGACCAGCTCCACCCGGCCCCGGCCGACCACCTCGCGTCGGGCATCCATCTGCTGGCCGGCTACGGGCTCGCCAGTGTCGGTGAGCTGGAGGAGGCAGCGCGGTTCGCCTTCAAGGCGGGGTGTACCCCGGACCTGGGCGCCCTGGCGATCGTCGACCGCGCACTGTGCCTCGAGCTGGTGACGGCGACCGCGATCGCGCACGGCGACAGTGGTGCCGCCGAGGCCTGGGCCCAGATGGCACTGCCCTTGCTCGAGTCGCCGATCGCGGACTCGACGGTTCACCGCATCCTGGCCAGAGTGCACCTGCTCGAGGGACGCCTGGTCGAGGCCACCCACCATGCCGAGCGCGCGATCGCTCTGGCCGAGGCCGCCGAACGCGTGATGGAGGTCGAGGAGGGGCGAGTCGTGCTGGCACGTGTCCGCCTTGCCGGATCGTTGACCGGCGCGAGGGACAGCACGGTGCGCCCGGTCGTGGTCCGGGCCGACGAGGTGGGCCACCTGGCCGCGCGACGCTCGCGTGCCCGGACCCTGCACCCGTCCCGCACGCCCCCGGCGTTCCCCGGCCGCGGTTGGAGCACGCTCTCACCCGAGGAGCGTCAGGTCGCGGAGCTGCTGGCCACAGGTTCGTCCAACGCCCAGGTCGCCAGGGGTCTGTCGCTCTCGCCCCCGGTGGCACGCGAACGCATCGCCGGCGTGCTCGCCACCTTCAGGGTGGCCACCCGCAACGCGATGGCCGAGCAGGTGGCGGCCGGCGTACGACGTGAGCAGCTGCCGCCGCTGCGCCGACTCACGCCGCAGCAGTTCCGGGTTGCCGAGCTGATCGCGACGGGTGCCCGGAACACCGAGATCGCGGCGACCTTGGGGATCAACCAGAGCACGGTCGAGAAGCACGTGACCGCGATCCTGCGCCGATGGCACCTGGCCTCGCGCGCGGCGGTCGCCGATGCGCTGCTTCGGCCGCAGAGCGACGCCCGCCGGGCACAGTGACTGTCTTGGTGGTCCGGCCCGAGTAGGCTCGAACGCATGAGCGTACGACGGGTGATGGGAACTGAGGTCGAGTACGGCATCTCCGTCCAGGGGCAGCCGAACGCCAACCCGATGGTCGCGTCCTCACAGGTGGTCAACGCCTATGCGTCGGCGACGCTGAAGGCGCGCCGGGCGCGGTGGGACTTCGAGGAGGAGTCGCCGCTGCGCGACGCGCGGGGTTTCGACATGTCCCGGCAGGTGGCCGACGCCAGCCAGCTCACCGACGAGGACCTCGGCCTGGCCAACGTCATCCTCACCAACGGCGCCAGGTTGTACGTCGACCACGCCCACCCCGAGTACGCCACACCCGAGTGCACGAACCCGCTCGACATCGTGCGGTGGGACAAGGCGGGGGAGCAGGTGATGCTCGACGCCGCGCGGCGGGCCTCCGCCATTCCCGGAGCCGCCCAGATCCTGCTCTACAAGAACAACACCGACAACAAGGGTGTCTCCTACGGAGCCCACGAGAACTACCTGATGCGACGCTCGACGCCGTTCGCCGACATTGTGCGGCACCTGACCCCGTTCTTCGTCTCCCGGCAGGTGGTCACGGGCGCCGGCCGGGTGGGCATCGGCCAGGACGGCCGCGAGCACGGGTTCCAGATCAGCCAGCGCTCCGACTTCTTCGAGGTCGAGGTCGGGTTGGAGACCACGCTGAAGCGCCCGATCATCAACACCCGTGACGAGCCGCACGCCGATCCGGAGAAGTACCGCCGGCTTCACGTGATCATCGGCGACGCCAACCTGTCCGAGGTCTCGACGTACCTCAAGGTCGGCACCACGGCCCTGGTCCTGGCGATGATCGAGGACCGTTTCATCACGGTTCCCCTGGCCGTGGAGGCTCCTGTTTCCTCGTTGCGGGCAATCTCCCACGATCCGACCTGTCGCCATCTGGTCACCCTCGAGGACGGCCGCAAGATGACCGCCGTCCAGCTCCAGATGGAATACCTCGACCTGGCCCGCAAGCATGTCGACGACCGGCTCGGCGACGATGCCGACCCCCAGACCCGCGACGTCCTGGCCCGGTGGGAGTCGGTGCTGACCCGTCTCGAACGCGACCCGATGGAGTGCGCCACCGAGCTCGACTGGGTGGCCAAGCTGAAGCTGTTGCAGCAGTACCGCGACCGTGACGGCCTGGAGTGGAGCGACGCGAAGCTGCACCTGATCGACCTCCAGTACGCCGACATCCGTCCGGAGAAGGGCCTCTACCACCGCCTGGCCCGCATGGGCAGGATGGAGCGGCTGCTCGATGACCCGTCCGTCGAGGCGGCGATGCACGACCCGCCGGTCGACACCCGCGCCTACTTCCGGGGCCGGTGCCTGGAGCAGTACGCCGACTCGGTGGCCGCCGCGTCGTGGGACTCGGTGATTTTCGACCTGCCCGGTCGCGAGTCCTTGCAGCGGGTGCCGACCATCGACCCCTTGCGGGGCAGCCGGGCTCATGTGGGCGCGCTCCTGGACCGCTGCAAGACCGCGGAACAGCTCTTCGACGCCCTGACCCACTGATTCGCGTCCGTTGGTCGAGACAACTCACCGGTTGGTCGAGCCTGTCGAGACCATTTCTTCCTCCGAGTGGATAGGGTCGAAGACATGGCACAGGAGCAGAAGCAGCCGAAGAAGTCGACCGAGGAGACTCCGGTCGAGGAGGAGACCGTCGCGCCCGAGGTCTCCGATCGCAAGGAGCAGCTCGACGAGGACATCGATGCGATCCTCGACGAGATCGACGACGTCCTCGAGACGAATGCCGAGGACTTCGTGAAGTCCTTCATCCAGAAGGGTGGGGAGTGACCCGGTGAGCGCGCCCACCTACGGGTCCCGCCTGCCCGCGACCTTCCTGACCCCCGGCACGTCGTCGTTCGCCGACTTCATCGGTGAGCACTCCCCGGACCTGCTGCCCTCGAAGCGAACCGTGCCCCAGGGCAACGTCGGCGACCTGGCCCCGCACGGCACCACGATCGTCTCGGCGACCTTCCCCGGCGGCGTGATCATGGCCGGCGACCGTCGTGCCACGATGGGCAACATCATCGCGCAGCGCGACATCCAGAAGGTCTTCCCGGCCGACGAGTTCAGCTGCGTCGGCATCGCCGGTGCCGCCGGTCTCGCGGTCGAGATGGTGCGCCTGTTCCAGACCGAGCTCGAGCACTACGAGAAGATCGAGGGCACGACGCTCTCCATCGACGGCAAGGCCAACCGTCTCGCGGCCCTGATCCGGGCCAACCTTGGGCTGGCCATGCAGGGCCTGGCCGTCGTCCCCCTCTTCGCGGGCTATGACCTGACCGCCTCCCAGGGACGGATCTTCTCCTACGACGTCACCGGCGGTCGTTACGAGGAGACGGCGTTCCACTCGGTGGGCTCCGGGTCGATGTTCGCCCGCGGGTCGCTGAAGAAGCTCTACCGCGACGACCTCACCGAGACCGAGTGCGTGACCGCCGTCGTGCAGGCGCTGTACGACGCCGCCGACGACGACTCCGCCACCGGTGGCCCCGACGTGAGCCGTCGCATCTTCCCGGTCGTGCAGGTGATCACCGCCGACGGCGGGCGTCGCCTCGCCGACGACGAGGTCGCCGCGATCGCGGACCAGGTGATCGCCGGCCGCCTCCAGCGTCCCGACGGCCCCGCCGCCTCACTGGTCTGACCCGAGCCAAGGATTTCTCACATGAGCATGCCGTACTACGTCTCACCCGAGCAGCTGATGAAGGACCGCGCCGACTTCGCGCGCAAGGGCATTGCCCGTGGCCGGTCCGTGGTCGTCGTCCAGTTCGCCGACGGTGTCCTGTTCGTCTCGGAGAACCCCTCCCAGGCGCTGCACAAGGTGTCCGAGATCTATGACCGGATCGCGTTCGCGGCGGTCGGTCGCTACAACGAGTTCGAGAACCTCCGCATCGCCGGTGTCCGCCTGGCCGACATGCGGGGCTACGCCTATGACCGACGCGACGTCACCGGGCGTGGTCTGGCCAACGCCTACGCGCAGACCCTCGGCACGATCTTCTCCAGCGGGGGAGAGAAGCCCTACGAGGTGGAGCTGTTCGTCGCCGAGATCGGTGACGAAGCAGCCGACGACCAGATCTACCGGCTCACCTACGACGGTCAGGTCGCCGACGAGCACGGGTACGCCGTGATGGGTGGCGCGGCCGACCAGGTGGCGTCGTACCTCAAGGGCAACTACGCCGACGGTGCCTCGCTGGACGAGGCGATCAAGCTGGCCGTCTCCGCGCTCGGTCACTCCGACACCGACGACCGGGTGATCGCGGCCGACCACCTCGAGGTCGCCGTCCTCGACCGCACCCGCACCCAGCCGCGCAAGTTCCGCCGGATCCGTCCCGAGGCACTCGACGGCATCCTGGGCGAGCGCGGACCCGAGACCCCGGACGAGCCCGAGGCCGAGGACACCCAGGCCGGCGCTGCGCCGACGGTGCCGACCGGGCCCGACAACCCCACCGACCCCACCGACACGGTGAGCGGCTCCACGCCGCCGCTGGAGGACCCGGTCACCGGTGAGCCGGCCTCCGGGGAACCGGCGTCCGGTGAGCCGCCCACGGCACCCCCGACCGCGCCTCCCACGCCGCCCGCCCCGGGTGGCGAACCGCCCATCGCGCCCTGACCCACGACTTGTTGATCTTCGTCCGTCGAGTTGTTGATGTTCGTCGGTCGAGTCTGCCCCTGACGATCGCGCGCAAAGCAGGCCCGGAACACCCGCGGCACCAGGGAATGCTTCACCGCTCATCGCTTCCCCAGCGCAGCGGCGAGGAGCGCTTGACGCACCTCTTGGACGTCTCGCGGAACGGGTAACGGTCAACCTCCCACCGGGATGCCCATGCTGTGACTAGTGTTGGGCCATGGACCGCCGGATCTTCGGAATCGAGAACGAGTACGGCGTCACGTGCACGTTCAAGGGACAGCGTCGACTCAGCCCCGACGAGGTGGCCCGCTACCTCTTCCGCAAGGTCGTCTCGTGGGGGCGCAGCAGCAACGTGTTCCTGCGCAACGGTGCCCGCCTCTACCTCGACGTGGGCAGTCACCCCGAGTACGCCACGCCCGAGTGCGACGACATCAACGAGCTGGTCACCCACGACAAGGCGGGGGAGCGCACCCTCGAGGGTCTGCTGGTCGACGCCGAGCGACGCCTGCACGACGAGGGCATCGCCGGCGACATCTACTTGTTCAAGAACAACACCGACTCCGCCGGCAACTCCTACGGGTGCCACGAGAACTACCTCGTCGGGCGGGCCGGTGAGTTCAGCCGTCTGGCCGACATCCTGATCCCGTTCCTGGTCACCCGCCAGATCGTGGTCGGCGCCGGCAAGATCATCCAGACCCCGCGCGGTGCGTCGTACTCCGTGAGCCAGCGGGCCGAGCACATCTGGGAGGGAGTCTCCAGCGCCACCACCCGCAGCCGGCCGATCATCAACACCCGCGACGAACCGCACGCGGACGCGGAGAAGTACCGCCGGCTGCACGTGATCGTCGGTGACTCGAACATGAGCGAGACCACGACTCTCCTGAAGGTCGCCAGCTGTGATCTGGTGCTGCGGATGATCGAGGAGGGGGTCGTGATGCGCGACCTCACCATGGAGAACCCGATCCGGGCGATCCGGGAGATCTCCCACGACATGACCGGACGCCAGAAGATCCGGCTGGCCAACGGCCGTGAGGCCAGCGCGCTGGAGATCCAGCTCGAGTACTTCACCCGGGCCCGCGACTTCGTCGACCGCCGTGAGCTGCGTACGCCGGTCATCGACCAGGCCCTCGACCTGTGGGAGCGCGGACTGAAGGCCATCGAGTCGGGTGACCTCGACTCGGTCGACCGAGAGATCGACTGGGTGATCAAGTGGAAGCTGATCGAGCGTTACCGCGCCAAGCACGGCCTTCCGCTCGGGCACGCCCGCATCGCCCAGCTCGACCTCGCCTACCACGACATCCACCGCAACCGCGGGCTCTACTACCTGCTCGAGAAGCGCGGCGCCGTGGCGCGGGTCACCGACGACCTCAAGATCTTCGAGGCCAAGTCCGTGCCCCCACAGAACACTCGCGCCCGCCTGCGGGGTGAGTTCATCAAGAAGGCCCAGGAGCGTCGACGCGACTTCACCGTCGACTGGGTGCACCTCAAGCTGAACGACCAGGCCCAGCGCACCGTCCTCTGCAAGGACCCGTTCCGCTCCGCCGACGAACGGGTGCAGCGACTCATCGACGGGATGTGAGGAAGCCCTGGCCCCTGCGGCTAGGCTGTGCCGCGCTGCTGTTCCCCGATCCGAAGGTGAATCCCTTGCGTCGCGTCCTCGTGCTCCTGGGCACCCTCCTCCTGCTCCTCACCGGCCTCTCCGCATGCGGAGAGGACTCCGGGTCCTCCAGCTCTGAGAAGGACTCCGGAACGGTCACGGTCGCCGGCACGTTCGGCGCCGAGCCGAAGGTGACGTTCGAGGGCGACTACCAGCGCTCGACCACCAAGGCCACGGTGCTCACCGAGGGCAAGGGCGAGGCCGTCGCCACCGGCGACACGGTCGTCGCGAACCTCTACATCGCCAACGGCTTCAACGGCGAGCAGGCGGCCAGCACCTGGGACGAGGGTGGCGCCACGCTCATCGGCATCACCGACAGCACCGTCCCCGGTATCCGCGACGCCATCGTCGGTCAGTCGGTCGGCTCCCGGGTGCAGGTCGAGGCGGCCCCGAAGGACGCCTTCGGCGACGGAGGCAACGAGGGCATCGCCATCGCCCCGGGCGACCCGGTGGTGTTCGTGGTCGACATCGTCAGCAAGCTCGCCGACCCGATCTCCAGCAAGGCGAGCGACCAGAAGCCCGGCCAGCCCAAGATCGTGCAGAAGGACGACCAGGTCACCGGGTTCGACTTCACCGGCACCGCCAAGAAGGCACCCACGACGACTCAGGCCTTCACCATCATCCAGGGTGACGGCCCCAAGATCACCAAGAACTCGAAGCTGGCCGTTCGCTACCTCGGCCAGGTGTGGGGTGGCAAGAAGCCGTTCGACGAGAACTACTCCAAGGACCTCCAGCCGTTGGCCCTGGCCGACACCGTCGCGGGGTGGCGCAAGATGCTGCCCGGCATGCGGATCGGCAGCCGGGTGCTGCTCTACGTCCCGCCTGCCGACGGCTACGGCGCCAAGGGCAAGGGCAAAGACATCAAGGGCACCGACACGATGGTGTTCGTGATCGACATCCTCGGGGTTGTGTGACCCGGATCCAGCGAACGGGAGGAGCCGTAGGTGACCAAGAGTGAACGACTGCTCAACCTGCTGATCCTGCTGCTGGTGCAGCGCCGGCCGTTGTCCAAGCACAAGATCCGCAGCAGCATGCCGCCGTACGCCGAGGCCGGGGACGAGGCGTTCGAGCGCATGTTCGACCGTGACAAGGACGAGCTGCGGGCACTCGGCGTGCCGGTCGAGATCGTCGCACTCGACAGCTACTTCGGGGACGAGGTCGGCTACCGGGTCAACCCGGAGACCTTCGCCCTGCCCGGGATCACCCTGACCGCCGACGAGGCCGCGGTGATCGGGCTGGCCACCCGGGTCTGGCAGCATGCCGGCCTCGCCGCCGCGACCAGCGACGCCCTGGCCAAGCTCAGTGCCGCGGGGGTGGAGGTGGACCGCAGTCGGCTTGACCTGGCCGCACCGGTCGTAGCCGTCTCCGACCCGAACTTCGATGTGCTCTGGCAGGCGTCCCTGGACCGGACCCGTGTCACCTTCGACTACCAGCGCTCCGGCTCGACCAGCCCCGCCAAGCGCCGCCTCGAGCCCTGGGGTGTCGTCTCGTCCTCCGGCCGGTGGTACGTCGTGGGCCGTGACGTCGACCGTGGCGAGCCACGACTCTTCCGGCTGTCGCGGGTGCACGGCGCGGTGAGGCGCTCGGGACGGTCGGAGGCCTACGAGGTGCCCGCGGACGTCAACCTGCGCGAGCTGACCGCGAGTCTGTCGCCCGGGCCCGCGACAGAGACCGGCACCGCCCTCGTGCGCGCCGGGGCGGCCCATGCCCTGCGTCGCTCCGCGACGTCGGTCGAGGCCGGGGTCCACGGGCCTGACGACACCGACGAGTGGGACCGACTCACCGTGGTCCACTCCTCGATCGACAACTTCGTCGACGAGGTGTTGGCCTTCGGCGCCGATGCCGTCGTCGAGTCCCCGGACGAGGCGCGTCAGCTGGCCAGGCAGCGCCTTGCCGCGGTGCCGGGGGTGATCGCGTGACCACCGGAGCCAAGGAGCAGGTGGGTCGCCTGCTCGCGCTCGTCCCGCTGATCCGGCGCGAGGGCGACATGCGGCTCGAGGACGCCGCGGCCAGGCTGGGGGTGCCTCCCGAGCAGCTCGTCGCCGACCTCCGGGTCCTGATCTACTGCGGCTGGCCCGGATGGATGCCCGGAGACCTGATCGAGGTGGACCTCGACGCCCTCGACGGCGACTCGGTGATTCGCATCCACAACGCGGACTACCTCCAGGCACCACTGCGGCTCTCGGCGGCCGAGGCCTCGGCGATCACGGTGGCCCTGCGGACCCTGCGGGAGTCGGCCGACGGGGACACCCTCGAGAGCCTGGACCGGGCCCTGGCCAAGATCGAGACCGTCGCCGAGGACGGACAGCCGGCCGCCCACGTCGACGTGCACGTGCCCCCGGGACAACGGGAGAACGCGGCCCTGCGCGGTCGTCTCGCCCAGGCGATCGCCGACGGCCGACAGGTCCGTCTGACCTACTACGTGCCCGCCCGCGACGAGAACACCGAACGCACCGTCGACCCCGTCGAGCTCGTCGACTCCCAGGGGATGGGCTATCTCCAGGCGTGGTGTCACCAGGCCGATGGCCGGCGGCTGTTCCGGCTCGACCGGATCGTGGCCGACGAGGTGCTCGAGACCGCGGTCGACGTACACCCTGATCTCGAGCCGGTCGACCTGGGTGACGGCCTGTTCCGTCCTGAGGAGGGCAGCCCCCTGGTCACCCTGCGCCTGGCCCCGCAGGCGCGCTGGGTGGCCGAGTACTACCCCGTCGAGGCGGTGCGCGAGCGACGTGGCAACCGACTCGAGATCGATCTCCGGGTGGCCGACCCGCGGTGGTTGGTGCGGCTGCTGCTGCGACTGGCGCCGTACGCCGAGGTCGTGGGGCCGCAGGAGTACGCCGACGCGTTCACGGTGGCTGCACAGCAAGCCCTCAGGCTCTACGGTGGCACCGACGCGTAGTATGTGCAGCGAACCGTTCACTAGGTAAGGGACCCCCATGTTCAGCCGAATCGGCCCGCTCGAGATCACGCTGATCCTCCTCATCGTCGTGCTGCTCTTCGGCGCCAAGAAGTTGCCAGAGCTGGCCCGCGGCACGGGCCGGGCGCTGCGCATCTTCAAGTCCGAGACCAAGGGTCTGATGACCGACGACGACGAGGACGAGGACAAGCCCGCGGCCTCGGCTCCCCCCGGTGAGCTTCCGACGCCCGAGAAGCGTCCCGAGGGCGACTCGCTGAAGTCCGAGCACCGCCCCGACACCACCAACTGACCGACCGGCGAAACCTGCTGTGTCGCTCCTCGGTGTCGTCGGCCTGTTCAGCACCCGGCCCAAGAACGGCCTCGGTGCCGACGGCCGGATGGCGATCTCCGACCACCTCCGTGAGCTGCGGGCCCGCATTCTGCGGGTGACCGTGGTGCTCGTGATCGCGATCTCGGTCGCCCTGTTCTTCTTCGACCAGATCTTCCAGCTGATCCTCGGTCCCTACGAGGACGCCCAGAAGGCGCTCGGTGAGGACGTGGCCACCACGGCGACGATCAACGGCGCCGGCGGACCGTTGATGCTGCACCTCAAGCTCTGCGGACTGGCTGGGGTGGTGGTGACCAGTCCCTACTGGCTCTACCAGATCTGGGCGTTCATCCTCCCGGGCCTGCACGCCGGCGAACGCAAGTGGTCGCGGGTCTTCGCCGCCATCGCCGGCCCGCTGTTCCTGGTCGGCGCCTACATCGGCTACCTCACCCTGCCCAAGGGGCTGGAGGTGCTGATCTCCTTCACCCCGGCCGACCTGACGAACCTGATCGAGTTCAGTGACTACCTCACGTTCCTGACCCGCACCCTGCTGGTCTTCGGGATCGCGTTCGAGATCCCGGTCTTCGTGATCCTGCTGAACCTGGCCGGCATCGTGAAGGGCAAGGCGCTGGGTGACCATCGGCCGTGGATCGTGATCGGCACGTTCGTCTTCGCCGCGGTCGCGACACCGTCGACCGACCCGTTCTCGATGCTGTTCCTCGCGATTCCGATGGTGCTGCTGTTCGCGATCTCCGAGGTGATCTGCCGGATCCTCGACACCCGCAAGCGCAAGGCCGACCCGTCACATGGCATCGGCGACGACGAGATGTCGCCCTTGTGAGCCCTGGCCCACTGGCGCCCCTGGACGCCTTCGACCTGCCCGACTGGCTGGGGGTCGAGGAGGTCACCTGGCACGTCGAGTCCGCGGCCGGGCGGCTCACCGGTCACCTCGTCCACGGACGTCTGACCGCTCTCGAAGGCAGCGAGTCCTGCGAGCTGGCCTGCGACCTCCTGGGTATCGACCAGGCCTGGCCGGAGCCGGTCACCGACGACGCGACCCGGGTCCGAGCACACCAGGCCTGGCGCAACGGTGAGGTCCTGCTGGTCGAGCACGAGGCCCGTCTGACGCTGGCCGTGCCGGGCATCGGCTTCACCGCCGACCGCATCCTCACCTCCCTGGCCCGTCTCGCGAAGGCAGTGGGGGGCCGACCTGAACGGTTCGTCGCCGCGATGCGGCTCGGTGTGGTCGACGACCACGGATAGCGGAGACCCGCCCTATAGGGTCGGCTTCGTGCCCACACGACCTCGCGAGATCGCCTTTCTCGTCAATCCCACGGCAGGCAGGGGAAAGGGTGCCCGGTACGCCGCCCGCGCGGTGCCCCGGCTGCGCGACGCCGGGTTCGACGTACGGGTCCTGCAGGGCAGCACCGCGGAGGAGGCGACCACTCTGGCCCGCGCCGCGGTGGCCGAGGGGTGCCACGCGCTGGTCGCCTGTGGCGGCGACGGACTGGTCCACCTGGCGGTGCAGGCGCTTGCCGGCACGGACACGCCGCTGGGCATCATCCCGGCCGGCACCGGCAACGACGTGGCGCGCTACCTCGACATCTCGCGCACCGACCCCCTGGCGGCCGCGGACACCGTGGTCGCCTCGCGTCGCCGGCGGATGGACCTGGCCCGATCAGGGGACCGCTGGTTCGTGACCGTGCTCGCCGCGGGCTTCGACGCCATCGTCAACGAGCGCGCCAACGAGATGACCTGGCCCCGAGAACAGATGCGCTACAACCTGGCCACGCTCGCGGAGCTGCGGACGTTCCGGCCCCTGCACTACACGCTCGAACTCGACGGTGAGATCCGCACCGTCGATGCGATGCTCGTGGCGGTCGGCAACGGGCCCTCGTTCGGCGGTGGACTGCGGATCACCGAGGGCGCCCTGCTGGACGACGGCCTGCTCGACGTGGTCATCATCAAGGCAATGTCGCGTCCCGAGCTGATCCGCACCTACCCCAAGCTGTTCTCGGGCACGCATGTCTCGCACCCGGCCTACGAGCACCATCGGGTCCGTCGGGTGACCGTGGCCACGCCCGGCATCGTCGGCTACGCCGACGGCGAGCGCTTCGGTGCCCTACCCCTGACCGTCGAGTGCGCCCCGCTGGCGCTGGAGGTTCTGCTGTGACCGACCACCCGTCCCTGCGCGAGTTCTCCACGCTCTACGACTTCCCGCTCGATGACTTCCAGGTGCGGGCCTGTCGCGAGGTCGAGGAGGGCAAGGGCGTCCTCGTCGCCGCTCCGACCGGCTCCGGCAAGACGATCGTCGGCGAGTTCGCCGTGCACCTCGCTGTCCAGTCCGGCCGCAAGTGCTTCTACACCACCCCGATCAAGGCGTTGAGCAACCAGAAGTACGCCGACCTGGTCAGGCGGTACGGCGCGGACAAGGTCGGCCTGCTCACCGGTGACAACACCATCAACGGTGAGGCACCGGTCGTGGTGATGACCACCGAGGTGCTGCGCAACATGCTCTACGCCGGCTCACGGACGCTGACCGGCCTCGGCTTCGTGGTGATGGACGAGGTGCACTACCTGGCCGACCGGTCCCGCGGTGCGGTGTGGGAAGAGGTGATCATCCACCTGCCCGAGAGCGTCGCCGTCATCTCGCTGAGCGCGACCGTCTCCAACGCCGAGGAGTTCGGCGAGTGGCTGGCCACCGTGCGCGGCGAGGTCACCACCATCGTGGAGGAGAAGCGGCCGGTTCCACTGTTCCAGCACGTGATGGTCGGCAAGCAGCTGCACGACCTCTTCGCCGACGAGGAAGAGCTCGCCCAGGCCGGGTTCGCCCAGGAGGGCGCGAAGGTCAACCCGCACCTGCTCCGGGTCGCGCGCGACGACTGGGCGGCCACCCGGTTCAAGGACCGGCGGGACAAGAAGGGAAACCGGGGCCGCGGCTCACGCCCCCAGGGGCGACGGCTCTACCAGCCGACCCGGTTCGACGTGGTGTCCCGACTCGACGCCGAGGGGCTGCTGCCGGCGATCGTGTTCATCTTCAGCCGGGTCGGCTGCGATGCCGCGGTGCAGCAGTGCCTCGATGCCAACCTGAGGCTGACCACCCCCGAGGAGCGCGACGAGATCTACGCCTTCGTCGAGGAACAGTGTCGTGACCTGCCCGACGACGACCTCGAGGTGCTCGGCTACCACGAGTTCCTCGACGGGCTCACCCGTGGCGTCGCGGCCCACCACGCCGGCATGCTGCCGCGCTTCAAGCAGTGCGTCGAAGAGCTCTACCTGCGCGGGCTGTGCCGCGTCGTGTTCGCCACGGAGACCCTCGCGCTGGGCATCAACATGCCCGCGCGCACCGTCGTCCTCGAGAAGCTCTCGAAGTGGAACGGTGAGGCGCACGTCGACCTTACGCCGGGGGAGTACACCCAGCTCACCGGCCGGGCCGGCCGCCGCGGTCTCGACGTCGAGGGCCATGGGGTCGTGCTCTGGCAGCAGGGGATGAACCCCGGTGAGGTCGCCGGGCTCGCCTCCACCCGCACCTATCCGTTGCGCTCCTCCTTCCGGCCGTCGTACAACATGGCGGTCAACCTGGTCCACCAGTTCGGCCGGGAGCGCTCGCGCCAGCTGCTCGAGTCGTCGTTCGCCCAGTTCCAGGCGGACAAGGCGGTGGTCGGGCTGGCCCGCAAGCTGCGCAAGAGTGAGGACGCGTTGGCCGGCTACGCCGACGCCGCCCAGTGTGACCGCGGGGACTTCATGGAGTACGCCGCCCTGCGCCGCAAGGTCTCCGACGTCGAGAAGGGGGCCGCCAAGGCGCGTCGCCGCGACGAGCGTGACGACGTGATCAACTCACTGGTCCGGCTCAAGGTCGGCGACGTGATCCTGGTGCCGAACGGCAAGTTCGCCGGCTACGCCGTGGTCACCGACCCGGGACTCTCGCACGACGAGCCCCGGCCGTCGGTGGTGACCGCCGGGGGCCAGTCCCGCCGGCTGGCGATGATCGACTTCACCACCCCGGTCGAGGCGCTCGACAAGGTTCGGGTGCCACGCAACTTCAACGGTCGCAACCCGCAGATGCGTCGCGACCTGACCTCGACCCTGCGGCACCGCACCCACAAGTTCGCGCCCCCGCCGCCGTCCCGGCGCTCCTCCCGATCCTCTCGGGCGGACGCCACGGCGTTGTCGGGCGTGGAGGCGGAGGTTGCGGCGCTGCGGCAGCGGATGCGCGAGCATCCGTGCCACGACTGTCCCGACCGTGAGGACCACGCTCGGTGGGGAGAGCGTTGGTTCAAGCTGCAGCAGGAGGCAACCACGCTCAAGCGGCGGGTGGAGTCCCGCACCAACACGATCGCCCGCCAGTTCGACCGGGTCTGCGACGTCCTCACCGCGATGGAGTACCTGGACGGCGACAGCGTGACCGAGCGCGGCGTCCACCTGCAGCGGATCTACTCCGACATGGACCTGGTGGCCGCCGAGGCGATCCGCACCGGACTGTGGAACGAGCTCGACGCCTCCGAGCTGGCGGCGGTGCTCTCCGCACTGGCGTTCGAGGCCCGGCGTCCCGACGACGCCCGCTCGCCCAAGATGCCCAGTGGGCGGATCCGGGACTCCTTGCGCGACCTGGTCCACCTGTGGAGCGACCTCGACGAGTTGGAGCGAAGCAACAAGCTCGACTTCCTCCGCGAGCCCGACATCGGCTTCGCCTGGGCGGCGTACCGCTGGGCCGAGGGCGACGCCCTCGACGACGTGCTCGGCGGCATCGACCTGGCCGCCGGTGACTTCGTGAGGGTGATGAAGCAGCTGCTCGACCTTGCGGTGCAGGTCGGGCACGCCTCGGCCGGTACGCCGCTGCGTGCGGTGGCCCTGGAGGCGGCCGACCGCCTCCGCAGGGGTGTCGTGTCCTACTCCTCCGTCGCGGAGTGACCCGACCGCCTAGCGCGCGGCTCGCCCCAGAGCCCATCCGTGCACGGCGCGTGATCCGATCAGGAACACGCCCAGCACCAGCGTGGCCACGACGATGAACGAGAACGCGGTGCCGTCGCCGGTGACCACGCGGAGCAGCATCCCGACGACCACGGCACTGATCACCACCGTGATGCCAGACCCGATGTCGGTGGCCTCGCGCCTGCCGAGCTGACGAATCAGCAGCCAGCCGACCAGTACGCCGGTCAGGAACGGCCACGCGGTGTCGAGGACCCCCAGGACCACGTTGCCCTTGTCGTGCTCCGCACGGCCGATCGCAGCGAAGACGACGACCAGCACGAGGTCGAGGGCCAGGACGGTGAGGGCACGACGCGACATGACCGCCAACCTACCCGGGTCCTTCCGTCTGCCGGCCCGGGGTGGATCCAGCCTCAGCCCTGCAGTGCCTCGACCAGTCGGACGGCCGAGCTGCCCAGGTCCCACTGCTGGTCGAGCTCGACGACCCGCTCGGGGTCGGCCGGCGTACGCGGCATGGTGAGGTCGAGCTCGCCCAGGTCGAGGTCGCGGCGTACGGCGACCACGGTCGGTGCGACCGTCAGGTAGTCGGCGGCGTCCTTGATCTTGCCGCGGGGCCCGGGGCCCATGTCGGCCTCCGGATCCTGGGCAGCGGCCACGATTGTCTTGATGTCGACAAACCGACCGAGCAGGGTGGCCGCCGTCTTCTCCCCGACGCCCTTCACCCCCGGGAGCCCGTCGGAGGCGTCGCCGCGCAGCGTCGCGAAGTCGGCGTACTGCGTGGCGTCCACGCCGTACTTGTCACGCACCCAGGCGTTGTCGACGCGCTCGTGGCGCCCGACACCGCGCGCGGTGTAGAGGACCCGCACCTCAGCGGCGTCGTCGACCAGTTGGAAGAGGTCGCGGTCGCCGGTGACGATGTCGACCGGCATGCCGGCTCCGGTGGCCAGGGTCCCGATCACGTCGTCGGCCTCCATCTCGTCGGCGCCCACGACCGCGATGCCGAACGCCTCGAGCACGGCGAGGATGATCGGGATCTGCACCTGCAGCGGGTCGGGGACCTCCTCGACGTCGGGGTCGGCACCGGCCACCTCCTCGACCACGCGATGTGCCTTGTACGTCGGGATCAGGTCGACCCGCCACTGCGGCCGCCAGTCGTTGTCCCAGCAGCAGACGAGATGGGTCGGCTGGTACTCGGTGACCAGCCGGCTGATGAAGTCCATCAACCCACGCACGGCATTGACCGGGGTGCCGTCGGGCGCCTTCATCGAGTCGGGAACGCCGAAGAAGGCCCGGAAGTAGAGGCTCGCGGTGTCGAGGAGCATCAGTCGCTGGATGGTCACGGCGGACAGTCTGTCACTTCGCTACGCTGCCTGCGTGGAAGAAACCGATCGGGCCATCCTCACCCTGCTGGCGACCGACGGCCGGATGTCCTTCACCGACCTCGGGAAGGCAACCGGCCTGTCGACGTCGGCCGTGCACCAAAGGGTCAAGCGACTGGAGTCGCGGGGTCTGATCAAGGGCTACGGAGCCACGATCGACCACGACCAGACCGGCCTGCCCCTGACGGCATTCATCTCGATCACCCCGATCGACCCGTCGCAGCCGGACGATTACCCGGAGCGCCTCGCCGACATCTCGCACATCGAGTCGTGCTGGTCGGTGGCGGGGGAGGAGTCCTACATCCTCAAGGTCCGGGTGGCCACGCCGGGCGACCTCGAGGAGCTGTTGGCCCGGATCCGGGGAGCCGCCAACGTGTCGACGAGGACCACGATCGTGCTCTCCACGCCCTACGAGAACCGCCCGGTCTCGAGCTGACCGCCCTCTCCGTCTGATGGTCTGTGCGGGTCTCCCCGGCGCACCGGGGAGACCCGCGTCTCAGGGTCGGGCTCACCTGCCGTCGTAGGCGGCCTGGAGCTCGGCAAGGTTGAACTTGCCCTGGGTGGACAGCATCTTCTTCATGAAGCGGGCCACCGCCTCCGGATCGCCGGTCGTGAAGTCGGTGAAGTTGCTGGGCCCCACCTGCCAGGACAGGCCGAACTTGTCCTTGAGCCAGCCGCACGGCTGCTCGGTGCCGCCCTCGACCAGGGCGTCCCAGACTCGGTCGATCTCGGCTTGGTCGGCGCACCGGACCTCCAAGGAGATCGCCTCGCTGAAGGTGAACATCGGGCCACCGTTGATGCCCACGAAGCGCTGGCCGAGCAGCTCGAACTCGACGGCCATGGCGGTGCCGTCATCGCCCATCCCGGTGGCGTCGTACCTCACGACATTGAGCACCTTGCCGTCACCGAGCGCCGCGATGTAGTGGTCGATCGCTTCCTCGGCGTTGTTGTCGAACCAGAGGTTCGTGACGATCTTCTGCATGGGAGTCCTTCCGTCGGGGGTCTCTCGGGTGGACCTCGATCAGCCCCCGGACTCATCGCTACCCAGGGAAAACGCCAACGGGTGCCATCCACAAGGATGGCACCCGTCAGAGCGTCCCCCCGGACGAACTCGTGGCTCAGTGGGCCTGCAGCGCGGCGGTACGCCGTGAGGCCTCGGCGACCTCGGCGGCCAGCAGCGCGGATTCGTCGAGATTTCCGTGCTCGGCCCACCACTGCTGGCCCTCGACCGGCAGGGTGTGGATCGGGTCGTAGTAGTGGTACTCCCGGGAGAGAGCGTCGGCGTCCTGCGCCTCGATCGAGGTGCGGTAGTTCTTGGTCCAGCCGGAGATGCCACGCACCTGGTCGTACGACGCCAGCTGGTGCACCCAGCGCTTGCCGACGAACGGCACGTCGCAGACGATGCGAGGCGTCGCGAAGCCGGGCAGGTACCCCATGATGTGGTGCTGCAGTCGCTGTGCGTCGGCCACCGAGACCCGCCAGTGCTCCGAGTACGGGATCATGTCGCACATGTAGAAGTAGTAGGGCATGATCTGCGCGCCGTCGAGCAGGCGGAAGCACAGGTCGAGCAGGGCGTGCGGGTCGGCGTTGACCCCGTTGAGCAGCACCCCTTGGTTGCGCACGTCGCGGACGCCGGTCTCGAGCATGGTCGCTGCGGCCTTGGCCACCAGCGGGGTCACGGAGTTCGCGTGGTTGACGTGGGTGTGGATCGCGATCGACACCCCGCGCGACCGGGCCAGCGTGGCGACCCGGGTCATGCCCTCGACGACGTCGTCCTGGAGCCAGTGCTGCGGGAGCCCCATCAACGCCTTGGTGGCCAGACGCACGTCGCGGATGTTCTCGATCTCGAGCAGCCGCATCAGGAAGTCCTCGAGCCGGGCCCACGGCATGTTCGCCACGTCGCCGCCCGAGACGACCACGTCACGCACGGACGGCGTACGACGCAGGTAGTCCATCATCGAGTCGAGCCGGTCGACCGGCTTCGCGGTGAACTTGAGCTTGGCGATCACCGGGGTGGAGTTGCCGACCAGGTCCATGCGGGTGCAGTGGCCGCAGTACTGCGGGCAGGTCGGGAGCAGCTCGGCCAGCACCTTGGTCGGGTAGCGGTGGGTCAGCCCCTCGGCCACCCACATGTCGTGCTCGTGCAGCGAGTCGCGGGTGGCGTGCGGGTGCGAGGGCCAGTCGGTACGCCGGTCGGAGAAGACCGGCAGCATGTAGTGGCGCACCGGGTCGGCGTAGAACGCGTCCGTCAACGACCCCGGCCCCGCCGGGTCGTCGTGCGGCGCCATCGTGTTCATCATCTGGGGCGGCACGAGCATCGACATCGTGGCCCGCTCGGACTGGTCGCGTTCCAGGTCGGCGTAGAAGCGCTCGTCGACCAGGTCGCCGAGCAGTTCGCGCAGCTGCTTGAGGTTCTTGACGCAGTGGGCACGTTGCCACTGCACGGACTCCCACTCGGCGACCGTGACGTCCTTCCACCCCGGGAACCGGGTCCAGTCGGGTTCGACGAGCTCGTCGCGGCGGTAGGGGTACGGCTGGCCGGTGAGGGTGGCGATCGAGGTCTCGATGCTCATCGGGGTCTCCTGATGGGGTACGACGACTGGGCGCGAGGCCTCACGCGTGTGATGTGTGCCTCAACCACCAGCGTAGATGGAGATTGTTCTGCGAATCAAACTTTGCACCGCAAAATCTCCTGACATGTTGTCATCTGGATGGACGGCGTGCGAGCCGAGGGGGATGCGCGGGCGGCAGGGCTGCCTCGGGGGACCGTTGGGTCGCTCCGGGAGCGGGCAGACGTGCGCCTTAGGGCACCCTCTCGGCGTGTCGCGGGAGACACGCCGAAGGCGGTGGAAATCAGTGGTGAATTCTTGGTGTCGAAGCCATCGCCCTGACCTGCGACAACACACGTTTGTGCAGGTCATCGCCAGGTTGACAGTGCCCGGTGTCGTGGGCAAAAGTGCCGGGGTCCGTCCATGCAGATCGTGATGGCGGACCGGCGTCCAGGTGGCCGTCGGAGACGGTGCGAGCACCACGTGCCGGTCCCCGATGGCTCGCGGAGGTCGGTGCCGCCGCTCGAGGGCGGATGCGGGAGGACCACGAGCTCCGTAGACAACTTCGCACCGACGGCCGCCAGTCGCCGGTGAGGAGGTCCGAAGGGTTGGTCGGTCCTCCCGCGCCTGCAGGGGTCCGCGCGGGTAGCCTTGCCGGGTGCTCCGGATCCTGCTCGCCCTGACCAGCGGGATCGCACTCGGACTCGCCTTCGAGCCGGTCGGCGCCGTCGTGCTGCTCCCGCTGGCCCTGGCTCTCTTCTTCTGGTGCACGCTGCATCAGTCGGTGCGGTTCGCTGCCCTGCTCGGTCTCGCGTTCGGCGTGGCCTTCATGCTCACCCTGCTCTTCTGGCTGCGGGTGATCGGGACCGACGCCTGGCTGGCTCTCTCCGGGTTCGAGGCGCTCTACTTCGCGCTGGCAGGTGCCGGGCTGGCCGGGGTGTCGCGCAGTCGCCTCTGGCCGCTCTGGTCGGCGGTCGTGTGGCTCGCGGTCGAGACCTTCCGGGGTGCGTGGCCGATGAGCGGCCTGACCTGGGGACGGGTCGCCTTCGCGACGATCGACACCCCGTTCGAGCGGTGGTTCCCGTGGATCGGAGCCAGCGGGGTCAGCTTGCTCGTCGCACTCTCCTCGGCGCTGCTGCTGTGGTCGGTGCTGCACGTCCGAGACCGACAGGTGCTGGCCGGGGGAGTCCTCAGCGCCACCGTCCTGACCGTCGTGGTCCCGTGGTTCGTCCCGGTCCACGCCACCTCGGACAACACGGCGACCGTGGCCGTCGTACAAGGTGACGTGCCGGGGCACGGTGACGATCTGATCGCCCACCACCGCGAGGTCACCGCGAGCCACATGCAGCTCACCCAGGACCTGGCCGAGCAGGTCGACCGGGGTGAGCGACCGCGCCCGAGCTTCGTTGTCTGGCCCGAGAACACCACGGCCGTCGACCCCTTCCGCGACCTCAGCGTCCGGCAGATGCTCGTGATGACGTCGCGGATGATCGGCGTACCGATCCTGGTCGGGGCCATCGTCGACGCCGCCGACGACGCCCACGTGCTCAACCAGGGCATCGTCTTCGACCCGGTGACCGGGGCCGGCGACCGCTACACCAAACGACACCCGGTGCCGTTCGGGGAGTACATCCCCTATCGCAAGCACTTCGGTGCCTCGAACTTCGGGCGCCTCGCGATGATCCCGCGCGACATGCTCAGCGGCACGGGTGTGGAGCCGTTGCGCATCGACGGGCTGCGGGTTGCCGACGTCATCTGCTTCGACGTCTCCTACGACGACACGATCAGTGACCAGGTGCGCCGTGGTGCCGACCTGCTCGTCGTGCAGACCTCGAACGCGATGTTCATCCACACCGGTCAGATCGAGCAGCAGTTCGCGATCAGCCGACTGCGTGCCCTCGAGACAGGTCGCACGGTGGTGGTGGCCGCCGTCAACGGTCGCAGCGGGGTGATCGGACCCGACGGCAACGTGATCGCCGCGATCGAGCCACGCACCCGGGACGTCCTGGTCCAGGAGATCCGCCTGGCCGACGGCACGCCGCCGGCGATGGTGGTCGGGCCGTGGCTCGGACGCCTCTCGGTGCCGCTCGCCCTCGGTGCGGTGTTGCTACCGCTGCTGTCGTATCGTCTGCAGCGCAGGAAGCGGACTCCCGATGAGGCGGAACCCGCACCGGACGACCAAGGGGACGACACGTGACGTACGACGGACTGGGCCGCGTCGTGATGGTGATTCCGACCTTCAACGAGTCGCTCAACATCGAGTGGATCGTCTCGCGCCTGCGTGAGGCTCAGCCGGGGGTCGACGTGATGATCGTCGACGACAACTCGCCCGACGGCACCGGCAAGCTCGCCGACAAGCTGGCCGAGGCCGATCCCCAGATCACGGTCGTGCACCGCACCGAGAAGGCGGGCCTGGGCGCGGCCTACTTGCACGGCTTCCGGGTCGCCCTCGACCTGGGCTTCGACGTGATCGGCGAGATGGACGCCGACGGGTCGCACCAGCCCGAGCAGCTGCACCGGCTCCTGGACGCGCTCGAGGACGCCGACCTGGTCATCGGCTCGCGGTGGATCCCGGGTGGCTCGGTGGTCAACTGGCCCAGATCGCGTGAGTTCCTCTCCCGCGGGGGCAACCTCTACGTCCGGATGCTTCTGGGCGTGAAGATCAAGGACGCCACGGCCGGATTCCGGGTCTTCAGGCGAAGCACGCTGGAAGCGATCGACATCGACACCGTCGAGTCAACCGGCTACGTGTTCCAGACCGACATGGCCTGGCGCACCCTGCAGACCGGTGGCACGGTCGTCGAGGTCCCGATCGAGTTCATCGAGCGGGAGCGCGGCGACTCCAAGATGAGCGGGTCCGTGGCCAGCGAGTCCCTCAAGCGGATCACCCGGTGGGGCCTGCACGAGCGTTGGGCCCGCATCAAGCGCACCTTCCGGCGCCGATGAGCACATCGATGGGCGCGCGATGACCCGTCGTCGCCGGTTCCCCGCCTGGCTCTTCGCGATCCTGTTCTTCGGGATCCCGCTGCTGGAGCTCTACGTGCTGATCCAGGTCGGCCAGGTGATCGGTGTGGGCTGGACGATCCTGCTCCTGATCGCCGACAGTCTGCTCGGGGCGTGGCTGATCAAGCACGAGGGCGCTCGTGCGATGGCGGCGCTCAGTGCCGCACTGTCGAGTGGTCGGATGCCCGCGCGCGAGATCGCTGACGGCATCCTCGTGCTGGCCGGCGGCATCCTGATGCTCTCGCCAGGCTTCGTTCTCGACGTGGTCGGACTGCTGCTCGTGCTGCCGTTCACCCGACCCCTGGCGCGCAGGGGACTCTCTCGCTTCGTGGCAGCGCGCCTCGTGACCGACCTGCCGTTCGGCGCCGGTGGTTCCGGGGACGGACGAGGCGGAAATGACAAGCGCCCCCGACCCGGTTCACAGGGAACCGTGGTCGAGGGCGAGGTCGTCGATGACGACCCGACTGACTAGGCCGTCGTCTTCTTCTTGCGGCTCTTCGAGGCGCGGTGCAGGTGCGCCGGGCCGATCTCTCCGTCACGGAGCAGCGTCAGCCGCTCAGTCAGGATGTCTTCGAGCTCCTTGATCGAGCGACGCTCGAGCAGCATGTCCCAGTGGGTGCGAGCCGGCTTCTCGGCCTTCGCCTCCGGCAGGATGCCGTCGACGTTCAGCGCGACCGCCCCACACCTGGGGCATTCCCAGTTGGCCGGGATGTCCGCCTCGACGGACATCGGGACCTCGAACTTGTGACCCTGCGGGCAGGCATAGCCCACCTGCTGACGTGCTGCGAACTCGATGCCGCGCTCGTCCTCGAAGCTCTGGCCTCCGAGCCGGGCTCCGCGCAATGTGCGCTCCGCCATGAGCTACCTCCGATTGACGTTTGTGGATGTCTTCTCGTGGTTGAGACGGCATTCCCCCACAACCATGACGTGGCCTTCGTGCGTGCCGCGTCACATGTCCAACGTACGACGGTGACCAAGGATTCCTCAGGGACGCGAATGTGGCCGAACGCACGTTCGGCAGGCACTCCGGGAGAACTCAGATGACCGACGGCTCAACGTTACCGGCTTCGCGGATACCGCGCGCGGTATCGACCTTGATCAGCAGTGCGCCACCGATCGCGAAGAACGCGATCAGCGCGAAGATCGCCGGTCGGTAGGAGTCGGTCAGCTGGTAGACGAGGCCGAAGGTGAGGGTGCCGAACCATGACGTACCGCGGTCCATCGCGTGGTAGAAGCTGAAGAACTCACCCTCTCGGCCGCGAGGAATCAGCAGCGAGAAGTAGGAGCGGGCCAGCGCCTGGGTGCCGCCGAGGACCAGGCCGATGGCGAACCCCATCGCCAGGAACGGCGCGATCTGGTCCTTCGGGAGCACCAGCGCCACCGTCACGATGCCCATCCAGATCACCAGCCCGGCGAGGATCACCTGTTTGGCGCCGTACTTCTCGGCAGCCTTGCCGAAGACGAGGGCGCCGATGAAGGCGACGAACTGCACCATCAAGATCGTGCCGATCAACACGGAGGTGCCGAAGCCGAGCTGCTCCTTGCCGTAGATCGAGGAGGACGCGATCACGGTCTGGATGCCGTCGTTGAAGAAGAGGTAGGCACCCAGGAAGGTCAGCGCCATCGGGTAGTTCTTCATGTCCTTCAAGGTGGCCCAGAGCTGTCCGAAGCTCTGCGACACGATGCCGCCCTCCTCGGCGACGACATGGGTGGGGGCGTAGTTCTTCAGACGCAGGTAGGGGATGAACGTGAACCCGGCCCACCAGAGGGCGGCGGACAGCATCGAGAGTCGCACCGAGAATCCCTCGGACATGCCGAACGAGTCGTGGAAGAGGAACATGACCAGGTTCACGACAAGGAGCAACCCGCCACCGAGGTAGCCCCAGGCCCAGCCGCGCGAGGAGACCCGGTCGCGTTCCTCCTCGGTGGAGATCAACGGCAGGATCGAGTCGTTGAACACGGTCGAGGCGCCCAGGCAGAGGTTCGCCCCGATCACCGCGATCGCGCCGATCTGCCAGTTCTCGCCCTTGCAGAAGAACAGCAGGGAGGCAAAGGCGGCACCGGTCCAGGCGAATGCCGCCAGCATCCCCTTCTTGTTCGCCGTACGGTCCGCGACCGCTCCGAGGAGCGGGAGGATGATCGCGGAGAGGATCGTGGAGAAGGTGACGAGGTAGGATGGCAGGGCGCCGGGGGCAACCGAGAGCCCGAGCACGTCGACCCGATTGTCGACGGCCGCGTTCTTCGCGATCTCGATCAGGTAGGGGCCCAGCATGACCGTCGACACCGTGGTGACGTAGGCGGAGTTCGCCCAGTCGTACCAGTACCAGGCCTTTTGCTCCTTCGCCCGGGCCAGCGGCCTCAGGTCCGCAATGCCGGTGACTCCGTCGTCCGTCATCTGCTCATCCCTCCCACTGGCCGCGCTCGACGAGCACGGCCTTGAGTATGTCGGTGCGATCGGTCATCAGGCCGTCGACACCACGGTCGAGCAGCTCGGCCATCTCGTCGGGGTCATCGATCGTCCACACGTGCACATGTGTGCCCATGGCATGAGCCTTGCGCAGCAGCCAGGAGTTGGTCACCGGAATGCCGCGTTTGCGGTGCGGGATCTGCAGTGCGGCCACGTGCCCGCCGGTGAGCAGACGGGCGATGCGCCCGGTGGGGGAGAGGAGCCAGACGGCGACCTCGACCGGGTGTGCCGACGTGGGCACCCGTCCCTGCGTCAGCCGGCGGAAGAGACGGAGGCTGGCACCGGAGAAGGATCCGACCAGGACCCGGTCGTGGGCGTTGCGGGCACCGATGAAGTCGGCCAGCGGTCGTACGGCGGCCGCCGACTTGATGTCGATGTTGAACCTGACCTCGGGGAACTCGTCGAAGAGCTCGGCCAGGGTCGGCACACGTTCACGTCCGCCGATCAGCGCCCCCTGCACCTCGGCGTACGACAACGTCGAGAGCTCACCCTTCTGGTCCGTGACGCGGTCGAGAATGCTGTCGTGGAAGGCGAGCAGCATTCCGTCGCGAGTCGCGTGCACGTCGGTCTCGAGGTAGCGGTAGCCCAGCGCCACGGCATGCCGGAACGCGGCCATCGTGTTCTCGAGCCCCTCGATCTCGGGGTGGAACGCCCCGCCGCGATGCGCGAAAGCGAGCACCCCGGGGGGATCGTCGAGGAAGGGGTATCCGGTGGGCCGTCGGGTCACGACAGCATTCAACACGTCCATGACCTGATCGTGGTTCACGAACCGCGGCGCGGCATGCGTCCGGATACTCAGATTCCTACGCGACAAAGGAGTAGCCTGCGACACATGGACTCGCTGAAGTGCCCCAGGTGTGAGGCGGAGATGGTCGCCAGAGATCTCGGCCGGATGAGCGTCTACAAGTGCCCCGAAGGACACGGGGTGTTCCTCTCACGAGCCGACCTGGCCGAGATGATCGACGCCGAGAACGACTTCCACCGCGAGGGTGGCGGGTTCCACACCGCGCCGCTGCCGCGGATCACGGCCGACATGACCACCCCGCCCCAGGTCGCCCCCCGCGCCGAGGCCTGGGTCGCGACCCTGTTCACCTGATTCCAGCAGCTCGCGAGCGGTCAAAATCACAGGGGAGCCTGTGAAACTGACCGATTGACGGGAAGTTTCGTGTCAATCGGGCAACTTCACAGGCTCACCTGTGAAACTGACCGGCCCAGCCTCAGCCTCAGATGTCGCGGAACGTGACGATGTTGGCGCCGAGGGTGTTCAGACGCTCGGCGAGGTCCTCGTAGCCACGGTGGATGACGTAGGTCGAGCGCAGCACCGAGGTGCCCTTGGATGCCAGCATGGCCAGCAGGATCACCACGGCCGGGCGCAGTGCCGGCGGGCAGACGATCTCGGTGCCCGACCACCGGGTGGGGCCCTCGACCAGCACGCGGTGCGGGTCGAGCAGTTTGACCTGGCCGCCGAGCTTGGTCAGCTCGGTGAGGTAGATCGCCCGGTTCTCGTAGACCCAGTCGTGCAGCAGCGTCTGGCCCTCCGCGACGGCGGCGATGACCGCGAAGAACGGGAGGTTGTCGATGTTGAGCCCGGGGAAGGGCATCGGGTGGATCTTGTCCAGAGGTGCCTTGAGCTGTGACTGGCGGGTGCTCACGTCGACCAGGCGGGTGTGGCCGTTCTCGGCGACGTACTCGTGGGAGCGGCTGTAGTTGAAGCCCATCTCCTCGAGGGTGGCCAGCTCGATCTCGAGGAACTCGATCGGCACCCGGCGGATGGTGATCTCGGAGTTCGTCACGATGGCCGCGGCGAGCAGCGACATGGCCTCGATCGGGTCCTCGCTGGGCGCGTAGTCGACGTCGACGTCGATCTGGGTCCGGCCGGTCACGGTCAGGGTGGTCGACCCGACGCCTTCGACGACCACGCCGAGACGCTGCAGGTAGAAGCAGAGGTCCTGCACCATGTAGTTCGACGAGGCGTTGCGGATCACGGTGGTGCCCGGGTGCAGGGCTGCGGCCATCAGCGCGTTCTCGGTGACGGTGTCGCCGCGCTCGGTGAGCACGATCGGGCGAACCGGCTCGATGGCACGGTTGACCGTGGCGTGGTAGCTGCCCTCGGTCGCCTTCACGTCGAGGCCGAACGGACGCAGGGCGGCCATGTGCGGCTGGACGGTGCGGTCGCCGAGGTTGCAGCCGCCGGCGTACGGCAGGTCGAAGACGTCCTCGCGGTGCAGCAGCGGGCCGAGGAACATGATGATCGAGCGGGTACGCCGAGCCGCGTCCTCGTCGATGTTGGCCAGGTCGAGCTGAGCCGGCGGCACGATCTCGAGGTCGTTGCTGTCGTTGAGCCAGCGCGTCTGCACGCCGATGCTGTCGAGGACCTCGAGCAGGCGGTTGACCTCTTCGATGCGCGCCACCTTGCGGAGCGTCGTACGGCCCTTGTTGAGCAGGGAGGCGCAGAGCAGGGCGACGCCGGCGTTCTTCGACGACTTCACGTCGATCGTTCCGGACAGCGTGGTGGGGCCGGTGACGCGCAGGTGCGTGGGCCCGCCGGCGCCGAGCGCGACGATCTCGGAGTCGAGTGCGGAGCCGATGCGGGCCAGCATCTCCAGGGACAGGTTCTGGTGCCCCTTCTCGATGCGGTTGACCGCCGACTGACTGGTGGCGAGCAGATCGGCCAGCTGCTGCTGGGTGAGGCCGCGGTGCTTGCGGGCGTCGCGGATCAGGTTGCCGATGCGTCCGAGGTAGTCCTGGGTCATGACGACGACGGTATCTCAGATATGAGATACGGCCAAGATCCCGCGCCGCGTGCAAGGATTCCGGTCATGCGCGCCACCACCATCCACGGCTCTCGTGACATCCGACTGTCCGAGGTGCCCGACCCCACGATAGACGCCCCAACCGATGCCATCGTCAAGGTCACCGCGGGCTGCGTCTGCGGCTCCGACCTCTGGCCCTACCGCGGTGAGAACCCGATCACGGCAGGAGACACGATCGGCCACGAGGCGGTCGGCGTCGTCGAGGAGGTGGGCGCCGCGGTGACCAGCTTCAAGCCTGGCGACTTCGTGGTGATCCCGTTCTGCCACGCCGACAACACCTGTCCGCACTGCGCAGTTGGCATGCACTCGGTGTGCAACAACCTCGGCTTCACCCAGAGCGGCCAGGCCGAGTACACCAAGGTGTTCCAGGCCGAGGGTTCGCTGGTCAAGACCGACGGCATACCGGACGCCGCGTTGCTCCCGTCGCTGCTCGCCCTGTCCGACGTGATGCCGACGGGCTGGCACGCAGCCACGGCGGCCCGGGTGAAGGCCGGCGACACCGTGGTCGTGGTGGGTGACGGCGCGGTCGGCCTGTGCGGCGTCCTGGCCGCGGCTCAGATGGGAGCCGAACGTGTCATCGCGATGTCGCGCCACGAGTCACGCCAGCAGATCGCCACCGCCTTCGGTGCCACCCACGTCGTCTCCGAGCGAGGCGACGAGGGCGCTGCCGTCATCGCCGACCTCACCGACGGCGTGGGCGCCGACGCCGTTCTCGAGTGCGTCGGCACCGATCAGGCCATCAACACCGCGTTCACGGTGGCCCGTCCTGGATCGACGGTCGGCTTCGTCGGCGTACCCCATGGCGTGGAGCTCCCGGTGCGCACGATGTTCCGACGCAACGTCGGCCTGGCCGGCGGCATGGCGCCGGTCCGGGCGTATCTGCCCGGCCTGCTCAAGCTCGTCGTCGACGGCACGATCAACCCCGGTCTCGTCTTCGACCTGAGTCTGCCCCTCGACCAGGTGGCCGACGCCTATCGGGCGATGGACGAGCGAACCGCCACGAAGGTGATGGTCCAGCCGTGAACCGCACCGCGCGCATCGTCCTCGGCTCGCTGCTGATCGTGCTGGGGTTCATCTTCTGGGGTCAGGGCCTCGGCGCCATCGAGGGCAGCGCCATGACCGGCAGCACCTTCTGGGCCTATGCCGGTCCGGTGATCGCGGGCTTCGGTGTCGCGTTGCTGGTGGTCACGTTCCAGAAACGGGAGTGACCGGGTCTGGGCGAGGTTCGGCTCCTCAGGAGGCTCGCGCGATCTCGACCGCGGCCGCGTGCAGCGCCTCCGAGGCGCGGGCCCGGGTGACCTGGTCGGCGATCTCGTCGAGCGTCCGCGCCAGCAGCCATTGCAGCTGATCGGAGTGGTGCGTGGTGCGACGCAGCAGCGGCAGACGGCCGTGGCACCACGCACGCACCAGTGGGGCGATCGAGCGCGCCGGGTCGACACCCCGGGCATCGGCGGCCACTGCCACCCGCACGATGCGATGCGCGGTGCAGACGATGCCGATCTCCTGGCGGGCCAACGAGACCGGGTGGTCGTGCCTGAGAGCGAAGGTCATGTGAGACAGGAGGATCTGGGACGCCGCCAGATACCTGATTCCGTGACACAGCGAACCCCGCCCCGTCAGACGACGAAGCGGGGTTCGGGTGAGACAGTCGGCGTCAGCCGCGGGCCTTGCGGATCGCTGCCTGGTCCTTCTTCGTGGCGGCCACGTAGGTCTTGAAGCCAGAGCCGGCCTTGAAGGCGGGAACGCTGGTCTTCTTGATCTTGATGGTCTCGCCGGTCTGCGGGTTGCGGGCCTCGCGAGCCGCGCGCTCACGCTTCTCGAAGGTGCCGAAGCCCGGGATCTGCACCCGGTCGCCCTCGGCGACTGCGTCGCTGATGGTGTTCACGACGGCGCCCAGGCCGGCCTCGGCCTCCTTGCGGGTCCAGCCGGTCTGCTCGACGATCGCGTCCACCAGTTCACGCTTGTTCAATTTCTCCACCATTTCATGGTCTTGAGGATGTCCGTACGCCCCGAAACTAACGACCGTCGCCAAGGTTTTCGGGGCAGGACACACGCGACACGCCCAGAAAACCGGGGTTTCTCGCGATGAGAACGGCTGAAACCCCCACCGCGCGCGGGTTCTGGGCCACTCCAGGTCGTCGAACGGCCGGCCCGCGACGGACCATCCTGCACGAGCATCGCCGGACGCTAGGGTGTTCCAGATTCCGAGAGGTTGGATGAAGCGCACACTGATGCATCCCACGCGCATCGTGCCTTTTGCGTTCCTGATGGCCATCACGGTGGGCACGATCCTGCTCTCCCTCCCCGTCTCGACGCCGGGGCCGACACGGCCTCCCATCCTGACGGCCGCATTCACGAGTGTGTCCGCAGTGTGCGTCACCGGGCTGACGACGGTGGACACCGCGACGTACTGGTCGCCCTTCGGCCAGGTCGTCGTGATGTGCCTGATCCAGGTCGGCGGCTTCGGCATCATGACCCTGGCGACCCTGCTCGGGCTGCTGGTCAGCGGGCGCCTGCGGCTCAGCTCCTCCCTGATCGCCCAGGCCGAGACCCACACGATGAACATCGGCGACGTGCGCCACGTCGTACGCCGGGTGGCGATCACGATGCTGGCCTTCGAGGCGGTGTTCGCGTTGGTCCTCGCCGGCAGGTTCCGGGCACGGTGCGACGATGCGTG
Organism: Nocardioides jensenii JCM 1364 = NBRC 14755; assembly: GCF_001552535.1. Taxonomy (GTDB): domain Bacteria; phylum Actinomycetota; class Actinomycetes; order Propionibacteriales; family Nocardioidaceae; genus Nocardioides; species Nocardioides jensenii. The sequence continues at coordinate 24,432 of NZ_BCRJ01000004.1, read as the reverse complement.
GGGCGAGGCGCTGTGGCACGGGCTGTTCCATTCGATCTCCGCGTTCAACAACGCCGGCTTCGCGCTCTACAGCGACAACCTGATGGGGTTCGTCTCCGACGCCTGGATCGGTTCCCGATCTGTGCCGCGGTCATCGCGGGAGGGCTGGGCTTCCCCGTGCTGTTCGAGCTCCGGAGGAAATGGCGCCGACCTCGCATGTGGACCGTGCACACCCGGTTGACCGTCTACGGGTCCGTGTTCCTGCTCGCCGTCGGCACGCTGGCCTTCCTCGCGCTCGAGTGGTCGAACCAAGGCACGCTGGGCGACCTGTCGCCGTGGGGCAAGGTCGTGGGTGGTGTGACGGGTGGCGTCGTCCCACGGACCGCCGGCTTCAACACCGTCGACTACGCGGCGATCACCCCGGAGACGATGGCGGTCAACTACCTGCTGATGTTCATCGGCGGTGGTTCGGCCGGCACGGCCGGTGGCATCAAGGTCACCACGTTCTTCCTGCTCGCGTTCGCGATCATCGCCGAGATTCGCGGGGAGCGGCAGACCAACATCGCGCACCGCAGCATCAGCCACTCCACGATCCGCCAGGCGCTGACGGTCGTGCTCCTCGCCATCGCCGCGATCTCGACAGGCACGATGGTGATCCTGATGTCGACGGACTACGCGCTCGACGTCGTGCTCTTCGAGTCGATCTCCGCCTTCGCCACGGTCGGTCTGTCCACGGGCATCACGCCCCACCTCCCGCCCGTGGCGGAGGTGACGCTCATGATGCTCATGTACGTCGGCCGCGTCGGCACGATCACCGTCGCCTCAGCCCTTGCCTTCAGATCCACGCACCGTCACTACCAACTGCCCGAGGAGAGACCCGTCGTTGGTTAAGTTCAAGAAGGAAGAGCCGCTGTCGATCGTCGTGATCGGCTTGGGGAGGTTCGGCACCGCGGTGGCGACCTCCCTGGTCAGGATGGGCCGTGAGGTGCTCGCCGTCGACGAGCGCGACGACCTCGTGCAGCGCTGGTCGGACGAGCTCACCCATGTGGTGCAGGCCGACAGCACCGACGAGCAGGCGCTGCGACAGCTCGGCGTCAGCGAGTTCGACCGCGCGGTGGTCGCGATCGGCACCGACATCGAGGCGAGTGTGCTGACCGTGCTGGCCCTGGCCGAGGCCGGCGTCCCCGACATCTGGGCCAAGGCGATCACCAGCAAGCACGGCAAGATCCTGCAACGGGTCGGCGCGCACCACGTGGTCTACCCGGAGTTCTCGATGGGGGAGCGGGTGGCGCACATGCTCACCGGCGGGATGATGGACTACATCGAGTTCGACGACGACTTCTCGATCGCGCGCGCCCCGGCCCCGCAGGAGACCTGGGACAAGACCCTGGCCGAGTCCTCGCCGCGCACGCACCACGGCGTCACCATTGTCGGGGTCAAGCGCCTCGGTGAGGACTTCACCTACGCCCGCCCCGAGACGAGCGTGGCCCGGCACGACCAGCTGATCGTGTCCGGACCGACCGCCAAGGTCGAGAGGTTCTGCAGCCTGCGCTGAGCGGCGTGCCCTCAGTGCACGTACTTGAGGCCGACCACGCACCCGATGAGGCCGACGAGCAGCAGCACCTTCGCCAGCGACACCGGCTCCGTGCCGGTGATCATCGCCCAGGCGACCGTCAGGGACGCGCCGATACCGACCCACACGGCGTACGACGTGCCGACCGGGAGCTCGCGCATCGCCCACGCGAGGCCCGCCATGCTGACCACCAACGCGGCCACGAAGGTGATCGACGGGACGGGGCGGGTGAATCCCTCGGAGCGGCCCAGGGCGGTGGCCCAGACGGCCTCCATGACACCGGAGAGGATCAGGACGAGCCAGGACATGAGATGTCTCCTCCAGCGCCGTCTTGTCGCGTTCCGGGTACGGCACCGCTCGTCCGGGAGCCGTGTGCAGGCTCTGCTCGCATGCTCTCACCGGCCGGGTCCACCGGCAATTCGCGAAGTGTCAAGATGGACGGGTGCCAGCAACAGTCACCGCCGTCCACGCAAGTGCGACCCATTCCTTCAGCAAGCTGCCGGCCACACGCATCCAGCTCATCGAGGGACAGGGCGTGGAGGGAGACGCCCACTGCGGGGTCACGGTGAAGCACCGCTCGCGGGTGGTCGTCGACCCGTCCCAGCCCAACCTGCGCCAGGTGCACCTGATCCATGCCGAGCTGTTCGACGACGTGATCTCCGCCGGCTTCACCGTGGTTCCCGGAGAGCTGGGGGAGAACGTGACCACCTCGGGCCTCGACCTGCTCGCTCTGCCGGTCGGAACCCGGCTCTCGATGGGAGAGGCTGTGGTCGTCGTCACCGGCCTGCGCAATCCGTGTCGGCAGATCAACGACTTCCAGCAGGGGCTGCTCAAGCAGGTGGTCCACACGAACACCGACGGCACCGTGGAGCGTCTCGCGGGAGTCATGGCGGTGGTCTCCCGCGGGGGGCTGGTCCGCCCCGGTGACGCGATCGGGATCGAGCTGCCGCCCGAGCCCCACTTCCCGCTGACGCGGGTCTGAGTCGACCGGAGGAACAGTCATGGACGTGCGGATCAGACGGGCGTACGACGACCCGTCAGGCAATGACGGCACCCGGGTGCTGGTCGACCGGGTCTGGCCACGCGGGGTGAGAAAGGACGCGCTGGCCCTGGATGACTGGAACAAGGACGTGGCGCCGTCCACCGCGCTGCGGAAGTGGTTCGGGCACGACCCCGAGAGGTTCGAGGAGTTCCGGCGCCGCTATCTCGCCGAGCTCGAGGACGATCCAGGCCGCAGTGCCATGGCCCGGATCCGGGAGAGCGTGACGGGTGAGCGGCTCACTCTGGTGACGGCCACCAAGGACGTGGCGCACAGCCAGGCCGCCGTACTGGCCGGGCTTCTGACGGCCGACTGATGCGGGTCCGGCTGGGCGGCCGCGGCGTGACGCGGCTCAGGCGGCCGAGGAACCCGGCATCGGCTGCGGGACACACGAACAGCTGTCGGAGCACGACAGGTAGGTGTGCACGGCATGGCCGCAACCGGGGCACGGCAGGTCATGGGAGAGGTGTGCCGGGTTGGTCTGGACGGTGTCCCACATGGTCGTGCCCTCCTTTCGTCGGTTGTCGATCGAGGAACGTCGACGCGGAATGCTGATACCCACTCTGACCCGCTCCACCCACATTTTTCGTCGCAATATGCGACAGATGGGCCGAAGAGGTCAGGGGAACCACCTGATCGGCCGATGCCACGTGGCAGGGTGGCGCCATGCGCGGATCAGTGACCGTCCACATGCAGGCAGCGCCCGACCGGGTCTGGGCCCTGGTCAGTGACGTGACCCGGATCGGCGAGTTCAGCCCCGAGACGTTCGAGGCGGAGTGGACCGACGGCGCCACCGGCCCAGCGCTCGGTGCGCACTTCCGCGGGCACGTGAAGCGCAACGGCGTCGGGCCCGTCTACTGGACCAACTGCAAGGTCACCAGCTGCGAAGTCGGCACGGACTTCGGGTTCGCCGTCTACGCCGGCGGGCAGCGTGCCAACAACTGGCGCTACCAGTTGCGGGAACGCGACGGCGGAACGGAGGTCACCGAGTCGTTCGAGCTGGGTGGGCATCCAGCACTCCGGGTCTACGGCCTGGTGATCGGTCCGCTGCGGCGACGCACGAACCTCCGCGGGATGCGACAGACCCTCGAACGGATCAAGGCCGTGGTCGAGGCCTGATCGGGGCGGTCTCGGTCAGTCGCAGCAGGCACCCTCGGGGAGACCTGTGGGGAGGCCGTCGATGTTGAGTCGGTTCTTCTCGTGCCAATACTCCACCAGGCCGTCCTCGCCCTTCTTGCGGGCCCAGCTGTCCATCAGGTCGCGTTGACCCTGGAGCTCCATCAGCGGAACGCCGTACCCGCACGAGGTCTGCACCAGGTCGATGTCGAGCACGAAGAGGTTGCGCGCGCCCAGCATCGGCGGGAACAGGCCGTAGAGCTCATCCCACGCGTCGTCCCCTGGGTGCACGGCCCGCGCCTCGCCGTACAAGCGAAGGATCAGGGGCTCGCGGACGAACGAGCAGAACATGATCGTCATCCGGGGTGTGTCCAGCAGGTGTGCCGCGGTCTCGTTGCCGCTGCCGGTGCCGTTGAGCCAGACCACGCGAGTGGGGGAGAGGACCCGGAGCGAGTCGAGACCCTTGGGTGAGACGTTGACGCGTCCGTCGCGTGCGGCAGTGCCCACGAAGTACATCGACTGCTCGCCGATGAACGTGCGCAGTCTGTCGCTCAGCTCGGGGAACTGCTTGGCCATCGGGCGCCTTCCTGGTTGCTCGTCGACCGTCATCCTCACACGCGGTTTTTCCGGGTGCTGCAGCGCACGGCGCCGTGTCAGGATCGACGCATGAGCCAGTCAACGATTCGCCGTGCGTCCGCGGCTGATGGGCCCGCCCTCGCGGCCCTGCACCTCGACGTCTGGGACGACGGGTACGCCGGGCTCGTGGCGCAGGCGATCCTTGACGCGCGGCGAGCAGAGCCGGCCGCAGACCGTGTCCGGCGATGGCAGGAACGTCTCGCGAGCACCGAGACCTGGGTCGCAGAGGACGGGCAAGGCCTGGTCGGCTTCGCCAGCGCTGGCGCCGGCCGTGACGGTGCGGGCGCCCGCGAGCTGATGGCGCTCTACGTGCGCGCCCGGGTTTACGGAACCGGTGTCGGTCACGCCCTGATGCGGGCCGCGCTCGGCGACGACCCGGCGTACCTGTGGGTGCTGGCCGGGAACGAACGCGCCCTGCGCTTCTACGAGCGCCAGGGATTCCTGCCCGATGGCCAGGAGCAGGACTGCGAGGAGGGGCACGAGCTGCGCATGGTGCGCTCCTGAAGGACAGGGAGAACTTCCGCACGCTCCACGGCGCAGATCAGGTCACGGATCGTCCGCATCTCTGCGTAACGTGACCGGCATGGCCATCGCACGCTATCCGAGCTTCGTCATCGACTGTCCCGACGCCGGCGCCCTCGCCCGCTTCTACGGCGCACTCCTCGACTGGGAGGTGAAGGCCTCCGACGACTGGGCGGAGATCCGTGCCGAGAACGGCAACTGCATCGGTTTCCAACAGGTCGCCGACTTCACCCCACCGCAGTGGCCCGCTCAGGGCACGCCCCAACAGATGCACCTCGACGTCATGGTCGACGACCTGGAGGTCGCCGAGGCTGCCGTGACCGGGCTGGGTGCGGTCAGGCATGAGCACCAGCCGGGCACCACCTTCCGGGTCTTTCTCGATCCGGCGGGCCATCCGTTCTGCCTCTGCGTGGACTGAACCGCGCTCGAACCTACGGTTCGGTAACATCTCGCGGGATCCGCCGCAGGCCCTGTGGCGGCAAGTGAAGGAGAGTCGCGTGGCCCTGAGCAGTGCGCACGATCAGGTCGAGTCGGCGTACGTCGACACGGCCAGGCCACTGCGCCCACAGGACGACCCCTTCTACGAGGCGCCCACGGGCCTGGCGGCGCTGGCGCCCGGATCCATCATCCGAACCCGTCAGGTCCGCATCGCGTTCCTCGGTCTGGTGCCCCAACGCGGGATCACCGCCTGGCAGCTGGCTCATCGCAGCAACGACCTGAACGGCGAGCCCGAGGTCGCGGTCACCACCGTGCTGCTGCCGCGAGACTTCCAACCGGAGGGCCAGCACCGGGTGATCGCCTACCAGTGCGCCATCGACGCCATCTCGGACAAGTGCTTCCCGTCCTACGCGCTGCGTCGTGGCGCGCGCTCCTGGGGTGCGCTGCCGCAGTTCGAGCTGTTGCTGATCGCCGAGTTCCTCGCTCGAGGCTACGTGGTCACCCTCTCCGACCACGAGGGTCGGGGCGGCTACTTCGGGGCGCCTCGGGAGCCGGGGCACCGAGTCCTGGACGGCATCCGCGCGACCCTGCGACTACCGGAGCTGGGGCTCGACGATGGCACACCGATCGGGATCTTCGGCTACTCCGGCGGCGGGATGGCCTCGTCCTGGGCGGCCGAGCTGGCACCGACCTACGCACCCGAGCTGAACCTCGTCGGCGCCGTGCTCGGATCCCCGGTTGGCGATCCGGGGGAGGCGTTCCTCAAGCTCAACGGAGGCTTGAATGCCGGCCTGCCGGCGCTGGTGGTCTCTGGACTGCGCCACATCTACCCCGGGCTCGGCCGGGTGATCCGGCAGCACGCCAGCGTCGACGGCCAGCGTCGTCTCGACGCCCTCGAGGAGATGACGACGGTGAGCGCCGTCGCCCGTTACGCGTACGACGACTTCGACGACTATCTCGACTCCGCGCTCGCCGATGTCCTGGCATCGCCCGAAGTGCTCGAGGTCTTCGACGACCTCCGGCTCGGCAAGAACGTTCCGGACTGCCCGTTGCTGGTCCTGCAGTCGGTGAACGACCAGATCATCGATGTCGACGACGTCGACGTCCAGGTGGGCACGTACGTCGACGGTGGCGCGCGGGTGCGCTACCTGCGCGACCGGCTCAGCGAACACATCAGTCTGATGGTGATCGGCATGCCCACCATGCTCGACTGGCTCGAGCAGAGGTTCCTCGGCGGCGAGGCCCCGACCGGCACCAGCACGGTCTCGTCCGTGGCGGGTTCGGCCAGGGCGTGGGCGGGCTACCTGCATCTTGTCGGCTCCACGGCGAGAACGCTGGTCGGCCGGGCATGAAGCCGTGGTCGCGAACACCGACCGCTGCGTGGGACGATCGGTGGCGTGAGCAGCAGTCCAGGAATTGACGAGGACCGGCTCCGGGACCTCGCGTTGCTGCGACGCGTCCGGGACCGGATGGATCGTGACTACGCCCAACCGCTCGACGTGGAGGCACTGGCGCGGGGCGTGCACATGTCAGCGGGCCACCTCAGCCGCCAGTTCAAGCAGGCGTACGGCGAGTCGCCGTACAGCTATCTGATGACGCGTCGGATCGAGCGGGCGATGGCACTGCTGCGGCGCGGCGACCTGAGTGTGACCGAGGTCTGCTTCACGGTCGGGTTCTCGTCCCTCGGCACGTTCAGCACCCGGTTCGCCGAGCTCGTCGGGGTGCCGCCCAGCGCCTACCGCGCGCGAGAAGAGGGACAGCACCCGACCTCTGGCCTGCCTGCTTGTGTGGAGAAGCGGGTCAGTCGCCCGATCCGGTGAGGATCGATCAGGAATGAAGAAGCCGCCACGCGGTCAGCGCCGCTACCGTGATCGGCATGAGCCTCAGCATCCAGTCCAGCTTCCTCCCTCACAATGACCCCGACGCCTCGATCGCGTTCTACCGCGACGTGCTCGGCTTCGAGGTCCGCCTCGACGTCGGCGAAGGAACCGTCCGGTGGGTGACGGTCGGCCCGAAGGACCAACCAGACACCTCGATCGTGTTGCACCCACTCGGTGTCGACCCCGGGGTGACCGAGGAAGAGACACGCACGATCTCGGAGATGATGGCCAAGGGCACCTTCGCCACCGTCGTGCTGGCCACCTCGGATCTCGACGGTTTCTTCGACCGGGTCCAGGCCACCGGCGCCGAGGTGATCCAGGAGCCGATCGACCAGCCCTACGGGGTCCGCGACTGTGCCTTCCGAGACCCGGCCGGCAACCACGTGCGGGTCAACCAGCAGGCCTGACCAGGCCCAGCCAGATCGGCATCGTGCTCGCCCACCTCGAACCCGATCGGTCCCATGACTGGGCAGGCCACGGTTCCGAGCGCGTTCGCGCATTCGTCGCCGGGGAGTCCGACGTCTTCGTCGCGGATCAGGTCAGCCACCCGTGAGGATCACCAGTTCCCGGGTGGCCCGCGTCATCGCGACGTAGCGGTCGACGGCTCCCTCGATGCCGGTGCCGAACTCCTCCGGCCTGACCAGGACGACAAGGTCGAACTCCAGCCCCTTGGCCAGCACCGGCGGCAGTGAACGGACCCGGCCAGTGTCGGAGAGGTCGGGATCCCCGATCACGCACGCGGTCCCGTCGTAGTGGGCGGCCAGCCAGGCGGTGACGATCGGCTCCAGCTCGTCGGTTGAACCGTGCCGGACCGGCACGCCGCTGCTGCGGATCGACGTCGGCACATTCGCGTCGGGAAGCTCGCCGCGGATCACCAGCTCGGCCTCGGTCATCACCTCGGCGGGGGTGCGGTAGTTGAGGGTCAGTCCGGACTGGGTGATCCGGTCGAGGCCGACGCGCTCCAAGCGCTCGTGCCACGACTCGATGAAGCCGTGCCGGGCCTGGGCCCGGTCGCCGACGATGGTGAAGCTGCGGGAGGGGCAGCGCAGCAACAGCATCTGCCACTCGGCATCGGTGAGCTCCTGGGCTTCGTCGACGACCACGTGAGCGAATGGGCCCGCCAGCAGGTCGGAATCGACCTGCTCGAGCGCCTTCTGGTCGACGAGGTGGCTCTGCATGTCCTGGACCTTCAACATCGAGACGAGGCCGGTGCCGAACTCGTCGCCCCCGGCCGCAACCAGGTCGTCGACGACCAGGTCCATCTGTCGGCGTTCGGCGGCGACGGCCGCCTTGTGGCGGCGGGCCCGACGAGAGGCCCCAGGGTCTCCGAGCCGCAGCAGCGCGGCATCGAGGAGCGGCAGGTCCGACACCGTCCAGGCCTGGGGATCCGGGCGCTGCAGTCGCGTCACATCATCAGGACTGAGCTGCGGCGCGCACCTGCGCAGGTACGCCGGCACCTCCCAGAGATCCCCGACCAGGTCGTGGGCTTCGATCACCGGCCACGCCCTGGTCAGCGCCTCCCACAGGTGGGCGTTGCGGGCCAGCGATGTGCGCACCATCTCCTCGGTGACGTCGTCGTCGGTCTCGTGCTTGTCGGTCAGAATGCTCAGCAGCTCCTCCCAGATCTGGTCGCGCGCTTCGTTGTGCGGCGTGCCGGAGTCCACCGACGCGAAGGCCTCCTCCCAGTCGGAGCTGTTGACCCAGACGTCGGCCCACTGGGTGTCGACCTCCAAGCCCTCCTTCGGCGGTTCCTCATAGAGCCGCACCGCTGGTTCGATCGCGTGCACCATGGCGGCGCTGGCCTTCAGGCGCGCCACCTCGGGGTCGGTCTCGTCGGGGAACTTCTCGGCGTCGGCGACGAGGTCACGCAGGGTGCAGGTCTGTACGCCGTCCTCGCCGAGACTGGGAAGCACGTCGGCGACGTAGGTCAGATAGGGCTGGTGCGGCCCGACGAAGAGGATGCCGCCACGTCCGTCGGCCAGACGGGGGTCGGAGTGGAGCAGGTAGGCGGCGCGGTGCAGAGCGACCACGGTCTTGCCGGTTCCCGGCCCGCCGTCGACGACGAGGGTCCCGCGCGAGCCGGCGCGAATGATCGCGTCCTGGTCGGCCTGGATCGTGCCGAGCACGTCTCGCATGGCCGACGAGCGTGAGCTGCCCAGGGTCGCGATGAAGGCAGACTGATCGTCGAGGGCGGCGTGGTGACCTTCGAACTCGTCAGGGGCGAAGACCTCGTCCCAGAAGTCGGTGACCCGGCCACGCGTGAAGCGGTACCTGCGTCGGCTGGTGAGTCCCATCGGGTTGGCGTGCGTGGCCCCGAAGAACGGCTCGGCAGCGGGGGATCGCCAGTCGACGAGCAGCCGGTTGCCGTCGCGATCGGTGAGTCCGAGGCGGCCGACGTACACGACACTGCCGTCGGCGCCGTCCATGCGGCCGAGACAGAGGTCGAGGCTGAAGCGCCGCAGGGTGCGCAGGCGGGCGCTGAGTCGGCGTACCTCCTGATCGCGGTCCATTGCCTCCTGACCGATGCCGCCGGGAGCCTTGCGTTCGACGTTGAGTCGATGCTGCAGGTCGGCCAGGGTGTCGGTCAGGGAGTCGGTGATGGCCGCGAAGTGGCGGTCGTCGTCGGCGACGAGTCGTGGATCCGCCTTGGCGGCGAGGTTGTCGGGGAGGGCGAAGGCGCTGGTGGTCACGAGATCTGCTCCGGTTGAGGTAGCCCTGCCGGCGCGGACGACTGCGTCGCGTGGGCAGGCGAAAGGAGGGGCTGAGGCGAGCGGGACCGTGATTGTGCGTCATGACGGGGGCCTTGCCGCAAGCCCCCCATTGCGCTATAACTTGGAAGTGGAAGGGCACCCCGGTGGGTGTCCTTTCTGCATGTGGTGGCACCTCGCGCCGACGTGGGGGTGTCTCTCTAGACTCGCGGCATGCCGCACCTGCTGCCGGACCCGACGGACCGGCTGACGTTTCGTCGCATGGGGCCCGATGACCTCGACGAGATGGCAGCGTTGATGGGGTCTCCCGAGGTGATGGAGTTCTACCCGAGGACGAAGACCCGCGACGAGGCGTCCGAGTGGATCGCGTGGAATGAGCGCGGCTATGCCGAGGACGGTTTCGGCCTGTGGATCCTCAACGACGACTCCGGCCGATTCGTGGGGGAGTGCGGGTTGAGCTGGCAATGGGTGGACGGAGTCCAGCACCTCGAGGTCGGCTATCACGTCCTGCCGCGGTTTCAGGGACTGGGCCTGGCCACCGAGGCGGCCAGGTCCTGTCGCGATCTCGCACGGACGCAGGGGATGGAGCGGCTGATCGCGATCATCCATCGCGACAACCGGGCCTCCCGACGGGTCGCGGAGAAGGTCGGTCTGGTGATGGAGCAGGAGACGGTGAGCGCCTTCGGTCAACCGACGCTGATCTACGCCACGAGTCTGTGAACACCCATCCTCAGTCTGCCTGCAGTCCCAGTTGCCAGGGGGGAGTGACTGGCTTCCTCGTGGGCGCGCCGGATCAGGCGAGCCAGGAGGCATAGAAGATCCCGAGCCCTGCGGCGACGCAGATCCCGGCGATGATCCAGAACCGGATCACCACGGTCACTTCCTCCCATCCGGCGTGCTCGAAGTGGTGGTGGATGGGGGAGATCCGGAAGATGCGACGCCCGGTGCCCGTGAGGCGCCTGGTCAGCTTGAAGTAGGTCATCTGCAGAATCACCGACATCGTCTCCAGGACGAACAGCCCGGCGATGACGGCCATCAGGAGCTCGGTGCGGGACATGATCGCCAGCCCGGCAAGCGCTCCTCCGATGGCGAGAGAGCCCACGTCGCCCATGATGATGCGAGCCGGCTTGGCGTTCCACCACAGGAAGCCGATGGATGCCGCACTGATCGCGGCGGCGAACACCGCGAGGTCGAGAGGGTCGCGCACCTGGTAGCACTGCGACGCCACCACGGTGGGCCGCGAGGACCCGCACGACTGGTTGTTCTGCCAGACGTTCACGAGCAGATAGGCGCCGAATACCATGGCCGACGTGCCGGCGAGCAGCCCGTCGGCACCATCGGTGAGATTGGCACCGTTGGAGGTCGCGGTGACGATGAACCAGATCAGCAACAGGGTCACCACCAGAGGCAGCTTGACGCCCCAGTCGTGCGTGGTGGAGAGGTGCTGGGACGCCGGTCGGACGCCACGTTCGTCGGCGAAGAAACTCGTCGCCAGGACGCCGAAGACCAGCGCGACCAGCGTTTGGCCCGCCATCTTGGCCCGACTGCTCAGCCCCTGGTTGTTCTGCGTGTAGACCTTGATGAAGTCATCGAGGAAACCCACGACCCCGCAGCCGAGGAACAACAACATCAGGAGCCAGGCGCTGGCACTCGGCCGCCCGCCGGTCAGAACCGTCGCGAGCAGGTAGGCCGCAATCGCACTCAGCAGGATCACCAGGCCGCCCATGGTCGGCGTACCCCGCTTGACGTGATGCGTCGTGGGGCCGTCGACCCGGATCGGCTGGCCGAAGCCCTGTCGGGTGAACCATCCGATCGCGATCCGGGTCCCCGCCAAGGAGCAGATCATCGCCAGTGCGCCGCTCAGGAGTATTGCCCGCATGAAGTCAAGTCCCTCTCGTGCTCGATCCCTGCCACGGCATCAGGGAGTCGTCGAGCCGCCTATTGTGCGCACGGGGGGCGGCGAGTCGGTCGAGGCTCACCGGCAAGCGGCCCATCGGATTGGCTCACGGGTGCAGCGATGACTCCGAGACAGCCGTTCTCACCATCGGCCGCCTCGAGGACAGGGAGCCGCGTTGAGTGCACGATCCGTGTCGAGAACCGAGCGATTCTCGACACGGATCGTGCACTCAACTCCGGCGCATCCGATGAGGGCGTCGACCGCCCACCGTGGCGGAAGCGCATGCGCCATGTCACGTCGCACCGCGGGCTGTGCCTTGATGCCCGCCTCCGCTTCTACCCGCGTTGGTTGCTCGCCGATAACGTACATTATGTCAACTAATACCGAAGGTGCCCGCGCTCAGTCATGTCGACTCGCCTGCGTCACTCCCCTCGCGCTCCCTGTGACTGGTCTCGCGAATCAGGATCAGATCGACTGGCCGACGAACGAATACAGCAGCACGGCGGTCGCGAAGAACAGCATGCCGAGACAGTTGAGCCAGAACTCCTGCTTGAGGAAGCGCGCCCTGATGTGCGCGTACGCCGCGGCCAGGAAGTAGGCGATCACACCGAGATTCGAAGCCAGGCCGACGCCCTCGACCTTGAGGCCGACAAGCAAGCCTGCGGCAGCCAGGAGCTTGACGACGATGAGCACCCACCACCAGTCCCGCGGAAACCTCACTCCGTCGAGACAGTCGCGGATGAACCTTGGCGGGTGGATCGACATGACTGCGTCACCGAAGAGGGCCGCTGCCAAGATGGCTGTCGGCCACCAGGGCTCGGGAAGAACGGACAACGGACTAACCTCTCGGGCTTGCGATGTAGCTGAAGACGTCGCGCATCTCTTGGACCGAGTCCGGGGTGTGGCTCCCGCTCTTTGCCGCGGAGGCGCGGATCACTCCGAGATAGGCGAAGTAGATGGCCTTCGCGGCCACCTCAACATCCTTGGGGTCCATGCCGGACTCCCCCAGGACGACGGCAAACTCGTGAATGAGGTCATCGGCGAGACCGTGGAAGAGCGCTGAGTCGTGATCGCCGCTCGTCAGGATGGCGCTGTACTCGCGAGACAGCTGGGTGTCCTCGGCGAAGATGGCCAGAAAGGGTGCGACGACTTCGAGAAGGCGATCGGCCGGGTTGGCGTCCGGCCCGGTTCTTGCCTGCGGGACGCCATCGCGCTTGCGACCGACGTGAATCTCTCCGATCGATCTGTCGAACATCGCGACCAGCAGTCGGGCCTTGTCGCCGACGGCCATCACGCTGCCGACACTGACCCCGGCGTCCGTTGCGATGTCTCGAACCGTCGTCGCCCGGTAGCCCCGCTTTCGGAAGAGTCGCTCTGCGGAGCTCATCACCTTGTCGTGGGTTCCCTGTCGCAACTCCTCCCGTGTCACCATCGGAGCTTCCTTGACTGAACGTGTTCACTGAACATGTTCATGACCGTACTTGCCGACCATCAACGGGGTCAAGACGGACACTGCGTGACCCGGGTCGCCGTACGGTTCTCGCATGGGTCTGAGTGACGTGGAGGTTGCCGTTGCCGCGGCTCGAGCCGGCGCCGACGTGGTGGCTCGCAGCTACGGCGGACGTCATACGCGGTTTGCCAAGTCAGCCACGGACTTCGCCACTCAAACCGACATCGACGCAGAGCAGGCCATCGTGCAGGTCCTGCGCGAGCAACGTCCCGACGACGCCCGCACCGGAGAGGAGTCCGGCAGCTCCGGCGGCGAGCACGCGGTACGACGATGGCTGGTCGATCCACTGTGTGGCACCCTCAACTTCGCCGCCACCACACCTCTGGTCGCCGTGAACGTCGCGCTGATGTCGGGCGACACGGCCCTGGCGGCCGCGTCCGTGGACCCGATTGCTCGCGAGATCTTCTTCACTGACGGTATTCGCGCCTTCATCCGTCGGGACGGCGACGATCAGGCACTCGGCCCGACCTCCGAGTCTGGACTGGTCGACATCAACTGCGACGGCCCGTTGGACCGGGCTTTTGTCGGTGGTCAACTCGTCGGCGACCCCGAACTGCGCAAGGCCTTCGGGCCGAGGGTGATCTCCTCCACGCTCGCCGTCGCATGGGTCGCGGCGGGGCGTCGTGCGGCGTACGTCTCTGACGGACAGTTCCGCAACAACGTGCACTTCGCCGCTGGCCTCGCGCTGTGTCGCGCATCCGACTGTGTCATCAGCGACCTCGACGGCAACCCACTGCACACGGACCGGGGGCTCATCGTCTCGGCCGACCAGGAGACCCATGACCGGATGCTCGAGCTCGTCGAACCGCATCTCCGCGCTGCCCGCTCAGGCGTCAGGACGGGTTGAGGACGATGTCCGATGGCTGACATCCGCGCCGCCCTCGAGCGGGAACGGCGAGCGACCCATGATCGGCTCGCGGCGTTGACCGCCGACTTCGAGGAGGTCGTGGCCGCCTCTCGCGACACCAACGCTGACGACGAGCACGACCCGGAGGGCTCGACCATCGCCTTCGAGCGCTCCCAACTCGATGCGCTGGTGCGGCAGGCGCGAGCTCACCTCGGCGAGATCGACGCTGCCCTCACTCGCCTGGCGGCAGGCACCTACGGCAGGTGCGAGCAGTGCGGTCGGCACGTCCCCGATGGCCGCTTGGCGGTCCGGCCGACCGCCCGCACCTGCGTCGACTGCGCCTCCTAGATTCGGCACCAAGGAGCTGCTCGGCTCCACGGTCGGCGAGCCACGCGGCGGCACGGCCACCAGCATCCGCCTAGCTTCCCGAGGCGCTGCGCACGGCACGCAGGAGGTCCGGTACGGCAGCCGCATCCGCAAGCACCAGGCCCGGGATCTGACCAGGGCTGAACCACCCCAGATCGTCGTGCTCGTCCGGCGCGAGGTTCGTCGGTTCTCCGATCCATTCCGTGACGAGGAACGCATGCATGTCGATGTCGGGGTCGCTGAAGGCCAGGTCGATGGGGCGCGGGTTCTTCACCCGGACCCCGATCTCTTCCAGGCACTCCCGCCGCACTGCCTCCCGGGGGCTCTCCCCCGGCTCGATGTGGCCGCCGATCAGGTCCCAGCAGTCGGCGTAGTAGCGCCGTTGCGGATGACGATGCCCCAGCAGCAGGCGACCGTCGCGGACCAGAGCGGCCGTGGCAATGGCATGACGCAGGGGCATACCAGCCAGACTAATGACAGTGACGCCCGACGCCCCGGCACCGTGGTGTGATGGCTTCATGACCAGCCTCGACGAACGCCTCGCCACAGCTTTGCTCTTCCACGAAGCAACCGTCGCTACCGCTGAATCGTGCACAGCGGGCCTGGTGGCAGGTCGTCTCGCGGACCGGCCTGGCTCCTCGGCCTATCTGATCGGCGGCTTCATCACCTACGCCAACGAGGCCAAGACTGATGAGGTCGGCGTACCCGAGGAGCTGCTGGAACGCGTCGGCGCAGTCAGTGAGGAAGTCGCGGTTGCCATGGCCCAGGGCGCACGAGGGCGACTGGGTACGACGTACGGCGTGTCCACCACGGGAGTGGCCGGGCCCGACGGCGGAACGCCCGAGAAGCCGGTCGGGTTGGTCCATGTTGCCGTCGCTTCGGCTGATCGCGTCTGGCACCGGCGCCTGCTGCTGGACGGTGACCGGGCAGGGGTGCGGGCCGACTCGGTCACCCAGGCCCTCGACCTGCTGCTGGAGGCAATCACCGGGCGCGGACAGGTGGTGACGACGTGAGTCGTCACCACCTCTCGGCTGCCGGTGTCCACTAGTAGTCGTACCCGTTCCCTGTGTCAGGGCCGGAGGAGGTGTCCGACGGGGTAACTCCCCCGGCAGCCACGACGTGCCAGGTGAAGCTGACCCCGTCGAACTCGTCGGTCACATTGTTGCCAGTGACCTCTCCGCGACCCTCCATCGAGAAGGTGTAGACCGGAGCACCCTCGAAGGTCACCTGCTCCTCGTCGGTGTCGGTTCGGGTCAGGGTCCCGAAGTCGCCGGCCGTGGCACTGCCGGACGCGACCACTGGCTTCCAGACGTCAAGGCAGGGGCCGGTGCACAGCACTTTGCCCGACTTCTCCTCCTCGGCGACGTAGACCGCACGGCCGTCCGCGTCGACGTACACGTCTCCCGCACCGTCGAGGCTGCGCACCGTGAGCGGGCCCGCGCTCGAGTCGGACCCGGCGGTGTCGTCGTTCGAACCACCGTCGTTGCCGCACGCCACAAGGGTTGTGGCCAGGCTCGGAACGACGATGGCGACCAGGATCAGCTTGGTGATGTTCATCGGATCTCCCATGAGTCAGGGCGACAGAGTGAGCACGGGGGTGTCCGTGCGATTGCGCACCTCGACGGTGGCGATCTCGTCGAGTTCCAGGGAAGTCGACCCGTCCACGGTCATCCTCTCCCCCGGCACGACCGCCCAGGTCGCCAGTTTCTGGACGGTGCCGTCGGTGTCGGTGACCACCAGCCGGTAAGTGCCCGGCCGATAGTCGGACCTGTCGTCGTACCAGCAGTGCAGACGAATGTGGGTGCCCCAGGCCTTGCCGTCGAGCACGGCCTCGGCATGCACCGGGCTGCCGGCCGCGACGGCGGTCATCTCCATCACGCTCTGGTCTGCCTCCGGCAGGGGCGGCCGGAGGGCGATGAAGGCGCCAGTCGCAACAGTGATGATCACCGCCGCAGCCGCTGCCAACAGGACGACGCGTCGCCTGTGTGCGCGTCGGTGGGCCACCTGGGCCAGCAACGCGGGCAGGAGGCTCGCGGGCACTTGGCCGGGGTCGTCGATGAAATCGGGTCGCGGCGCCCTGGCCAGGAGTCCAGGCAGCCCGCTGAGGCGAGTGACACTCGTGGAGCACTCGTCGCAGTCACGCAGGTGCGCCTCGAAGTCGCGACGCTCCTCGGGGCTCAACGCACCCAGGAGGTACGCCGCGTCGTACGCCGAGAACTGGTCAGTCATCCTCGACCCCCATCTCCTGCAGCACGAGGCGCAGCGAGGTCAAGGCGTAGTGCAGTCGTGACTTGACGGTGCCGTCCGGCACACCAAGTCGGCGCGCGGCCTCGGCCGTCGTGTGGCCCCGGTAGTAGCACTCCACGATCACGTCGCGATGGGCAGCAGACAACCGCTGGATCCCGTCGGCGACCAGCCAGGCCTGGAGAGCGGCGTCGGTCTCGTCGCTCGACGGCGGCTCCGGAGGCCTGTCGGTCACCACTTCGGGGTGCCGCACGCGGCTTCGCCAGTCGTCGATCGTGATGCGGCGTGCCACGGTCAGCAGCCACCCGCGTGCCGAGCTGCTGGAACGCGCCAGGACCTCCGGATGCCGCCAGGCGCGCAGCAGCGTCTCCTGCACGACGTCCTCGGCCCGGCCCCGGTCGCCGTTGGTCAACGCCAGCGCGTAGGCCCACAGTGCAGGTGCGTGCTCGTCGTGCAACGCCCGCATCAGGTCCGCCTCTTGCGTCACCACCGTGCCTCCACGACCGTCCGGTCAACTCCAGCATGTCCCACACCGGAGAACACGACGACGGCCCGCGAAAGGTTCACTCGAGCGGCGATGGCCAATCAACACAATGAGGCCCGCTCGACGCCGACGAGCCCCGGACGATGTCCATCGTCATTGATCTCGCTCGGCCGCCTGATGTGCAGGCACACGGTCGTCTCAGAGTCGTTCGAGCCAGTGATGATCGGGCGCAACCTGCACCAAGGACGCGCGCAACCACGCGCGTCGCGGGTCGGTCAGCACCGGAAGGCTCGCCTCGAAGTCAGGATCATCCTTGGCGCGACCGAGGGCGGCCTTGTAGACGAGCACGATCTCGGGCAGGAGATAGCGGATGCCGTCACCGGCCGTCCATGTCACCTCCTCGACCGGAGCCGTGTGGCCGGCGATCCGCTTGTTGGTCCACAGCCCACCTTCATCGGGAGTCAACGGCATGTCGACGATCCACGGGTCCTTCGCGCTCGCGCGCAGCCACAGTTGACTGGCGGGTTCCTCGACGTCGGGCCACCGATCCCCCAGCGGGTGCAGCACTCCCCCGACGTTGTTCCACACGTGCCACCTGTCGCGCATGAACTCGACGAATGCCGGCACGTCGCAGGCCAGGATCGACACGTCGGTGTCCTCGTGCTCGCGGCGGAAGCCCGTGGCCGCCTCGATCGCGCAGCCACCGACCACCCACCAGGGTCGGTCGAAGCCACGCATTTCGGCCGCGAACTCCGAGGGTGACATCGGCGCCCACTCGCCGTACAAGGCCAGGAAGTCGTCTTCCTCGGCCTGCTCCTCTGGAGTCCGCGCCAGCGGGATGCGCTCGCTCACGCCGGTTGCACGAACGTGTGCCGGACCCCGGACATCACACAGAGCTCGTTGCCCTCGGGGTCGGCGAGCACCGTGTGCCGGGCGTCGGGGCCCTGTCCGACGTCGTGGTGGCGCGCGCCGAGCGACAGCGCGCGATCAACCGTCTCCTGCTGGTCCTGCGGGGTGGAGCTGGTCAGATCGAAGTGGGTCCAGTTGGGATACGCCTTCGGTGCGTCGGTCGGCAGGAAGACGATCGGAAGCTGCAGGTCGTTGGCCGGACGCACCACCACCAGGTCGTCGACCTCACTCAGGCCACGGCGCAGCATCCCCGACCAGAAGGCCGCCAGTCGCAGCGGGTCGTTGGCGTCAAGCGCCAGCTCGGCAAGACGTGAGCCCATGCGTTCGACGCTAGGTCTCTGGCCCCAGTAGTGCAACGCAATTCCACCTGGCCCACCGTGGGCTGGTCACACCAGCGTCAGGGTGAACGTGACCCCCGCGTCCATGGTCGGGGTGGTGACCGTGAGCGGTCCGTCGGCGGTGAGCTCGAACTCGTCCTGATCGGACCTGAGGTCGACGCCGGCATCCCCTTCGCGCGGCGACAGGCTCTCGGAGCTCTCAAGTTCGACGCGTCCGTCGTCGATGTGCTTGACGGTGAAGACGATCTCGCCGCCCAGATCGTCGACCCGGAAGGACTCGCCCTCGGACACGGTCACCTGCCGGGTGATCGGCTTCGGCTGCTCCCTGCTCCAACCGGTCCACCCTTGCCTGACGACATCGATCGTCACGGGACCGGCTTGCGCCCCGTCATCGTCGCTGCCTTCACCACAGGCGGTGAGGAGCAAGCAGGAGAGCCCCATCAGAAGCAGGGCAACGAGTCGTGTGTTCATGCCACTACGACGTGGCAGTGGGCATGAAGGTTCCACGTCTGCCCCGCGTGGTCGCCGACGACCACTCTCAGGCAGGATCGAGGCGGCTTGGCCGCGACACCATGGAGGGCACACGGATGGCCTATTTCGAACGCACTGGCAGCAACACCTTTCGTGCCACCGAGCATGTGAGCGGCGCCTGGGACATCAAGACCCAGCACATCGCGCCTGCCCTCGGGCTGCTGGTGCACGCCATCGAGCTCGACCACGCTGCTCGCCGGGCCGATGACCAGTTGCGCATCAACCGCCTCTCGTACGACATCCTCGGCACACTGCCGGTGGACGTCGTCGAGGTCGAGGTGGAGGTGCTCCGCCCGGGGCGCACCATCGAACTGGTCCAGGCCACGATGTCGGCCGCCGGGCGCGCCGGCGTCATCCTTCGGGCCTGGCTCCTGCAGCCGAGCAGCACCGGCACGATCGCAGGCAGTGCGCTTCCTCGACTCCCCTCCCCCGACGAGGTGGCCCCCTGGGACCCCACGTCGATCTGGCCGGGTGGGTTCATCGAGTCGGCCGAGGTTCGTCGTACGACGACCGAGCCCGGACGC
The DNA here is from genome assembly GCF_001552535.1 of Nocardioides jensenii JCM 1364 = NBRC 14755. Classification (GTDB taxonomy): domain Bacteria; phylum Actinomycetota; class Actinomycetes; order Propionibacteriales; family Nocardioidaceae; genus Nocardioides; species Nocardioides jensenii. The sequence goes on along the minus strand of NZ_BCRJ01000004.1, from coordinate 4,891 downwards.
GGCGTCGTCTGGTCCCGCACCGCTCAGCCGCTCCTTGCGGACGAGTCCACCAGTCGGTTGGCCGGGTTCATCGGCATGGTCGACATCGCCAACGGCATGAACGTGCGTGTCGACCCCGGGGAGGTTGCGTTCCCGAACGTCGACCTGACCGTGCACCTCTTCCGGCAGCCGGCCGGCGAGTGGGTCGGCCTCGACACCACCGTCTCGTTCGGCGCGACCGGCGCAGGCCTGACCAGCAGCGTCCTGCACGACGTCCACGGGCCAGTGGGCACTGTCGCCCAGGCCCTGACCGTTCGGCCCACCGCACAACAGCCGATCGAGGTCGTGGCGTACGACGACACGTGGCCGGGCCAGTTCGACAAGGTTGCAACCGTGCTCCGCGACGCCCTCGACGGCATCCCGTCCCAGGTCGAGCACGTGGGCTCGACGTCGATCCGCGGCCTCGCCGCCAAGCCGATCCTCGACATCGACGTGATCGTCGACGAGACCGACGTCCCTCGCGCACTGCGAGCAATGGAGGACGCCGGCTACCAGCATCGCGGCAATCTGGGCGTCGTCGGCCGGGAGGCCTTCTTCGCCCCCGACGTCGAACCGCGTCGCCACGTCTACCTCTGCACGGCCGGCACCCTCAACGTTCGCAACCACCTGGCCGTGCGCGAGGTGCTGACCCGGCGCGAAGACCTGCGCGACGCCTACGGCGCCGTCAAGCAACAGCTGGCCGACGAGCCCGGCATGGACATCGACACCTATCTTGCGCGGAAGACTGACGTGCTCCAGAAGGTGCTCGCCGAGTCAGACCTGACGGCCGACGAGCTGCAGCAGATCAGAGAACTCAACAACCCGAACGACTGAACCATCGGAGCATCATGACCACCATCACCACCCCCGTCACCGCCGATCTGGTGCGCGGTGCCCTCGAGGTCGAGCCCACCAGACGTGGCGTGCTCCCCCACCGGCTCCCCGCTGCCGCGCGGGCCCAGATCACCGATGATCAGCTGCGGATGGCCGAGGCCCAGCCCTCCGGCTGTCGGATCGTCTTCCGCACCACGGCCACGTGGGTCGAGCTCGACACCGTGCCGACCAAACGGGTGTACGTCGGTGCGCCGCCACGGCCGGACGGAGTCTACGAGATCGCCGCCGACAGCGAGGTGGTCGGCCGGGGCCACGTCACGGGCGGCAACACGATCACGATCGACATGACCACCGGCAGCTTCACCCATGAGGTCGGCGAGCCCGGCACGGTTCGTTTCGAGGCTCTGCCGGAGGGTGACAAGGAGGTGGAGATCTGGCTGCCGCACAACGAGACCGCCGAACTGGTGGCGCTGCGCAGTGACGCCACGATCGAGCCGGGCTCTGCATCGCCGCGGCCCGTCTGGTTGCACCACGGGAGCTCGATCAGCCATGGCACCGACGCCCCCAACCCCACCGGCACGTGGCCGGCGATCGCGGCCCGGCAGACCGGGGTCGAGTTGATCAACCTCGGCTTCGGTGGCGGCGCGGTGCTCGACCCGTTCACAGCTCGGGCCATGCGGGACATCCCGGCTGACCTGGTGACGGTCAAGATCGGCATCAACCTGATCAACCTCGACGCGATGCGCATGCGCGCCTTCACACCGGCGGTGCACGGATTCCTCGACACGATCCGCGAGGGCCACCCGGACACTCCCCTGGTCGTCATCTCCTCGGTGCTGTGCCCCATCCACGAGGAGACACCCGGCCCCAGCGGGCCAGACATGGAGGCGATGAGTCGCGGTGAGATGCGCTTCGTGGCCACCGGCGACCCCGCCGAGGTCCCGGCCGGGAAGCTCACCCTGCGCGTCATCCGCGACGAGCTCGCACGGATCGTCGCCGAACGCTCCCGGGCTGACTCGAACCTGCACCACCTCGACGGCCGTGAGCTCTACGGCGAGGAGGACGCGGTGGGCCTGCCGTTGCCCGATGAGCTGCATCCCGACGCCGCCACCCATCAGCTGATCGGCCAGCGGTTCGCGGAACTGGTGCTGGCTCCGCGGTTGGATCGCTAGCCCCCCACCGCCCAGGCAGGATCTCGACCATCGATGGAGGCCGTATCGTTGCCGCGTGCAGTGTGGCTACTTCGATGCGGGTGTGTGCCGGTCGTGCACCCACATGGGCGTCGAGTACGCCGACCAGGTGGCCCGCAAACAGACGTTCGTCACGGCGGCCCTCGGTCGTGGCATCGAGTGGGGCGCACCGTTCACCGGCCGCGAGGACGGCTTTCGCAACAAGGCCAAGCTGGTCGTCGGTGGGCGTCGAGGTGAGCCGACGCTCGGCATCCTCGACGCGGGCCGACGTGGCATCGACCTGACCGGGTGCGGCCTCTACGAGCCCGGTCTGGCCCACGTCGTGCACCGGCTCCCGCGGCTGATCGCCGAGCTCCAGCTGACGCCGTACGACGTCGCGAGCCGGAACGGTGAGCTCAAGCATCTGCTCGTGACCCACTCGCCCGACGGCGAGGTGATGGTGCGGTTCGTGCTCCGCTCCCCCGGACAGCTCCCCCGCATCGACCTCGACCGCATCCGCAGTCGGATCCCTGAGGCACGAGTGGTCAGCGTCAACCTCCAGCCCGAGCACAAGGCGATCCTGGAGGGAGAGCAGGAGCAGATCCTCACCACCGAGGAGACCCTGCCGATGCGGGTCAACGACGTCACGCTGCACCTGCGGCCGCAGAGCTTCTTCCAGACCAACACCTTCGTCGCTGCCGGGCTGTATGCCCGGGCCCGCACCTGGATCGAGAAGCTGCGGCCCGGCACCGTGCTCGATCTCTACTGCGGAGTGGGCGGGTTCGGCCTGCACGCCCTGGGGCACGGGGCCCGCCACGTGGTCGGTCTCGAGTCGTCGGCCGAGGCGATCCGCAGCGCCGAACGCAGTGCCGCCGACCTCGCCAGCGCGCTGGCGGGCGAGGGGGTCGCCGGACCGACCAGCGAGTGGCACACCGGTGACGCGACCCGGACCTTGGTCGACCCGACCGCCGATCTCGTCGTCGTCAATCCACCGCGACGCGGAATCGGCCCTCAGCTCTGTGCTGGCCTCGAGGCGAACGGGCCGTCCCATCTCATCTATTCCAGCTGCAACGTCACCACCCTGGCCCGTGACCTCGCGGCGCTGCCGGCGTACGCCGTGATCGAGGCCGGACTGTTCGACATGTTCCCGCAGACCGAGCACCACGAGGTGATGGTGCTCCTCGAGCGCGCCCGACCGGTGAGCTGAGGAGCACTCCGGCGACCCGGCCTCCGAACTGTTCACCTCCTGGGGCTTCACAAGCGCCGTGCGACACGCTGGACTGGGCGTCACGGGCCCTCGGGCCGTTCTCGGGAACAGGAGTGATCCATGCCCATCCGCATGTCCAGTCTGGTCGCCGCACTCGTCCTGGCGATCTCCAGCCTCGTCCTTCTCGGTGCACCACCAGCGACTGCCGACGGCTGCTACACCTGGGGCCGCACCCTGCGCTCCGGAGCCTCCGGCTCCGACGTCGCCGAGCTCCAGGAACGCGTCGCCGGATGGGCGGGCTACGGCGTCAACATGGCCATCGACGGCAGCTATGGCCCCCAGACGACGCAAGCCGTCAAGAACTTCCAGGCCGCCTACGGGTTGAGTGCCGACGGTGTCGCCGGGCCCAACACGATGTCCAAGATCTATGCCCTCCAGGACGCCGACTGCTCACCGATCCACTTCGCGTGGACCGAGGTCGACGGGGGGTGCGGAGCCGGCGGCTACAGCGGCGGGTCGGTGAGCGCGACCACGGTGAAGACCAACCTGCTCCGCTCGATGTGGCGTGCCGAGGCCCTGCGCCATCGCCAGGGCGACAAGCCGATCCGGGTGACCTCGGGCTTCCGGTCGCAGGCGTGTGACCGCCAGGTCGGCGGGTCGGGGACGGGCCAGCACACCTACGGTCGGGCCCTCGACCTGGTTCCTGTCAACGGCAACTCGACCTTCTGCCGCATCGCCCAGGCTGCCCGCTACATCGGCTACGGCACGATCTTCGGCCCTGGCTACCCCGACCACAACGACCACGTGCACGTCGACATCCGGTCGGGGCGAACCTGGAGCGCCCCGAACTGCGGCATCTGAGCAGGCGGCCGCCTGCCCGGTGAAGCACGCGGTGTGCCGCCCGGCGTTCTGGCTCCGCGCGCGTAGGGTCGAAGGCGTGTCCGACAATCTCACGGCCATCGCCCATGACCTCGCCCCCACGGGCACCCTGCGGGCGTCGATCAATCTCGGCAATCCCGTGCTGGCACAGGGCACTGCCGCCTCGCCGTCCGGAATCACGGTCGACCTCGCCCGTGAGATCGCCACACAACTCGGGCTTCCACTCGATCTGCTCTGCTTCGAGGCGGCTCGAAAGTCGTTCGAGGCGATGACCGCGGGCGCGGCCGATCTGTGCTTCCTCGCGATCGATCCCGCCCGCGAGAAGTCGGTCGCGTTCTCCGCGCCCTACGTCGCGATCGAGGGTGTCTTCGCGGTGCCGGCCACGAGCCCGATCAGCTCGGTCGCCGACGTCGATCGTGACGGCGTACGCATCGGGGTGAAGCAGGGCTCGGCCTACGACCTGTTCCTCACCCGCACGTTCGAGCACGCCACGATCGTGCGCGGAGTCGACGGCGTCGACGTGTTCGCCGCGGAAGGGCTCGAGGTCGCGGCCGGCATTCGGCAACCGGTCACGGCGTACGTCGAGGCGCACCACGACCTACGACTGGTCGACGAGCCCTTCATGCAGATCCTCCAGGCAGTGGGCACGACGCGGACGCGCTCGGCCGCGACGGTCGCCTTCCTGATCGGGATGATCGACGAGCTGAAGAGCAACGGCTTCGTCGCAGCCGCGCTGGAACGCTCCGGGCAGGTCGCCACCATCCCCTGAGCGGGTCGGGAACGC
>NZ_BCRJ01000003.1 GCF_001552535.1 Nocardioides jensenii JCM 1364 = NBRC 14755 | reverse complement strand
TTGCCGAGCATGATCTGCGGATCCAGGCATCGCCGGTACGGCCTCCAACCGGTCGTGCTCGGGAGCCGGCCGCCGCGTCGGACCCACCGTTGACAGGGGAATCCGGTCGGGTCGAGTAGCCTCAATTCTCATGGGTCCCCGCGCCAGACGTCTCATCGACGAGACACTGCGCTTCCTCGCCGTCGGCGGGGCGGCAACGCTCGTGGCGTTCGTGATCTTCAACTTCCTGGTGCACGGCTTCTACGCCACCGACAAACCGTGGATGAACAGCCATCCGACGCTGGCCTACGTGCTGGCCAACACGGTCGGCATGGCGATCAGTTATCGCGGCACCCGCAGCTGGGCGTTCAAGAACCGCGAGACCGCGCACGCGGATGGTGGCCGGTCGGCGTACGTCCTGATCAACGTGGCCACGATGGCGCTGCCGATCGGGTGCCTGTGGATCAGTCGCAACCTGCTTGACCATGACTCCGCATTCGCCGACAACGTCGCGGCCAACGTGGTGGGGCTCGGCCTCGGCATGATGGCCCGGTTCTATCTCTTCCGGCAGGTCATCTTCAGCCAGAAGAACTACGCGCCGGCGACGTTGGCCGGCACGAGCGCGATGCCGTTGCCCGGCAACTGCGTGCTGCCGCGTGGGCACGGCCGCCACCTCGACGGAATGATCGACGACGGGTCAGGGCACCCAGAGGTCGACCCACGACTGCCCTAGCTCGGCGAGCAGGTCGCGCAGCAAGGGCAGACTGAGACCGACCACGTTGTGGTGGTCGCCTTCGATGCCGGTGACGAAGGCGCCGCCGAGTCCGTCGATGGTGAAAGCACCCGCCACGTGCAGGGGCTCGCCCGTGGCGACGTACGCCGCGATCTCGTCATCGGTGACCTCGGCGAAGTGGACGGTCGTCGAGGCCGTGGCCGCGGCCACCTGCCCGGACGCGAGGTGGTGCAGCGCGTGGCCGGTGTGCAGCACTCCGGTGCGCCCACGCATCTCCACCCAACGACTGGTCGCCTCCTCGGGCGAGCCGGGCTTGCCCAGGGCCAGCCCGTCGAGCTCGAGCACCGAGTCACAGCCGAGCACCAGCCGATCGCCGGTGACCCGCTCGGCGACAGACGCAGCCTTGAGTTCGGCCAGCTGCAGGGCAAGCTCGGAGGGTGGCAGACCGTCGAGCTTCGACTCGTCGACGCCGGAGACGATGACCTCCGGCGTGACCCCGGCGCTGTGCAGCGTGGCCAGCCGGGCAGGGGAGGCCGAGGCGAGGACCAGCCTGGCGGCACTCACAGGCGGGCCAGGGCGGCCTTGAGCGGGTCCAGCCCGATCGAGCCCAGGTTGAGCGCGGCGGTGTGGAACTCCTTGAGGTCGAAGCCAGCGCCCTTGCGGGCCCTCGCCTCGTCGCGGGCCTCGAGCCAGATCCGCTCGCCGACCTTGTACGACGGCGCCTGGCCCGGCCACCCGAGATAACGGTTGACCTCGAAGACGATCGTCGGGTCGTCCATGCGGCAGTGCTGGCGCATGAACTCCAGACCCAGCGCCGGGGTCCACGTCTCACCGGGGTGGAACCCGAACGAGTTGTCCTTCGGGATCTCCAGTTCGAGGTGCATCCCGATGTCGACGATCACCCGGGCGGCGCGGAACCCCTGGCCGTCGAGCATGCCGAGCTTGTCGGCCGGGTCGGCCAGGTAGCCGAGGTCGTCCATCAGCCGTTCGGCGTACAACGCCCAGCCCTCACCGTGGCCACTGACCCAACACATCAGGCGCTGCCAGCGGTTGAGCAGCTCCTTGCGGTAGGTGGTCTGACCGACCTGCAGGTGGTGACCGGGGACGCCCTCGTGGAAGACGGTGGTGACCTCACGCCACGGTGAGAAGCTGTCGATGCCGTCGGGCACCGACCACCACATACGACCCGGGCGGGTGAAGTCCTCGGACGGCCCGGTGTAGTAGATGCCGCCGTCGTTGGTCGGCGCCAGCCGGCACTCGATGCGACGGATCGGTTCGGGGATGTCGAAGTGGGTCGCGGCCATGTCGGCCAGCGTTCTGTCGGCCAGCTCCTGCATCCACTGGCGGAACTCCTCGCGGCCCTCGATCCGGCGGGCCGGGTCGGCGTCGAGGTGGGCAACCGCCTCGTCGATGCTGCTGCCCGGCCGGATCAGCCCGGCGGTCGCGGTCATCTCGTCCTCGATGCGCCGGAGCTCCTCCCAGCCCCACGCGTAGGTCTGCTCGAGATCGACGGTGGCGCCGAGGAACTGGCGCGAGGCCAGCGCGTAGTGCTCACGGCCGACGGCCTCGTTGTCGCGGCCGCGGGGCTCCATCTCGTCCTCGAGGAACATCCCGAAGTCGGCGAAGGCGCGCGTGGCTGCCTTTGCGTTCTTCTCCAGCTCGGCCCCGAGGGTGTCGCCCGCGTCGTTGCCGGTGACGAGCTCGGCGAAGAAGCCCCCACCCTTGCCCTGCTGGCCGGTCCATCTGCGCACCTGGGTCGCCACCTCTGCGTACTGCCGAGCGGCGGCGGCATTGCCCTTGCTGGCCTCCTCGGCCAGCGTGATGCGGTAGTCCTGCAACGCCTGCGGAACCGCGGCGATGCGGGCGTTGATGCGGCTCCATGCCTCGTCGCCCTCGGTCGGCATCAGGTCGAAGACCTGGCGGATCTCGTGGAGGCCGCTGCTGATCACCGAGAAGTCGCTGCGGTTCAGACCCGCGTCGATCATCTCGACGTCCAGTCCCAGGCGCTCCAGGAAGGCCTCCCGGGCGACCCGCTCCCGTTCGTCGCCCGGCGCCGTGTCGGTGGCGTCGGCCAGAGCCTTGCGGGTCAGCCCCTCACGGGCACCGAACCCGTCGGGGGAGAGGTCGGTCAAACGGTCCTCGTGCCCGGAGATGCCGAGGTAGGTCGCGGTGATCGGGTCGAGGGCGGCGTACTCCTCGACGAACCTGTCGGCAATGGCATCCACGGCGCGCACGTCAGTCATCCGGTCAGTTTAGGGGTGGGACCCAGCGGGGAGGACAGAGCCGTGAACCCCCTTTCCGCGGCACTGACGGGGGCGTGGGTGACGGCGGCCCAGGTCTTCGTCCTGATCGGCTACTTCGTCTTCATCATCTTCACGTTCGGTCTGGGCCTGTTCGTGTTCTTCGTGCCGTTGTTCGTCCTGTGCTACATCGGCTGGCTGGGCGGCGACCGGATGGTTCCCGGGCCGGTGGAGGCGCGGCGTTGGATTGCGGTGTTCGTCACTCCGGTGGTGTCGGTGTTCGCCACCTGGGCCGGTCTCAGGGTCGCGTTCGCGGTGATGGGGAGCGACAACGACTGGGGTCCGGCCTACCTGATCGACCTCTTTCTGGCCCTCGTCACCGCCGGCGTGATCGGTGCCGTCGTGTGGTCCCTGCCGGCCCTCGTCAGCTCGACTCGGCGAACCGTCAGCTCGTCCCGGTGAACCGGCTCCACGCCGGCGAGGTGAGGGTCACTCGAGCGACCGCAAGTGCTTGAGCACGGCGCGGCCGCGGGGTGAGAGGCGATAGCCGGGACGCAGGCTCTCGGTCAGGCCGAGCTCCTTCAACTTTCGGATGTCGGCCTTGAACGGCAGCTTGGTGCGACCGACGTCGAGCGCGATGGTCTCGGCGAGCTCGCCCGGCCGCTCGTCGATCAGCTCGAGGTGCGAGCGGGTCCACGGACCGTGCTTGCTGCGGGCATCCATGCCGGCCAGCTCCGCCACGATCTCGGCTCGCTGCTTCGGTCCGAGACGCGCCCTCTCACGCAGCGTCACCCGCTCGTCGTCACCGGCGAAGCTCATCCGGATTCGGTAGACGTCACCGGGCTTGCGGGCCAGTACCTCGCGCAGCGCAGCGAGCTCGAGCCCGCTGCGTCGGGCCTCGTCCTCGGTGATCGCGTCGGGGTCCACGACGTCCACCGTGTCGAAGCGGATCACCCCGACCGCCGTACGTTGCGAGCCGCCGGGCACGTGCATGCGGCGGGTCCAGCGTCGGAACGCGAGGTCGAGCTCGCCGGAGACCACCCCGTCGAGCACCCGTCGGGGGATCATCATGGCTGCGACCCGTCCAGGGCCGAGGGGAACGCCTCGCGGAAGCTGCGCATTCCGCCGGCCGACTCGGCGGCGAGCACGGCGCGCGCGACCGCCCGGGTGACGCAGTCTCCGGCCGGGCCGAGCATCGCCTGGAACGAGAGGACGTCGGCCACCTCGCCGGTGCCGGTGGCCAGGGCGAAGATCGTGTCACCGTCGAACATCGTGTGCACCGGGTTGATCGCGCGGGCCAGGCCGTCGTGGCCGATCCCGGCCAGCTTGGCGCACTGGGCCTTGGTGAGCGCCGCGTCGGTGGCGATGACACCGATCGTGGTGGCCAGGGGCGGCTTGAGCAGGGCCGGGTCGGCAGCTGCGGCAGCGTGCGCGGCTTCGAGCTCTGCGCCGTCCGGGTGACGCAGCGTCGGCAGGTCACCGGACAGGCAGTGACGGGCGGCGTACAGCTCGCCGGTGCCCGGGTCGACCGCGGAGCCGACCGCGTTCACCGCCACGAGCACGCCGATCGTCGTGCCGTCCTCGAGTCGCACCGACGCCGAGCCGATGCCGCCCTTGAGCCCGCCGACGCGAGCGCCCGTGCCGGCGCCGACGGTGCCCTCTCGTACGTCGGACGAGGCCGCGTCGTACGCCGCCGCACCGAGCGCGGCATCGGGATGGTTGGCGAAGGCGCCGCCCCGGCCGAGATCGAAGAGCACGGCAGCCGGGACGATCGGCACCACCTCGCCCGGCCCTCCCATCGGGAAGCCGATGCCGTCCCGGAGGAGCCGCTGAGCCACGCCGTCGACACTGGCCAACCCGAGCGCCGAGCCGCCACTGAGCACGATCGCGTGCACCCGCTCCACCAGGTTGCGCGGGTCGAGCAGGTCGGTCTCCCGAGTGCCCGGCCCGCCGCCGCGTACGTCGACCCCGCCGACGGCACCGTCGGGCGGGGCGAGCACGACCGTCGTCCCGCTCAACCAGCCGTCGCCGATGCGCTCGGCCTGGCCGACCCGGATGCCCGGCACGTCCGTGATGCTGTTGGAGGTCACCCCACCAGTATGGTCACGCACCATGGACACCAGACCAGCCAGTTATGTGGTGGTGGTCGAGGACGGCGCTGTGCTGCTCGCCCACTGGAACGAGAACGGCAAGACCGGGTGGACCCTGCCCGGCGGAGGCATGGAGGAGCACGAGACGACCGAGGAGACCGCAGTCCGCGAGTTCCGGGAGGAGACCGGCTTCGACGTCGCGCTCGACGGACTGCTCGGCGTCGACACGAACTACGTGCCGGCCGCCGCACGTTTTTCGGAGGGCGCCGGCGACCTGCGCGCGTTACGGGTGATCTACCGCGGGCACATCACGGGCGGTGAGCTGACCCACGAGGTCGGCGGCACCACCGACGAGTGCCGGTGGGTCCCGCTCGACGAGGTCGCGTCACTGAAACGCGTCAGCCTCGTCGACGCCGCCATGGAGCTGCTGGCAGGCAGTCAGTGACTCCCGACGTCCACGGTCGAAACCTCGACCAGGCCGGGCGAGTCATGCCTGCCGTCAGTCACCTCGCCGGTGTCCCAGCGCAGTCGTAGACCCTCGCGGGTGACCTCCAGGGTGGCCAGGTTGTTGTCGAACCAGGGTCCTTGGGTCAGCCTCCAGCGCAACGGTGCGACGGGCACCTTCGCGGATCTCGCGACGAGGTGACCGATCGGGCCGGCAACCCCGTAGGAGAGTACGGCCGTCGCGAAGCGCCACTTGCGGGAGAGAGGGTTGCGTATCGGTGAGCAGACCGCCTGGACGATGCGGCTCTGCAGGGGCGATCCGCGTCGCGGGCGCGCTTCCGAGACGTAGCTGTGGTGCACGTCGCCGGACAGGAACGTGACCGTCCGTGGCGCCCGCCCCCGTTCACCCCGGGCAACCTCGAGCGTCATCGTGGCCACGTGCTGGAAGGTCGACTGGAAGGCACCCCAGTGCTCCAGATCGACCTTCTGGCGCAGCTTCTCACCGGCCCGTGACCCGCGTCTTCCCCAGGCGCCGCCGGCCAGTGCCTCGCTGAACGCCTCCACGTGGTGCAGACCCGGGGCCAGTAGGAACGGGATCGAGGTGCCGACCAGAAGGTGGTCGACGTCGCCTCGCATGCGGTCGTCGAGCCAGGCGAGCTCGGCGTCGTCGAGCAGGGACCGGTGCTCCGGGTCGAGGACGCGCGCGGCCCGCGAGTCCACGACCACGAGTCGCGCCTGGCCGCCGAAGTCACGGGAGTAGCTCCACCGGTACGTCTCCGGCTCCTGGTCCACCCGTTCGGCGAATGCGTCCAGGTGGTCGCTGACGTCGACCTCACCCGGGCCGTCGTACGCCTCGATGACGCGCCAGATCTCGTCCTCGGCACGTTCGGCCGGGCTCAGGTTCCCCAGGTGCTGATGGACCCAGTACGACGCCAGGCCGGCCACGATCCGCCCGTGCCACCACGACGTGGCCTCCATCTCGCGCTTCCACGCGAGCGAGGTGTTCCAGTCGTCACGGATGTCGTGGTCGTCGAAGATCATCGCGCTGGGCAGGGTGGAGAGCAGCCAGCGGTTGGCCGGGTCGTTCCATGCGAGCCAGTAGAGGTGGGCGTACTCCTCGTAGTCGCGCAGCTCGGTCCACGGGGGCTTGTCGATGTCACGGCGTGACTCGATGAACTCCTGCATCGCCTCCGTGGTCTCGTCGGCATACACCTGGTCGCCGAGGAACAGCACGAGGTCGGGCCGGGGGCTGTCGTGTTCGGCGAGTTGGAGTGCGTAGGCCCGCAGGGCGTCGACGCCGTGGGTCTTGTTGCCCTGCTCGTCGTGGGAGACCGACGTGCGGCAGGACCCGAACACCATGCGCAGCGGGCGGTCATGGTCGAGGGTGGCGATGGTGGAGGGCGGGTAGGGCGAGTCCGGCTCGGGCCACACCTGGGTGCCGTCGAGCTCGACCGTGTAGGCCAGCTGCGAGCCGGGAGACAGGCCGTCGAGGGCGGCCAGCGCGTAGTGGTGGCCGTGCACCGCGAACGTGCGCACACTCGCCTCGTGCTCGCCGGCCCGCACGGTCATCGTCCCGGCATCGGCCAGTTCCGCCCAGATCGTCGCGGCCGTCTCGTCGATGTGGCGAAGCATCGGGCCGAGCACGAGGGAGTTCATGTGCTCAGCATGCAACACGGCCCGACCGGGAAATGACCAACGTGCGGGTTCAGATGCAGGAGATGCATCGAACCCGCACGTCGGGGACGATTCAGCGGGGCAGACCGCTCGAGCGCCAACCGCCGGGCCCGTGCGGGTGGCTGGCTCGCATCCGCCGGTGGTTGGCCGACCACTCCGACTGCCGCCTCTGGGGCGGTGCCTCGACCGCGCCGAGGGAGGAGAACACCGCGACCAGGGCGGCGATCTCCTCGGGGGTCGCGTCGGAGCCGACCACCGTGAGGATCGGCTGCACCAGGGGCTTGTCTTCGGCTGTCATGTCGTCTCCTTCGATCGAACTGTCGTCGGTTCGGATCGACCTGTCGTGAGTTCGGAGTTTCTTCGGCTGGCGCGTCGACTCAGATCCCGCTGCTCGGGGAGCACTCCGTGCCCCCACTCACAGCGGGATGTTCCCGTGCTTCTTTGCCGGCAGGATCTCGCGCTTGGAACGCAGGAGACGCAGGCCGCGGACGATCTCGGTGCGGGTCTCGTGCGGCATGATCACCGTGTCGACGTAGCCACGCTCGGCGGCGATGTAGGGGTTGGCCAGTGTGGTCTCGTACTCGTCGACCAGCTCGGCGCGACGCGACTCGACATCCCCACCCTCGGCCTCGACGGCCGCAAGCGTCTTGCGGTGCACGATGTTGGCCGCACCCTGGGCGCCCATCACGGCGATCTGCGCGGTCGGCCAGGCGACGTTCAGGTCGGCACCGAGGTGCTTGGAGCCCATCACGTCGTACGCGCCGCCGTACGCCTTGCGGGTGATCACGGTGATCAGCGGCACCGTGGCCTCGGCGTAGGCGTAGATCAGCTTGGCGCCGCGGCGGATGATGCCGTTCCACTCCTGGTCGGTGCCGGGCAGGAAGCCGGGTACGTCGACGAAGGTGAGCACGGGGATGTTGAACGCGTCGCAGGTGCGCACGAAACGCGCGGCCTTCTCGGAGGCGTCGATGTCGAGGCAGCCGGCGAACTGCATCGGCTGGTTGGCGACGACACCCACGGGGCGTCCCTCGACGCGGCCGTAGCCGATGATGATGTTCGGTGCGAACATCGACTGAACCTCGAGGAACTCCTCGTCGTCGAGCACGCTCTCGATCACGGTGTGCATGTCGTAGGGCTGGTTCGGGGAGTCGGGGATCAGCGCGTCGAGCGTCTTGTCGAGGTCGCTGATCTCGAGGTCCGCCTCCTCGTCGTACGACGGCGGCTCGTCCAGGTTGTTCTGCGGCAGGTAGGAGAGCAGCGCCTTGACGTACTCGAACGCGTCGTCCTCGTCGGAGGCCATGTAGTGCGCGTTGCCCGACTTCGTGTTGTGCGTGCGCGCGCCGCCGAGCTCCTCCATGGTGACGTCCTCACCGGTGACGGTCTTGATCACGTCGGGGCCGGTGATGAACATGCCCGAGGTGCCGTCGACCATGATCGTGAAGTCGGTGACCGCGGGGGAGTAGACGTGGCCGCCGGCGCAGTTGCCCATGATCATCGAGATCTGTGGGATGACACCTGAGGCGTGCACGTTGCGCTTGAAGATCTCGCCGTAGAGGCCGAGCGAGACGACGCCCTCCTGGATGCGGGCCCCGGCGCCTTCGTTGATGCCCACGATCGGGCTGCCGGTCTTGATCGCGAGGTCCATCACCTTGGTGATCTTCTCGCCGTAGACCTCGCCGAGCGATCCACCGAAGACGCTGAAGTCCTGGGAGAAGACGCAGACCTGGCGGCCGTCGACCGTGCCGTAGCCGGTGATGACGCCGTCGCCGTAGGGCCGGTTCTTCTCCAGCCCGAAGGCCGTGGAGCGGTGGCGCGCGAGCTCGTCGAGCTCGACGAAAGAACCCTCGTCGAAGAGGAGCTCGATGCGCTCTCGGGCGGTCTTGCGACCCTTGGCGTGCTGCTTCTCGATTGCCTTGGCCGACCCGGCGTGCACGGCTTCGTCGAGCCTGCGCTCGAGGTCTGCCAACTTGCCTGCCGTCGTGTGGATGTCGATGTCCTGCGGGACGTCAGTGCCCTCGCCCGGTTGTGCGCTCACGTGTACTGGCCTCCTAGTGTGTCCGTGGGCCAATCTAGTGCCCATGACCTCCGGACCTCGCGCTCGCCCACCCATTGATCGGGACCCCCTGGACCCGGCTCGCCTCCCCGATCGGGTGGAGGTGCTGGCCGAGGCCGGCTCCACCAACGCGCTGCTTGCGGCTCGAGCCCGTGAGGGTGCCGCCTCGGGCGCCGTGCTCGTCACCGAGCACCAGACCGCCGGTCGCGGTCGCCTCGATCGGGTCTGGGAGACCCCGGCGCGCTCGGCGCTGACCTTCTCCGTGGTGCAGTGGCCCGACCTGTCCGCGGCGATGTGGCCGTGGATCCCACTCGCCACGGGGTGCGCGGTGCACGCTGCGCTGGCCGCCACCGTTCCCGGTCTCGGGCTCAAGTGGCCCAACGACGTGCTGGTCGAGGGTCGCAAGGTGGCGGGGATCCTGGTCGAGCGCGTCGAGACTCCTCGGGGCCCGGCCGCGATCATCGGCATCGGCCTCAACGTCTCCACCACACGAGACGAGCTCCCGGTCGACAACGCGACGTCGCTGGCCCTGGAGCTGGGCCACGCGCCCGACCGCACCGACCTGCTCATCGCGCTGCTGGCGACCCTCGACGAGACGCTGTCGCGGCTGGCCGGGGATCCTGATTCGCTGCGGACGTCGTACGCCGCGGCCTGTGTGACGTTGGGCAGGGAGGTGCGGGTCGAGATGCCGGCCGGGGAGCCGATCTCCGGGCGGGCCAGCGCCATCGACCCGGGCGGTCAGCTGGTCGTGGAGACCGCAACGGGGCAGACGAAGGTGGGCGCCGGCGACGTGACGCATGTGCGTTGACCATTTGTTTGACATGATCTGGGGGTGGCCATCTCTCAGAAGCTCCTCAACGAGGGCGAACACGTCATCGTCACCACCCGTACGCACGTCAAGGCGCTGTTCCTGCCGATCCTCGTGCTGCTCGTGACCCTCGCAGCGGCGATCTACCTCGGCACGCTCGGCGACGGGACCACCGGCAAGGTGATCGACATCGTCGTCTGGGTGCTCGCGGCGATCGTGATCGTGTGGTGGGTGGTGCGGCCGTTCCTGACCTGGCTGACCACGTCATACACCTTCACCAATCGTCGCTTCCTGGCGCGCTCCGGCTTCATCGCGAAGGAGGGGCGCACCATCCCGCTGAACCGCATCAGCGGGGTCGACTTCGAGATCAGTGTGGTCGACCGCATCTTCGGCTGCGGCACGCTGGTCGTCTCCGACGCGAGTGAACAGGGCCGGGTCGAGCTCCACGACATCCCGCGGGTGGAGCAGGTGCAGCTCAAGGTCGCCGACGAGCTTCACCGGCTCTCCGAGCAGCGCAACGACGATGGTGTCTGATCCCGGGAAGCCGCTCAGCCGCGATGACCTGATCCAGAGCATTCTCGGCAGCACCGCCGAGTTCACCGCGGAGGGGATCGCGGAGCGGGTCGAGGTCGACCTCGACATCACCCGCCGCATCTGGCGTGCTCTCGGCTTTCCCGAGTACGGCGAGGACGAGGTCGCCTTCACCAAGGGGGACGTCGAGGCACTCGCCCTCCTGCAGGGCAGCGTCAAGGACGGGGTCATCGACTTCGACACCGCGCTCAACCTGACTCGTGCCGTGGGCACCACCATGGCGCGGCTGGCCGACTGGGAGATCGCCACTCTCGTGCCCCAGCTGCCGACGGGTGGGGCTGCCGGTGACCGCATCGCAGCAGCCATCCGCCTGCTCGAGGACGTCGGACCGCCCTTCGAGCAGCTCCTGGTCTATGCGTGGCGTCGCCACCTCGCCGCTGCCGCGTCGCGCGTCGAGGCCTTCGGCTCGGACGACGAGGAGCTCAAGACCACGGAGGTGACGGTGGGCTTCGCCGACATCGTCGCCTTCAGCGCGTTGTCCAACGAGATCGGCGAGGAGCGCATCGGCGACCTGGTCGAGGTGTTCGAGTCCCGGTGCCACGACGTGGTCTCCACCAACCACGGCCGGGTGATCAAGAGCCTGGGCGACTCGGTGCTGTTCGTGTGCGACGACCCGATCCGGGCACTCGACATCGCCGACGGCATCATCGGCGTGATCGGTCGGGACCCCCGGATGCCCGACGTACGCCTCGGTCTGGCCAGTGGCGGGGTCGTGATGCGCATGGGTGACGTCTTCGGGCCGCCGGTCAACCTGGCCGCGCGACTGACTGCGGTGGCTCGTCGCAACCGGATGATCATCGACGAGGCGACCGCCCACATGCTGCCCGACGACCAGTTCGAGACGCGCCGGCTTCCGGCGCGGCCGCTGCGCGGCTTCGGTCTGGTCGAGCCGATCACGGTCCGCCCGCGCTGAGCGGGCACCGGCCCGGCAGATAGGGTTCGCGCGTGTCCCACGCTCCTGAACTGGCTCCCACGCTCGCCGTCATCGGCGGCGGACAGCTCGCCCGCATGATGGCCCAGCCGGCGATCGCGCTCGGCTTGCCGATGCGTCTGCTCGCGGAGGCCGAGGGTGTCTCGGCCGCGCAGGTGATCGTCGACCACCGCGTCGGTGACTACCGCGACCTCGAGACCCTGCGGGCGATCACCGAGGGCTGTGCGGTGGTGACCTTCGACCACGAGCACGTGCCGACCGACCACCTGCATGCGCTCGAGCAGTCCGGGATCGCGGTGCGCCCCGGCCCCGACGCGTTGGTGCACGCCCAGGACAAGGGCGTCATGCGCGCCCGACTCACCTCGCTCGGCATCCCCTGCCCGCGGCACGCGCTGGTTGCCGACGTCGCCGAGGTCGAGGCCTTCGGCTTCCCGGCGGTGCTCAAGACGACTCGTGGTGGGTACGACGGCAAGGGGGTCTGGGTGGTGCGTTCGTCGGACGAGTGCGCCGCGGCGTTCGAGACCGCGGCCGCGTCCGGCGTACAGATCCTGGCTGAGGAGCTGGTCGACTTCCGTCGCGAGCTCTCCGCGCTGGTGGCGCGTTCCCCCAGCGGCCAGGCGGCGGGCTACCCCGTCGTCGCCTCCACCCAGAAGGACGGCATCTGCCACGAGGTGATCGCCCCCGCCCCCGATCTCGACCCTGCGCTCTCGGCGCAGGCACAGCAGATCGCGTTGACGGTGGCCGGCGAGCTCGACGTCACCGGCATCCTCGCGGTCGAGCTCTTCGAGACCACCGACGGTCGGGTGCTGGTCAACGAGCTGGCGATGCGTCCGCACAACACCGGCCACTGGAGCCAGGACGGCGCCGTGACCAGCCAGTTCGAGAACCACCTCCGCGCCGTCATGGACCTGCCGCTCGGCTCACCGGCGACCCGAGCACCGTGGACGGTGATGGTCAACATCCTGGGCGGTGAGGAAGTCGACGGAGCCGCCTCTGCTCCGTTGTGGCAGGGACTCCCGCACGCGATGGCCCGTGACCCGCGCCTGCGGGTCCATCTCTACGGCAAGGAATGGCGCCCCGGGCGGAAGGTCGGTCACGTCAACACCTACGGCGACGACCTGGCCGACTGCCTGGAGCGTGCCCGGCACGCGGCCGCGTGGTTCCGGGGCGACCTCGGGAACGATAGTGAGTGACATGACCGAGACCAGTGCACGCGTCGGCATCGTGATGGGTTCGGACTCCGACTGGCCGGTGATGAAGGCTGCCGGCGAGATCCTCGACGAGTTCGGGGTCGCCTGGGAGGCCGATGTGGTCTCGGCGCACCGCATGCCCGAGGAGATGATCGCCTGGGGCAGGGACGCCGCCGGTCGCGAGCTCAAGGTGATCATCGCCGGCGCCGGGGGTGCGGCCCACCTGCCGGGCATGCTGGCCTCGGTCACCCCGTTGCCAGTCATCGGCGTGCCCGTGCCGCTGAAGTACCTCGACGGCATGGACTCGCTGCTCTCGATCGTGCAGATGCCCGGTGGCATCCCGGTGGCCACGGTTGCGATCGGGAACGCCAAGAACGCCGGCATCCTGGCCGCCCGGATCCTCGCCACGTCTGACGACGCCCTGCGCGAGAAGCTCGTCGACTACCAGGAGTCGTTGTCGGTGATGGCACGCGAGAAGGGCAAGGTCGTCCGCGACGCCCAGACGGCCCGCAAGGCGGGGTTCTAGCCCTCGGCCGATCAGTCGATCTCGTCCTCGTCCCCGAGCAGCTCGTCGGGGTACTTCTTCACGTAGGTGCCCATCTTGCCCTGACGCATGAGGGTGAACAGCTCGTCGGTCTGTGACGTGTTCAGCTGCACGATCGAACCGTAGACGTCGATGGTGGGGGTGGCCGCGATCGGGACCGTCAGGAAGTTGACGTCCTCGGCCTTCGTGCCGCGCAGTGACAGGGCGAGCCCGCGGATGTCGCCGTTCTCCCAGTCCTCGTCGACGGTGAGGTGGTCGGTGATCGCGGAGAGGGTGTCGGAGAACTGACGTGGCTTGGTGAGCGTCCCGGCTTCGAGCACCTTCTCCATCAGCGAGCGGAGGAAGTTCTGCTGACGGTCGATGCGGTCGAAGTCCCCGCGCAGCAGACCGTGCCGGGTGCGGACGTACTGCAGGGCCTTCTCACCCTTGAGATTGTACTTGCCGGCCTTCCACTCGACCTTCTGCTTGCTGTCGTAGAAGGTCTCGGGGATCGTCACCGGGACGCCGCCCACGGCCTCGGAGAGATCCTTGAACCCGGCCCAGTCGATGATCGCCACGTGGTCCAGGCGTACGTCGGCCAGGTGCTCGACGGTGGAGAGGGCGCCGACCGGCCCGTACTGGGAGAACGCGGCGTTGATCTTGTTCTTGTGGGTGGGCTCGCCCTCGTCGTCGTAGATCATCACGAAGCTGTCGCGAGGGATCGAGGTGACGTACACGTGCTTCCGGTTGGCGGTGATGTGCACGATCATCAGGGTGTCGCTGCGGTACTTGCCCGTGGGCCAGGTCTCGGCGTCGACGTCCTCGGCGAGTGAGGTGTCCTGGCTCTCGCCCTCGATCTTCTTGCCGGCATCGGAGCCGAGCAGCAGGATGTTCACCGCGTCGCCCTTGTTGGGATCGGGGCGGTTCTCGTCGGAGAGCTTGTCGGTCGAGAACCGGTCGATGTTGTCGAGCTTGGCGTTCAGCGACCACAGGTAGTAGCCGCAGGCTCCGATGACGATCGCGAAGACGGCGAGGAGAGCGATCAGTGCCTTCGCGTGCTTGCGTCGGAAGGCCGTCCATCCGGCGTGCGCCCGTTTCCACCGGGAGGCCGGAGCGCCCGCGTCCTCGGACCCGTCACCGTCGACCTTGTCCGGATCCCCCTCCGGCGGCGCATTGTTCATCCGGTCAGTCTGCCGGGTCGATGCAAGAAAGCTCGCGCGGCGCGACGTGTCGGTGCGGCGCCGGGTTCGTCACTCGTCGACGCGACCGCGCAGGGCCTTGGTCTGTCCGCGCTGCTTCTTGGCCTCGAGCCGGCGTCGTTGAGAGCCCTTGGTCGGCCGGGTGGGACGACGCGGTGGCGCCGGTGGCGCCAGCGCCTCGCGCAGCACCGTGGCCAGCCGTTCGCGGGCAGCGGCCCGGTTGCGGAACTGGGAGCGGTGCTCGGAGGCGGCGATGGTGATCCGGCCCTCGACCAGTCGTTTGGCCAGGTGGCGCAGGGCGCGCGATCGCTGTTGGTCCGTCAGGGCGGAGGAGGTCGCGACGTCATAGTCGAGCTCGACGCGGGAGTCGGAGGTGTTGACCGACTGTCCGCCCGGTCCGGGGGAGCGGGAGAATCGCTCGTCGAGCTCGGCGGCGGGGACCACCAGCCCGCCCGGGATGCCGGGGCCCGAGCCGACGACGAGATCCTCACCCGGTTGGTTCATGCGCCGCGCTTGCCCCACTCGATGGCGGGGCAGGTGTCCATCACCATCGGTACGCCGGCCGCGCGGGTGCGGTCGAAGGCGGCCTCATCGATCACGCCGAGCTGGAACCACACGCCCTTCGCGCCGATGGCGACCGCCTCGTCGGCGTACTGGCCTGCGGAGTCGGAGCGACGGAAGACGTCGACCACGTCGACCGGGAAGGGCACCTCGGCGAGCGATGCGTAGCCCTGCTCCCCGTGCACCACGGGAGCACTCGGGTGGATGGGCACGACTCTCTTGCCGCGGGCCTGGAGCAGCGCGGCGATCGGGTAGGCCGTGCGCGCCGGGTTGTCGCTGAGTCCGACGACGGCCCACGTCTCGCACTCGTCGAGCATGAAGTCGATTGCCTGCTTGTCCTGCCACATTGTCATGAGTTCACCCTACGGTCGGACCCAGTCGGTGAGTGCGCCGCGCACCTCACGCAGCACCTGCTCGACGTCACTCGCGGTCGTGTGGACGACGACCGTGGAGCTCGTGCTCGGCGCGGGCCCTGCCGTGGCCAGTGCACGGGTGAGGGCGGCCTCGAAGGCACTGTCGACGTTCTCGGTCTCCTCGCGCAGCCAACCGCGGAGGACGTGGTTGTGCGCCGTGATCACCGCGGCCGCGAGCAGCTCCGCGCGCAGCGCGCCGTCGGCCTCGTCCGCGGTCCAGGCGGTGATGTGATCGCGGAAGAGCCGCAGGTATCGCTGGGCACTGGCGCTCTCGCGGTCCCGTAGCGCCGGGACGGTGCGGGTCAGCCGATAGCGGGCGCGTGCCGTCTCGCCCTCGTCGAGGTAGTGGTCGAGGACCACGCGTGCGGCCTCGCGCAGTGCCACGTCGCGCGTGGTGGAGGTGGCCGTTGAGAGTCGGGCAGCCACCCGGGGGAGCAGCTGGTCGTGGTCGGGGAAGACCACGTCGTCCTTGCCGCGGAAGTGCCGGAAGAACGTCGTGCGACCGGTGCCGGCACGTGCGGCGATCTCATCGACCGTGGTCTCGGTGAAGCCGCGCTCCTCGAAGAGCGCGAACGCCGCGTCGACCAGTCGGGCACGGGTGGAGGTGGGCATGGGCGTCAGCCTAGCGTTTGGAGGTACGCAGTACCAGCGATATGGTACGTCGTACCCCACCGGTTCGTTTCGAGGAGACCTTGATGTCCGAACACCCCATGTTTGCCCTGTCCGAGGAGCACCAGGCGATTCGCGAGGCCGTCCGCGCGGTCTGCGACGCCAAGGTCGCGCCGTACGCCGCCGAGGTCGATGAGAACGCCCGGTTCCCGCAGGAGGCCGCCGACGCGCTGCTCGCCGCCGACTTCCACGCCGCCCACGTCCCCGAGCAGTACGGCGGTGCCGGCGCGGATGCCCTGGCCACGGTGCTGATCATCGAGGAGGTGGCCCGCGCCTGCGTGTCCTCCTCGCTGATCCCGGCCGTCAACAAGCTGGGCTCGCTACCGGTGCAGATCGGCGGCTCCGAGGAGCTCAAGGCGAAGTACCTCGGCAAGCTGGCTGCCGGTGAGGGCGGCTTCTCCTACTGCCTCTCCGAGCCCGACGCCGGCTCCGACGCGGCCAACCAGAAGACCCGCGCCGTGCGCGACGGCGACCACTGGGTCCTCAACGGCGTGAAGCGCTGGATCTCCAACGCCGGCGTGTCGGAGTACTACACGGTGCTCGCGGTGACCGACCCCGACAAGCGCACCAAGGGCATCTCCGCGTTCGTGGTCGAGAAGTCGGACGAGGGCGTCTCCTTCGGCGCTCCCGAGAAGAAGCTGGGCATCAAGGGCTCGCCCACCACCGAGGTCTACTTCGACAACGTGCGCATCCCCGCCGACCGGATCATCGGCGAGGAGGGCCAGGGCTTCGAGATCGCCATGAAGACCCTCGACCACACCCGCATCACCATCGCGGCCCAGGCCGTCGGTGTGGCCCAGGGTGCCCTCGACTACGCGCTGGAGTACGCCAAGGAGCGTCAGCAGTTCGGCAAGTCGATCGCCGACTTCCAGGGCCTGCAGTTCCTGCTGGCCGACATGGGCATGAAGGTCGAGGCCGCCCGCCAGATGACGTACGCCGCCGCCGGTCGCTCCGAGCGTGGCGATGCAGACCTCACGTTCTTCGGTGCCGCGGCCAAGTGCTTCGCCTCCGACGTGGCCATGCAGGTGACCACCGACGCCGTCCAGGTGCTCGGCGGCTACGGCTACACCCGCGACTACCCGGTCGAGCGGATGATGCGCGACGCGAAGATCACCCAGATCTACGAAGGCACCAACCAGGTGCAGCGGATCGTGATGGCGCGCCAGCTGCTCGCCGGCATCCAGTCCCAGCTCTGACCCAGGGGTCCGACCAGGCAGACCAGACGCCGCGACACGCCGGTCACCCGGCGTGTCGCGGCATTTCTGCGTCCGCGGCGGACCCCCGATTCTCGGCGAGCCAGGCACGCAGGGTGTGTGCGACCTGCTCCGGGTTCGTCATGACCTGCGTCCACGTGAAGCGCAGAACCGTCCAGCCCGCGAGGGTCAGCGCGTTGTAGCGCAAGCAGTCACGGTCGTGGTCTCGCGGCTCCATGCCGTGGAAGGTGTAGGAGTCGGCCTCGATCGCGAGTCCGAGCAGGGGGTTGGCGAGATCGGGATGGAGCACGAGCTGTCCGCACGTGATCGTGTACTGCGGCACCACCGGCAGCCCGATCAGGATGCAGATCGCCCGGAGAGTGGACTCGAACGGGTTCGCCGCCCGGCCGTCGGCGTACGTCGCGACGCGCACCTGGCGGTCTGTTCGCGCGGCAGCGATCAGTGCTTCCTTGGTGATGTCGCCGTGGCGCAGTGCTGAATCGGCCACACACAGCGCGACGTCGAAGGGCAGGTCGCGGGCGCAGTCGAGGACGGTGCGCAGCGGCGAGGTCGACCATCCCTGCCGCTCCGCTGGCCGCAAGCGGCGACGATAGGTCTCGGCAATGAAGTCGTCGTGCCCGTCGAGGAGAGTCTTGTCGGACCGCAGGGTCACCTGTGGAAGTGCGGGCGGGTGCTTCACCTCCCAGCCGTGGTGGAGGGCGGCGCTCAGGTGGGAGACGTGGCCGTTGACCTTCTGGGCCGTCCGGAGCGCCGTGTCGGTGATCGGCAACGCCAGCCTGTCGCGGGCGACGCGGACGAGATCGCCTCGGCGTACGGCGGTCCGGACCCGGGTCCGTGAGGAGAGGCGGGTCACGTCGCGGGTGCGCGCGACGCCACCCAGTCGGGCCACGGCCTCGGCCGCCGTCATCATCTCCACGGAGCTCAGTCTGGATCGCCGCGTGAGATCGCGCATGTCGTTGTCCACAGGGGTCCGACCAGGCAGACCAGACGCCGCGACACGCCGGTCACCCGGCGTGTCGCGGCACTGCTGCGTCCGCGGCGGACCCCTGACCGGCTACTTCGGCAGGCCGGTCTCGGTGCAGAGGCCGTTGGAGATGCCCTCGGTGTCGTCGTCCTTGATGTGCTCGAACATCTCCTTCGATCGCTCGCTGTCCCAGTGGACGGCAAGGTCGGAGATCGGCACGCCGCAGGTCAGGCCGTTGTCACCGTCGACCCGGGTCATCGCCCATGCGAACCGACCCAGGTCGATCGGGCCGGTGCCCTCACTGACCTTGACCGTGCGGGCGGCGGCCATGTTGAGCTTCCAGTAGCGGATCGGGTTGATCACCGACCACGGCGAGACGGCCTTCGAGCCGACCGCGGAGACCACCTCGCGCTGGTGCTTGGCGCGGGTGATGTCGCCGTACTGCGGATCGGTCTTGCGGGAGCGCGCATAGCCCAGGGCCTCGACGCCGTCGACATCCTGGCAGCCCTTCTTGATGTTGAGGTTGGCCTGCTTGTCCTTCATGTCCTTCGTGGGGCAGATCTCGATGCCGCCGACCGCGTCGACCACGTCGACGAACCCGCCGAAGCCGATCTCGACGTAGTGGTCGACCTTGATGCCGGTGTTGTGCTCGATCGTCTTGATCAGCAGCTTGGGTCCACCGCCCTCGTAGGCGTCGGGGTTCGTGGTGCCGTTGATCTTCGCGGCGCCGTGGCCGGGGATCTCGACGAGCGAGTCGCGGGGGATCGACATCAGCAGGTTCGGGCCGCTTCCGGTGTGCAGCAGCATGATCGTGTCGGTGCGCTGCCCGACGTCGCCGCCGGTGCCGAGCTTCTTGCGCTCCTCGTCCGAGAGGTCCGCGCGTGAGTCGCTGCCGACCACGAGGTACGTCGTACCGTCCTGGTCATCGGGGCGCTCACCGCTCGGGAACGCGTCGACCGTCGAGATCTTGTTGAACGCGAAGATCGGCGTCGCAATCAGGAAGGCCAGCCACAGCAGCAGCAACAGCATCAGCCAGCGCAGCGGGCGGAACCGGGGGCGGCGTAGACCGAAGCCACGGCCGCCGCCGGAGGGTGGCTGGTGTCCGGGCGGGGGCGCGACGGGACGTCCGGGCTGCGAGGGCTGGGGCGGCTGCTGGCCCGGCGGCTGGGGCTGTCGGTAGGGCTCTGCGGAGGGCATGACCTGGGTGTGCTCCGGACCTGGGTCGGGACGGTTCGCCGCGGGACGGGACTGCCCGGGCGGAATGATCTGGGTGGCGTCGGAGTCGGCAGGCTCGTCGGGACGCTGAGGGCCCTTGCCGTACAGCCATTCGTACTCAGGTGTGCCCGGTTCGGGGCCTTCGGGACGGTCAACCATGGGGCAGACGGTACCGGTGCGGCCCCCTCCGGCCGCTAATCTGCACCGCATGACCGCTCTGTTGCCCGACCAGCCGGCCAGCCGCCCGCCGACCTACTCCAGGGTCTCCCTGGCCGAGATGATGCACGGGACCTCCGCCAACCTGCTCGGCAACGTGCACGGTGGGGAGATCATGAAGCTGGCCGACTCGACCGCCGGTGCAGCGGCCCAGCGGCACAGCGGCGGACCGGCCGTGACTGCCGCGTTGGACGAGATGGCGTTCCTCGAGCCCGTGCACGTCGGTGACATCGTGCGCACCACGGCGCAGGTCAACTGGGCGGGCCGCTCATCGATGGAGGTGGGTGTTCGCATCGAGGCGGAGCCGTGGACCGATGCCTCCGGGCACCCGGTCCACGTGGCCTCGGCGTACTTCGTGTTCGTCGCCATCGACGAGTCCGGCCACTCCCGGACGGTGCCGGCCTTGGTGCCGGAGACCCCCGACGACGAGCGCCGGCTGCGCGAGGCCGAGATCCGGCGGGCCCATCGCCTGGCCGGCAAGGAGGAGATCGCCCGGGGCCGTACGACGGACGTGTGAGCGAGGCGGGCCGATCGCATTGCCCGGCGAGTCGCAACGCGATGTGACTCCTGTGACTGGTGATACTGACTGACGTCACTGATTTCTTCCCCAGTCAGAGAGGCTCAGTCGATGCCACCCGCATCTTCCCCCGGGTTGCACGATCGCCACAGCGGTAGCGCCCGAGAGACGGACCGTGCAGCGAAGGTGCGGTTCCGTCGTGCCATCACCCTGATGGTGATGACCTTGTTCCTGCCGGGATCGGCCCAGCTGGTCGCGGGCAACAAGCGCATCGGTCGGATCGCGATCCGGATCGTCATCGGTCTCGTCGGCCTTGCGGCGTTCGCCTTCCTGATCGGGCTGTTCTCGCACACGTTCGTCTTCTGGCTGGGCTCGACGCCCTATGTCCTCAACCTGATCCGCTTCGTGCTGATGCTGGCCGCGATCGGGTGGGCGGCCCTCTTCATCGACGCGTGGCGGCTCGGCCAACCACTGACCCTGGTCAAGAACCAGCGCCTGGCCGCGGTCGGCCTCAACGGCGTCCTCTGCTTCTCCGTGGTGGGCACCCTGCTCTTCGGCGCGCATCTGGTCACCGTCCAACGCGACTTCATGATCACCATGTTCGGGGACGGGCCGGTCAGCAACGCCGAGCACGGGCGCTACAACGTGCTGCTGATGGGCGGTGACTCCGGAGCCGGCCGCTGGGGCCTGCGCCCCGACTCGATGACGATCGCCAGCATCGACGAGGAGACCGGCCGCACGGTGCTGATCGGGCTCCCGCGCAACCTCGAGAACTTCAAGTTCAGGAAGGGCTCGGTGATGGACGAGCAGTTCCCCGACGGGTTCGACTGCGAGGGCTGCTACCTCAACGGCGTCTCGACCTGGGCCGGCGACAACAAGGACCTCTTCGGCAAGGCGAAGAACCCGGGAATCGATGCCACCATCATGGCCGTCGAGGGCATCACCGACCTCAAGATCAACTACTGGGCCATGGTCAACCTCCAGGGCTTCAAGGATCTCGTCGACGCGGTGGGTGGGGTCACCCTCAACGTCCGTGACCGGATTCCGGTCGGGGGCCTGGGCAGCGACGTCACCGGCTACATCGAGCCGGGAGAGCGCAAGCTCAGCGGCTTCGAGACGCTCTGGTACGCCCGCTCCCGTGAAGGCTCCGACGACTACGCCCGCATGGCGCGGCAGAAGTGCGTGATGAACGCGATCGCCACTCAGATCAGCCCCAAGAAGGTGATCACCAACTTCGAGGAGATCACCTCCGCCGGATCGTCGATGGTCGAGACGAACCTGCCCGGGAGCCAGGTCGCCAGGTTCATGGACCTGGCGCTGAAGGCCAAGGACCAGAAGATCTCCTCGGTCTCGATCGTCCCGCCGGCGATCAACACCGCCCACCCCGACCTGGCCAAGATCAAGGCGATGATCAAGAAGGGCATCGACAAGGCGGAGGGCAAGGCCGGCAAGCCGGGCAAGGCGAAGAAGAACGCCTCCACCAACGGCGCCGCGATCGGAACCCGTGACGAGGGCTACGCCGCCAATGAGGCCGAGGACCTCGCCGCTGCCTGCTGAACGCCCATCAACATCTAGGGTGGTCGCCGTGCCGACCCCATCCACCCCCGCCACCGCCCCGGGCCGCATCGTCGCCGTGGTGGTGACGTTCAACCGGTTGTCGCTGCTCCAGGGCCTGCTCGCGCGCCTGCGTCGTACGCCGGAGCTGGCGGAGATCGTCGTCGTCGACAACGCCTCGACCGACGGCACAGGGGAGTGGCTGGCTGGGCAGGAGGGCGTTCACTCCGTGACACTGTCCGAGAACCGCGGGGGTGCGGGCGGATTCCACGAGGGGATGCGCGTCGGTCTGGAGAGCGGTGCCGACCTGCTCTGGTTGATGGACGACGACGGCATGCCCGACGACGACTGCCTCCCGCGACTCCTGGAGCACCACGGTGACCTCGACTTCTGGGGACCCGTGGTCGTCGACCAGGCCGACGCCGACCGGCTGGTCTTCCCGATCCGCCTGCCTGGCGGCACCACGGTGGTGCACGACCTGGCCGACGTGCGCGCCGCGGCCACTGACGGGCGCATCGATGAGATCGTGATCCCGTTCAACGGTGTCCTGGTCACCCGCGACCTGGCCGAGAGGATCGGCCTGCCGCGCGCCGAGTTCTTCATCTGGGGCGACGACCACGAGTACCGCCTGCGCGCCGAGAAGGCCGGCGCCCGCATCGCCACGGTCGTCGACGCCACCGTGCGGCATCCCTCCGTCGGCAGTCTCGGCACTCCGATGATGTTCGGGCGTACGACGTACAACCACTCACCGTCCGACCTCAAGCACTACTGCATGTCGCGCAACAACGTGGTCAATCTGCGCACCTACCGCGGGTCGCTCCACGTGGTCGCGTTCATCGTGAAGACTGCGTGGTTCTACGCGTTCACCCGGCCCTCGCCGCAACGGTTGAGGTTGAGCGCCCAAGGGATCGCCGCCGGGCTGCGCAACGACTTCACCGGTCACGGGAGGTTCCTCCGGTGACCGAGCGCATCGCAGTCGTGATCGTCACCTACAACCGGGCCGACCTGCTGGCCGGCATGCTCGACGGACTGGCCGCCCAGACCCGTCAACCCGACGCGGTCATCGTGATCGACAACGCCAGCGCCGACCACACCCGCACCGTGCTCGACCGCGACGACCTGCCGCTGCGGGTCACCCACAGCGACGACAACCTCGGCGGTGCCGGAGGGTTCCACCTCGGGGTCAAGCAGGCCTACGAGGCGGGGTTCGACCGCATCTGGCTGATGGACGACGACGTGGTGCCGGCGCCGGACTGTCTGGCCGTGCTGGCCGACCACGAGAACCCGTGCCTGATGGCGGTGCGCGAAGATCTCCACGGCAACCTGGTCGAGAAGTCCGCGATTCACTTCGACCTCAGGAACCCGTTGCGGATCCGGCCCAAGACCGCGTGCGTCGACCAGGCCTACGCCTCGAGGGCGGACCTGCCCGCCGAGCTGCCGATCGAGAACGTCGCGTTCGAGGGCTTCATGGTGCACCGACGCGTGATCGACGAGATCGGCCTGCCCGACCCGTCGTACTTCATCTTCTACGACGACGTCGACTTCGCGGTCCGCGCCCGCCGGGCGGGGTTCACCATCCTCGCGCTGCGTGACGCCGTGCTGGTTCGCCAGCTCGACTTCAACCAGCAGCACGCCCTCGACACGTGGAAGGGGTTCTACATGTTCCGCAACCTCTTCATCGTGCACTTCAGGTACGGCGAGAACGCGCTGGTGCGCGCCAAGCCGTGGCTGATCGTGATCGCGGTCCTGATGCTGAGCCCGTTCCGTGGAGGACGGGCCGAGGCCACCAACGTGATCAAGGCCATCCGGTCGGCGCGCCACATGCGGCGACCGCCCAGCCCTGGCCCACCCGCTCGCTAGACTGACCGCTGCGCCAATTGCTGAGGAGACCCCCCTTGTCTGACCCCGACCTCGTCGTCGTCGGTTCCGGATTCTTCGGACTGACCATCGCCGAACGCTGCGCCAACGAGCTGGGACTCAAGGTGCTCGTCCTCGAGCGCCGGCACCACCTCGGCGGCAACGCCTACTCGGAGGCCGACCCAGAGACCGGCATCGAGATGCACGTCTACGGCGCGCATCTCTTCCACACCTCCAACGAGAAGGTCTGGGAGTACGTCAACCGGTTCACCAGCTTCACGAACTACCAGCACCGGGTCTTCGGTCAGTACGCCGGGCAGGTGTACTCGCTGCCGATGAACCTGGCGCTGATCAACTCGTTCTTCGGCAAGTCCCACACGCCCGACGAGGCGCGGGCGCTGATCGCGGAGCAGGCCAGCGAGTTCGACACCGCCGAGGCGAGCAACTTCGAGGAGAAGGCGATCTCCCTGATCGGCCGACCCCTCTACGAGGCGTTCATCAAGGGCTACACCGCCAAGCAGTGGCAGACCGACCCGACGAAGCTGAGCGCCGACATCATCACCAGGCTCCCGGTGCGCTACAACTTCGACAACCGCTGGTTCAACGACAAGTACGAAGGCCTCCCGGTCGACGGCTACACCGCCTGGCTGACCAAGATGGCCGAGCACCCCAACATCGAGGTGAGGCTGAACGTCGACTTCCTCTCTGCTGAGGGCGTCGCCGAGACCTTCAAGGGCAAGGTCCCCATCGTCTACACCGGCCCGGTCGACGAGTACTTCGACAACTCCGAGGGCCGGCTCTCGTGGCGCACCGTCGACCTCGAGGCCGAGGTCAAGCAGGTCGACGACTTCCAGGGCTGCGCGGTGATGAACTACAACGACCAGGACGTGCCCTGGACCCGCATCCACGAGTTCAAGCACTTCCACCCCGAGCGCACCTACATCTCGGGCAAGACCGTGATCGTCCACGAGTACAGCCGGTTCGCCGAGGACGACGACGAGCCCTACTACCCGATCAACACCGCCGAGGACCGCGAGAAGCTGCTGAAGTACCGCGAGCTCGCGAAGAAGGAACCGATGGTCCTCTTCGGTGGCCGCCTCGGCACCTACAAGTACCTCGACATGCACATGGCGATCGGCTCGGCCCTCTCCATGTTCGAGAACAAGCTCAAGCCGCACTTCGCCGACGGCGCCGAACTCAAGAGCGGAGGCGTCGACGAATGACGACCACCCGACTGCTGCAACGCCAGATCCTGCCGATCGACCGCGACACCGACGTCTTCGCGCTCTACGTCGACCTCGAGGAGGCGATCCTCGACGCCGACCGCCACGACGTGGGTGGCAACAAGGCGGCCAAGGACCTCAACAACGCGGCGATCAGGCAGTCGACCTCGACCGGACGCAAGCTGCACCCGGAGCAGATCCTCTCCCGCACCGCCCTGCGCGTCGAGCCGAGCGACACGCTCTCTTTCGGCACCTACTTCAACGCCTTCCCGGCCTCCTACTGGCGTCGGCACACCGTGGTCACCGACGTCAGCCTCACGGTCAAGGTGTCCGGCCGCGGCTCGATGGTGATCGTCCACAAGTCGATGGCCAAGGGCCACTCGCAACGGGTCGACACGGCCACCGTCGAGGGGGACTCCGGCACGTTCACGTTCGACCTGACCCTCAAGCCCTTCGTCGATGGTGGCTGGTACTGGTACGACGTCGTCGCCGGCGACGACGGCTGCACGGTCGAGAGCGCCGAGTGGACCGCGGAGGTTCCCGAGGAGCGGGCCGATCACGGCACCGCCGACATCTGCATCACCACGATGAACAGGCCGGACTTCTGCGCCAAACTGCTGACCCAGATCGGTGAGGACGCCGACCTGGCCCCCTACCTCGACACCGTCATGGTGATGGAGCAGGGTACCCAGCCCGTCACCGAGTCCGCGTTCTTCGCCGGTGCCGAGAAGGTGCTGGGAGATCGGCTCAAGGTCATCGTCCAGGCCAACCTGGGCGGGTCCGGCGGCTACGCCCGCGGGCAGCTGGAGAGCGTGCGCAAGGGCACGGCGACGTACGCCCTGATGATGGACGACGACGTGGTCTGCGAGCCCGAGGGCGTGATTCGCGCCGTCACGTTCGGTGACCTGGCCAAGCGGCCCACCATCGTCGGTGGCCACATGTTCAACATCTACAACCGCACCCAGCTGCACTCGTTCGGCGAGATTGTGCAGCCCTGGCGGTTCTGGTGGCAGACCCGGCTCGACGGCTACTCGCAGTGGGACTTCGGTGCCCGCAACCTGCGCTCGTCGCGGTGGCTGCACAAGCGCGCCGACGTCGACTTCAACGGCTGGTTCATGTGTCTGATCCCACGGGTCGTGCTCGAGGAGATCGGGCTGTCGCTGCCGATCTTCATCAAGTGGGACGACTCCGAGTTCGGCCTGCGCGCCAAGGACGCCGGATTCCCGACGGTCTCGTTCCCGGGGGCCGCGGTGTGGCACGTGCCGTGGAGCGACAAGAACGACGGCGTCGACTGGCAGTCCTACTTCCACCACCGCAATCGCATCATCGCGGCGCTGCTGCACTCGCCGTACGAGCGCGGTGGTCGCATGGTGCGCGAGAGCTTCAACCACCAGATCAAGCACCTGGCGTCCCTGCAGTACTCCACCGCCGAGCTGCGTCACCTGGCCATGGAGGACGTGCTGGCCGGACCGCGCGCCCTGCACGGCGAGCTGGCCACCAAGCTGGGCGACGTCAATGAGTTCCGCAAGCAGTTCAGTGATGCCCAGTTGCACACCGACCGTGACGCGTTGCCGCCGGTGCGTCGCAAGAAGCCGCCGAAGAAGGGCAAGTCCGACATGGACATCCCCGGGCGGCTGAGCACGCTGATCTCCGCGGGACTGGCCCCGATCCGCCAGCTCCGCCCGGTGCGGGAGATGTCGAACGACTTCCCCGAGGCCGAGCTGACCGCGATGGACTCGGCCTGGTACAACCTCGTGAAGTACGACTCGGCCGTGGTCTCCATGAACGACGGCTCCTCGGTGGCGCTCTACAAGCGCGATCCCGCGCGCTACCGCGACCTCCTCAAGCGCACGGTCGCGATTCACCGGCGTTTCCACAGCGAGTGGCCGCGGCTGGCCGCCGAGTACCGCGACGCGCTGCGTGAGATCACCTCGCCCGAGAGCTGGGAGAAGACCTTCGGGATCGCTCCCGGAGAAGAGAAGTGAGCGCGCCGGCTCGCGCCGTCGATGCTCCGTTGGTCCCGCCCTCGGGTGGGCAGGGGCTGGGGGAGGTCTTCCGTCGCCGCTACCTGCTCCGGCTGCTGGTGCGCCGCGAGATCGCGGCGCGCTACCAGGGATCGTTCCTGGGCTTCCTGTGGTCCTACATCAACCCGCTGTCGCAGTTCTTCATCTACTGGTTCGTCATCGGTCTGGTGATGAACCTGCACAAGGATGTCGAGAACTTCCCGATCCACATGTTCACCGGCATCATCGTGGTGCACTTCTTCACCGAGACCTTCAACGCCGGCACTCGCTCGATCCTGCGGAACAAGGCACTGGTGCGCAAGATGGCCATGCCACGCGAGATGTTCCCGGTCGCCTCGATGCTGGTCTCCGGCTTCCACGTGCTCCCGCAGCTGGTGATCCTGCTCGGCGTGTGTCTGCTCGCGGGCTGGACCCCGACCTGGATCGGGATGTTGGCGCTGGTCCTGGCGTTGCTGATCATCGCCATCCTCGGTACGGCGCTCGCGCTGCTGTTCAGCGCGGCGAACGTGTTCTTCCGTGACTTCGGGCAGCTGGTCACGATCTTGACCAACTTCGTGCGGTTCGGCGTGCCGATGATCTACCCCTACAGCATGGTCGACGAGCGCTTTCACGGGCACACGGAGCTCTACCTGGCCAACCCCATCGCCCAGGCCGTGCTGCTGATGCAGCGAGCGTTCTGGGTGGGCACCACCTCCGACCCGGGCAAGACGGTCACCGAGCACATGCCCGACCACCTGCTCACCCGCGGTGCGATCAGCATCCTCGTCAGCCTGGTCCTGCTCGGCATCGCCCAGTGGGTCTTCTCCCGCCTCGAGAACAAGATCCCGGAGCGCATCTAATGACCGAAGCCATCGTCATCGATGAGGTCAGCAAGTCCTTCACGATGCAGTACCACCGCACCATGAAGCAGATGGCGGTGGCCATGACCAAGGGGCAGGACCTCCGTGAGAAGTTCCTGGCCCTGGACAAGGTGACCTTCACCGTCCAGCAGGGGGAGTCCATCGGGCTGATGGGCCTGAACGGCTCTGGGAAGAGCACGCTGCTCAAGCTGGTCAACGGCATCATGCGGCCCGACTCCGGGTCGGTTCTGACCCGCGGCCGCATCGCCGGGCTGATCGCCACCGGTGCCGGCTTCCACCCCCAGCTGAGCGGCCGCGAGAACATCTTCCTCAACGCCGCTGTCCTTGGCATGAGCGAGGCGGAGACCAAGCGCAAGTTCGACGACATCGTGGAGTTCGCGCAGGTCGGCAAGTTCCTCGACACCGAGGTCGGCCACTACAGCTCGGGCATGTTCGCCCGGCTCGGGTTCGCCGTGGCCGTCCACGTCGAGTCCGACATCTTCCTGGTCGACGAGGTCCTGGCCGTGGGGGACAAGCCGTTCAAGAAGAAGTGCATCGAGAAGATGCAGGAGATCCGCGACGAGGGCCGGACGATGTTCTACGTGAGCCACGCGCCCGCGTCGGTGCGCAAGATGTGCGACCGGGTGATCGTGCTCGAGAACGGCCGCGTCGGTTTCGACGGCGATGTCGTGGAGGGCATCCGCTACCTGAAGTACGACCGCTCCGACGAGGGTGTGCCAGAAGACGAGGACACCGACGACGAGCTCGGTTCCGACGTCTGAAACGGCCGATCACGCCGCCCGCGAATTGACATTTCTTGGATTGACCGGCGTGTCGACTGGAAATTACAAGATTGTAGTTACTCAGAAACACTTGCGGTCACCCATGTGACTGGTGTGAAACTTGGTACTCGTGTGAATCTTCCCCCGCACTGGAGTAGCCGAGTATGCGCCCCAACAAGGCCCGTTTTGTCACCGCCTGCCAGCAGATCCTTGCGCTGGCCGCGGTTGCCGCTGTCCTGGCCCCCGCCGCCAATGTGATCTCCCTCGACGTCGTCGTGAACCGGCCGGGCACGCAGGCTCAGGCCGCGCCCGAGGCCGAGGCGCCGTCCACCACGATGACCCTGCCGGGAGGAACGTCGAAGCCGGCGGCCGGTCAGGGCGATGAGAAGGCCGATGACGAGGCGGTTGTCGAGACCGAGCCTGTCGACCCGGAGGTCAACGAGTTCGAGATGGCCGCGGCAGCCACGACCTCCGGCGGCTCCCAGGTGTCACCGCGCAGCAACGACGAGACGTCGGACCAGCCCGGGGCCGACACGTCGCAGGCCCCGGGTCAGCGGGCCCCGGAGAGGCAGAAGGCAGAGACCGGGACTCCCGACGGTGGGACCGCTGCCGACGGGCCGACGGAGATTCTCAGCGACATCGAGCCGGTGACCGGGTACGGCGCCGTGGGCGTGACCTGGGCCGACGGCGAGCAGATCGACGACGACCAGATCACAGTCTCCGCGCGCACCCGCACCGACGGCGTGTGGTCCGCGTGGACCCCCGTCGACTACCACGACGAGCACGGCCCCGACACGGCCAGTCCCGAGGCCAGCAAGATCCGCCCGGGGACCGATGCCCTGCTGGTCGGCGACGTCGACGAGGTCCAGGCTCGTGCCGTCCTGGCCGAGGGCGTCGAGGCTCCGGCCGACATGAAGCTGGCGGTGATCGCGCCCGGCAAGGGGGCCACCGAGGTCGAGAAGCCCGCGATCGACACCGCCAAGCTCGGACAGGCCGAGGACGACCCCAGTTCGCCCGGGAACGGGGGCGACGACGCGGAGTTCGACACCAGTGAGGGAAAGGTGGCCCTGCAGGCGACCACGTTCACCCGCAAGCCGCAGATCTACTCCCGGGCCCAGTGGGGTGCCAACGAGGGGATGCGCGACAAGAGCTCGCTGCGCTACTACGAGGTGCACGCGGGATTCGTCCACCACACGGTGAACGCCAACAACTACACGCGAGCCCAGGTTCCGGGCATCATCCGGAGCATCTACGCCTACCACACCCAGAGCCGTGGCTGGAGCGACGTCGGCTACAACTTCCTCGTCGACAAGTTCGGTCGCATCTGGGAAGGCCGGTACGGCGGCGTCGACCGCCCGGTCGTCGGCGCGCACACGCTGGGCTACAACGACTACTCGTTCGCGATGTCGGCGATCGGCAACTTCGAGACCGCACGGCCGCCGGCCGCGATGATCGACGCCTACGCGCGTCTCTTTGCCTGGAAGTTGGCACTGCACGGCATCGACGCGGCCAGCACCAGCCAACGGGTCGGCTCGCGGACCTTCAAGGCGATCAACGGGCACCGGGATGCCGGATCAACCGCCTGCCCGGGCAAGTACCTCTACGCCCAGATCCCAGCCATCCGCACCAAGGCCGCGCAGTACCAGGCCGACTGGTCCGGACGGAACCTGGTCACCGACGTCGTCGACTCCGCGTACCCCGACATCCTGGTCCGGCGTGCCTCGGACAAGGCCGGCTTCGCACTGCCCACCCAGGGCTACCTGCGCTGGAAGGCGGCGACCACGTCGTCGACGGGCTGGTCGGCGTACGACGTGGCCGTGGCGACCCCGGACATCACCGGCGACGGTTTGGCCGACATGATCGTGCGCAACAAGGCGACCGGCGCCTCCCAGGTCCGGGCCGGTGACGGCACGGGGAAGTTCTCGACGGCGGCCACGGCGATCTCCTCGTTCCGGGGTCTGGACCAGGTGACCGCGGTCGGTGACCTGCACAAGAACAAGCGAAACGACTTCGTCGCCCGAGACCCGCGCAACGGTTATCTGTACCTCTACCGAGGCACCGCCAAGTACGCGTTCAGCCGCATCGTCGCCAGCAGGGACTGGGGCAGCTACACCAGGACGATCGGCACCGGAGACGCCAACCGTGACGGCTACGGCGACCTCTACACCGTCGACCGGGCCGGGGCGCTCTGGTTCCATGCGGGCACGGGCACCGGCTCCTTCAAGGCACCGCTCAAGGTCGGGTCGAGCGGGTGGCAGAACTTCGATGCCGTGACCGGCTACGGCGACTTCACCGGCGACGGCATCCCCGATCTCTATGCCCGCAAGGCAGGCAACCACACTGCCCTGGTCTACCCGGGTGCCGGCAACGGTCGCCTCAAGCACTGGCTCGGCCCGTTCGGCCGCGTCGGCACGATGACCTCGGTGAGTGCGGCCGACGTCACCGGCACCGCGGACCCGGACATCGTCGCGGTCAGTGGCGACACGCTCAAGGTGATCGCCCACAACGGCACCCAGAACACCGGCAGGCTGGTGCGCACCACCTCGACCGGGTTCGCGAAGGCCAATGCCCTCCTCAACGTGGGTGACTGGGACCGTGACGGTCACGGCGACATCGTGATCCGCAATGCCTCGACCGCCAGGCTGGAACTGATCCGTGGGCTGGGCAACAACCGGTTCGCGGCTCCGGTGGTGATCGGCACCGGCTGGTCCCGCGTCGGGCTGCTCTCCGCGGTCGGTGACACGACCGGCGACGGCTTCCCCGACATCATGGGGCAGCCTTCGGGCAAGGACATGAGGATCTACCCGGGTGGGGGCAAGGGCTTCCGGTCGAGCTACGTCGCGCGTGGCGCGATCAAGGCGAGCAGCCAGCTCGGGATCGGCCGATGGGACTCCGACGGCGCCCCGGACAACCTGTTCCGGGTCGGGACCAGGATCGCCAAGTACACCGGCAACGGACCGGGCGGTCTCTCGGGCTCGCCGGTGGCACTCACCAGCGTGAGCCTCTCGGCGTACGACTGGGTGATCAGCCCCGGTGACGTGGACCGCAACGGCCGTCCCGACCTGGTCGTGCGCAAGAAGACCGACGGCACGCTGTGGGTGCTCCCCGGCCGCGCCAAGGGCTTCGGGACCCCGAAGTTCCTGGCGGAGGGGATGAAGGGATTCGACCTGGCAGGGTGACGATCAGGCGAGCCACCGCGAGGTGGCCCGCTCGTCCGCGACGCGGCGCTCGAGCCCCTCGGGGTCGGCGTTGCGGACCCAGATTCCTGAGCCGCCGCTGATCAGTGGCGCCAGGAACCCGGCGATTCCCCGTGGGGAAGCGGGGTTCGCCGTGGTCAGCAGGCGCCCGCCGCCGACGTAGTCAGGAACTGCGTCGCCGGCGGGCGTCAGCGCTTGGGCCTGGGTCCGGTCCGCGAACGCGAGGTCGTCGGCGGACGGCGGGTCCCAGGGAATGAAGGCATCGGGCTGGGACCAGACCTCCGCACCGAAGTCGTGCACTCCCGCCGGCAACGGGTTCGGGAACCGCACGCCCAGGGGGAGCAGCGCGGAGGCCAGCACGGTGTCGCCACGCGCGGCGTACCGCTCGAGGTCGTCGGGGCCACAGACCGTGAGGGAAGCGGGTCGGTCGGGATCGAACGAGACCGCGAGACCGACGTTCCAGGCGGCACCCAGGAAGACGGGGGCCAACCAGTGCGTCGGCAGGTCGACCAGGAGGGTGTCACCACGTTCCAGATCGAACTCCTCGACGAACAGGCTCGAGGTCTTCGCCACCCAGTTGGCGTAGGTCACGGTGGAGAGCTCGACGCGCTCACCGGTGGCGTCGTCGTAGAACGTGACGAGGGGGCGACCGGGGTCCGTGCGCAGCAGATCGGCGAGCAGGGCGGGGAAGGTGTCAGCCATGCCCACAATCTAGGCTGTGGCCATGAGTGAGCTCCCTGCACCCGAGGCCGTGATCGTTGCCGGTGGCTTCGGCACGCGCCTGCTGCCGTTGACCGCCCGGCGTCCCAAGCACCTTCTCGACGTCGGCGGTGTTCCGTTCCTCGAGCACCAGATCGCGAGGCTGGCCGAGGCCGGTGTCGAGCACGTCGTGCTGGCCACTTCCTACCAGGCCGACATGTTCGCGCCGGTTCTCGGTGACGGCAGTCGCTGGGGGGTCCGCCTCGACTACGTGCTGGAGGAGGAGCCCCTGGGCACCGGTGGCGCGATCCGCAATGTCGCGGACGCGCTCACCGACGATCCCAACGGGGCCGTGATCATCCTCAACGGCGACGTGCTCTCCGGCCATGACCTGATCGGCCAGCTGGCCGACTTCCGCGCCGGCCGCAGCGGTCGCCGCGTCGACGTCTCGCTCCACCTGGTCGAGGTCGAGGACGCACGCGCCTTCGGCTGCGTCCCCACCGACGAGCAGGGCCGGGTGCTCGACTTCGTGGAGAAGTCGGAGAACCCGGTGACCAACCAGATCAACGCCGGTTGCTACATCTTCCGTCGCGACGTCATCGACACCATCCCGGCCGCACAGGTCGTCTCCGTCGAGCGCGAGACCTTTCCCGGCCTGGTTGCCGAGGGCCACCTGGTCGTCGGGTTCGTGGACTCCGCCTACTGGCGTGACGTCGGTACGCCGGCGGCGTTGGTCGCGGCCTCACAGGACGTGGTCCTCGGCGCCGCGCCGACTCCGGCTGTCGAGGCAGTTTCCACCGGCGCGCGCGTGCACTCCTCGGCCGAGGTCGCGGCCACGGCAACGGTCGGTGGCGGGTCGGTCGTGATGGCCGACGTCGTGATCGACGACTCCGCCGAGGTCAGTGGCAGCGTCCTCATGACCGGCGCCCGGATCGGAGCCGGTGCCCGGGTCACCGACTCGGTCGTCGGCCCCGATGCCGTGGTCGGGGAGAAGGCCGTGCTCGTCGAGGCGACGCTGGGCGACGAGGCTTCCATCGGTGCGGCGGTCTCGCTGCCGGTCGGGGAGCGCGTCGACTGCGGAGACATCCGCAGCTGAGCTCCACGCTGGGACGTCACAACGCAAGAACCGGGCCGGAGCTGTTCGTCAGCTCCGGCCCGGTTCTCGTGGTGCCTCACATGCCGCCGGGCTCCGGGGAGTCGAGGTAGTCGTACTTGATCATGAAGTCGTAGAGGGCCTCGCCGGAGACCTTCGAGCAGTACTGCCAGACGCCGACCTGCTTCTCGACCTGGCTCACGTCGACGTCGTGTCCGCCCTTGGACCAGTGGGTGATGGCGATGTGCTGGCCGTCGGGGAAGGCCTTGCCGTCGGACGAGAGCCACGGCACGGCCTTGAACTTCAGCCGCGGGTTGCTGGTGCCCTTGAGCTTGCTGGCGATGGCCTTCAGCTCGGTCATCTGCTCGTCGTTGTCGGCGGCGGTCTCGTCGTACCAGACGATCGTGTAACCGTGCTCGAGGTTGTGCACGAGCATCTCGACCCGGGGCCGGTCGTCCTCGGTGTAGAGCTTGCGGTCCATCGTGTCCGGCGTGTTCTCGTGCTTGCCGAACGCGGGCGGCGCATCGTCGTAGTCGATGTCGGTGCCCGGCTCCACGTGCTCCTGGTTGCCGGTGGCCTTCTTGGTGAAGATGTCCTGGCAGGAGCTGGCGGGGGCGCCGATGTCGGAGATGTCGGTGTCCTTGAACGCCCGGAGGTCCCACCAGTTCTTGATCGGCCGGAAGGCGGCAAGTCCGATGATGACGACCGCGATCAGCACGCAGGCACCGACGATCACCATGCCCTGGCGCTTGTCGGCGCGCTTCTGCTGGTTGCGGAGCTGGTCAGCGACGTCGCGTCGGCTGGCCTTCTTGGAAGTGGCCACGGATTCAGGCTTCTCTCACGGTCGTCTTTGGGGCGTACGTCGGCAGAGTCTACGGACAGGTCGGTTGAAACGTGATGTCGAGGCCGTGCGACCCCTCGCCCGCACTCACGGACGCGGACCAGCCGAATGCGAACGCGAGCGCCTCGAGGCGTGCGACGTGGTCTCGGTGAGGGTCGGTGACGGTCACGGAGACGAGTTGCCCGGAGGCCTCGACTCTGCCGGCATCGTGCAGGACGGCGCCGACGGCCGTCGCGAAGTCGTCGGCGGGTGCGGGGCTTCCGAAGACGTCGTGCCCGGTGCCGGCGAGTGCGTTGAGGACCGCCTCGCGCGACCCGAAGCCGAACAGGTCCTCGCCGTCCTCGCGGATCAGTGCCGCGGCGCCGGGTCCGTCCTCACCCGGGGGGAGGACCAGGTCGGGGCGCCCACTGATCACTGCGAACGGGCGCGTCGAGAGCTTCCCGGCGGCCAGCTCGGCGGCACCCGCGAGCTCGTCGGCCACGGCTGGTGCGGTCACCGCCAACGAGTTGCCGTAGGGGTCGACGCGACCGGCGAAGTCCTCGAGCACGACCAGGCCGGCGGCTCCGATGGCGATGTCCGACTGACCGTTGCGCCAGGCTCTCCCGGCGGTGTCGGTCACCAGCACCGCGACGTTGACTCCCGTACGTTCGGCGATCGCTGCGCGCACCGTGCGCGCCGTACGGTCCGGGTCCTCGGGCAGCAGCAGGTGGTCACCGGCCGTGACGTTCGAGGCATCGATCCCCGCCGCGGCCATGGTCAGACCGAGGTGGGTGCGCACGATCAGCGTCGGACCGCGCCGCGCGACCACCCGGACGGTCTCCCCGGCCACGGCCGCAGCCCGGTCGCCGGTGCGTCGTCGCCCCTCGGCCTTGCTGACCACCTTGCTGGTGATCGTCACGATGTCGCCGTCGGCGACCGTGCAGCTCGCCAGCACCAGTGCGGCGAGGTCGTCATCTTCTCCGACCTCCCCGACGCCGTCAGGTGCGATGACGGTGATCGGTGTGCTCATCGCACGAGCTCGGCTGCCGTGGCTGCCATCGTCGCGGTGGCGTCGGGCGAGGTCATCATCAGGGGCACGGCGCGGCACGCGATGCCGAGGGACTCCACCCGGGCAACCTGGTCGGCGTCCGCGTCGTCGACCAGCCAGCCGTCGAGGACGCCTCCACGGCTCCGTGCGCCGTAGTGCCCGGCCACTCCGGCGGCGCTCACCTCGACACCGATCGAGGTCAGCATCTGCTCGGCCATCCCGCGGACGTGGGTGTTGCCGACGATCGGTGAGAGGCCCACGACGGGAGCATCTGTCTCGTGCAGCGCCTCGCGGATGCCGGGAACTCCCAGGATCGTGCCCACCGAGACAACCGGGTTGGAGGGCGGCAGGATCACCAGGTCGGCGCCGGTGATTGCCGCCACGACGCCGGGTGCGGGGGAGGACTGGTCGAGGCCGACGAAGACGAGCTTCTCGGCCGGTACCTCGGCGCGCAGCCGCACCCAGTACTCCTGGAAGTGGATCACCCGCTTGCCCGAGGGGGAGTCCGCATCGGCGATCGCGACGTGGGTCTCGACCCGGTCGTCGCTCATCGGAAGCAGGGTGACGCCCGGTTGCCAGCGACGGCACAGCGCCTGGGTCACGTCCGAGAGGGGGTAGCCGGCCTCGAGCATCTGGGTCCGGACCAGATGAGTGGCGATGTCCCGGTCGCCGAGTCCGAACCAGGTGGGTTCGACGCCGTACGTCGCCAGCTCGTCCTTCACGCTCCACGTCTCGTCGCGGCGCCCCCAACCGCGGTCGAGGTCGATGCCGTCGCCGAGTGTGTACATCACCGTGTCGAGGTCGGGACAGACCTTGAGTCCGTGCACCCAGATGTCATCGGCAGTGTTGGCGACGACCGTGACGGCGGTGTCCTGGGGGAAGGGCATACGGTGGGCGGCCAGGCCATGGAGCAGCCCCTGCAGGAACCGGGCGCCGCCCATGCCGCCGGAGAGCACAGTGATCGAAGACATGTGCCTAGCCTGCCCGATCGGGTCTGACTTGGCCCTGCCGGGGGTTTATAGCAGATCCGGGCTTGACTTCCGGGTACGACAGGCATGTAATTCCATTAGTGTTCTTCACGCAAAGCCAGGGTCGAAAGGGGAATGCCGTGCGAGAGCTTTTTCTCCTTGACGGGGACGACGCGGAAGAGTTCGGTTGGCAGGAAAGGGCGCTGTGCGCCCAGACCGATCCGGAGGCGTTCTTCCCGGAAAAGGGTGGGTCCACCAGAGAAGCCAAGAAGGTCTGCCTGACCTGTGACGTGCGAGGCGACTGCCTCGAGTACGCGCTGATGAACGACGAACGCTTCGGCATCTGGGGCGGTCTGTCGGAGCGTGAGCGTCGCAAGTTGAAGAAGCGGGCGGTCTGACCACCCGCAGGGCACGTTTTCCGAGTGTCGACCGGCGGCGACTAGGGTTTCCGCCGTGACGGTCACTGCTCTGCTGGTCAGCCATGACGGTGCACGCTGGTTGCCGGCGGTGCTGGCTGGTCTCGACGACCAGCAGCAACCGCCGGACCGGGTGCTCGCCGTCGACACGGGAAGCACGGACGAGTCCGTCGACCTGATCTCCGCAGCACTCGGCCCCGACGCGGTCTCGGTGCACCACGGCTCCTTCCCGCAGGCGGTCGCCCATGCCCTGCCCCACCTGACCACCGAGTGGGTCTGGCTGCTGCACGACGACGCGCGTCCGGAACCGAACACCCTGGCCCTGCTGCTGGACGCGGCTGCCGCTCACGGCGCGGACATCGTCGGCCCGAAACTGCGCGAATGGCCCTCGCTGCGGCGTCTCCTCGAGATCGGGGTGACCATCTCGGGTGCCGGGCGACGCGAGACCGGGCTCGAACGTGGGGAGTATGACCAGGGGCAGCACCAGGACGTGCGCGAGGTGCTCGCGGTGAACACCGCCGGCATGCTGGTCCGCAGGTCGGTGCTCGAGCAGTTGGGGGGCTTCGATCCCGCGCTCCCGGTCTTCGGCAACGACATCGACTTCGGGTGGCGTGCCGCCCGATCGGGCTTCACGACGGTCGTCGTCCCGCAAGCAGTCGTGTTCCACGCGGAGGCCGCCGCCCGTGGCCTGCGCACCACGACGACCACCGGTCGACGCGTGCACCGTGCGGAGCGTTCCGCCGCTCTCTACACCCTCCTGGTCAACGGCTCGGGTCGCTCGCTGCCGTTGAAGGTTCTCCGTCTCGTCCTCGGCACGGTCCTGCGCGGGCTGGGATTCCTGCTCGCCCGCTCGCCGGGTCTGGCTCGTGACGAGTTCGGCGCGCTGATGAGCGTGCTCGCTCACCCGGGGCGGATCCGTTCCGCCCGCGCCGACCGGCGTTCGCTGGGCGATCCGCGTGCCGAACGGGTCACCAGGCTCCTGGCGCCCTGGTGGTTGCCCTACCGGCACGGCTTCGACTTCGCCGGCGAGGTGGCCTCCGCCGTCGCCAACCAGGGCCGCGACGCTGCTGATCGCCGGCGCGTTGCCCGAATCGATGCCGCCGGCGCGGTCTCCGAACGACGACTCGACGACGCCGACGAGGATCTTGCCGCCGACAGTGGACTCCTGGTCCGTTTCATCACCAGCCCGGCCGCGGTGCTCTCCACCGTGCTCCTCCTGCTCAGTGTGTGGGGCGCACGCGAGGCGTTCCACGGCATCACCGGTGGTGCACTCTCACCCGCACCGGAGGGTTCCGGCGACTGGTGGCGCCTGGTCACCCAGGGCTGGCACCAGATCGGCCAGGGCACCGATGCCCCCACCCCGGCCTACGTCCTGCCGCTCGCACTGGTCGGCACGGTCCTCCTGGGCAGCGCCTCCGCGGCGATCTCTCTGCTGTTCGTGGCCGCCGTGCCGTTGGCGGCGTGGGGCGCCTGGCGCTTCGGATCGGTCGTTGCCGAGCTCGGTTCCGGCAAGCCCGCCTCACGCTGGATCGTCGGCTGGGCGGCGCTGACCTACGCCGCCGTGCCGGTCGCCAGTGGCGCGTGGGGCCAGGGACGGTTCGGCGTGCTGGCCTCGGCTGCGTTGCTGCCGTGGCTGGCCCACGCCGCGCTCGGCCTGACCGACTCGTCGGCGGACCGCCGCTGGCGGGCCGGATGGCGCTCGAGCCTGCTGCTGGCCCTGCTCACCGCCTTCACTCCGGCCGCCTGGTTGTTCGTGCTCGTGCTGGTCGCGATCGTCGTGGTGCTGCTGTTCGTGGTGGCCCGCGACCTCGTCCGCCGTCCCTCGGTGTGGGGTCCCCTGGTCGCCCTGGTGCTGACCCCACCGGTCCTGCTCCTGCCCGGGGCGGTCGGGCTCCTCGGGCACGACGTCTCGGCCCTGTTCCTCGAGGCCGGCCGCATCATGGCCCAGCCCGGCGCGCACGACCTCGCCGCCGGCCGCTTCGGTGGCCCCTCGGCCCCACAATGGATCGGGCTCCTGCTGCTCCTGCCGGCTGTCCTGGCCGTCTTCCGTGTCCGTACTCGCGCGGTGGTGACAGCCTGCTGGCTCCT
The DNA here is from genome assembly GCF_001552535.1 of Nocardioides jensenii JCM 1364 = NBRC 14755. Lineage (GTDB taxonomy): Bacteria > Actinomycetota > Actinomycetes > Propionibacteriales > Nocardioidaceae > Nocardioides > Nocardioides jensenii. The sequence continues at coordinate 230,384 of NZ_BCRJ01000003.1, read as the reverse complement.
GGTCGCGCTGGCCGCCGTGTTCGCGGCGACGCTGAGCCACGTGTCGATCGAGCTCCCCGCGGGCACCGCCCGACCGGGCAGCGGCTTCCTGCTCCTCCTGGCCCAGGCCGCGTTGATCGTGGCCGTGATGGTTGCGGGGCACGGCCTGCGTGAGAGCTTCACGGGCGCCAGCTTCGGCTGGCGGCAGCCCGTCGCGGGTCTGCTCGCCGTGGTGGCGCTCGCCGTTCCCACCTGCGGACTGCTGTGGTGGGTTGCCGATGGCGACAACCTGCTGGAGCGCCCCACTGACTCCGAGGTGCCGGCCTACATGGCGCAGGCGGCGCATGAAGGCGCCGGGCACGGCGTCCTCATGCTGCGCGGCGACGCCGCAACCGGGCTGACCTGGCGCGTGCACCGCGAGGACGGGGTGACGGTCGGCCAGGACGAGATCTTGGCGCTGACCGGTCCCGACCGCGGGTTCGGCGCACAGATCCAGCAACTCGTGGCCGACCCCACCGCTGAGCTCGTCGCCCAACTGCCGGCCCGCGGCCTCGACTACATCGTCATGCCCGGCCCCGCCGACGCCCAGGTGGCGGCGACCCTGGACGCGGCCACCGGGTTGACCCAGGCCAGCAGCGTCGATCGCACCACTCGGGCCTGGCAGTTCGACCAGCCTGCCCGCGCCGATGCCCTCGAGGGCGACGGACCTTGGTGGCACACCTGGCTGCTCCTCGTGCAACTCGTCGCCATCATCGTGGTCGCCGTGCTGTGCGGCCCGGCCCGGAAGGAGCAGTCATGAGTGGCGCGCGCAACCAGGGGCGACGGGTGGCCGAGCGCCACGCCACGCGTCGCCGGGGGATGTCTCCGGTGCTGGCCGTGGCCCTGGGCGCCATCGTGGTCTCCGGAGCCGCTCTGGCCCTGCAACAGCCGTCCGACGACCCCGAGCAGGCCCCGGATCTGGCACCGGCCAGCCGCCCGCTGACCAGCCTGAGCATGCTCTGCCCGGGAGCCGTGCCGGGCAGCCCCGACCTCACGGTCGGGCACGGAACCACCGACGGTGGCGAGGGCGAGCTCGTGAGTCGGGTGGCCGCCGGCGAGAGCAGCCAGAAGATCAACGTGCCCGCGGGCGCGGCGACGACGGTCCCCGGGGCGCGCGAGGCCGTGATGATCACCGGGTCCGGAGAGCAGGCGCCCGGCCTCTTCGGCGCCCGGTTCGGCGCCGACCAGCACCCAGCCGCCGGACAGTGCGCGACGCCGGCCGGCGAGCGCTGGTTCGTGGGAGCCGGCGCCGGCGGGCTCCACGAGTCCAAGATCCTGCTCGCCAACCCCGACACCGGCCCGGCAGTCGCCGACCTCACCCTGTGGAGCACCACGGGCGAGCTGATCGACGTCGACTCCCGTGGGTTGACCCTGACGGGTCACGGCAGCGACGTCGTCGACCTGGCCGAGCTCGCACCCAACCGCGACGCGCTCGCGGTCCGGGTCACGGTCTCCCGGGGTCGGGTCGCGGCCACGGTCACGGACTCCTACACGCCGCGCGGCGGCGACCCGGTCGCGGACTGGCTGCCCTCCACGGCAGGTCCCGCGACCACGCAGCTGATTCCAGCGATGCCCCGTTCCTTGGGCGAGCCCACGCTGGTGCTGGCCAATCCCGGCACGGACGCGGGTCGGGTCACTCTCCAGGTGGTCGGCGAGGAGAGCACCTTCACGCCCCGTGGCCTCGACGACATCGACATTCCGGCCGGTGAGGTGGCGGTCTCCGAACTGCCCGCGAGCCTGGTCAAGCTGCTCGCCGAGGAGAACACCACGCTGCGCATCGAGTCGACCCAACCTGTCGTCGCGTCGTTGCGTGCGGTGGTCGCCGACGACCTGGTTCATCTTCCGGCGGGCGACGTCATCGATGGCGACAGCGCCACCGCGCTGCCCGGCAGGGCGGGGAGCGTCCTGACCCTGACCCCGACCGACACGGCCAGCCGGGTGAGCATCGAGTTTCCCGGCCAGGACCGCAAGGCCACCCTGGTGCGATTGCTCCCCGGGACCACCACGTCGGTCCCGATCCCGGCCCGGGCGCGCGCCGTGGTCGTGCGTGGCACCCGGGGGTACGTCGGTGCGGTACGCACCGTCTCCGCGGCAGGCGCGAGCGTTCTGCCGCTGCGCGAACTGGCTGTGGAGCAGGTGATTCCGGCGGTCAGGCCTCAGTGGCCCTGATCGTGCGGCGCGACTGAGGGGCCGTGCCGATCAGTCTGCCGGGACTTCGGTGTCGGCCTCACTGAACGGATGCTCCTCGACGAACGTGCGCGCCTCGGCGTACATGCGCTGGATGTAGTCCTCGAGCTGCTGGGCCTCGACCCGCCACTGGCCGCGGCCGCCGATCTTGATCGCCGGCAGGTCGCCGCGACGGACCAGGGCGTAGACCTGGGCCGCTGACGTGTTGAGCACCTCGGCCACATCGGGCAGCGTGAGGAAGCGCGGTGATGCGGGCATGTGCCCAACTCTGCCATCTCGGAACCTGTCGGCGCAGTTCCGGCGCGTTGCCTGTGGACAACCAGATGACGAATCGCCCGGATCTCGCACATGATGTGAGGGTGAGCGCAATTCTCGGGAAGACGGAAGCACCCCTCGCGACACGGACCGGCAGATCGGGCTGGCGTGACCCACGACTCTGGATCGGGGTGGCCCTGGTGGCCGTCTCGGTGCTGATCGGGGCGCGCGTGCTCGGGGGAGCCGACAACACGGTCGAGGTCTGGGCAGCCCGCGCGGACCTGGCCCAGGGCGAGAAGGTCGGCGACGGCGACCTGGTCGCCAGGCGGGTGCACCTCGGCGACGACGAGCTCGCCCTCTATCTCTCCGGCGACAAGGACCTCCCCGAACAGTCGACGCTGACCCGGTCCGTCGGGGCCGGTGAGCTGGTGCCGCGGGCCGCGTTGGGCAAGGACGACGGCCTGCGTCGCGTGTCCTTGACCATCCCCGTGGGCACCGGCGACCTGCTGGTCGAGAAGGGCGCGATGCTCGACGTCTGGGTGGGGCCGCCGGATGCGAGCAACCTGGCCGAGGCGATCAAGGATGCCGGCCCGGTGCTCCGGGACATCGTCGTGATCGAGGCTCCGGCCGTCGACGACTCCTTCGGTGGCGTGGGCACGCGAGAGATCCTGATCGGGGTGCGTGACCTGACCGACGAGCAGCTCGAGCAGGTGGTCGGTGCGTTGAGTGTCGGGCGGATCTTCTTCGTCGACCCCGATGGCGACCGATGAACCCGACGGAGGGCGGATCCCGCACCTGCGTGCTGGTCCTGGCCGCGGGCGCCCCGTGGGAGTCGACCGCCCTGCCCGCGCTGACCGGGCGACCCGGCATGGTCGTGCTGAAGCGCTGCGTCGACGTCACTGACCTGATGGCGGCGGCCACCACGGGGGAGGCCAGCGTCGCCGTCCTCTCCCTGGACGCTCCCGGTCTCGACGCAGCCGCTGTCCATCACCTGCGCCTCCACGGCATCGAGCCGGTCGCCGTCCTCGCCGACCCAGCCCGCGAAGACCTCCGCGACCGGTTGCACCGGCTCGGCATGCGGTTCGCGATCGGGGTGGCCCAGGTGGACCACCTGCCCGATGCCGTCCTTGCGGCAGCCGCCGCCGATCACCAGGACTCCGAGCCCACACGCGAGGGACCGGCGGTGGGGCCGGGTCGTGGACGCACGATTGTCGTGTGGGGCCCCACCGGCGCACCCGGGCGTACGACGGTCGCACTGGCCGTCGCCGGCGAGCTGGCCCGCCGTGGAGCGGCGCCCCTGGTCCTCGACATCGACCCCTGGGGCGGATCGGTCGGTCAGCATCTCGGCGTTCTTGACGAGGTCTCCGGGCTCCTGGCGTGTGCGAGAACGGCGGCCGCCGGGGACCTGCCGGGTGCCTATCTGGGTCTCCAGCGACGCGTTGCCGGACTCCGCGTGATCACCGGGCTTCCTCGGCCCGACCGTTGGGTGGAGGTCCGCTCCGGGGTCGTCGATCAGCTGATCGACCTGGGTCGGCGACAGGGGGAGGTCGTGGTGGACACCGGGTTCGCGCTCGAGGAGGACCTCAGTGCCGAGCTGGCCGGTCGCCCGGGGCGCAACGGCATGACGCTCGAGGCGATAGCCGCTGCCGACGACCTGGTCGTGGTCGGATCCGCGGACCCGGTCGGGCTCTCTCGGCTGGCCCGGGGACTGGTCGAGCTGCGGGAGCTGACCGGTGGCCGCCCCGTGCACGTCGTGATCAACCGGATGCGTGCCTCACTGGGCTGGTCGGAATCAGACGTGGCCGGCATGCTCGGTGGATTCGCTGAGCTGGCCGGTCTTCACTTCCTGCCCGACGACCGCGCCACCACCGACCGTGCCCTGCTGGCAGGCCGGATGCTCAGCGAGCTGGGGGAGAGCTCGCTCTCGCGTGCGGTGGCGGCGCTCGTCGACGGCCTGCGCCCGGGCACCGGGAGGGTGTCGAAGCGACGGCTCAGGAGCTGAAGAGCAGGGCCAGGCCGCCGATGGTGAACCCGACCATCACCACCAGCAGCGACAGCTGACCGGTCAGCTGGTGGCGCTTCGGCAGCAGGCGCACGGCTCGGTCGTGCGCGGCCACCACGGCCAGCACGTGGCCGACGATCACCCCGGCCACCTTGGTCATGGCCAGGAAGGTGGGGTGATAGCTGAGCCAGTAGTTGATCGCCCGGTTGCCGGTGCCCAGGAGGTTCGACCCGTTGCTCAGCGGGTCGCTGAGCAGGATCACGGTCTGCTGACCGTATTCCACGAGATAGCTCAGGTAGTGGGCGACGACGTAGCCCACCACGATGGGGATGAGGGAGTGCGCGAACTCGGCCGGCAGCTCGCGGCGCCGCATCACGTCGTGGATGCCGGTGAGCATGGTGGCGCCGGCGAAGAGCAGGCCCACCGCTGCGACGAAGAGGACGAGCCCGGCCAGGTTGACCCAGTTGGGGTTCATGTCCGTGGTCTGGATGAACCGGGTCCAGTGGTTCGACCCCTTGTAGGAGTCGAACGCGGTGCTGCCCAGCAGCACGGACCCGACCGCGAGCAGCCCCGGGCGGACGGGCACCAGATCGAGGTTCGCCAAGGGACTGCGCAGCACGACCCGTCCCTGCTCCCGGCCCCACACGGACAGGTGACCGACCAGGGTGGAGAGCACCTCGAACGGGTCCGCGTGCTCATAGAACCGGTTGCCGAACAGCGCTCCGCCGATGAGCATCACGCCGACATAGATGGCACACCACAGGCGGAGCGGACCGAGCTCGGCGTTGAACGGATAGACCAGCTCGAACCACACGAAGGCGAACAGCCCCAGGGCCGCCGGCCAGTAGCCCAACCGCTCCGGATACGTGCGCAGCCCGACGTCGGGGTCTGACCCGGACAGCCTGGCCAGCGCCCAGTTGATGGTGCGGACCGGGCTGATCGCCTTGTAGAAGGGCCCGAAGGCCAGCGACATCGGCACCACGCCGACCCACAGCAGCACGAAGAAGACCCCGAAGATCGGGTTGATCGCGAGGTCCTTGCCGAACACGCCGGCCGCGGCCACGTAGAGGAAGAACGAGAACCCCCACGCCCGGACCAGCCCTCGGAACCACGGCGAGTCGACGATCTCGGTGAGCAGCGGGGCGGCCGGACGCGCCGGGGATCCCGTGTTGAAGCGCGGCGTACGCCAGGCGAGTGCCAGGACGGTGAACGAGACGGCCAGGGCAGCGCAGGCACCGGCGATGGCGTACTCGGCGGGGATCGGGAGATCCTTCGCGCCGCCCACGCCATGGGCGAAGAGATCCACGCTCAGCGGACCTCGAGCTCGACGATGGTCTTCTCGAGCGCGTGCGACTCGACCGCGAAGATGCCCGGCTTGTCGAAGCTCACCTTGTGCGTCGACGTGCCCGCGGCGTACTCGATCTCCTGCTCGGGCTTGGAGTGGATGTGGATCTCGCCGGCCTCATCGGCATCGATCACGAACTCGACGGTCTGGTTGCGGGAGACGTCGTAGCGCTTGCCGTTCGGCTCGACCGTGTCGCCCTTGATGGTGACGTTGATGACAGATGCGTCCTCGGTGCTGCTGCCGCCCTTGTCGCCGGAGTCCCCGGAACTGCACGCGGACGCGGCGGTCAGGGTGATCAGGACGGCGGCGGCCCCGGCGGCCAACCTTCGACGACGGTGCACTGCGACTCCTCCAGACGATGGACCTGCGCCCGGTCGGGCAGGTCCTCTGCAAGAATCGCATGCAGTGCAAATTGCGTGGAACAGGGGTGAGTCGATTGAGCGAGCGTCTTCGGTCCAGGGACCTGGTGTTTCTGGACACCGAATCGGCGTCCACGCCCATGCAGAACGCCACCCTCGAGATCTTCGAGCCGGGGGAGTCGGGCTTCGACTACCAGACACTGGTCGATCTGATCGGCGAGCGGATCGCCTTCGTGCCACGCTATCGCCAGCGGATCCAGCAGGTGCCGGGGCGGATCGCGAACCCGACCTGGGTCGACGACTCACGGTTCGACCTCGGCTTCCACGTACGGCGCTCCGGCCTGCCGCGGCCCGGCACTATCGAGCAGCTGCGTGAGCTGGTCTCGCGCATCATGAGCCGCCAGCTCGACATGAGCCGACCGCTGTGGGAGGTCTACTTTATCGAGGGCCTGGCCGACGGCAGGGTGGCCGTGCTCTCGAAGTCGCACCAGATCCTGGTGGACGGCGTCGAGACCGTCGACCTCGGCCAGGTGCTGCTCGACACCAAGCCCGAGCCGAAGTCCCTGGAGCCCGACGACTGGGCACCACGGCGTACGCCGTCCCCCATGGGACTCACCGCCGACGCCGTGCTCGACAACCTCCGCTCGCCGGCGGTGCTGCTGTCGACCACGCTGAGCACCGTCGACTCCGCCGCCCGGCGGATGACCGAGGCACGTCAACGCACACGCACCGTCGTCAACGCGCTGGCCAACCGCCGGCCCGCTCCCGACTCCCCGATCTCGGCCGAGTTGTCCGAGCAGCGTCGTTTCGTCACCGTCTCCACCGATCTGGAGGTGTACCGCCGGATTCGTCAGGCCCACGGCGGGTCGGTCAACGACGTCATCCTGGCCACGGTGACCGGAGCGCTGCGCAGCTGGCTGATGGCTCGGGGCACGTCGTCCTCGGCGATGCGGTCCTTGCGCGCCATGGTGCCGATGTCGGTGATCGATGACGAGCTCGAGGCCACCTCGCTCGGCACCCAGATCACGGGTCACCTGATCACGCTGCCGATCGGCGAGGCCAGCCCGGTGATCCGGTTGCACCAGGTCTCCTACGCGTTCAAGAGCCACCGAGAGACGGGCCGGGCCGTGGCGGCCAACCGGCTGGCCGGGATCGCCGGCTTCGCCCCGACCACGTTCCACGCGCTCGGCTCACGCGTCGCAGCGCTTCAGCAGCGCAAGGGCTTCCACCTCACCATCACCAACGTGCCGGGCCCGCAGTTCCCGCTCTACGCCGCGGGCGCCCGCATGGTCGAGACGTATCCGGTCCAGCCGCTGCTGCCCGGTCAGGCACTCGCGATCGGCGTGACGTCGTACGACGGGGCCGTCCACTACGGAATCACCGCCGACCGTGACGCGCTGCCCGACGTGAGCGTCTTCGGCCAGTGCGTGACGGAGGCGCTCGACGAGCTGCTCGACTCCGCCAGCGACGATCGTCCGCGCGCGCCACGAGGCCGCCGCAGGGTCACGGAGCGGAAGCCATGAGCACCCGCATCTACGTCCCGCTGAACCGCGATCAGCTCGCCCGGCTGGTGGAGGACTCACGGCTGGCCGGTCCCCTCGACGCCCACGCGGTCACCGACGACCTGCGCTCGGCCTGGCCCGAGGGAGACTCCGAGGAATGGGAGTACGCCGCCCTCTCCGCCGCGGGTGACGAGTCCTGGCAACACCGCGGCGGGGGAGCGCGTCGCATCGTGATCGCCGCCGACGTGACCACCGTCGAGGCCCGGGACCTGGCCGGCGAGCCCACGGCAGTGCGTGCCCCGGGTGACCTGGTCTGGAAGCACGTCGCCGCGGCCCACGTCGACACCGACGACCAGACCGCAGATGCCGACGGCGTTGTGGTGGCAGAGCTCGCATGGTTCGCCACCCAGGAGATCGCCGACCTTCTCTGAGCCTGCGTGCCGAGGTCGGGCCGGGTGTGCCTGCGCATCGCAGGACCAGCACATTTGAGAGCAACGTCACTGTCTGACACGATCGCGACATGGACGCAATCACCTTTCCTCCGGCTCCCACCAACGAGCCGAACCTGACCTACGCACCCGGCAGCCCCGAACGGGCCGAGCTGGTGGCGGAGATCGACAAGCTCGAGCGCAAGCAGCACACCTTGCGCGCGGTCATCGGCGGCCGCCGGAAGTCAGGCGGTGGCGAAGAGATCAAGGTCGTGCAGCCGCACGACCACCAGCACGTGCTGGGTGTGCTGAAGAACTCGACAGGCAAGGACGCCGACGCCGCGATCAAGGCGGCCGCCAAGGCAGCACCGGAGTGGCGGGCGATGCCGGTCGACGAGCGGTGCGCCATCCTGCTCAAGGCGGCGGACCTCCTTGCCGGCCCGTGGCGCCAGCGGATCAACGCCGCCACGATGCTCGGGCAGAGCAAGACCGCCCAGCAGGCCGAGATCGACTCGGCCTGCGAGCTGATCGACTTCTGGCGCTTCAACGTCCACTACGCCAAGCAGATCCTCACCGAGCAGCCGATCGCGAACAGCCCCGGCATCTGGAACCGCACCGACCACCGGCCCCTCGAGGGCTTCGTCTACGCGATCACGCCGTTCAACTTCACCGCGATCGCTGGCAACCTGCCCACCGCCCCGGCGTTGATGGGCAACACCGTGATCTGGAAGCCGTCGACCACCCAGCAGCTGGCCGCGTCCTTGACCATGGAGCTGCTCGAGGAGGCCGGCATGCCCCCGGGCGTGATCAACATGCTGCCCGGCCACGGCGCAGCGGTCTCCGACGTCACGCTGACCCACCCGGACCTGGCCGGCATCCATTTCACCGGCTCCACGCCGGTCTTCCAGCATCTCTGGTCGACGGTCGGCGCGAACATCGCCAACTACCGGTCCTACCCGCGCATCGTCGGCGAGACCGGGGGCAAGGACTTCATCATCGCCCACCCCTCCGCCGACCCCGACGTCACCCGTGTGGCGATGCTGCGCGGCGCGTTCGAGTACCAGGGCCAGAAGTGCTCCGCGGCGTCACGGGCCTACGTCGCGCAGTCGGTGTGGGACAAGCTCAAGGACCAGTTCCTCGGGGATGTCGATGCCTTGCGGATGGGCGACGTGACGGATCTGTCCAACTTCATGGGTGCGGTCATCGACGACCGGGCCTTCGCCAAGCACAAGGCAGCGATCACCCGGGCCAAGCGCACCAAGCACCTGACCGTCGAGGCGGGCGGCACCTACGACGACTCGGTGGGCTGGTTCGTGCGGCCGACCGTGGTCACCTCCACGGACCCCACCGACCAGATGTTCTCCACCGAGTACTTCGGCCCGATCCTGGCCGTCCACGTCTACAAGGACGCCGACTTCGAGAAGGTCGTCGAGCAGGCCGAGTCGGCCTCGCCGTACGCCCTGACCGGCGCGGTCATCGCGCAGGATCGTGCCGCGATCGCGTGGGCCCGCAAGACGCTGCGGTTCGCGGCCGGCAACTTCTACATCAACGACAAGCCGACCGGTGCGGTGGTGGGTCAGCAGCCGTTCGGTGGGGCCCGCGCCTCGGGCACGAACGACAAGGCGGGGGCACCGAGCAACCTGATGCGCTGGACCTCGCCGCGCTCCATCAAGGAGACGTTCGTGCCGCCGAAGGAGCACGGCTACCCGCACATGCTGACCGACTGACGCACGGGCGGGCCCGTCCGGCAGACCTGTCTGGCTGTCCTGACGGCCCCGGTGAGAGACTGGGGCCGTCATGACAGCACAGATGATGGTCTCGATCCTTGCCCAGCACATGGGCAAGCTGCACGCCTACGAGCAGTGGCTGGTGGTGGCGGTCGCGTTCGGACCGTTCCTGCTGCTGGGCGCCGTGGTCTACGTCGTACGCCGTCGCGACATCGCCGCCGAGGAACGGGCCGAGGCCGAGGTGGGTGAGGTCAGCTCCACTCGCCGGCAAGCCACGTGAGGCCGACCTTGTTCTCGGCCTTGAAGCCCTTGGCCAGCAGACCGACGATGAGGTCCTCGACCTTGCCGCCGACCAGCGGAATCTTCACCTGCACGGCCAGGTCGAGGGTCTCGACCACATCGTCGCCGCGCTGCTCGATGCGGGCGGTGCCCTTCATGTCACCGGGCTTGCCCGGGATCGTGACCTCCACGTCGGCCGCCGTGTCGGAGGACCACGTCTCGACCTGGACGATCGGGATCTCGTCGCCGACGAACTTCTTCGCGAACGACGGCACCCGGTCGGTGCCGTGCACGATCTCGACCTCGATCCGCTTGGCCGGCACCTCGCCCGAGACCGTGACGGTCTTGCGGATGACACCCTGGTAGTCGGCCACCGCCTCGCGGAAGGCCGGGTCGGAGACCATGGCGACCACCTGCTCGACCGTGGCTCCGGGGTAGGTCAGCTCATGCGTCAGCTTCTTCATCGGTCGCCTTCCAGCCACTGGGTACCCACGGAGTGCTCGATGTTCCAGGAGCTGGTGAGCTTGTCCGCGATCAACTTCTCGATCTTGCCGCCGACCAGGGGGATCGACACCTTTGCCTCGCCGTCGAAGGTGTCGAGGGTGGCCTGGCCGTCGGAGATGAGACGCCTGGTGCCGCTGATGTGACCCGGCTTGCCGGGCATCTTCACACTGAAAGCCGCGGTGGTGCCGTCCGTCCACTGCTCCGCCTGGACGGAGTGCGTGCTCTCACCGGCCACCGCCTTGGCGAACGCTGGGACATCCGTGTTGGGCCGGACCGTGTCGATGGTCACCGAGCCGGCCACCACGGAGACATCGAGCTTCGTGACGACCTGGGCCGTGGTTGCCTTCTCGCGGAACGCCGGGTCGGTGAGCATCGCGTAGACGTCGGCGACGGGAGCGTCGTACCTGACGGAGTGTTGGATCTTCATGCCCGACATCATGGCCGAAACTCGGCCCGCCGCCTAACGTTTCGGTGACGTTCGTGCGGGTGTGGTGGGTGGTGTTGTCCGGGTCACACCCACGGCTCTAGTGTCGAGTTGTGTCGAACACCCTCGATGACAACAAGTCCACGTTGATCGCCAAGGCCACCGATCTGGCCGCGAATCGCAAGGGCACGGGCGGGCCTCCGCTCGAGCACGTGCCCGCGATGCTGAAGGCGTACTACCGCCACGTCGCGCCCGAAGACGTCTGTGACCGCAGCGAGGTCGATCTCTACGGCGCCCTGGCGAGTCATTGGCGTCTGGGGCTGACCAGGCCGCAGGGAACCGCCAACGTGCGGGTCTTCACGCCCACTGTGCAGGAGCACGGCTGGTCGGCGAACGCGCACTCGGTGGTCGAGGTGGTCACCGACGACATGCCGTTCCTGGTCGACTCGGTCACGATGGCGCTGGCCGAGCAGCAACGGAACCTGCATGTCATCGTGCACCCGCACTTCGACGTGGTTCGCTCGATCACCGGCGAGCTCCAGGACATCGCCGTCGCCGAGGACGGCGTGGCGGCCACTGGGGACGCGGGCTCGGTTCGCGAGTCGTGGATGCACGTCGAGATCGACCGCATCCCCGAGGGCGACGACATCGCCTCCATCGAGGCCGCGCTCCAGCGGGTGCTGCGCGACGTGCGTGAAGCGGTCGAGGACTGGCAGCGAATGCACGACAAGATCAATGAGATCGTCGACGATCTCAGCGCCAACCCTCCGCCGTTGCCCGCCGAGGAGGTTCAGCAGGGTCGTGATCTCCTGACCTGGCTGGCCGACGACCACTTCACCTTCCTGGGCTACCGCGAGTACCAGCTCGAGGTGGTGGAGGGTGACGACGTGTTGCGGGCGGTCCCCGGCACGGGCTTCGGCATCCTGCGCTCGGACCCCGACCTGTCGGCGGCGTTCGGTCGGCTGCCCGAGCTGGTCAAGGCCAAGGCACGCGAGAAGGTGCTGCTGGTCCTGGCCAAGGCCAACTCGAGGGCAACCGTGCACCGCGACGCCTACCTCGACTACGTCGGCGTCAAGGTCTTCGACGAGGCCGGTGACGTGATCGGTGAACGCCGGTTCCTCGGGCTCTTCTCCAGCGCTGCCTACACCGAGTCCCTGACCCGCATCCCGTTGCTGCGCGAGAAGGCGGCCCAGGTGATGGCTCGGGTCGGCTTCGAGCCGCACAGCCACGCCGGCAAGGCGCTGATGGACACGTTGGAGAACTACCCGCGCGACGAGCTCTTCCAGACACCGGTCGACCAGCTCAGCGAGATCGCCGAAGCGGTGATGTACACCCGCGAGCGGCGCCAGCTGCGACTGTTCGTCCGACGTGACACCTACGGCCGCTACCTCTCCTGCCTGGTCTACCTGCCCCGCGATCGCTACAACACGACGGTGCGCGAGCGCATCGCCGCCATCCTCCGTGACCGTCTCGGCGGCGACTCGGTGGAGTTCACGGTGCGAGTCAGTGAGTCCAACATGGCCCGTGTGCACTTCGTCGTCCGACCACCGCAGGGACAGACCGTGCGTGAGATCGACGGCGCCGGCCTCGAGCGCGAGCTGATCGAGGCGGCCCGCTCGTGGCAGGACGACTTCACCGCGGCCGTGGTGAGCGAGTACGGCGAAGAAGTCGGCGCCCGGTTGAGTCAGGCCTACGTCGAGTCGTTCCCCGAGGCCTACAAAGAGGACTTCTCCGCCCGCACGGGCGCGGTGGACCTCGGTCGTCTCGAGGCGATCACGGGCGACGAGGGCATCGACCTGTCTCTCTACGAGCACCTCGACGCAGGTCGTGGCGAGGCCCGGCTGAAGCTCTACCGAATCGGCTCGCCCCTGTCGTTGAGCCAGATCCTGCCCATGCTGAGCTCGATGGGGGTCGAGGTCGTCGACGAGCGTCCCTACGAGTTGGAGCATCTGCGCCGGCCGTCGTACCTCTATGAGTTCGGTCTCGCCTACGGACGCGACCTGCCCGCCAACACCCGGGAGCTGTTCCAGGACGCGATCCGGGCGGTCTGGGAGGACCGCAACGAGATCGACGGCTTCAACGCCCTCGTGCTGGCCGCCGGGCTCACCTGGCGGCAGGCGACGCTGCTGCGCGCGATCGCGAAATACATGCGTCAGGGCGGCACACCGTTCGCGCAGGACTACATCGAAGGCGCTCTGCGCAGCAACGTCGACATCACCCGGCTCCTGGTGCAGCTCTTCGAGGCTCGGTTCGAGCCGAGCTCGACCGCCGACGCCGAGGTCGTCTGCGAGCGCATCGACCGCGCGCTGGACGACGTCGCGAGTCTCGACCACGACCGCATCCTGCGTTCCTACCGCACGATCATCGACGCGACACTGCGCACCAATTACTTCCAGGAGGGCGGCACCAAGCCCTACATCTCCTTCAAGCTGGAGCCCTCGGCGATCCCCGACCTGCCCGAGCCGCGGCCGAAGTACGAGATCTTCGTCTACTCTCCGCGTGTCGAAGGTGTCCACCTCCGCTTCGGCGCGGTGGCCCGTGGCGGGCTGCGATGGTCCGATCGCCGCGACGACTTCCGCACCGAGGTGCTCGGACTCGTCAAGGCCCAGATGGTGAAGAACACCGTGATCGTTCCAGTCGGTTCCAAGGGTGGTTTCTTCTGCAAGCAGCTGCCCGACATGTCTGACCGCGACGCGTGGCTGGCTGAGGGGATCGCCTGCTACAAGACCTTCATCAGCGGCATGCTCGACATCACCGACAACCTGGTCGACGGGGAGACCGTGCCCCCTGTCGACGTGGTGCGCCATGACGGCGACGACGCCTACCTCGTGGTGGCCGCCGACAAGGGCACCGCGTCGTTCTCCGACATCGCCAACGGCGTCGCCAACGACTACGGGTTCTGGCTGGGGGACGCGTTCGCGTCGGGTGGCTCGGTCGGCTACGACCACAAGGGGATGGGGATCACCGCCCGCGGTGCCTGGGTCTCGGTCCAGCGCCACTTCCGCGAGATGGGGGTCGACTGCCAGAACGAGGACTTCACCGCGGTCGGCATCGGCGACATGTCCGGCGACGTGTTCGGCAACGGCATGCTCTGCTCCGAGCACACTCGTCTCGTCGCCGCCTTCGACCACCGCGACATCTTCCTCGACCCCACGCCCGACTCGGCTGCGTCCTACGCCGAACGTCGTCGACTCTTCGACCTGCCCCGCTCGTCGTGGCAGGACTACGACACCTCGCTGATCTCCGAGGGCGGTGGAGTCTTCCGCCGGTCGCTGAAGTCGGTTCCGTTGACACCGCAGATCTGCGAAGCACTCGACATCGACGCCGGGATCACGTCGATGGCCCCGAACGACCTGATGAAGGCGATCTTGACGTCGCCCGTCGACCTGCTCTGGAACGGCGGCATCGGCACCTACGTGAAGGGCTCCGACGAGTCCCACGCCGATGCGGGTGACAAGGCCAACGACCCGATCCGCGTCAACGGAGAAGATCTCCGGGTGAAGTGCGTGGGGGAGGGTGGCAACCTCGGCTTCACCCAGCGTGGCCGCATCGAGTACGCCGAGAACGGTGGCCGGATGAACACCGACTTCATCGACAACTCCGCGGGCGTCGACACCTCCGACCACGAGGTGAACATCAAGATCCTTCTCGACGGTGTGGTGCGCGACGGCGACCTGACGGTCAAGCAGCGCAACGAGCTGTTGGCCACGATGACCGATGAGGTCGCCGACCTGGTGCTGCGCGACAACTACGAACAGAACCTCGCGCTCGCGAACGGTGTGGCCAACGCGGCCCCGCTGCTGCACGTGCACGAGGACTGGATGAAGGAGCTCGAGCGCCGTGGTGTCCTGAACCGGGACCTCGAGGCGCTGCCCACCTCGCGGCAGGTGCGGCAACGGCTCGATCGGGGAGAGGGTCTGAGGCTGCCGGAGCTGTCGGTGCTGATGGCCTGGACCAAGATCGTGCTCGCCGACGAGCTGCTGGCCTCCGACCTCCCCGATGACCCCTATCTGCGTGGTGACCTGTTCGCCTACTTCCCGGAGAAGATGCGTCAGGGCTACCGGAGTCAGATGGAGAGTCACCCGCTGCGTCGCGAGATCATCGTGACCCAGGTGGTCAACGACCTCGTCAACGGTGCCGGCATGACCTTCTGGCCGCGTCTGGGCGGGGAGACCGGGGCCACGGCGGCCGAGCTCACTCGCGCGAACTTCGTGGCCCGGGAGATCTTCGGTTCCCTGGCCCTGCGTGACGAGCTGAAGTCGTATGACAACAAGCTGCCGGCCGAGGTGCAGACCCGGATGCGCATCGAGATGCGGACCCTGGTCGAACGGGCCTCCCGTTGGCTGGTCACCAACCGCCGTCCACCGCTCGACAGCGAGGCCACGGTTGACTTCTTCTCGGTGACCACCCAGAAGGTGATGGCCGAGCTTCCCACCTTGATCACCGGGCGCGAGCTCGATGCCTTCGAGCAGCGCCGGGACTATCGCATCGAACAGGGTGTCCCCGAGGACCTGGCGGCCCGGATTGCCGTGCTCTCACCGGCCTACATGATCCTGAGCATCGTCGAGACCGCCGAGCGTGAGGGCATCGACCCGCTCGAGGTGGCTCGGGTGCACTTCGCGCTGGGCGAGCGCCTCGGGCTGCCGTCGTTGGTGGCCCGCATCCTGGCGTTGCCGCGTGAGGACCGCTGGCAGACCATGGCCCGTGCAGCGTTGCGTGACGACCTGCACGCCGTGCACGCCCGGCTCACCTCGCAGGTGCTCACCTCCACCTCGCCCGAGGAGTCCGCGACGGCACGCATCGCCGACTGGGAGGACAAGGACGAGGTCCTGATCACGCGCGCCGTGGCGACGCTGGAGGAGATCTGTTCCGACGACGACGCCGACCTGGCGCGGATGTCGGTCGGGTTGCGCGTGGTGCGCGGCCTGCTGGCCACGAGCTGAGTCCGCACCTCACGGTCGCTCGGCGTACGCACGCCGGGAGGCCGGTGGTCTCGTTTGCCTGAGGGCGCGCGGCATGGCCGCGCGCCCGTCCACCACACCGACACCGACCTCAGCCGGCACGGGGCTGCCCAGCCTGGCTAGCGATCGATGCCGGGCAGGGTGATCCGGAACCGCGCCCCCTGGGCGGTGTCCTGCAGCTCGAGCGTGCCGCCCTGCTCCTGCATCCGCTCCCGGGCGACGTAGAGGCCGAGGCCCCGGCCGTCGGAGGAGTCACTGCGCTCCCCGCGCCGGAAGATCGCCTCACCCAGGCCGGCCGGCACTCCGGGGCCGCGGTCGGAGACCGTCACGGCGACCGTGTCGCCGATCTGGTCGACCGTCACGGCGATGGGTGCGCCGCGGCCGTGGCTGACCGCGTTGGTGAGCAGGATGTTCACCGCCTCGGCCAGGGCGTCGGTGACACCCATGGCCTCCAGTCCGCTGGGATGCCAGTCCACGTCGTGGCCCAGCAGGCGCTGGGCGGTCACCAGCGGGTGCAGGACGGTATCGATGTCGAGGCGCTTCGGTGACGGGTCGCCTTCGTCGGTGAGCAGCCGGCCGAGCCTGGCCAGCTCGGAGCCGAGCATCGTGCGCAGCGAGCCGGACTGCCGGTCGTCGAGCTGTGCCTCGTGCAGCAGGAGCAGCCCTGCGGCCGCGTTGACACCGGCGATGGTGGCGCCGATCTCGTGCATGGTCTCTTCGTAGTCCCTGACGCGTGCCTCGGCAAGCATCAGACGTGTCAGCAGGGTCGCCGACACACCCCCAGACGTGCTCATGTTCGTCGTTGCCCTTCAGTCCCCCACGAAGCCGTGCCGAGCAGCACGACACGTTCGACAGTAGACCGCCGAGTCGAGTGTTGAACAGGTCAGCGAAGGAAGACTGGGGTTGGCCGAGCAGCGGATGGTCAGGCGGACTTCTTCTTCGCCGATGTCTTCTTCGCCGCCGCCTTCTTGGTGGTCGGCTTCTTCTTCGCCGATGTCTTCTTGGCCGCCGCCTTCTTGGCAGGTGCCTCGGTGGCGGGCTCTCCGCGAGCCTCCTTCGCGGCGGCCACCGACTTCTGCAGCGCGGCAAGCAGGTCGACGACCTCGCCGGAGGACTTGGTGGCGGTCGGGGTCCGCTTGACCTCGCCGCCCTCGATCTTGGTCTTGACCAGGGCCTCCACGGCACCGGCGTAGTCGTCCTCGAACTCGGCCGGGTCGAAGTCGCCGGCCAAGGTCTCGACCAGCATCTCGGCCATCTTGACCTCGCTGTCCTTGACCTCGCCGGCCTCGACCGAGAAGTCGGGCGTGCGGATCTCGTCGGGCCACATCATGGTCTGGAGCACGATCACGTCGTCGCGCACTCGCAGCACCGCCACCGACGTACGCTGCCGCAACGCGACCGTCACGACGGCCATCCGGTCGGCGTCGAGGAGCGCCTGGCGCAGCAGGGCGTAGGGCTTGGCCCCGGTCTTCTCCGGTTCGAGGTAGTAGGACTTCTCGAACAGCATCGGGTCGATCTGGCCGCTGGGCACGAACTTCTCGACCGAGATCTCCCGGGAGGAGGTCGACGGAAGCTCGGCCATGTCGTCATCACTGAGGATGACCATCTCGCCGTCCTCGGTCTCGTAGCCCTTGGCGATGTCGGCGTACGGGACCTCCTCGCCGTCGATGCTGCAGACGCGTTGGTACTTGATGCGCCCGCCGTCCTTGGCGTGCACCTGCCGGAACGACACATCGTGGCTCTCGGTGGCGGAGTACAACTTCACGGGTACGGACACGAGGCCGAACGACACCGCACCCTTCCAGATCGCGCGCATGCCACCAGTATTGCAAGGATGTGGGTCATGCGACCGATGTTGGCCACCCGCGGCCTCCATGTCCCGACCGGCGGGGAGTGGATGCACGAGGTGAAGTGGGACGGCATGCGAGTGCTCGCGGACGTCTCCGGGGACGGGGTGCGGCTGACCAGTCGCGCGGAGAACGACGTGACCGCGAGCTACCCGGAGCTGCTCGCGATGGCCGGCCGCGACCTGCTCCTGGACGGGGAGGTGATCGCCCTCGCGGACGGTCGCCCGAGCTTCGGCGCCCTGGCCGAGCGGATGCACGTGCGTGACCGACGACGGGTGGCCCGGCTGGCCGCCGCGCGGCCGGTGACGTTCCTGGCCTTCGACCTGGTGCGACTGGACGGAAGGGACCTCTCCCGGCGACCGCTCTCGGAGCGCCGGGAGCTCCTGGTCTCACTCGGGTTCGCCGGCGAGTCCTGGCACGTGCCCGAGGTGTACGACGACGGTGCCATGCTCCTCGAGGCCACCCGGGCACAGGGCCTCGAGGGCGTGGTCAGCAAGCGACTGTCCTCGCGCTACGAGTTCGGGGTCCGCAGCCCGCACTGGTTGAAGTTCCCCCATCGGCTGCGCACGTCGTGGGTGGTCTGCGGGTGGCGTCCCGAGACCGGGTCACAGCAGCGTCTCGGTGCGATTCTCGTGGGGGAGCCGACGGCCGAGGGCATCGTCTTCCGCGGGCGCGTGGGAAGCGGCATCGCCGGCAAGGTCGGCCCCATGCTCAAGGAGTTGCTCGAGCCGTTGGCGGTCGAGCACAGTCCCTTCATCGACGACATCCCGCGCGTGGACGCGGCGGGGACGCACTGGGTCGATCCACGGGTCGTGGTCGACGTCGAGTCACTCGGTCTCGGGACCCAGGGTCGTCTGCGACAGCCGGCGTACATCGGAGTGCGGGCGGACCTCGGCCCGGACGACCTGCTCGGGGGTGGGCAATGACGGAGATCAGGGCCGAGGTGGACGGACGCACCTTGCGGATCAGCAATCTCGACAAGGTGATGTACCCGGTGACCGGGACCACCAAGGGAGAGGTCCTCAACTACTACGCACAGGTGGCGCCGGTGTTGCTCCCGCACCTGGCCGATCGCGCAGTCACCAGGATCCGGTGGCCGCACGGCGTGCAGGGGAACTCGTTCTTCGAGAAGAACGCCCCGGCCGGTGCCCCCTCCTGGCTGCGTACGGCCTCGGTGCCCACCTCGGGCTCCCGCGGTTCCTCCCGCAACGGGGACGAACTGGTCTTCCCGGTGATCGACGGTCTCGCTGCCCTGACCTACGTGGTCAACCTGGCCAGCCTTGAGTTGCATGTGCACCAATGGACGGTCACGCGTGCCGGCCGCCCGCGCAATCCCGACCGACTGGTCATCGACCTCGACCCCGGGGAGCCTGCCGGGCTCGCCGAGTGCTGCGAGATCGCCCTGCTGGTGCGCGAGAAGCTCGCCGAACGCGACCTCGAGGCGCGCCCGGTGACCAGCGGCAGCAAGGGCCTCCACCTGTACGCCGGCCTTCCCGGTGACCTCGACCCCGACGGGACGACGGCCCTCGCGAAGGAGATCGGGGAGGAGCTCCAGGCCGAGCATCCGAAGCTCGTGACTGCGGTGATGACGAAGGCGCGGCGCTCGGGGAAGGTGTTCCTGGACTGGTCACAGAACGCCGGGTCGAAGACGACGATCTCGCCGTATTCCCTGCGTGGCAAGGAGAAGCCCTTCGTCGCGACGCCGCGGACCTGGGAAGAGATCGACGCCGGAGCGGGAGATCCGCTGGCCGTGGAGCAGTGCCGGTTCGAGGAGGTCCTCGACCGGGTCAGCGATCTGGGTGACCTGTTCGCGGAGTGATCAGTAGGCGCCCTGGTGCGAGACGACGGCGCGTGCGGTCCGCAGCATGATCGACAGGTCGAGGCCCAGGGACCAGTTGTCGACGTAGCGCAGGTCGAGACGGACGGCCTCCTCCCAGGGGAGGTCGGAGCGGCCCGAGACCTGCCACAGGCCGGTGACGCCGGGCTTCACCGCGAGACGGCGCCGGACGTCGTCGGCGTACTGCTCGACCTCATGGGGCAGCGGCGGCCGGGGACCGATCAACGCCATGTCTCCGAGCACCACGTTGAAGAGCTGCGGCAGCTCGTCGAGGGAGTAGCGGCGCAGCAGCCGACCGATGCGGGTGACGCGAGGGTCGTTGCGCACCTTGAACAGCACCCCGTCGACCTCGTTGCGCGCGGCGAGCTCCTGGCACTGCTGCTCGGCGCGGTCGCACATGGTGCGCAGCTTGAACATGGTGAACGGCTCGTCGTCACGCCCGACGCGCGTCTGACGGAAGATCGCCGGCCCGGGGGACTCCACCCGGATCGCGATCATCAACGCGATGAGGACGGGAGCGAGGAGCAGGAGGATGCACAGGGCGGCCAACCGCTCCCAGGCCTCCTTGAGGATGCGCCGCCAGCCGTGCAGCTCAGCCTCACGAACGTGGAGCATCGGCAGATTGCCCACGGTCGTCACCGTGGTCCTGCCCTCGGCCACGTCGGTCAGCCCCGGCGCCATGAACATCTGGGTGTGGGTGGTGGCCAGCTCCCAGCCGAGTCGTCGCAGGGTCGTGGCTCCGAAGTGCTTGCAGGGCAGGACGATGACGGCATCGACCCGGGCCTCGCGAGCGTGCGCCGCGACTCCCGCCAGTGGGTTGCGCTTGCCGTGCGTGCACGAGGCGACGACCTCGAATCCGTGGCCACGGGTCCGGGCGAGCTCGGTGGCGAGCTGGGCGACCTCGTTCTGATGGCCCGCCAGCATCACTCGGTGGGTGACCCCCTGGCCGTGCTCGCGGCGCCAGCGTTGCACTCCGGCCCAGCCGACGCGCTGGGCGATGGCGCCCCCGGTGGTGACCGCGACCAGGGTGAGCAACATGCCGGGCTCGCTCGGGAGGTCGACCACCCACGAGATCCCGGCGCCGACCACGACGAGGGCCAGGCCGGCCCGCACCACACGACGCAGGTCTTCGACGCCGGCGAACACCAGACGCGACTCGTATCCGCGCATCACCGCCACCAGGGCCACCCACAGGAGTGGAACGGCCAGAAGCTCCACCGGGCCGGGAATCGCCAAGCAGGCAAGGAAGGCAGCGACCGCATCGCCGATGACGAAGCCCACCCGACGACTGGCCCGGGCCTTGCGAACCACAGGCCGGGCCTGGGTGGGGGCGAGTCGAGGCCGGGGAACTGAGGTGAGGCGGTGGGGGGAACGGATCGGTTCGTCAATCAACACGTTGGCACTGCTCATCGCCGCGGACCCCACATCACATCGCCGGAAGATTTGGCGAGCCGCCCGCAGTGGACGGACGGCCCGCACTCAGCATGGTGTCGGTTGCCCCGCGCGTGCATCACCAAGGTTGGTGAATCGCGTTGTGGTGCAAGGGATTCTCGTCGATTGGCGCGTCGGGTCGAAGACCTCGAGCTCGACGTATCGCGCACCGAAGAGACGGCTGATCCAGGAGAAGGGTGACGTGGTCCCGTCTTCGGTGCGGATGACGACGTCGGGGCGGACGTCGTACAACACCCGCCAGGCGAGCCGGAGATCATGTGCGAGGAGAGGCAGCCCGGACGACGGACGCGCCGCCCACACGACGCGTTCACCGTCGAGGCGCGCGACGGCGTCATCCGTGCGCAGAGTCACCCAGGTCGTCTCCTGCTGCTCCCACCAGGGCCTCAGGCACATCAACTGCGAGAGATGCAGCGGGGACGAGCAGACGAGAATGACCTTCATCTCCCCATTCTCAGCGGCATCCAGCGCTCTTGCATGCCCGAATTCGGGCATGTCCTCCGGCAGGTCAGCCGACCGCCGGCTGCCATCCGACGTGGTGCGCGAGGCCGACCGCGGCGAGCTGGGAGGAGACCTCGAGCTTCGAGAGAATCGACTTCACCTGGGTGCGCACCGTTGCCTCGGAGACCACGCTGAGGCGAGCGATCTCGCGCACCGCGTGACCGTCCATGAGGTGGCCCAGCACTTCGCTCTCGCGGTGGGTCAGGTGCTCCAGGCGAGACCGCATCACCTGCACCTCCAGGCGCTGCTTGTGCCAGTGCTCGAGCAGCTCCTCGCGTTCCTCACGGCTGATCACCGGGAGGCCGTCGTTGATCTTGCGGATCGTGGCGAGGATGTCGTTCAGTGGCGCGCTCTTGGCCAGCACCCGGCGTGCGCCGTAGCGCAGGCACTCGCCCCAGCGACCCCGGTCGATGCTGGCGGTGACCACCACGACATTGACGCCGGCTCGGGTGAGCGGGTCGATCAGCCGCACGCCGTTGCCATAGCTGCCCAGGTCGAGGTCGAGCAGGACCACACGCGGGTGTGCCCGGAGGATCGCCGGGAGCAGGGTGCTCACCGAGCGACCTCCTTCGGAGAGGATGATCCGGCGCACGTCGTGGCCCTCCATCTCCAAGGCGATCTCGAGGGACTCGGCGAACAGTGAGTGGTCCTCGACCACGGCCACACGGGTTCCGATTCTGGTGCCTATCAAGAGTCTTCTCCTCCGAAATTGGGCAGGGTGACCACGAAGGAGGCACCCCGTACGCCGTCGTTGTGCCGAAGTTGCAGGTTTCCCCCCTGCTGGCCGGCGAGCTGTCGAGCGAGATAGAGACCGAGACCCGATCCTGGCGAGGACGGGCCGCGAACTCCTCTCTGGAACAAAGAGTCGCGAAGTGCCGGCGGAATACCTGGGCCACCGTCAGAGACCCGCAGCTCGACCATGCTGTCGCATCGCCGCACTGACAGGGTGATGGTCGTGCCCGGGGCGTGCCGCAACGAGTTGTGCAACAGGATGTGGACGATCTCACTGACGTCGTCCTGACGGCCGCGCACCTGGTGTCCCGAGGGCTCCCAGCGGATGTCGTGACCGAGTGCGCGCTGGCAGGTGACCAGCGGTGTGATCACCTGGTCCAGTGAGACCCTGGCCGCCTCGGTCCCAGTCGACCTGCCGACGAGGCGTTGGAGTCGGGCGACCTCCGAGGTCAGACCCGCGGCCAGTCGCCGGCGGCTCGAGGGGCTGAGCCGGACGTCGTCGCCGAGAAGGATCTGGGTCGCGGTGCTGATGTCGGCCACGGTGGAGCGGAGCTCGTGGAAGAGCTCTTCGTCCTCGGCGAGAACCGCCGAGGACGCCGTGACGCCCGGGACCTGCTGCGAGAGCGTGTGCAACAGCGCCTCGGTCGTCGAGAGCACCACGAGGCCGGCGAGCACGACGAGCACGACGACCGAGGTCCACGACTGCAGCGTGCCGCCGACCGTCCCGACGGATCCGAGGAGCAGGAAGGTGACCACGCCGCAGGAGACGATGGTGAACTCGAACCGGGTCAACGGGTCAGTGCCCGGCCGCCGTCGGTGAAGCACGTCGAGGGTGACCACGAAGACCAGCACCAACGCAATCGCAGTGATGGCGCCGGCCGGTCGTGGCAGGCGGAGCAGCGGTTCGTGCAGCACGCCGACCGCGACGAGCCGGCCGCCGAGCAGCATCAGCCCGGTGGCCACCCCCACTCCGAGTGGATGGAGGCGTCCCCGGAACTCGGTCCCGCGAGTGCACAGCACGAGCATCACCACGAAGGGCAGTGCCAGCACCGTCCCCATGAAGTCGCCGGTGCTTCCCGACCTGTGCTGGACGTCGGTCATGTCCACGATGGCGAACGGGACGCTGCCCAGCGCCAACCCGACCAGAGTCGCCGCGAGCCAGCCGCTGGGCGCGTCGCCGCCGATCCGCCAGCGCGAGTAGAGCAGGAACCCGCTGGCGGCCAGGACCAGGTTGAAGTCCAGGGAAGCGACCGCACTCGCCGTCTGGAGGCGGGGATGGTCGTGGTCGAGCAGGACGACGGCCACCAGTGGTGGCATCGCCAGTAGGAGCGCGGCGATCAGTCCCCGTCGCCACTCCCAAGCCCTGCGCGGGCGTTGTCGAGCAATGACTCGTCCATCTGCCTCACCGGCGCCCCCTGGAGTGGCTGACGTTGCAGGATCCCGAGAAGCCCCGTCCGAGAAACGTGAGTCCAGGTGTGAGGGCGCGTGCAAGGAGGTCCACCCCACCATGGTGGTGAATCTAGGTGGCTTCTGCGCTCCTGTCCGAGAAACGGGTGCCAGTACCACATTTTGGGGATGATTCGTGCCACCACGTGAACCGGTCGGGCGGCGTGTCGATGGACCCGCCGGCCCCGTGACCCCGGATCCGGTCGGGGGGATGATTCCGGCCCGGAGCCTCACGACCGACGGGCCGGCACGGTTCTCGTCCGAGTGACTGTGCCCGCCATCTGGCTACTCACACTTTCCGTCGCGCAGGCGGCGAAGGCATCACCAAATGTGGGGTAGGTTCGCCTCGCGATCCGGCCCGGTAGCGGCGGCTCACCCAAATTGGCGAAGTTGCGCCGCGCGGCCGTGTCGTACTCGTGCCGCGTCCTAGGCTCCGAAGATGCTCTCCCGAGGTGCGAGTCGACCGGCCGTGCCACGACAACGGCCGGGCGGATCAGTGCGCCTCATCGTGGTCTCCGACCACAGCCTGGTGAGTGAGGCAGTGCGCATGGCGCTGACCAGTCGCGGCTTCGAGGCAGTCAGCCTCGCTGCTCCCTTGGGGCGCGGCGGTCACCGGGACTTCGCGCAACGCGTTGTCCGGTTCGGTCCCGCGGTGGGCCTGCTCCTCTGCGAGCTCGAGGACCGGTCCCTGCTCCGTGATGCCGTGGCGGTCGTGGGCTCGGTGCGGATCCGTTGGGTGCTGCTGACCCGGTCGCGCGACTCGGCCGCGTGGGGAGCCCTGGTCGATGCCGGGGTGGCTGCGGTGCTGCCGATGACCACGAACCTCGATTCCTTGGCCGATGCTCTGTCCCGGGTCGCGGCCGGGCAGGCGGTGATGTCGGAGGAGGTTCGCCGGCAGACGCTCGAGGCCTGGCGGGAGGAGAGCATCCAGTCGCGGCGGGTGGCTCGGTTGATGGAGGCGCTCACCCCGCGGGAGATGGCGGTCCTGGCCCAACTGCACGACGGGCTCACGGTCAAGCTGATCGCACTCCAGGCGGGGGTGTCGGAGGGAACGGTGCGCAGCCAGGTGAAGGCGATCCTGCGCAAGCTCCAGGTCAGTTCCCAGCTGGCGGCCGTCGCGGCCTTCCGGCAGATGCGTGAGTTCTCCCTGGCTGCAACCGAGGACGACTGAGCCTCGAGGCTGCCCGTGTCAGTGCGACCGTCAGGGTTCGAGCGGCTTCCAGCCGGCGGCACCGACCACGATCATCCGGGCCTGGTTGCGCAGGTTGTCGACGAGCTGACGGCGTACGGGGGGTTGTTCGGCCGACGGGCTGACCAGCTCGCCGGCGGCTGCGACCATGAGGTCGACGAAGAGGCTGGCCAGCACGTGGAGGTCGGCGGCGCCCCATCGTTCCAGGCCGGGCATGCGGGCCAGGTCGGTGGCGAGCTCGCGCTCGAACATGCCGAGCTCGTGCCTGATCGCATCACGGAGGACGGCGTTGCCGCCGTGCCGCTCGCGGCCGATGAAGCGAAAGTGGGCCTTGTGCGTCTCGAGCTGCGCCACGAGCACCTCGACCGAGTGGTCGATCAGGGTTTCGGGAGCCGGCTCACCGCTGCGGACCTCGCGGATCAGGTCGCGCAGAGTCATGAACGACTCGTCCACGAGGGAAAGCCCCAGCTCATCGAGGGTGGCGAAGTGCCGGTAGAACGCGGTCGGCACGATTCCGACCTGCTTGGTCAGTGAGCGCAGCGACAGCGTGCCGAAGCTCTCCTCGGCCAGCATCTCGAGAGCGGCGTCGAGGATGGCCCGCCGGGTGCGCTCCTTGCGTTCCTGACGGTTCTCGGGCCGGCTCGCAGTGACGGCCTTCTCCTCGCTGCTCACGCACCGGAGTGTAGCGGTCGGCGAACGCAGGGTTCGCGGCTGGGTGAACGCATGAACGCCCGTGTCCACGGTCACAGCGGGAATTGTTGACGCTCCTGCGGACGGTCTGCCAGTCTTTCAGTGCACGGATGTTCACTGAAAATCACACGGAATCGGAGTCGGCGATGAGCATCGTCTCGAACCTTCTCGCCTCCCGGGCGCTCGAGGCCCTCACCTCGCCCCACGGAGTCGACCGCTACCTTGAGCTGGTCAACCCGATGTGGGCCGCCCGCGAGGTGCGGGCCCGCATCGTCGACGTGCACCGCGAGGTCGACGTCGCCGGCCACCCGCCCGTCGCCACCATCACACTGCAGCCCACCTCGACCTGGCAGGGTCACCGCGCGGGACAGCACGTGCAGCTCGGTGTCGAGATCGACGGCGCTCGTCGTACGACGCGGGTCTTCACGGTCTCGAGCCCGGATTCGCGCCAGGGTGACCGCTTCACCGTCACCATGCGCGCCAACCCCGACGGTCTGGTCTCGCGGCACCTCGTCGAGGCCGAGGTCGGCACGATGGTGCATCTCTCGCAGGCGCAGGGCGAGTTCATCCTTCCCGACCAGGTGCCCGAGCACGTGCTGTTCATCTCGGGCGGTTCCGGGATCACGCCGGTGATGTCGATGCTGCGCAGCCTGCAGCGCCGCACCCACCGCGGCCGTGTGTCGTTCGTGCACTACGCACAGTCGCCGGAGCACCAGATCTTCGCCGCCGAGCTGGCGGAGATCGCCCGCACCGGCTACGGCGTCGACGTCCACCTGCTGCACCCCGAGCTCGGCGACCCGGCGTTGAGTCCGGCGTGGCTCGAACGCCTGGTGCCCGGCTACCGTGACGTGCCCACCTGGGCCTGTGGTCCGGCGCCGCTGATCGACGCCGTCCAGAAGGCGTACACGGACTCGGACGTGTTGCAGGTGGAGTACTTCAAGGCGCCGGTCGTCAGCACCGGGGCGGCCGAGGGCGATGTCACCTTCACTCGCGCCGGCAGTACGGCGGCCAACACCGGTGCCACCCTGCTCGAGCAGGCCGAGGCCGCTGGCCTGAAGCCGGAGTTCGGTTGCCGCATGGGCATCTGCTTCTCCTGCACCGCGACCAAGAAGGAGGGGACGGTCACCAACGTGCTGACCGGTGAGACCTCGTCCCTCCCCGACGAAGACATCAGGATCTGCGTCAGCTCGCCCCAGGGCGACTGCGCGATCGACCTCTGACACTCCCCGTTGGTCGAGGAGGTCGCGCAGCGACCGTCTCGAGACCATGACCGAAAGGAAGCCCATGAGCAACAGCACCACCCTGACCGATGAGCAGCTCGACGAGTTCGGCAAGGAGATGGACGCGATCCGCCAGCGGGTCATGTCCGAGCTCGGCGAGGAGGACGCGACCTACATCCGCAACGTGGTCAAGGCCCAGCGCGGCTTCGAGGTCGCGGGCCGTGCCCTCTTCTACCTGCCGCCGGCCTGGCCGCTGGCCGTGGCCAGCCTGTCGATCTCGAAGATCCTCGACAACATGGAGATCGGCCACAACGTCATGCACGGGCAGTACGACTGGATGGGCGACCCGGGCCTCAACTCACGCATGTACGAGTGGGACACGATGGCTCCCAGCGAGAACTGGAAGCACGGCCACAACTACATCCACCACACCTTCACCAACATCCTGGGCAAGGACCGCGACATCGGTTACGGCATCCTGCGCATCGACGAGGACCAGGAGTGGCACCCCTACTACCTCGGCAACCCGGTCTACGCGTTCTTGCTGATGATGTTCTTCGAGTGGGGCGTGGCGCTGCACGACCTCGAGGTCGAGAACATCGTCAAGGGCCGGCGCGACTGGGAGGAGAACAAGGCCCTGGCCGCGGGCATCCGTCGCAAGATGAAGCGTCAGGTGCTCAAGGACTATGTGCTGTTCCCGGCGCTGACCGGCCCGTTGTTCGTGCCCACGTTCGTCGGCAACGCGACGGCCAACTTCATCCGCAACATCTGGACCTTCAACATCATCTTCTGCGGCCACTTCCCGGCCGGCGTGGCCACCTTCACCCAGGAGGAGTGCGAGAACGAGTCGCGCGGCCACTGGTACTACCGTCAGCTGCTCGGCTCGGCCAACATCACCGGCAGCAAGCTGTTGCACCTGATGAGCGGCAACCTGTCGCACCAGATCGAGCACCACCTCTTCCCGGACCTGCCGGCGCGCCGCTACCCGCAGATCGCCGAGGAGGTCCGCGAGATCTGCCAGCGCTACGGCCTGCAGTACAACACCGGGTCGCTGGGCAAGCAGCTCGGCAGCGTGGCGAAGAAGATCTTCAAGATGGCCCTCCCCCCGAAGGGGACGACGTTCCCCGGGCTGTCCGTCCTCACGGGCGGCCGCACCTCGACCACCGAATCGCAGGCCGCCTGATGACGCACATTGCCGACAGCCTCACTCCGCGCGAGCTCCGCCAGGTCCATCGCGAGGGCACCCGGCTCACCGTCCCGCAGGGCTGGTCCCTGATCTGGGAGCGGACGCCGGCCGACAAGGCCTACCTGATCGTGGCCGGAGAGGTGTCCATCCGACGTGACCATGTCGAGGTCGCCCGTCTCGGACCCGGCGACGTGGTCGGCGAGATGGCGATCGTCAACCACAAGCTGCGTACGGCGACCGTGGTCGCGCTGTCGCCGCTCGAGGTCGTCCACTTCACCGCCGAGGCGGTTGAGCAGCTGTGCGAGCAGATCCCCGCGTTCCAGCAGGCGCTGGCCCAGACGGCGTCGGGCCGACTGGCCTCAGCCTGATTCGACCAGCCTGATCCGACCGGCCTGATTCGGGGGTTACGAAACCTCTGGAACGTGGTTAGTGTCGGCGGCAGCGAGCTCGGGTCGTGATGATGGTGTGTGCACAAGAGCGGTGTGCGACCTCGGCCGTGTGGAACTGCCTTCACTCCCGGTCGAGAGGAACCCACGATGTTCTCCAAGGGCTTGTCCACCCGTCGACGCCTCGGAGTTGGCACCGCCATCCTGTCCGCGGCGGGCCTGGTCTGCTCCGCGCTGGCCGTGACGGGTCCGGCGCAGGCCGCCGACGATGACCACGTGCCGGCCACGATGCTCTCCGACCAGGCGCTGGCAGTCGAGGCCTGCGCGATCCCCGGCAGCGCTGACGACGCCGTGGTCCTGATTCTCGACCAGATCGCCGACTCGCGCGCCGTCTCCTCAAAAGTGCGACTGGCGATGTTCGAGGCCGCCTGGGTCGAGTCCCATGCGCACAGCCTGCCCTGCGGGGACAGCGACTCAGCGGGGGTGTTCCAGCAGCGGCCGTCGGCCGGCTGGGGTACGGCGACCCAGGTGCAGGATCCGGTCTACGCCACCGGCAAGTTCCTCGACGGCAACGGCACGAGTGGTGCGATCAAACTGGCCGCCGCCCATCCCACCTGGACAGCGGGCCAGATCGCCCAGAGGGTGCAGGGGTCGGCCTACCCCGACCGTTATGACCAGGCCCAGACGACCGCGCAGGCACTGATCGCCCGCGCGAACCAGATTGCCAGCGGCACCATCGACGGTGGCAGCTTCCGGTGGCCGACGGTGCAGACCGGCGAGAAGAACAACCGGGTCCGCGTCATTCAGCACCTGCTCAACCAGCGAGGTGCCGGGCTGGTCGTCGATGCCTCCTTCGGCCCGTCGACACTGGCCGCGGTGAAATCCTTCCAGAGCAGCAACGGGCTGACTGTCGACGGCGTGGTGGGTCCGATCACCTGGTCCAAGCTCGTGGTCTCGCTGTCGAAGGGTGCCACCGGCAACGCGGTCAAGGGTCTGCAGGTCGCGCTCAACGTGCATGGCGCCGACCTCACCGTCGACGGCTCCTACGGCTCGCTGACCGGCAACGCGGTGAACTCGTTGCGCCTCCGCTACGACCTGCCCTCCGGCACCAGCACGAACTCCGCGGTGTGGAACTCGCTGGTCGCCCTGAGGCGGTGACCTCCTTGTCGCGTCGTTCGCGGTCTGCCGCGTGACGAACGTCCCGCCGTGAGCTGTTGTCAGGCCCGGTCGTCGTCCGTGACACTGGAGGCACCATGAGCAATCACGACCACATCAGCCGCAGCGAGATCCGCAAGGACGCCATCCAGGACGGCTTCGAGGCCACCGTGTCGACCGTCGGCCACGTCGGTGGTGTCGTCGTCGGCGCTGTCCGCGACGTCGGCAAGGCCGTCGGCGGACTGGCCACCGAGCTCTTCGAGATCCGCGACGCCGCTCGCAAGGCCGGCCAGGAGCACGACCCGCGCGACTGATCCCGTCGTCAGCGGAACGCGATCAGCACCCCGGCGACGACCACCGGCGCGAGGTAGAGCAGCGGAAACGGAACGTGCGCACAGGCGCGCGCCCGCAGCACGGTGATCACCGCACCGGTGAAGTAGAGGACCAGCCCGCACGCGGCGGCCAGGCCCAGTGGGGGCCACCAGATGCCGGCCACCAGTCCCGCGCTGCCGAGGGCCTTCGCCGTGCCCAGCCAGGGCCACCAGCTGCGGGGCACCCCGTAGTCAGCGAGGTTGTCGACCACCCAGGACTTCCGGGTGAAGATGGCGTACGCCGAGAAAGCGACCCAGGCGGCGACAAGGGCGACGATGATCGATGTCGTAGTAGTCATGACTCTCCGACACCGCGAGCGCGACGAACGTGACCCGCGCCCCCCTCGGATCTCGTGCGCTCAGTCCAGCGCGGTCAGGTCCAGCGTGGCCAGACGGGTCGGGTCGGCGAGCACGTCGATGGCCACGATCCGGCCACCGGCGACGGTGAACGCCATCACCACCTGCACGTTGCCGTGCGGCACCACCAGGGCTCCGGGAGAACCGTTGACCAGCACCCGCCGTACGAAGGGTGACAGCGGGGTGGAGAGGAGGGCCTGCCTGGCGACCAGGTCGTTGCCGTGGACCAGCAGGTTCAACTGTGGTCGGGCGCTGCCACCGTCGGAGCGCAGCACCACGTCAGGATCGAGCACGGCCACCAGCGCCTCGAAGTCTCCACCCTGCGAGGCCGCGAAGAAGGCGTCGACGACCGTGCGCTGCCGGCCCAGGTCGGGATCGGGCGGCGGCGCCTCGTCGCGCACCCGTCGTCGGGCCCGGCTGGCCAGCTTGCGCGCGGCCACCGGGGTGCGGTCGATGAGCTCGGCGATCCGGTCGAAGGAGATGCCGAACATGTCGTGCAGGACGAACGCGAGACGCTCGGTCGGGCTCAGCGACTCGAGCACGACGAGCAGGGCGAGGCCGACGCTGTCCGCGAGCACCGTGGCCTCCTCGGGGGTGTTGCCGGGGTCGGTGGTGATCACCGGGTCCGGCACCCGGACGAACGGCTCCTCGCGGCGTCGTCTGCGGGAGCGGAGCGCGTTGAGGCAGACCCGCGCGGTGATCGTGGTGAGCCAGGCGCCGAGGTTGTCGACCGAGGCGGTGTCGGCCCGGCTCACACGCAGCCACACGTCCTGCACGGCGTCCTCCGCGTCGGCCTCGGAGCCGAGCATGCGGAACGCGACCGCGTGCAATCGGGGACGGTGCTCCTCGAACGCCGCGTCCAACGGGTCCTGGTCGTCCATGGCCACCATCGTGCCTCCTCGAGCGCGCCTCGTTCATCTGTCATCCGGACGACACCGCTGCGCGCTCGGACGTGACAGGACTCGGTCCACCCGTGTCGAAATCGTCGGGTTTTCCACAGGCATTGCGGGCGGCCATGGTCAAACGGGCCGAACCTGACATATAACAGTCGGGCAGCCAGCCCATCTCGGGGACGGGGACCCAGTGACCAGCACCATTGCCGACGCACACGCTGCGTTGGTCAGTCAGCTCGACGCACGGGTGCGTGAGGTCGTCCGTCGTGACGGTGTCGATCCACAGTCGGAGGCGGTCGTCGTACGCCGCATCGCCGAGCAGGTGGTGCGTGCTCATGACGAGCGGAGCCTGACCGGGCAGGTCGCGTCGGTGCCGGATCCGCAGGCGGTCGTCGGGGAGCTGGTCGCGCGGGTCTCCGGCTTCGGACCACTGCAGCCCTACCTCGACGATCCGAGCGTCGAGGAGGTCTGGATCAACGATCCCAGCCAGGTCTTCGTCGCTCGGCACGGCAAGCACGAGCTGACCAACACGGTGCTGAGCACGGCCGAGGTCCAGGAGCTCGTGGAGCGGATGCTCAAGTCGAGTGGCCGCCGCATCGACGTCTCCGCGCCGTTCGTCGATGCGATGCTGCCCGAGGGCCACCGCCTCCACGTCGTGCTCGAGGGCATTTCCCGAGGCTTCACTGCCGTCAACATCCGCAAGTTCACCCTGCGGGCCAGCCGGCTGCCCGACCTCGTGGACCTCGAGTCAATGCCGACTCAGACGGCGCAGTTCCTGGACGCCAGTGTTCGCGCCGGCCTCAACATCCTGGTCGCCGGGGGCACTCAGGCTGGCAAGACGACCATGCTGAACTGCCTGGCCTCCGCCATCCCCGGGGGTGAGCGGGTGATCTCCGTCGAAGAGGTCTACGAGCTGCGCTTCCACCACTCGAAGCGCTTTGAGTTGCACTGCAAGCAGACCCGCTCTGGTCGAGTTGAAACGCCGGTCACACCCTTCACGCGGCGAGCGGGGGATCTAACAGGACCTCGACCAGAGCGGGAGTTCAGGCCATGCGCACCCGGTAGCGATCCAGCGCGATGGTTTCGAGCAACGAGAACGAAGCGAGCGAGCCGGGGAGTTCACTGAACGCTCCTGCTTCCGTTCTACGGGCTTGCGACGGATTCGAGAGGCTCCGCGCTGTGGCGGACACGATCACCTTGCAGAGCGCGGGCTCTGCCGTTGCTCCGTCATCTGAGAAGCCCTTGCCGCGTGTGTACGCGTGAGCCAGAGCGGCCACGTGCTCCGCGTGCTGATCGGCCTGCGTGATCAGGGACGGGTCAGACGGCCAACCCAAGAATGAGATGACCGTCTGACCTGTCGGAAGTGCTTCCATCACGCGCGGGTGATCCCGGTCAGGGTGACGAACGCTTCAGGTACCAAGAGACCCATGTCGAAGCGAGCCGCTGCGCTGAGTCCGACCTTGCCGGAGGTGGCCAGCGCTTCCTTGAGAATCGTCACGCTCTGGATGTCACGCACCACAACGGCCTTGCTCATGTCGGCCAGAAGTGCGCGGCCTGCCGGAGTGGTCTCGTCGTCGTCGGGAAGTCGATCCGTCACGACGATGGGCACACCGGCTGCGCGCCACGAATAGCCCTGAGTCGCGTCAGGCTGAAGAAGCCCGCGCCCGTCTGCATCCTCTTCGTTCTGAAGGGATACGAAGTCCTCAGGAGTCAGGAAGAGCCGGAGAGCGGACGTGTCCACGTGAGCCTTCAGCGCGAGCGCTGTAGCGGCCTTCACGGCGGACAGGGACAGTGCCGCGCCCACGGGGAGAGTCTGAGTGCCTGCCTGAGCAAACACGCCCTTGATCGTGGTCACTCCGTCGCCGCCGTCGCCGTAGAAAGCGGCATCGGTCTTCGTGCTCATCCATCGCACAAGAGCGCTCTGGATGATCCCGCTCAGATCGAGCGTGGCCGTCCTCAGCGCTTCGTGAGTAACGGGGATGATCCGCTTGAAACTCTGCATGGTGGAGGGCATGAGAGCGACCTCTGAGAAGTCCACGTCATCCTGTGGGATGTTCGCGCCTTCTGCTGTGTATCCGACTGCGGAATCGTCAGCGGACAACTTCGGGAAGCGCACCGGAGAGGCGGAGTCGATGACCCGAACACCGGAGGACAGGAACGTAGATTCCTGCTCCAGCGGGAGAGTCAGAACCTTCTGAATCTGGCTCTGGATGAGTTCCTGCGTCGTGGAGGTCTGAACAACCATTTGGGGGTCCTTT
The DNA here is from genome assembly GCF_001552535.1 of Nocardioides jensenii JCM 1364 = NBRC 14755. Classification (GTDB taxonomy): domain Bacteria; phylum Actinomycetota; class Actinomycetes; order Propionibacteriales; family Nocardioidaceae; genus Nocardioides; species Nocardioides jensenii. The sequence goes on along the minus strand of NZ_BCRJ01000003.1, from coordinate 196,876 downwards.
GAGAGTCACAAAATTTCTGTGACTCGGACCCCTGTCCGAGCCGCTACGCGATGTCGGCATCCCGCTTCGTCGCGCCGTTTCCTAAGTATCGGCAGGCGATCCGCTCTAGCCTGAGCGCATGGCATACCAAGTACTCACCACGCACGGCATCAACCAAGAGAGCGGACTTGTCACGGAGCGCACGACGTTCGCGGAGCGGCTACAGGCTGCGCTCAACAATCAGAAGACAGGTCCCGGCATGGAGTTGGTCGCGATTGACTCCGCCCACCCTGACGGCCCGCTCTACGTGTTCGCTCACGAGAGCGACCGACGATGACACGCGCCTGACCCATGACTGAGGTACTGATAGGTCTTCTGGCTATCGTCCCTGCGCTTCTCGGTTTGAGCGCCGGGAGAAATCGACAACTTGCTCTCATCAAGCATGAAGCAGAGATTTTGAAATCCCTTCCAACTGATCTTGTTGATGCGCGAGAGACCATGGAGGAGAGGGTGCGCACGTCGGTATCTGAATACAGCAGTAGACGCGAACTGCCGAGTCCAATTATAACCGGCCTTCTTAGCGCCCTTGCGGTCCTACTCACGAGCACCGGTATCGCGATAGCAAGAAATGATCTCAATCGTCAATGGTTGGAGCAACTGGCTCCCGTCTTGGGTCTCACCATGTTTTCCATAGGATTTCTAATCCTAATCCATCTCACTCAAGTACTCGCGAGAACCCTCAAATTGCGTCGGAAATTGATCGCTGAAGGTCAATCAATCGCCAAGAGTGGACTTCACAAGATCGAATTGATGGAGAACGAACTAAGAGAACTGGACCTCTCAGAAGTGACCATAGATCAAAAACTCCGAATCGCTGAGCAAACTATGAGATTGGCCGAGAGCAAGCAAATGAGTCAGGCGATTCTTGATCGACACTCACAACCCTTCCTTTCGAAATTGTGGAAGAAGATGCGAAGAGTGAGTGATGAGTAAGAGGGCATGACTATCTCCCTTCCCCTTGGCGGGATACCTGACAGATGTCAGCTAGTCCTAGCCATTCTCCCGGTCAATACTGATTGGGAGCCAAGGTCTGTCATCACCTTCAGATAGACGGTCTGCGGTGCTGAGGTTCCTCAGAGAAAAGGGTTGCCCTTCCCCAGTAGGTGCCCGCGTCTGTTTCTCCAGTCCTAGCCCGGAGTCAACCTGTCAGCCGCTGAGGATGTTCACCGCTCCCCAGATCACGCTGGACGCTATGGGATCGCTTCTGTAATCGCGCTGTCCCGGATCGTTCTCAGGTGCTGTCCGCAGAGGTCTTCCCGCGCGAAGGATCGGCATCTGACTAGAGAAATCCTCAGGCGATCTTGCTTGGCGGGTTTATCGTTACCTTTCTGTTACTCGTTCACTTTTTTAAAATGAACTTGTGAGCGCATGAAAAAGCCCGCTAGGGGACCTCGACCAAGAGGCCTAGCGGGCTTTTCAGCGATTGGGAGGACCGCCGTTGCTGATTATGACCTATTCACGTAGTTGGCGTAAGCCATGCCGTCACGGAATCCGTCCTGATAGCCGCTCAAGGCATCGCTGTACTTCTCTGAGTAGTCCTCTGCATCCCAGCGGGCTTCAGCGCTCGCTAAGGCTGCTTCGACTTTCTCAGACTCAGCGACCAACTTGTTACGTCTGGCCAGATACGGACCGGCCTTGAGAATTGCTCGCTTGTTGGCCATCTTCTGAACCTCCGTGTTGAGAGAGACCCGAACCTGTTTCGGTGCCTATGTAGTACGTACGGCCACGGGGTCAGACATGCACGTCTTCAGAAAGTTTTTGAACTGTCAGCCGCGCATCAATGCAACCAGATCAACATCTGCGTCTGAGTCGTCGCCACGGAAGCCGATGCCCGCATCTCCGCGAACACGAGTCATCCACGGCTTCGATTCTGCGAGCGCTGCCACGGCTTCAGTGATGCGCTCGTGATCCGGCAAGCCGTCTTCTCCGTCGAAGTCGTCGCTCCACTGGATCGGCTCGTGAAGAACTCCGGAAGATGCCTGCTTGCACGCTGCCTGTCGGAGCGCGTCGCGGAACGTGTCGGCCAACTTCGAAGCCTTTCGGTGCTTGATTGATTCTTCCTTCAGCGCGTCGTACTCGGCTTGGGAGTAGGTGCGCTCTACGGGCTGTTCCTGCTCCGTTTCGCCTGTGCTGTCTGCGTCTCCCGAAACTGCGGGCTGCTCTGCGGCTGATTCCTCAGTCATGATGCTGTCCTTTCGACGCCTCTTGTGATTGTGAAGAGCGGGGATTGTGTGGCTTCCACGGGCTCCGGCTGCTGTGTGCGTTCCCCATAGGGCACGAGACGACAACGGCAGAGCGGGTGAGCCCAGAAGATGCGCTTGACCGGCTGAATCTCGTTGTCGAGCGGACGGCAGATTTCTTCGCAACAGTCAGCCGCGCCGATGCGTTGCCAGAATTCAAAGCCTGCGGATTCAATTGCCGCTCTGAGAGCCTGCTGTTTGCTGCTGAGGACTTCTGCCCGCGCCAGACGTTCTAAGCGCTCCTGTGTCGCCTCTGCGTCTTCAGAGAGCACTGTCTGTGCTGCGTCGGCCAGTCGGTCGAGTTCTTCGCGGTCGGGGATGAGCCCTGTCGGCCTGACGTTGGCCAACGTGGAGATGTAGGCATCGGCCCAACGTGAGGCAACGGCCTTGCCTGCGAACGTGGCTGTAGCGATTGCCTGCGCGGCTGTGTCCTGCGTGATCGTGGCGGCTTCGTACATCGCCAGAATCGCGAGCACCTTTGCCGCTGCGCTGTCTGCCTCTTGCTCCGGTGCCTGTGTGGTCACGGGGAGACCTGACCTGAAGCGACCTGCATTGCCATGTCAGCGGCTGCGCGCTGCTGCTCCTGCGCGATCTCACGCGGAGACATCCCCAGACGCTCCAGCGTGCCCTGTGTCGAGAGGATCCCGGCCTGACGCAACTTCACAGCGGCATCGGCTGCCTGTGCTTCGCTGCGCGTAGCGGGGTCAGACCAGACCGGCATGACCTTGAATCGCTTCGGGTCTCCGCCGTCACGGATCGCGAGCAAGAGCGCGGCCACCTGTGCCCAAGCCCTGCCGAATGTGCGTTGTCGGGCTTCGGCCTTTGCCACAAGGGAAGCCTCAGCCGCGCGGATCGCATCGGCGCTCATCGCGCTGTCAGCGTGCAATCCCAGCATCTGCGGGGAGAGCCCAGACAATGCGCCGATCTGCCTCACGATGAGACCCGCCAACGTGTCGAAGCCTGCGAGGTCGGCAGGGCTGAACTGACCGAACTTCGCATCGGGCGATTCGTGCTGAACCGTGGCGGTGCCGTCTGCCCACGGATCTTCAGCGGCTCCGTCTTCGTCGGTCTGGATCGTTCCCAAGCCGGTAGCCCAACGTCGAGCGGTGCCGGTCTCGTGACTGCTCAACATCGCGTCAACCATCACTTTCTGCAGAGCGTCTGTGAGGTCGCGCAATCCCTCCAACTCGGAGACTCCGTAGACGTCCTGAACGCTTCCGAGATTGGTCACGTCGAGCAACGGCACGCGGCCAAGAGGATTTGGGATCGTGCTCGTGGTCTGCCAGCCGTTCGGCGCTGTGTAGCCGCCTTCAGGGACGTGACTTTGAGATTTGAGAATCTGAATCTGATCGGGGAGATAGAGCGCGGCATGTCCGTAGCCGTCTGCCTGCCAGCGCTTGAATCCCACGACGACACGACGGGAGACGGGATCGCGCTTCACGATGCACTGTGACGCGGACTCGGGAAGGGCAATCGGTTCGCCGTCTTCGTCAGCCCACACAGAGACGAAGCCCTGACCCGTGGCCAGTGCATCGCGTTGCACCTGCTGCGCTCCGTCGAGCATCCCGACATCTGCCCAGCGTTCCCAGAGGTTCAGATCAGGAGTGCCGTCGATGGTGAAGCCGATCAGACGAAGCCGCTCGTTGAGCAAGTCCACGGCAAGAGCGCCGTAGTTGATCGAGAGCGAAGAGAGACGGTTCTTCAGCGCGTCCCGCTGCTCTTGGGTCAAGAGAACGAACTGAGACTCACCCCGGTAGCGGGCTGTCCACTCGTTCACTGTTGCTGCGCGCGTATCGAGAGCGGCACTCATCTTCTCAACAATGCTGCTCATCGTCGTGTCCTCACCATCTTGAAAGTCTTCGGCTTCTCTTGCGCGAGATGTGCCGCTCTCCCGTAGGCCATGAGCGCTGAGATTGCGGCGTCGATCTTGCGTGCGCTCTTCTGGGTGACCTTGCGAAGCACTGGCCCTTGCGGGGTCTCGTGAACGCGACAGTTCAGAAGGTGCGCACGAAGTATCGGACTGCGCGTGATCGAGACCAGACGGTTGGAAGTTGCTTCGTAGAAACTGATCGTGAGCGGTCCCATGCGCTGCCGCGACTGAGGATGCGCGACGACGGGCAAGCCCTCTTGGGTGAGCACTTCCATCGTGCGCTGATAGAGCCACGGGTCGAACACAATCTCGGCAACGTCGTACTTCGTGCACAACAAACGGATTTCGTCTTCCACGTCGAGCACAGGCACGCGATAGGCCTCGTCGTGTTCGTTGGCGGGCTCCCAGATTCTGGCCAGATCGAGCAACGGAATCTCTTCGATGGTGGCAAGAGTGATCGCTGTTGCGTCTCCCGTGGTCGAGCCGTCCACGCCGATGACGACACGTGAGCCCAGATCGATCTTTCGGCCTGCGGTGATCGAGTCCACTTCGTCAGTGCTGAGGAATGAGTCCTCTGTCTTCGTCGGCCACTGGCCCAACCTCAGACGCCGGTACTCGCTCTCACGGGTGCTCTTGCGGACACTGGCCATGCTCTTCCGGTTGAGGAAGTCGCCAAGAGCGGGATTCGACTGCCGTTCACAGTGGAGACAGTCCACGGGATGAGTCGGATCAGATGTGTACTCACGGAAGTAGAAGTCAGGATCGGGGGTTTCTCGATTCTCAGAAACGAGAGTCCACATCACCGATTCCTCAGACACAGCCGGTGTGCTGATCGCGAGAGTAAGTGAGTTCTCCTGCTTGCCTGCGGCCAGAAGCACGCTCTCCCAGATGTCAGGGCTCACTGTGTGGAGTTCGTCAACGAGAGCGTGACCTCTCCAGCCCTGAAGCGCGTTCACGTCTGCGGGCATCGCTTGGATAGAGCCGTCACAGAACGGCATGACAAGCCGATCTTGGTAGACCTTCGTGCGGCTGCTCAGTTCCGGGCTCAGTTCCACCATGCGGCGAGCCATGTTCAGGATGATCCCGGCCTGTCTGAGGTCAGAGGCACAGAGCAAGACAATCGGGCTCCACTCCTCTTCGCAGAAGATGAGATAGAGCGCGATCACCGCTGAGAGCGATGACTTCCCGTTCCCACGTGGCAGGGACAGAAGTCCCTTGCTTGGCCGGTCTCCCCGCATCGGGAACAGACCCATCAGGATGACGATCTGCCACTTGCGGAGTTTGAACGGCTTCCCGCGCCCGTAGCCGTGAGGAACAGTCAGGAAGTTTTCAGCGAACCATGCAACGCGCTTCCAGCCCTTCCTAGGTGCCTGTGAGAGGTCGAGAGGGTCAGGAGAGACATTCGCCTTGCGGCCAGTGCGCAGAGGGGCAGAATTCGGCGCTGTCTGTGCGATAGAAGCCACTGCCTGCCCTCCTGTTCCTCTCGTTCAACCGGCTCTTGCCTTAAAACCCTCGGGTCGAGACCCTTTGCCGACCCCGGTAACTCCCCACCTCTTCGGGTTTCGAGTCACTCCAGCGCTTCGTTTATGGCCGCTTCGAACGCGTCTGAGTAGCGGATCATCACGTTGTCTAGCGTCGTGTGGCCCTTGCGCTGGAGTTCGTAGATTGCGTAAGGAGCGAGCGCACCGCCGTAGGAGATCTCTCCTACGTAGTCGCCGTTCTCGTCCGTGTGACTGCTCCAGTCGCCTGATTCCTTGAGCATCCCCGAGATGACGTGCACTTCGGCTTGGGTGTCGATGAACGCGGCCTCAAGGACGGCATCCATGTTCCGCTTGAGCCGGTCAGGAAAGTCTGCGATGTGTCTTGCCTGTGCGATGAATGCGTTCACGTCACCGTCAAAGCGTCGCGTTGCCATGCCTGCCACCTCTCAGAGCCGGGACGGGATGAGCCTGCTTTTCGATTGCAGTCGTTGCAGAGCACATCGACATCAGTAAGAGCGAGAGGCAAGCCCTTTGCGTGCTTGTCCCATGCGCTCGGCTTGTGATCTGTCGTGAGGTCATCGCTTGAGTTGCATCGCGAGCACCACGGTTGGATTCGTCGCGCTCTCTTGCTCAGCCGTTGCCACGCTGCGTCATAGCCGCGCTCTGTGCTGTTGCCTCTGTCGCGTGTGCGCTCTTGCTGCCTGCGCTTCGGCCTCTCGTGCTCCAGTCGGCACGGATCGCAACGAGTGCTGTCGCTCAGTTCTCCACAACTCAGGCACGGCTTACGCATCGGCCTTGCCCATCACGTAGAGGTGTCGCCAATCGGTGATCTTCTCCAGCGCTCCGACGTTGCCGTACTGCCCGTGCATCTGCGCGGCCAAGAGAGTGGCGAGCACAGAGACCAGTTCGCCCAACTCATCGGGAGGTGTCGTACGGGCGATGTCCTGAACTCCTTCGCCGTCTTCCATGAGCAAGCGCTCAACGAGTGCAAGGCCGGTCAGAGTGGAGTTCATACGCGAAGTATCGGAATCTCTCGCTGAAAATCCTCAGTCACTCAGGATCGCGTATCGAACAGTGCACATGACGGAGCCGTCACCATCAGGGAGATTGGTGAATGACGGCCCATCGACGCGGCTGCTCTCATGGATTCTGGAGTCTGAGTTCTTCAGTTCGTGGGCGACGTCGTGCAACACATCGTGAATGTCCTCATAGATCGCCCAAGCCCTACGGTCTGCATCGTCGGCCACGGGCAAGCCGTCCTCACGGGTGCAGTCGGCCAGAATATTTAAGTGAACTACGCGGAGTTCCTGCGTCCCGCGCGGGATCGCCCACGGCCCACCGTCGAGCACCTCGACCACTGCCGCGCCTGTGCCCTCCACCCGCTGTGTGGTGGCTCCTGCAGAGATCGGGACATCGGCAGGCAATACGGCCCTCAGGATCGCTGTCACGGAGTCCACAAGCGGCGTGCTCACGGGGTTTCCTCTACGCGGTGTTCCCGATGATGAGGACCGTTCAACGTGCTGATGTTCGCGGGGTCGGCCTTCACGACGAAGTTCCCCGTCTGGCCACGGGTGAAGGTGAGCCGGTCGCCTGCCTTCAGGTCTGAGGCAGGGAGGGAGAAGAGCACGCCGGAGCGGTCTAGCGTCTGTTGCTGCGTGGCCGTATACGTCGGCTCAGGCTGTGCCGCTGTGCCTGTGTCGAGCAAGCACGGAAGAGCCTCACTGATGGTGACCCACTGCGTAGACGGAACTCCGCCAACCATGACCGTGGTTGAGCGCTTCACCGTTGCGCGGTGTCGGAGAACGTTGCGAATGGTCACGCGAAAGTATCGGCGCGAATCTTCTTGAGCCTCATCGACACAGTTGCTTTCGACACTCCGAGAATCTTCGCGATGTCACGGCCCTTCACGCCGCGCTCGTGCATCTCAAGGATGCGCAGATCGCGCTGCGCCCACTTCTTCGAGCGGGTGCGAGGTGTGTTGCTCTGCGCCTGATTGAGGACGTGCCTCACGCCGGAAGGACTGAGCCCGACTGATAGGCCGATCTCGCTGTGTGTCAGGCCACCGGCGCGGAGCCTGACGATTTTCGCGTTCCTCTGTTCTTTCGGGTCAGGCTCAGGAGCCGCTTCCGGCTGCTTCGGCTCAGGTGCGCTGTGTTCGACACGGGCTCTGTGTTTGCGTTCTCGCTGCTTCAGCGGAAGTTGTCCCTGTTCCAGCATCCAACCGACATGCTCACCGATCCTGACGACGTACTCGGGATCGGTTCGGAAGGCTTCGGCGGCTTCAGCGAAGAGGAAGGCAAAACGGATTTCAATCTCTGAATCTGAAAGTCTGGCCACGCCGAAGTATCGGCTACGCGGCTTCCGATTCCTCTTGCTCAGGTTGTCCAGTGGCGGGGTCGAGACGGGTAAGGACGAGCCGCTTTGCGGCTGTCTCCTTGGTCGGGCGAACTCCCTTGAGAGACGGTTCTACGGACACGGAGAACAGAGAGCGGATGAGTTCGCGCTTGCGGTCAAGGTCGAGACCTTCGAACCTGTCGAGTGCTTCGGCCATGGCTTCAGAGGCCTTGCTCAGCGATGCCTTGCCCTTGCTGATGACGGGAATCTGATCCTGCATCATCGCGGCAAGGGCCATGCGCTGCCCGATGCCGGAAACGATGTTCTCCAAGTGCTCGCGCTCGGTCTGGAGAGATTCCAACTGCCTGATCTTTGACGCTGCGGAAATCTTGGACTCTTCGATGAGTTGTTCGTCCTCGGTGATCTGGGTCAGCCGCGTGTGTGCGTCTCCTGCCTTCTTCCGCTCGTCGGCAGTGAGAGCGAGCATCGACGGGGAAGGCATGGCCAGACGTGAGGCAACGGCGCGGATGACTACGCGCTCGGCAGTGTCGTAGTCGATTCCGAGACGGCACCCGGAGCCGGAGCACTGATACATCATGTAGTGCAGTCCTGCGCGGGTAGTCGTGTGCGATGCCCGTAGCGGGCTCTGGCACTTCCCACACTTGAGGATGTGCGAGAGAAGGTGCTTACGGCCAGTCTCGCCTCTGTGCCTGATCCGCGCGGGGTCTTCCAACTTGGCCTTGAGTGCTCGGAAGTCCGCTTCACTGATGAAGCCTTCCCACGTGCCCGCGCCGTGCTCCACAACAGTCTTCTTCCGGGTTACAGGATCCGTGATCGTGCGTTGCCGGATGCCTGCGTTGCTCCACCTGAGAAGAAGCGTCCGCATGGATGAGTAACCCCATTTTCCGCCACGTGTTGCGGTGATGCCTCTCTCGTTCCAGTCGCGGATGATCGCGCCCAACGAGACACCTGAGAGCACGGCCTGAGTAGCAAGTCCGACCTCTGTGGCTTCGGCCAGATTCGGGGTCATGTCCCTGTTGAAACCGAACGGGCGCGGGCCACCCGGCTGCGGCTTGCCAGCCTTCAAGAGAGCATCGTTAGTGGCGCGCTGCCTCTCCTTCTTGTGCTGAATTTCGTAGAGGGCCACCTGTGCCGCGATGCCCGCGTTAAGCACGCCGGTCGGGGTCGAGAGGTCGAGCGGGTAGCCGCTCCATTCCTGATGGATCGTGATCTTGCGCGGCCCGAACGTGCTGGAGACCCGAAGTTGGTCAATCGGGTGACGATAGAGCCGGTCAGCGTGACGGCAAATCACTGCATCAAAGAGGCCCGTCTCAGCATCGGCCATGAGTCGTTCGAACTCGGGTCGCGGCTGATGCTCAGGATCAGAGGCCGGTCGGGAGTTGTCCGAATAGACGGCTACGACAGTCAGGCCCCGTGACTTGGCCAGTTCTCTGCCGCCGCGCTCCTGATCGGCCACGTTCTCGCCGGTCTTCTTCTTGTCATCGGAAAGCCGGAGGTAGAGCGCGGCCCGCTTGGTCTCTGTGGTCATGTGCACACTCTACGGCTATTCAGTGCAGTTCGGCCACCCGGACTGGGTTCCGATGCAGACCCGGCAGGCCGGGTTGGAGGGCACCGGCGAGATCCGGCTGCGCGATCTCGTCAAGGAGAGCCTGCGCATGCGACCCAGTCGGGTGATCGTCGGTGAGGTCCGCGCCGAAGAGTGCCTCGACCTCCTGCTGGCGCTCAACGCCGGGTTGCCCGGCATGTGCACGATCCACGCCAACAGTGCTCGAGAGGCGTTGGTGAAGATGTGCACCCTGCCGCTCCTCGCCGGGGAGAACATTCAAAAAGGGATATGTAAAGTATCCTTGCCGCGTGCCTCCCGAAACGGGCTTGTCCTACGGACGCGCGAGCCGCGATCCCAAACGACGCGGTGCGAGCGTCAGCACGCAACTCCGCGAGAACGAGCGCTGGGCGACAGCCAACGGTGTCGTCATTACGCACACCATCCGCGACGACGATCGGTCTGCCAGCGCTTATCGGAAGCGTGAGCGTGAAGGCTTCGAGGAGGCACTCGACCTGATTCGCGGGCGAGCGGTTGATGTTGCTCTTGTTTGGGAGATGAGCAGGGCGTCCCGCGATCTGGAGGACTACGTCCGTCTGCGGTCTGCCTGTCACGACGCTGGCGTCCACCTCGTCTACAAGGGACGACGATTCGACTTGACCCGAGCCGATGACCGGCTCTCCACCGGGCTGGACGCGCTCCTGGCTGAGCGCGAGGCTAGCGACATCCGTGATCGCAATCTGAGGACTGTAGCGACCAACGCGGATAGGCGCCGTCCGCACGGCCGCTTACCGTACGGCTACCGCCGTGAGTACGAACCGACCACGGGGGTGCTGGTACGTCAGACCCCGTACTCGGAGGATGATCCGTCCCGACTGTCGCCCGAGGCTCAGGTTCTCGCTGATGCCGCCGCCGCGCTTCTGGACGGTGCCACGCTGCGCGGCATCTGCCGTGACCTCAACGCGCGCGGTGTCCCGACTCCGCGACGGCCGCGGCGTCAGACGCTGGAACACGATCCTGCGGGCGTCGTGACGCTCTGGGAACCGTCGACATTGCGTCAGCTGCTGCGGAATCCGACGATTGCTGGTCGCCGAGTGCATCGAGGCGAGGATATCGGGCAAGCCGATTGGGACCCCGTCATCGAGTACGGGACCTGGCTACGACTGCACGCGCTCCTTGTCGACCCAGCGCGGCTGAGCGTGAGCGCCCCCCGCGGTCCTGAGCCGAGGCATCTGCTCTCCGGCATCGCGCGTTGCGGAGAATGCGGGGCGCGCGTGAAGGCCGCCACTAATCTGTCCCGAATGCCGCGGGCCTATGTCTGCCGCCATGAGGGGTGCATGAGAGTCACAGCGACGGCGAATCGCGTCGACGAACGGATCGAGGAGGTTCTGTTGGCGCTTTTTGAGCGTCCCGACTTCCAGGGTGCCTTGGCGGAGGCGCACAGGCGGCGCGAGACTGCTGCAGCCAAGGGCCCCGACATCTCCTCACGCATATCGGAGCGAGAGTCCGAACTTGAGGAAGTCGAGGCATTGCGTGATTCGGGCGAACTGACCCTTCGAGCCTATGCGGCAGAGACACGGCGAATCGAGGACGCAATCGAGGATCTGCGCGGTCAACAGGTTGCTGCCGTGTCCTCACCTGCCCTGCGACGACTGTTGAGTGCTGCCACACTTCAGGACGGCTGGGCAAATGCCGACCTTATGGACCAGCGCGAAGTGGTCCGCCTCCTGCTCGACGTGACAATCAAGCGGGCTGTGGTTCGTGGCCGCGTTTTCGATCCTGGACGGGTCGAGGTCAAGCCGAGTGCGATGCTTCTTCAGGACGCCAGTGGCTCGGACGACATTCCTTCGCTCTGAGTGGCCCTGGTGGCATCCGGGGCGGGCGACTTGCCGCTCAGGCTTGTCGAGTCTGTTTCGCAGCTGCCCGGAACGAGGGCGCATGGAAGCAGCAAGTTTAGGAGTCGATCGGCGACATTCTCTGGCAGGGCGGGGAAGCGCTCGGCAATCTCGGTCCCGCTCTGAGTCGCGTAGTCGCTCATGCCAACCTCCAGTAGAGCCGCTATGGCGGGCGTAGATGCGCCCGAGCCTTCTGGTCACCTAAGTGCGGCAACCAGGTGAGGGCGATCAAATTCAGCCGGTAGTTTTTTCGCCCGGACACTTGGCGAGTCGGCGTGCTGATCGGGCGCCAAAGGCATGAGATCCGGTTCGGCGGCCGTGGCCTGCGCTGAATGTGTCCGCGTCGCTGGAGGAGTCGACGGCCATCGGGCGAACCTTCGCAAGATCTCCACCTTCAGCACCCCCGAGTGGACATCACGGTTAGCGTCAGGTGCGGTGTCGAACGCTGCTCGAACTGCATTGACCCAGGAGCCGCCTGATGCAAGGTACGAACTGCTCTGCGCGATCATTCGCGTGCGAGTTGGTCGGTGTTCTCAGTGACGCGGATGTTGTGGGCGAGGGGTGAAATTTCGACGCCGGCCGCGTCACGGCGCGAGAGCCCGGGCGGACGAGATGTCGGGACAGGCGCGTGATGCAGCGTTTGACCGAAGGTGACTCTTGTGCGGCTGCTGTGGCTCACTGGCCGTTGCCGCGTCTTGGCTATTGGCAAGGACAACCGTCGTCACCGCCGCGGCAACGGATGTCGCGGCAGCGGTACTTGCACTCGCCGCACGCAGCGACTCCCGCACTGGCGGCGGTACCAGGATTGTTCTGCGAGCGAGGATGGCGGCTGGCGAGACCCAGACGACGTCACCGTCGGGGTGGGGGTCGGCCAGGCCGAGCTCGATGTCGTTGTGGGCACGGATGGAGAGCGCCCGCGCGGGGCCGGTGAGTCCTGGGGTGCTGGCCTTTTCGGCGACGACGTAGGCGAGTTCGGCGCCGGACTCGAGGGCGTGGAGGGACGCCATGGTGCCGCGTTCGAGGCCGGGCCTGGTGGCGATGACGGTGAGGCTCGCCATTGTGGTGGCGTCGTGGGTGAGCTCGCGGTAGGCGGCGCGGAGTTCGGCTGCAGCGCGCATCAGGTTGGGATCCAGGCGGGCGTGAGGGAGAGTCAGGTCCCCCCAGCGGCTGGCGAGGTTGCTCCAAGCACGGCCAGTCTCGGCGATCGCGGGGATGAGCCGGTCGGTGGGCTCGAGGTGGCCGGCGAGTTGTGCGGCATCGACGAGCACCATCGCGGCACCGGCGATGAGGCCTTGGGTGCGTGTGATGAGGACCATGTTGGTCGGCCATGCGTCGGAGGCGAGGGTGCGGTGGGCCTGGATGTCCCATCCTGCGAGGGCTCGGGGGAGACGAGTGTCGTCCTCGATGGGTGCTATGGCTTCGCCCTGGAGTGTCTCGGTGAAGCGTCCGTCGAGGTAGCGTCCGGCGAGTCTCTCGGAGACGGACATCCGGCCAATCCATCCGGTGGTGGGCCGCAGTGCGTAGGCAGAGTGGAGTTGGCTGAGCTGGAGGGGGCTGTCGCTCTCCAGGGACGCCTCGTAGCGTGCTTGCCCGTACTGGTGCAGGGAAACCCCAAGGGCGTGGGCAGATATGTAGAGGGAGTGCATGGTCCGTGCACGGGCGGCCTCGAGGTCGCGGAAGGTCCCAGAGCGATGGAGAGGGATCTCGGCGCCGTAGCGGTGCACGAGGTCGCGGGCTTGCCTGAAAGTTCTGGCCATCTGTGTCAGCCGCGGATCGGGCCGGCTTGTAGGTGGCCAGCTGGTGCGTTGGAGGCTCTGGCCGATCGCCCCGGCGAGAGCGGCGAGGTGGGTGATCGGAACGTCTCGGGGGTAGACGACATCGCGGGGGCCTTGGCCGGGCAGGCTGTTCCACAGCGACGCTGCGGCCGTGACCAGGCCGGGCCAGGCGTGTAGGAGTCGGCCGGCGTCGTCGCCGGTGACGTCCAACAACAGTTGGCGCGCGGAGTGGTCGACGTCGTGCAGCAGCTCGCCTACGGTGCGGATGTCCCGCGAGGTGCGTGGGATCCGCGTGGTGTCGAAGAGCGCGTCGTCGACGTCGGCGAAGCGTGGGTGGTCAGCATCCAAGGCCGCGTGCCTCCCGGATCAGGTCGCACAGGTCGGCCACCAGTTGGGAGCTGTTGACCAGGTCGGGGAGATGCGCAGGAAGTGGCCGGGTGAGCTCCTCCGCGGCCGTGAGCAGTTGCAGTGCGCTCTGGTTGTCGAGGTCCTCGATGTCGACGTCGGGCAGTTGGTAGCCCTCGGGGAGGAGCGCAGAGGCTTGGGCTTGTGCCAGGTAGACGCCGAGTCCCAGAGACTGCAGTGGAGAGTCCGGCTCTGCGTCGTCCCAGACGCGGGATGCGACCTGGTGCAGCAACTGCGTGATGGAGCCGAGGCGGTCCCAGCTGTCGTCGTCACCGAGGATCTTCACCGGGGTGTCCTTTCGGTCTGGGGCGGTCCGGGATCGGGTCTGCTCCATGAAGCCGTCTTCGAGCCGGTTAGTGCTCGCCCGTGAGTTGAGCCTGTGGATAACTCCGTTGGTGTCGGCGGGTGGCCACAGACTGGTCTTGTTCGCCTAAGTCGCGTGGAAGTCGTCGGACGATCACCTCGGGACAAAGTCGAGAGATTCGCACTAGTGCTGACCGATGGAGGTGCTCGAGATGAAGGTTCCGATGACGGTGCTGAGGGTGGTGACCCTCGGGCCGGCGTTGCTGGTGAGTTTCGTGCTCGCCGTGGTCGTGTTCGCTGTGGTTCCACCGTTGCTGGGTTTGGTGCTGTTCCTGGCTTGGGCGGCCGTGTTGGTTGCCTTGGCACTGGGTCAACTTGAGGACACAGCGCTCGGGTTGCTGACCGGATCGCGGCCTGCGTCGGAGGCCGAGGCCCGGGTGATGGCGCCGGTCCTGGCCGAGCTGGGTGGACGCGGCATTGACGTCGGTTCCCTGTACGTGCGACGTGTGCAGCGTCCGCAGACGCCGGTGGCGTTGGCGATCGGGCACCGGGCGGTGGTCATCACGCCGGGACTGGTGGAGGGGACCTACCGCGGTGCCGTGAGTGGTGCGGAGGCCGTGGCGGTGCTGGCGCACGCGGTCGGTCGGCGCCGGGCGATCCGTCCGCGGTTGGAGACTGCGGTGCTGGCAGCCACGACGCCGTGGCGGATGGTGGTTGCCGCGTTCCGCGGTGTGGGCCAGGCGTTCGCCTGGCTGCCGTTCATGCGGGTGGCCTGGACGCTGCGCGGCGTCGTGGGCGGGATCTGCGTGGTGCAGTCGGTCGCTGAGGGCCGGACATGGCCGGGGCTGCTGGGTGGGACGGTCATCGCGCTGACCTATCTGGTGCCGGCGGCCGGCCGCGTGATCGAGGCGAGGGCAGATGCTGGTGCGGACCAGTTGGTGGTCGAGCTCGGGCTGGGCGGGGTACTGGCGGGGCTGCTTCGCCGCTACGGGTATCCGATGACACTCGAGCGACTGCACCGCCTCGAAGCTTCCGCGACGCCGCCTCAGCGGCCGCGGCTGCACCTGGTGCCCGACTGAGCCCGCGCGTGGGCAGTCCACGTGCCTACTCGTCGTCCTCGAAGCCGGACGTGGAGTGGTGAACGCAACCATGTCCGTCACCTGCGTGCGGCTTGTGATTCATGCACGGCAGTGGGCCCAGCCGGTGTGAGCAGTCGACCCAGCGCACCGTCGACTGGCCGTGATCGGCAGGGGTGACCGGCGCGAGCGGTGCAGCCATCGCTGAACACCTCCCGGGGCTATCGGCGCGGGCCGCGACGGCGGCCAAGCTGGGGACGCTGATAGGCGGCGGTGTCGGTGTGGTCGTGCTGACGACCCGATCGGTGGACCTGCGCGATCTCAGCGTCCGGGGAGGGACCGGTGTCGGCCGCCGCGGCTTCCTCGGTGGCCCGGATCTCCTCGGCGCGATGGCGGGCCTCTTCCTCAAGTGCTGCTTCCTCGCGAGCGGTGTAGTCGCTCATGCTGACTCCCTGTGGGATGTCGGAACCGGCACCGGTTGCACCGGTCCTCCTGGTCTCCTAAGTCCGGCCCAGGGGTGGGAGCGATCAGCTGGTCCTCAGCAGTTGCCCCATAGGCCGGACTCGGCGTTGTGGGCGTCCTGTGCGGCCGCGGCGTAGTCGCTCTCGCGGGCGAGCTGCTGGTCGGTGTCGTAGATCCGCGCTGCGCCGGCGTCCAGGAGTTCGCGGGCTGCGTCAGTGGCGGCATCGTCGACGTAGCGCAGCATCCGGCCGTAGCGGTCGATGTCGGGCTGGCCGGTGTCGGTGGTGAGGACGACGGTGCTGCCGACCGGTGTCAGCTGCTTGAGCTGCTCGGTGGCTTCGGTGGCGTAGCACTCGGCCGGCTTCGGGGGATGGGCAACTTCGGGGGCGTCGATGCCGAGCAGGCGGACCCGGCCGAGACCGCCGCCGTCGAGGTCCTCGACGCGCAGCGTGTCGCCGTCGACGACCGCCACGACGCGGACCCGGGTGACGGCACCCTCGGTGCCGCCCGGGTCGGCGGGGGCGCCGGGCAGGTCAGCCTTGATCCCGCCGGCGACGAGGACGGCGATCGCGGCGGTGGCGGTGGCGATGAGGCCCTTCACGGGGCCACCCGCAGCTGGGCCCGAGCACTGGCGACGGGAACCGCCCTCTGCTGCTCGTTGAGGCTGCGGGAGCAGTGGATGTTGGTGGGGATCTGCTCTTCGACGTCGACCCCTCTCGTACCTGCGCGAACCGGCTCCTGGGGAAGGCCGGTGGCGATCTTCGCGGCGAGGTCGCGCAGCGGCGGGGTCTTCTCGATACGCCGGGTGGCCTGCAGGACTGTGGTGTGGTCGCGCTGGAAGTGAGCTGCGATCTTGGGCAGGGTATGCCCGTCCATCCGGGCTGCGGTCATGGCCACGGCCCGGGCGTCGGCGGCCGTGCGAGTGCGGTCGGGTCCCAGGAGGACCTCGGGGGTGGTGCCGAACTCAGCGGCGGCCGCGACGACGGCTTGCTCGATCGGTCCGTCTGGATTGAACGACGACGCAGGCGGTTGCTCGTGGAGGCTTACGACTGTCGCCTCGTCACCGGGTCGGGGGAGCCGGGCGGTGTAGCTACTGTTGACGTGTTGGCTCACACGGGCAGCGGCATCGGTCAGCCGGGGACGTTCGGCAGTGCGGCGTACGGCGTGAATCACCGAGCCGTGGTTCTTGTTGAAGTGCTCGGCGATCGAGGGCAACGACAGCCCGGCCTGGCGGGCGACCGTCATGGCCACCGCGCGGGCGTCGCTGACGGGGCGGCTGCGTTCGGCACTCAGGATCGCCTCCGCAGTGGTGCCGAACATCGGGGCGACGGCGTTGATGGCCAACTCGCACACCGCTGCCGGGCCGGTGGCACCAGAGGAGGCGGGCATGGTCTGCTCAACCTGGAAGGCCAGTACCGTCACGAGGGCCCGCAGTTGGTCGTCGTCGAGCGGTGCGATCAGGTCAGTGATCTGGTCGTGATGGCCGCGGCCGGCGGCATCGAGCACGAGGCCGGCGAGCCGCCGGCCGCCTTGGTCGAGTTCCATGACGTCCTCCCGCCCTTACCTCGTCGGGGCTCCGGCGGCCGGGGCCGCCGCCGTGGGGGCCGGGGCGCGGCCGTGCTCGGCCATGCGTCGGCGGGCGTTGTCGGAGATCTCGCAGGCGATGCCGGTGGCCTGTCGAGCGTTGGCTGCGGAGTGGTCCACGACCTCTTCGAGCAGCCGCACATCCTCGTCCGCGCGGCCGAGCTCTTTGCCAGCGGTCACGATGCTGCGCTCAAGCGTGACCGAATCCAGCAGGGTCGCTGGGGTGACCTGCTGGCAGGCGTGGCGCGCGCCGTCGACGTGGCGGGTTGCTAGGCGCGCCAGGGGTTGGGCGAGCGAGACCATCTCGCTCACAACGGCGATCCGTGTTTTCAGCTGCGCGACATCCCTGGCGAGCTCGGGATCGGAGGCGTCGGTCTCGTTGAGGAGGTTGTGCGCCTCGGTGAGTGAGGCGGAGGCCAGAGTGAGGTAGCCATAGAGTTCGTCACTCTGATGTGGCAGGTCACCGACACGAGTCTGTAGTCGGGCAATGTGCTCGGCTGCGGTGTCGAGGTAGAAGTCGCCGCGGTCGGTGAGTCTCGCCTTGGCCGAGTCGAGTTCGGCGTCGTCGAGCACGCGGAGCGCGGAGTTGATGGTGGTGTGGAGGTCGTCGACCACCCGGAGGGCGCGTCCCATGGCCTGCTCGGCGGCGAAGACGGCATCGGTGGCGTGCAGCGTGGTGTCTTCGGCGGTCATGCCGACTCACCGTCTGCCGCATCGGGCGGGCGCATGCTGCTCGGTGGTGGCAGTACCTCGCGCAGCCGGTCGAGCGAGGCCATTGCCTGCTCGAGGTGGGCTCGGACCTCCTGGACAGGGTCACGGTCGGGCGCGCCGCTGGGTGCATCGGTGGGCTTGCTCACGGACAGCTCCTTGGTGGACTGGTGACATGTCTCAGTCACCAAAGGAAGGCTGGCCGGTCGGGGCGATCACCGCGCCGAAGAAATCTGGATCTGGTCCGGGGGACCTCATCCGCCGCACAACGTCGTGGCCACGGCCGGTTTAGTCCTGGGGTCCGGGCATCGGCTCTTGGTCGTCGTCGATGCCTTGGCTGATGATGTGGGCGGTGGCGTTGCTGGCCGAGGTGAGGTGCTTGTGGAGGTCGACCGCGAGGCCGCGCGCCTCCTCAAGGTGGAGCCGCGCGAGCCCGATCGCCATCGAGGGGTCGGTCTCCTCAGTCATGGAGTCCATGCTGAGCACCTGGTGGGTCAGGGTCTGCTGAAGCGCTCTGGATAGCTGTGAGAAGGCTTGGGGGAGCACGGCCGCGATGTCGGCGAACTCGGCGAGCTGGTCTGAGGTCTCGGATGGGATCTGGTCTCGTACCCACATCGTGGCTCGGTTGAAGCTGTGGACGTGTTCGCGGGCGGCCGTCGCGTGTCCAGTGGCCTGACAGTCGTCGTTGTTGTCCATCCATCGCTCCTTCTGCCCGTGATGGGGTTCTGGTGTCCGAAGTGTCGCTGATCGCGGCGGCGCTCGCACGGAGGTCATCGCTTGCCTGTGGATAACTGGGCAGGGCTCCCAACTGTGCGGATGGGCGGGAACCTGGGCGGCCATGGACGACCAGGCGGCATTGCGCGGCGATCGCGGTAACGGCGTGGGTTGAGGCGCCCGCTGCCGTGGAGGTCTACGGGCGGGGCATGGAACGCTTACTACGATCCCACGGTGGCATCGCTGTCCGCGGATGACGACGAGCTGCTCGAGGAGTGGCCGACCTCGGACCTCCGAAGCCTCGTACCGCTCCGCTACCCGAGGTCACGGCGCCGACTCGGCCCGGCACAACCGTCCGATCGCCGTAGCCGTGTGTCATCAGGGCAATCGCGGGGTGTCGTTGTCGTCAGGCGGCCGCGGGAGTTGACTCCTCTCCTGCGCAGCACCGGGCAGCTCAGGACGGCCCGTCGGGTGCGGATCGACATCCGGACTCCAATGGCTGCTGGCGGCGTGCTCGCGCAGATAGTCGCGCAGGCCCGGGAGGGTGAAGTTGACCAGGCCGTGGCCGCGGGGCTCGATGACCTCCGCGGCGATGAGCCGCATCCGGTACTGGCCGGCGTAGGCGGGACTGACCCCGAGGCGGGCCGCGATGTCGGCCATCCGGCTCGAGCTGTCGTCGTGGGCCATCGCGGCCAGGAACGAGCGGTCGACATCAGAGAGGTCGGCCAGGGCGCTGGCATGCACAAGCTGGCCGACCTTGCGGCGCGCGTGGTCAACGCCTCGACGGGCCTGGTCGGGGTCGATCACAGTGGCGGCGCTGTCGGCTCGCCAGACGTGCAGTCCGACCAGCTGGATCATGAACGGGTACCCGCCCGTGCCGGTGACCGCGATCTGTAACGCCTCGGGAGTGATGTCCCTGCCTGCTGCACGGATGGGGACGGCGAGCCCTTCAGTGACTTCCTCGGGTCTGACCGTGCGGAGGTGACGCCGGTCGGCACGACGCAGAAACGTCGAGACCTCGTCAGAGAGCAGGTCGTCAACCGCCGACGGAAGGCCGGCACCAACGAAGGCAACATTGCGGCGCTCGCGGAACGCATGCTGGATCGTCATGCCGAGCTCACGCAGCTCCCCGACGCCCTTGCGGTGAACCTCATCGACAGTGATGAGGACGCCGCCCCGCTCGCCCAGAACGTCGGTCAGCAAGGTCAGTTGGGACCGGAGCCCAGCGCGGGGAGCGTGCCTCTCGGAGACCTCCCGGTCGGCGCCAAAGCCACCCGGGAGGGAGACACCGGTCAGATGCGACGTGGTCTGCCGAGGGTCAACGTCGGCCAAGAGGCGGGGCAATTGCTCATGAATAATGCGGTCAATCAGGTTCGGCGTCGCGGTCTCGGAGATCACCAACCAGCCCTCGACGCCGGCGACGTCCTCGTAGGCGTTAAGCATGACCGTCTTCCCGGTGCCGCGCAGCCCGGTGACGAGGGTCGCGCGCTCTGGTGACCCTGGACCGTCTCGGAGGCCCTCACGGAAGTCCTCTAGATCGCTGTCGCGACCGACAAGGAGCGGCGGACTGGTCCCGAAGGTCGGAGTGAAGGGGTTCACGTCAGGCACTCAATTCATCCTCTAGAAATCGTTTAAATGTGCCCTTCCTCGATGGGCCGGCTTTAGCGGTCTTTAAACCCTTTAAATCTCTGGGGGACACATGATTCAACGCCCGACACTCGGCGGATACAGAGAAGGGGTGCCGCCTGCGGCCGCGGTCGAGTCGTCGATGGGCGGCCTGGCCGGGGATCCCGGTTGGCGAACCTGCCGCGGTCGTAGTTGCGAGGGGTTCACAGAGTCTGTCGGCGAGTTCCTCGAGATCGACTGACAGCACCTGTTCGAGGATGTCGGCGATCCTGGTAAGGGAGCCATCGCACTCCTCGACCAGGTTGGCGGCGAGACGATCGAGGGCGCGGTTGCCCTGGGCGGTGAAGGTGACGACGCCCGGGACCGGCTTCTCGGCTGGGGAAGTGCTCATCAGATCCTCCTTTTTGGTTGATCACCTAGGGCGACCATGAGTCCCGGAGCGATCAGGATCCTGCGATCCATATCGAACCGACCGCCATTCGGCCGAGTTCCAGCCAAAAGTCCCCAGACCGCCTGTCGCGCGGTGCCCGTGCCCGCCCTCACACCTGGTCACTCGTCGACGTCGCAACTCGTACGCGGGCGCCAGGCTCGCTGGCATCGGTGTGCGTTCGATGGCGAGCGGAGCCTCTCGTCGCAACGTCTCGGCACGGATCGCTAGTGTTGGGCGGCGATGAGTACCGGAGTCGATCCTTCAGCGCTGCGCTCAGCCCGCGAGAAGGCGGGCCTGACCCAGCACGAGCTCGCGCGACTCATCGGCGCAGCCGGCGGGGAACGGGTGTCGCGCTGGGAACTCGGCATGTCCGAGCCCCGGCCGGACTTCCTGGTCAAGCTGGCACGCACCCTGCGGATCCCTGCCCTCAGACTGATCCACTTCGAGGGCGACATCCCCGATCTTAGGGGGCTGCGACTCAAGGCCGGGCTCACCGGGCCGCAACTGGCCTCACGCACCAACCTTTCGATGCCGACCTACCTTCGCTGGGAAGCCGGTCAATGGACCCGACTCCCGAGCATCGTGATCATCGAATCCCTGGCGAAGGCAGTCGACGAACCAGTCAGCGTTGTCGTGGCCGGCTTCCGCGAAGCGCAGCGACTCAGGGAAATCCGGGCCAACCCGAACATCTGAGGACCTTTACCCACGTTGATCTTTCTCCACAGGGAAAGAACTGCGTCAGGCAGAAACTGGACGTTTGTGGTGCTATAGATCCCTAGCGTTCGGTACGCGTCAGAGCTCAGTTCCATCGGGGGAGCGGGCCGCGGCCACTCTCGGACGAAGGACTCGGGCGATGACATCTCGGAATCCGGCACTTGTGGATAACTTAATAGGTGGTCAAACAGCACTAGTGTTGTTCTATCGACTTGTGAGCGAGGTGATCGCTCCGGCCCACGTGAATACGTAGGTGATCGAGAGACGAGAGGACTCGGCTGATGTCGCTGGACACCACCCCATACCCGCAGGCGGGCGGACCACCGCCCCCACCGATCGCGCCATCTGCCCCGAAGGTAACCGCCAGGGCAAAGCAACGTCGCCGGCCGTTGCTGTTCGCACTGTGCGCGGTCCTGGTTGCCGCTGGAGCGCTGGGGGCAGCCTTCGCCTACACCTCGCTCAACGACACTCAGGAAGTCCTCGTCGTCTCCCGCGACATCACACGTGGCGACGTCATCGAGGCGGGAGACATCTCGGTTGTGCGCGTTAGTGTCGACCCGGCGCTCACACCGATCAGCGGCGACCAGAGGTCAAGTATCGAAGGCAGCCGAGCAGCCGTCGACCTGTGGGCAGGCACGCTGCTGTCCGAGCAGCAGGTCGCAGAGACACTGGTGCCGGGAGAGGGAGAATCCCTGGTCGGCATCAGTCTCACCCCGGCACAGATGCCCTCGGAGCCCCTGTATTCCGGCGACAGCGTCCGGATCGTCACCACCCCCGGTAATCAGGGCGAGATCGGCGACGAGGAGCCGGTCACGATCGACGCCACCGTGGTTGGTGTTAGTCGAGTGGCGGAGACCGGGGAGACCGTCGTCAACGTCTCGGTCCCGGTGGGGGACTCGGCCGATCTGGCAGCTCGCGCGGCAACTGGACGTGTTGCGCTCGTGCTCGATGCCCGGGAGCGCTGAGCTGTGGCGCTGATTGTCCTGGCATCCGCGAGTGGATCACCTGGCGCCTCCACCGCGGCGCTCGCATTCACCCTGAACTGGCCCCGGCCCGCTCTCTTGGTCGATGCTGCGCCTGACGGAGCATCGGGTGTCTTCGCCGGCTACTTCCGCGGCGCACAGGAACCCACCGGCGGTCTGATCAACCTGGCCCTGGCGCACCGGGACGGAGCCCTGGCTGAGGCCCTGCCGCGGGAGACTCTGATCCTCGACGCAGCAGCGCCGCCAGAACGAGCACCGTGGTTTCTGCCCGGCATCCGTTCCCACGAACAAGCCCCCAGCATGGTCCCGCTGTGGGAGCCCCTTGCCGAGCAACTGCGGGCACTGGACCGCAACGGCCAAGACGTCATCGTCGACGCCGGCCGCCTCGGCCTTGTGGGCGGGCCCCAGCCGCTGATCGCGGCCTCTGATCTGACCCTGCTCGTCACGCGGAACTCACTGCCGGCCCTGGCTGGCGCCAGATCCTGGGCCACGGCATTGCGCGAACAATTCGTCACCGTGGCCGGCCTGCCCCGGCTGGGTGCCCTACTCGTCGACGAGGACGGACGCTGGCCGACGGTGCCGGCAGTCGTTCCGCGAGTCAGGCCCTACACCGCCCGTCAGGTCGCCAAGGCCCTCCAGATCCCCGTCGTGGCCTCGATCGACTGGGACCCCGAGGTGGCCGAGGTCTACTCCCACGGTGCACGCAAGCCCCGCAAGTTCGAATCCTCCAGTCTGCTGCGCAGCTACCGGGCCGCCGCCGCATCCATCGGCTCGATCCTCGCCGCCAACCAAGCCTCGCTCGCTCCCACGATCGGAGGACGCACGTGAGCACCAACGGACACCACCCCGATCGCGAACCGCTCAGCGCCGACGAGTGGCTCGCCGCGAGACACGCCTCCCAGCGCGACACGCGTTCGCCCTTCGCCCGCAGCCGCGCCACCAACAACGAACCGAACGTGCCACCGCGCACCAATCCGATGCCTGCCGACGACGACCCGACCTCGCTACCGATCTTCGGCGGTGCCTGGGCCAACGAGGAGACGCGACCGGGACGCGCTCGTTCCGAGTTCTCCCTGCGCCCCCTGGTCGGCGTCGACCCCGTCAATGACTCGCACGCCGACCACCCAGACCACGATCAAAACCACGAGGTAGACCTGGACTGGGATCTGGTTGCCCAGTACCGCGCCGAGGTCTCCTCACGGCTGACCGCACGCCTAGACAAAGAGGGCGGACGGATCACCGACGAGGGCCGTGAGCAGCTGGGTATCCAGGTCATCGAGGATCTGATCCAGACCGAGGCCGAGAACCTCGTCTCCACAGGCCGCCGTCCGTGGCCACCTCAGGAAGAGAAGGCACTCAAGACGGCCCTCCGGGCAGCCCTGTTCGGCCTGGGCCGACTCCAGCCGCTCGTCGACAGGAGCGATGTCGAGAACATCATCATCATCGCCTCCGGCCCCGACTGCTGGGTGCGGCTGGAACTCACCGATGGCACGCTGGTTGAGGTCCCTCCCATCGCCGATTCCGAAGACGAGTTGCGCGAGTTCCTGGCCGACCTCGGTTCACGTCAGAACCGACCCTTCACCGAAGCCAGGCCAAGCCTCCACCTCCGACTTCCCGGCGGTGCCCGCCTGGCCGCCGCCTCATGGGTCACCGCCGACACCTCGGTCGTCATCCGACGCCACGGCCTGCGCGAGGTCTCCCTGGACGAGATGGTCAACGACCACAAGGCCTGCGGACCCGTCCTGGCCGGCTTCCTCGCCGCCTGCGTCCGCGCCGGCAAAAGCATCGTCGTCTCCGGGGTCCAGGGCAGCGGCAAGACCACCTGGGTCCGAGCCCTGTGCTCATGCATCCCGCCCTGGGAAATGATCGGCACCTTCGAATCCGAATTCGAGCTGCACCTGCACGAGCTGCGCGACCGGCACCACATCGTGCACGCCTGGGAGCACCGGCCAGGCTCCGGCGAGGTCGGCATCGACGGCCGCCGAGCCGGGGAATTCACCCTCGAAGAGGCCCTCCACGACTCCTTCCGGTTCACCCTCGCCCGCCAGATCGTCGGTGAGGTCCGTGGACCCGAGGTGTGGGACATGCTCAAGGCCATGGAGTCCGGACCGGGCTCCATCTGCACCACCCATGCGCGCAGCGCGGACCACACCATCGAGAAGCTCGTGTCTTGTGCCATGGAGAAGGGCCCTCAGGTCACCCGCGAACTCGCGATCAGCAAGCTCGCCGCCGCCATCGACGTCGTGGTGTACCTGCGCGCCGAAGTGAGCGACAACGGTGACGGAACCTCCCGGAAACGGCGCTGGGTCGAGGAGGTCCTGGTCGTCGACCCGAGCGCCGACGCCGTCAGGGGCTACGCGACCGCTCCAGTCTTCGCCCCCAACCGGGCAGGGCAGGCCATCGCGACCGGCAAGTTGGACAATCACCTCGCCCACGAGTTGGTCCGCCACGGACTCGACCTTGAGGCCTACACGACAGAGGCCAAGGCCTACGAGGGGGTGGCCACGCCATGAACCCGCTCGTGCCCGCCGTCTGCGGCGCCCTGGTTGTCGCCGGCCTGATCGGTATGGTCTACGCCCTGCGACCGGCACCACCCAAGCCGCCCGGCCCTGCACGCGGCTTCGCCTCGTTCGGGCAGTTGAGCAGCCGCCTCGACCAGATGAAGCCACGAACCCGCAAGCTCATCGCCGCCGGCACCGCGACCGGCCTGCTGATCGCACTGGTCACCGGGTGGGTGATCGCCATTGTGCTTGTCCCGGCAGCCATCATCGGTATCCCGGTGCTGCTTTCGTCGCCGCCGGCTGCGGCGAGCATCGAGAAACTAGAGGCGCTCGAGGAGTGGACGCGTTCGCTTGCCGGCAAGCTGACGGCCGGCCAGTCTCTGCGCTCGGCACTCATCAAGTCACTGCAGTCGGTCCCCGCGCCGATCGCAACCGAGGTTGGGTTGCTGGTGTCACGGCTGTGGAACAGCTCCGGCACCGACGTCACCACCGAAGACGTGCTGCGCGCCTTCGCCGAGGACATCAATGACTCCACCGGCGACGTCGTCGCCAGCCAGCTCATCCTTGCCGCCAGCGGTCGCGGGCAGGCCGGCCTCGCCAAGGCCCTCGACGCACTCGCCGAGACCGTCGCCGCCGACGTGCGAGCACGCCGCCAGATCGAGGCCGATCAAGCCAAGCCACGCACCACCGCACGCACCGTCACGGCCATCACCCTCGGCGTCCTCGGCCTGCTCGCGTTCACCGGTGACTACATCGAGCCCTACGGCACCCCGCTGGGACAGGTCATCCTCACGATCCTCCTCGCCGCCTACGTCGCAACACTGCTGATGATGCGCCGGATGGCGGTCGCCAAGCCCCTCCCGCGATTCCTTGACCTCCAAGCGCGCAACACACATCGGCAGAACAGAAACGAAGGAGCAACGGCATGACCGGGCTCCAGCTCGCCCTCGCCAGCGGCACACTCCTCGGCATGGCCGTTGCCCTCCTGGTCTGGAGAGTCGCGCCCTCCGACCCGGACCTGGTCGACGCACTGGACCGACTCTCACCCGACCACGTCGTCCCACGTCACGGCGCCGGGGCCTCAGGCGCCGAGGACACTGAGTCAGGCTCGCTGGTAGACCGGGTCGGCGTATGGGCACTGAAGAACCTCCCCGGAGGTGCCTGGGCACGCACGCCACGCAGAGACCTCGCCATCTTGCAGATCAGCGAGACCCGGTTCTATGGGCAGAAGGTCGTCTGGGCACTGCTCGGCCTGGTGATGCCTCCGCTGCTGGCCGCGTTCTTCGCCCTCATCGGACTGCCGCTCCCGTTCGTCATCCCCACCTTCGGTTCGCTGGCCCTGGCCACGCTGTTCTGGTTCATGCCGAACTACAACGCCATAGACGACGCGAAGAAGGCCCGCATCGAATTCAACCGTGCACTCGGTGCCTACATCGACATGGTCGCCACAGGTGTCCGCGACGGGGCCAGCGGCCAGCAGGCCCTGCGCACCGCAGCCGAGGTGGGCGACACCTGGGTGTTCAAGCGAATCGAGAGTGAGCTTCGCCGCGCCAGCTACATGACCCGCGCACCCTGGGACTCCCTCCACGACCTTGCCGACGAACTCGGAGTCACCGAGCTCGACGACCTCGCCGACATCATGCAGCAGTCCGGGCAGGACGGATCCCAGATCTACGCCAACCTCCGTGCCCGCGCCGCAGCGCTCCGCGCGGCGATGCTCAGCGCCGAAGTCGGCAAGGCCAACGCCGCATCCGAGCGCATGTACATCCCCGCCAGCCTCCTCGGCGTCGTCTTCATGGCGATCCTCATCGCCCCCTCGATGCTCCGATTCACGACCTAACGACCTAACACCGACCCCAAACAACCGGGTCACCCGAACCCACCACAAGAAAGGAAGCAAAGCCGATGCTCAAGCTCTTCATCACTCTCCAGATGGCGGCACTCACCGTGCTCACCGCCCTGGAAGACCGGATCGACAAGCACCGCGACGAGCGCGGCTCGGTCACCATCGAGCAGGTCATCTGGGCCGGTGCCGTGATCGTCATCGTCGGCATCGTCGTGGCCGCCATCAAGTTCTTCGTGACCAGCGAGTCCGCGAAGATCAAGTAGGACCAGATGATCGCCAACCCTCGCCTCCGCGACGAGCGCGGCTCAGTGACCATCCAGATGGTCTTCCTGATGCCAGCGCTCTTCCTGGTGATGTTCGTTGGCCTCCAGGGGGCGTTGTACTACCACGCGCGCGAAGTTGCGCTCGCGGCCGCACAAGAGGGCGCGCGCGAGGCAGGCAGCGAGACCGGCACCCGCGATGCCGGGGTCGAGACAGCCAACACCTTCCTCACCGACGCCGGCGGGTCCGACGTGATGACCTCGACCAGCGTCTCCGGCTCCCGGACGACGACGACCGCGAGCGTCACGGTGAGCGGCAAGAGCCTCAGCGTGATCCCCGGCTGGCACGTCACCGTCACCCAGACCGCCAGCGTTCCTGTCGAGAGGCTCACCCAATGAGCGCCTCGGCGAACCAGCTACGACCGCGAGACCGCGACGAACACGGATCAGCGGCCATCGAGGCCGCGATCGGGATCCCGGCCTTCGGACTGTTCGTGGCGATGATCATTCTGGGTGGTCGTGTTGCGGTAGCCAAACAGTCGGTCGAAGCGGCCGCTTACGAGGCAGCTCGCGCGGCCTCGATCGAACGCACCCAGGGCGAGGCGATCAACTCCGGTAAGACCGCAGCAACGAGCAGCCTCTACGACCAAGACGTCAACTGCACGACCACCAACGTCACGGTCAACGCGGCCGCGTTCGATGCCCCACTGGGCACCACCGGCCACGTCACCGCCACCGTGACCTGCAACGTCGACCTCTCCGACCTGACCCTGCCCGGCGTGCCCGGGCACCGGGTCATCACCGCGACCGCCTCCAGCCCCGTCGACGCCTACCGGGAACGCCGATGAACCGCCCCCAGGCGCACCCCCGGCTCCGCCAGCGGACGCGCGACGAACGCGGCTCCATCACCGTCTGGTTCGCCACGGCATCGCTGGTGATGACCATCCTCGTTGGCATGACCGTCGACCTCGGCGGCAAGGTCCACACCCAACAGCACGCCCGCAGCGTCGCAGCTCAGGCCGCCCGCACCGGAGCCCAAGAGGTCCAAGGCTCGACAGCCGTGCGTGGAGGGGACCTCCGGGTCGACATCGCCGCCGCGAAATCAGCCGCCCAGGACTACCTCCGCTCCGCCGGCGTGAACGGGACGGTCACCGTCACCGGTGGCGACACGCTGGTGGTCCGCACCACCGACACCTACGACCCCAAGTTCCTCGGGATCATCAACCTGGACTCCATGCACGTCACCGGGGAAGCATCCGCACGGCTCATCCGTTCCCAAGGAGGCATCGAGCGATGAATACTCCCACGCTCCGCCAGCGACTCACCGGATTCCTCGCCACGGTGGCAGTGCTCGGCATCGTCGTCGGGCTCCCCATCGTGTTCCTCGCGATCGGCGCCAATCCGATCCCCGAGCAAGCGCCCACCCTCGACGGGATCAAGGACTCGCTTCTGGTCCCCGACGACGGCATGCTCGTCCTGGGATTGTTCAAGGTGGTCGGCTGGCTCGGATGGGCCTTCATGACGCTGAGTCTCGTCGTGGAGGCCGTTGCCCGGCTCCGCAAGATAGAGGCACCCAAACTCCCCGGACTCCGCCTCCCACAAGCCAGCGCCCGTGGACTCATCGGCCTGGCCGCGCTCCTGTTCGTGGCTCTGCCCCTCGTCACGCAGGTCCCCACCGCATCAGCCGATCCTGGGCCCGCCACCGTTGGGGCCGAAGAGGAGGCCGGCACCAGTCGAGGGACGCCGACCTTGCACGCCGCGTCCGTAGACACCCCGAAGCAGGACACCAAACACCAGAAGACGAGCACCCACACCGTTCAGCCAAGAGAAAGTCTATGGTCGATCGCCGATACCCAACTCGGCGACGGGGCACGGTGGAAGCAGATCCACGATCTCAACCGCGAACTATTGGGAAACGAGCCCAGCTTCCTTGAGCCCGGATGGGTCTTGGAGCTGCCCGCACCAGTGGGCAAGGGCGCGCCAGCCCACCAGTACCCGGTGAAGCCCGGCGACACGCTCAGTGAGATCGCACAAACCGAGCTCGATGACGCCGACCGCTGGCCGGAGATCTACGAAGCCTCCACGCACATCACCCAACCCGGAGGTGCCCAACTCACCGACCCCGACATCATCGACGTCGGCTGGACGCTCAACATCCCCGGCACCCAGGCCGAGCCCACCGGACAGCCCGACAAGGCCGCAGCCCCGGCGGACGAGCAACGGCCGCTCGACCCGCCACCGGAGAAACAGACCCCGCCCACCCCAGAGGCCCAAGCACCGGAGACCACTGCTCCCGACCTCCAGGAGCCGCGCGCCGAAGAGATCACAGCACCAGCAGCCGACGTCGACCAGGCCGACGAGTCCGACGACTCCGTGCTCGACGCCCCGTGGATCCTCGCCGGCCTCACCGGTGGGGGAGTGCTGCTGTCCGGAGCACTGCTCATGGCACTCAAAGCCCGGCGACGCGCCGGCTTCCGAAACCGGCCACCGGGCCGCACCATCGCCGCCCCTCCGCCCGAGCTCGCACCCGTCGAGATGACACTCACTGCCACGGGCGCCACCACCGCCGCCACCGTGGAGTTCACCCACGAAGCCCTCCGCCGTCTCGCGGCAGCCGTCGGCACCGCCAGCGGGACTATGCCTCCGGTCGCCGCCGTAGAGCTCGGCAGCGGTGAGCTGACCCTGCACCTCAGCGCCCCCGCAGAACTGCCCGCCCCCTGGGTCGGCACCCCGGACCAGACCCACTGGCACCTCAGCACGGACACACCCGCCGCCGACCTCGGCCCAGACGCCGACAACGTTGAGGCGCCCTACCCGCTCCTGGTGACCATCGGCGCCAGCGACACCGGCGAAACCTGGCTGCTCAACTGCGAAGAACTCTCCACCCTCACCATCAGCGGCGACTCCACCTACGGCCGCGACTTCGCCCGCCACCTCGCCGCCCAACTGGCCGTCAACCCGTGGTCACGCCGCGTCCAACTCGACTGCATCGGCGTCGCAGAGGAAACCGTCGTCATGGACGACCGGATCGCCTACCACCCCACCGGCTCGGCCGGCACCCCCGCCACCGCCGAGACCCTCGCGGCCGCCGTCACCACCGTCGACCGAGCCACCCGACACAACACCGACGTCTCCACAGCACGCACCGGCAGCGTCGACGACGACACCTGGCCCGCACGAATGCTGCTCCTCGACGCCGCCGCGGGCGACCCGGACGAACTCCAGCAACTGCTCCAGTTGGTCAACGACCACGCCGGCCAATCCGCCACCTCCATCGTCGTCGCCGGCGAACGCCCCAACACCCCCGGAACCGCCCTGCACATGACCAACACCGGCCGCGTCGTCCTCGAGCACGCCGGCCTCAACCTCATCGCCGTCGGCCTCACCAGCGACGAGGCCCGCGGCTGCGCCCTCGTCTACGCGCAGAGCGAGACCCCGGAATACGTCGACACGCCCGTCGACGAGACCGCCACCGACGGCTGGGAGGCCTACACCGACCAATCCGGCGCCTTGCGCCGGGAGTACACCCTGCCCCGCAACACACCCACGGACGCCGTCGACGAGCCACTGTCCTCCCTCCTCGAGGGCGACGACGAGGACTACATCCGCGAGAGCGCGATCGTGCAAGAGGACCTCGAAGCTCTGGCGCCGAAGGTGCCCGCCCACATCCGGGCCGAGGTCGAGGAGAAGGACCCCACGCTCGACCAGGACATCGCCGACTGGTTCTCGTCCACCTGCGCCCGGCCCCGGCTCAGCCTGCTCGGCCCCGTCAACGCCCGCACGCACGGCAAGGCCCTCGCCAAACGCAAGCCCTACTTCACCGAGCTCCTCGCCTACCTCGCGCTCCACCGCAAGAACGGCGCCACCCGCGAGCAGATCCGCGAGGCCTTCACCATCTCCGACGGCAAGGTGCGCGACTACACCACCATCGTCCGCGACTGGCTCGGCATCAACCCCGAGACTGGTGAGGACCACTTGCCCTACGCAGACAACGCGCCCGGCACAAAGATCACCGGAGTCAACGTCTACCAGGTCGACGACGGACTGCTCATCGACCTGGACCTGTTCCTCCGGCTACGCAAGCGGGGCCAGGCCCGGGGCAGCGCTGAAGGCGTCGCCGACCTGTGCACCGCCCTCGAGCTGGTTGGCGAGACCCAGCCGTTCAGTCAAAAGCGGGAAGAAGGATGGGAATGGATGATCAACGAGCCCAACCGCCTCGACCAGATGGCCCCCGGCTGGATCGCCGACGTCGCCCTCATCGTCGTCACCGAAGCGCTCGCCGCCGGCGACCTGATCAAGGCCCGCTCCGCTGCATACGTCGCCAACCGGGCCGACCCCGACGGAGAGAGCACAAGGCTGTGCCTCGCCCACGTCACCAAGGCAGAAGGCGACCAGTTCGAAGCCGAGCGGATCCTTCGCGAAGAGGTCTACAACCGATCCGACGACGGCGACGCACCCATGGAACTGTCGGACCGCACGAAGACAATCATCCGTACAAACGGCTGGCTCGCGAGCTGACTCGGGAAGGGACCACCAGCGCATGACCATGTTCAACCAGGAACTCACCGGCCGCTACATCGCGTCCGGCGGCGTCCACCCGGAACTTGACGCTCGACGCGTCGCCCGGGCCGTCTTCGTCCGCGACACCATCCGAACCCTCTACGACGCCGACAAGCGGTTCGAAATCTACCCGGCCGGCAACGGCTTGATGGACGAACTCGTCGACGCAGCCGAAGAGCCCCTCGAACTCATCGCCAACGACGTCAGCCAGGGATCCGGTCACGGCGCCGCCCAACACGACAGGAGACACCCCATGAGGAAGCACCACTCAGTACTAGGGGGAGTGGTGCTCGCGCTCACCCTCACCCTGACCGGGTGCTCGGACAACGGCAACGATTCCGACGCCCAAGACACACCTACGGCGACCTCGTTGACGCCAACCAGTTCGCCGCCCACTCCGAAGACCCCCGAGGAGAAGGCCGCAGCACAGCTGACCCACTACCTAGACGTGCGCGACGAGTTCTACCGCGCGGCCACGATCGAGTTCAAGCGACTCAACAGGGTCGCGACCGGAGACGAGTTCCTCCAGATCCAGGCCACAGTCGCTGACATGGATCAGTACCACATCAAGGTCACCGGCCAGTACGTCCACACTCTCGGCGAGCCGCGTCGTCGCAGCGACGCGAAGTTCATCTTCCTGGACTGTGAGGACCGAGCGGGTGTCACCGAGCGCAACAAGGCGGGCAAGAGGATCAAGCACTCGGACCCGAACGGGGACCCCCTGCGCAACCCTGTTGCAATTGAATACACGCTCGTCCGCGACGGAGGTGCGTGGAAAGTGTCCACATCAGACATCAAATGGGATCAGCCGTGCTGAGACGGGCGCTGCTGGCCCTCCTCCTGGCGACAGGAGCCGTAGTCTTTTTGGGCCATCAAGCCGCGTATGCCGAGTGCTCGGAGGTCTACAACCCGGAGACGGGTGAGTTTGAGCTCGATTGCTCGGATGATGGTGCGGACCCCGTGGGTGGCGATCCCGATACTGGCGGGTCGTCGACCTGCACCAATGCCGGTAGCGAAATACCCTGCACGGGTCCGAATGGATCGGCCTGGAGCAGCGCCCACGGGTGCTATGTCGGCGCCGTCTGGGACCCAGGCGGGGAAGGTGACCAGCCGCCTCCCGGGGAGACGAAGAAGGACGGTGGGTGGCACATCTGCTACTTCCCGCCGCCTGGATCGTCCTGGGAACCGGTGTGGATCGAGAACGGGACGGTCACGATCGACCCTGTCGTGCTCGCGAACCGTGCGATTGTGTCTATGAACCTTGACCCGATCACGATCGGCATCGTGCCTGAGTCGGGCGCGAACAGGGTCGGTCTGGTGGGCCTGCCCGTTTGGATGTGGGTTGACAATCAGACCGCGAACACTTGGGGTCCGATCACGAGATCGGCGAGTGAAGGCCCGGTCTCGGTCACCGCCACCGCCACCGTGTCCAGTGTCATCTGGAACATGGGTGACGGCACCAAGGTGAACTGCACAGGCCCCGGCACGCCCTACGCCGACAACTACGGCAAGCAGGAGTCTCCGACCTGCGGACACCGCTACGCCATGATGTCGACCGACCAGCCCGACGGTGCCTATCAAGTCACCGCGACGAGTCACTGGGTAGTGGCGTGGTCCGGCGCCGGGCAATCCGGAATTATCGAGCTCGACCTCACCACGAACCCGTTGCCGATCCGCGTCGGTGAGGGCCAAGTGCTCACGCAGTGACGACAAGTCGAGTAGCGGGGGAAAGCGGACCGCGGGTCTGGTAGCGGCTGGAGGCGTCACCCTGCGCGGTCGACTTCGCACCCGCCTTGCGCACGTCTTCGGGACTGATCGTGGCCACGATGTTGCCCCGGTCGCCGATCTGCCGGATCGCGTCTTGGAGCTGCCCGTCGAGCACAGTCCGGTCCACGACCACGATGACCGAGTCGAAGACGCCGTGTGCTGGCGAAGGCCGGGTTCACCGAGACGGACCATGAGGAAACCACCTCGGGGACCTACCTGCTCACTATGAGACGGCTTTGAGAGAAGCCCCCGATGATGGCCGAATCGCCACGCCGGCGGCGGGACCGCGTGGTTCAGTGGCACCGATCAGAGCTCCCTTCAGTCTTCGTTGGATCTCGACAAGCAGCGCCGGAGCACCGACAGGATTACGATCGTGCGACGTGAGGAGGTCGGCTTATCGTGCGTTTCGTAGACAGGGCACTGCTTGTTGGCGGTGCCGCAGCTTTCGCCGCGGCGTTGAGCACGAGATTGCGGGAGGCGCAGGAGGAGAAGCGTCGCATGAGTTGCCCGCTACTTTTTGACACTGTCCCCCAAGCCGTGTTTCACGCCATCGTGGCCCAGGCTGGCGCGCGGACAGTACGGCTTTGGGCGTGGCGTGTTCGTGGAATGCGGGTTGACGTGGAGGTTACGTCCAACACCGGATTGTCTCACTGGGACGCGACGTTGGATTTCAGTGACTACGGTCGACTGACTGGGAACTACTGGCTCACCTCGGAGAACGACCGATCGCATGTGCCGGAGTTCTTCGGCCAGAAGGTGTCCACCGCCATGTCGAACGTACGGGATGGAATCGAGCAGCGGTGGTCAAGACCGACGCCGTTGTGGGTGTCCCCCGATGGCATTTCTTACTGGGACGGTCACGTCTATCGGCCTCTGGCGAAGGGATGGGCATGGGACGGGTTTCGGTGGGTCGAGTCTGATTTCTGAGACTCTGCCCGAGCCCAACATTGTGCCGGTGGTCCGCGTGAGCCTGCTCGGCTGCGCTGGAGAGCCCGGTCAGCAGGAAGAACCTTCGATGCCGAGACCAAACGCCAGCCCCGGACACTAGAGTGCACAGAGTGATCACAGGTGAGCTGAAGAGCAAGATCGACGGCGTCTGGAACGCCTTCTGGACCGGCGGCATCAGCAACCCGCTGGAGGTCATCGAGCAGATCACCTATCTGCTCTTTCTGCGCCGCCTCGACGACCTCCAGACGATCGCCGAGAAGAAGGCGCGCATCACCGGTGGAGTGATCGAAGACGCCAAGTTCCTGCCGGGCCAGGAACACCTGCGCTGGAGCCGCTTCAAGAACCTCGACGCCGAGGTCATGTACAAAACCGTCGCCACGGAGGTCTTCCCGTTCCTCCAGAGCTATGGCACCCAGGTCGGCGGCGACGACGCGACGTACGTCGACCACATGAAGGACGCTCGCTTCACCATCCCGACCCCGGCACTGCTGAGCAAGGTCGTCGACATGCTCGACACCATCCCGATGGAGAACAGGGACACCAACGGCGACCTCTACGAATACATGTTGTCCAAGATCGCCAGCGCCGGGCAGAACGGTCAGTTCCGCACACCACGCCACATCATCGAGCTGATGGTGGCGATGACGGCGCCGAAGCCGGACGACGAGATCTGTGATCCTGCGTGCGGCACGGCAGGATTCCTCGTTGCAGCGAGTGAATACGTCCGCGAGCAGCACCCGACGACACTCACCGACGCCACGCAGCGCGCGCACTTCCACAACTCGATGTTCCACGGCTACGATTTCGACAACGTCATGCTGCGGATCGGCTCGATGAACATGCTGTTGCACGGCATCGAGTCCCCCGACATCCGCTACCGCGACTCCCTCTCCGAGGGCGCCGCCGGCGACGCCGAGAAGTATTCGCTCATCCTCGCGAACCCGCCCTTCGCCGGCTCTCTCGACTACGAGTCGACCGCCAAGAGCCTGCTCCAGGTGGCGAAGACGAAGAAGACCGAACTGCTCTTCCTTGCGCTGTTCCTGAAGCTGCTCAAGCCCGGCGGCCGCGCTGCAGTCATCGTGCCCGACGGCGTGCTCTTCGGCTCATCCAAGGCCCACAAGGACCTGCGCAAGATCCTTGTCGAGGACCAGAAACTCGACGCCGTGGTGAAGCTGCCGTCCGGTGTCTTCAGACCGTACGCCGGTGTCTCCACTGCCATTCTCTTCTTCACCAAGACGAACTCGGGCGGCACCGACGATGTCTGGTTCTACGACGTCCGGGCCGATGGTTTCAGCCTCGACGACAAGCGCAACCCGATCGAAGCCAACGACCTTCCCGACCTCGATAATCGTTGGTTGAGCCTGTCGAATCCAGACTCTCTCGAAAGGGACCGCGCCCGCACCGATCAGTCGTTCCTCGTCCCCAAGGCCGACATCGTCGCCCAGGACTACGACCTCTCACTCAATCGCTACAAGGAGATCGAGTACGACGAGATCGAGCACCGCGCCCCGCTCGACATCATCGCCGACATCGAGACTCTCGAGGACGAGATCGCCAAGGGGCTGGTTGAGTTGAAGGCCATGCTCTCGTGACCATCGTTCCACTCGCTGAGCTCGTCCGTCCTGCCGGGAACAAGGCTGGGGGCGAGACGGACTTGCCGGTGTACTCCGTAACCAAACACGCGGGGTTCGTGCCGAGCCTGGAGTACTTCAAGAAGCAGGTGTTCAGCCGCGACGTTGCGGGCTACAAGGTCGTCGAGCCTGGAGACTTCGCCTACGCAACCATTCACCTCGACGAAGGTTCAATCGGCATCGCGCCCGCACGCGGACTGATCAGCCCGATGTACACGGTATTCAGGACGGACGACTCGCGCGTCGATCCGGCATTCCTCATCCGATATCTGAAGAGCCCACGGGCGCTTGCCCTCTACCCCCAGCTCGGCAAGGGGGCGGTCCATCGCCGCAAGGCGATCTCGTTGGCGGCGCTCGGTAACCTGCCGGTACTGCTCCCGCCCCTCCCCGAGCAGCGCCGCATCGCCGCGATCCTCGACCACGCCGACACCCTCCGCGCCAAACGCCGCCAAGTGCTTGCCCACCTCGACTCCCTGACCCAGTCGATCTTCAACGACATGTTCGCCGACGTCCTCGAACGAACCCGGCTCAAGGACATGGGTGTCGACTTCATTAGCGGGAAGAACGTCTTGGGTGACGATATGGACGCGCACCCCGTCAACCGCGTGATCAAAGTCAGCGCGATCTCTGGCGGAACATTTATCCCGTCAGAATCCAAGCCAATGCCTCGTGACTACTCACCCCCAGAAACTCACCGACTCCGCAGCGGGGACATCCTGTTCGGCCGAGCAAGCGGGTCGCTCGAACTCCTGGGGGCCACAGCCGTAGTGGACGACGCGCCGGACGACTACTTCCTTCCCGACAAGGTCTGGCGGTTGACGACAACTGCAAGCGGTCCTGTGACCAAAGGCTTCATCCTGGGCGTGCTCCGGTCAGCCGATGCGCGCGCATTCATTCGCCACACCGCCAGCGGCGCAGCTGGAGTGCGAAACATTGGCAAGGCCAAACTCTTGGAGTATGAGGCACCGCTGCCGCGCATCGACCGACAGCTCGACTTCGCCGAACGGATCGAGAAGATCGACCGGGAGCGCGCCGCACTACAGCGTGCCCTTTCCGCCGACGACGAGCTCTTCAACTCTCTCCAATCTCGCGCCTTCCGAGGGGAGCTCTGACTGATGCCCGTTGAGATGAGGATGTGGCGCATCGATGGCGATGAGCCGAAGCCGCTGACGACGTCGGTGCTCCCGGCGGAGAAGGATCTGCACGAGTTCTTGAAGCGCGACCCGTCGCTGCTCGGCGAGCGGCTTCTGGTCATTGGCAGTGAGGTGATCACGCCGTACGGGTCACGGCTCGACCTGCTGGCAATCGACGCCGACGGCAATCTCAATCTGTTGGAACTCAAGCGCGACAAGACGCCACGAGAGGTCGTCGCCCAGGTGCTTGACTACGGCTCGTGGGCCTCGACACTGTCACGCGACGACATCATCGACATTGCCACCAAGCACCTCGACCAGCCGTTCGAGGCCGCGTTCGAGGACGTCTTCGGCAGTGCACCGCCCGACGAGCTCAACGGGGATCTGAGTCTCACCATCGTGGCTGCCGAGCTCGATGCCAGCTCGGAGCGCATCGTCAACTACCTTCGCGACTTCGGTGTTCCGGTCAACGCGGCCTTCTTCTCCTATCTCGAGGACGACGGGCGTCGCTACCTGGCCCGCTCCTGGCTTACTGCGTCGGACGACGAGACACCGACCGCGACCACGGGAAGCAAGAAGAGCAAGCGCGCGGCCTGGAATGGCAAGGACTGGTACATCTCCTTCGCTGGTGGTGAGCGCGTGTGGGACGACGCACGCCAGTTCGGATTCGTGTCGGGTGGCGGAGGGAAGATGTGGTCGCAGGCCATGCGGTCGCTGCCGAAGGACGCCCGCATATGGGTCAACGTTCCCCCGATGCGCTACGTCGCCGTGGGCCGAGTCTTGGCGCCGGCATCTCGCTTCGAGGACGCCGAGGTCCACGTGGACGGCAACTGGTTGCCGCTCGCCACTCAAGCAGTGCAAGGAACGTACTCGAGCGATCCGGGCCGACACGATGACACCGCCGAGTGGGTTGTGCCCGTGGAATGGATTGACGCCCGTCCCCTCGAGGCTGGGTTCTGGGAGAAGGGCATGTTCGCGAGTCAGCACAGTGCCTGCAAGCTCCGACAGGAGTTCACGCTCGAGAGGCTGACTGCGCACTTCGACCTCGGCGATGAGGGTGAGTGAGCGGGGTATGAGCAACTTCGTCTTCGCCAAGACTCTTCCTTCGGTGCATGCCGACTGCGTGCGCGGGGAATCGTACCTGTCGAGCGACCCGGCCGCCGCCTGCTTCTACAGCCGGAGGGCGATCGAGCAGCTGGTGCGACACCTGTACGACGTGATGGGGCTCCAGGTGCCCTATCAGGACGACCTCGCCGCCCGGATCAACGACGCAGCCTTCAAGGCAAAGGTCGGCATCGGCATCGTCGCGAAGCTCAATCTCATCCGCCGTCTGGGCAACGCCGCGGCCCACGAGGGCCGCGCGATCCAGCCACAGACGGCACTCCAGGTGCTGCGCGAGCTGTTCCACGTGATGGTGTTCGCGGCGTACCACCACTCGACAGACCCCGCGGCGGTGCCGACCGGCGGCCAGTTCGACCCCGCGCTCGCGGCCAAACTCGCACCGCTCTCACGCGACGAGCTGGTGAAACTGGCGGCCAAGTTCAAGGCGCAGGACGACGCCCACGCCAAGGCATTGGCCGAGCGCGACGACCTGTCGGCTACCAAAGATGCCGAGATTGCTGCGCTCAAGGCACAGATCGCCGCCGCGCAGACAGCGAACACCAGACCGGATGACCATGACTACTCCGAGGCCGAGACCCGGCGGTTCATCATTGACGTGCTCCTTGCTGAGTCTGGCTGGCCCCTCGATCGAGAGCGTGATCGTGAGTACCCAGTCGTGGGCATGCCGAACAACGAGGGCAAGGGGTTCGTCGACTACGTGCTGTGGGGCGCTGACGGGCTGCCCCTCGCGGTGGTGGAGGCAAAGCGTACGACCAAGAGCCCCCAGGTGGGTCAGCAGCAAGCGAAGCTGTACGCCGATTGCCTGCAGGCCGAGTTCGGCCGACGACCGGTGATCTTCTACAGCAACGGCTACCAGCACTGGGTCTGGGACGACGCCGCTTTCGGCAGCTCGGGATACTCACCCCGAGAGGTGCAGGGGTTCTACACCCGCGACGAGCTCGAGCTGATGGTCCAGCGGAGGCAGACCCGGCTGCCACTCGCTGGCGCGGCGATCGACGGCACCATCGTCGAACGCTACTACCAGACCCGCGCGATCAAGGCGATCGGCTCAGCCTTCGACAAGCGCGAGCGGGAGGCCCTGCTCGTGATGGCAACGGGCGCTGGCAAGACGCGCACCGTCATCGCCCTGGTCGACCAGTTGATGAAGTCCAACTGGGTCAAGCGGGTGCTCTTCCTCGCCGACCGCACGGCCTTGGTCAACCAGGCGGTCAATGCGTTCAAGACCCACTTGCCTTCAGTGACCACCGTCAATCTCGTGACGGAGAAGACCACCGACGGACGGGTCTACGCCTCGACGTACCCGACGATCATGAACCTCATCAATGACGTCGACGGTGGAAGTCGAAGGTTCGGACCGGGACACTTCGACCTCATCGTGATCGACGAGGCACACCGGTCGGTCTACAAGAAGTACGGCGCGATCTTCGACTGGTCCGACGCATATCTGGTCGGGCTCACCGCGACCCCCAAGGACGAGGTCGACCACAACACATACCGGCTCTTCTACCTCGAGGACGGCGTACCGACCGACGCCTACGGCCTCGACGAGGCGGTCGGTGACGGCTTCCTGGTGCCGCCGTTCGGTGTCTCGGTGGGCACCAAGTTCCTGCGGCAGGGCATCCGCTATGACGAACTCTCCGATGAGGAGAAGGACGAGTGGGACGCCCTCGACTGGGGCGACGACGGCCCGCCCGAGGCGATCGACTCCGAGGAGCTGAACCGCTTCCTCTTCAACGAGGACACTGTCGACAAGGTGCTCGCCACCCTAATGACCGACGGCTACAAGGTTGCCGGCGGCGACCGTCTGGGCAAGACAATCATCTTCGCCAAGAACCAGGCCCATGCCGAGTTCATCGAGAAGCGCTTCAACATCGCCTACCCCGAGTACGGCGGTGAGTTCGCGCGCGTGATCACCCACGCGGCGACGTACGCCCAGAGCCTGATCGACAGCTTCTCGCAACCCGAGAAGCCGCCACACATCGCCATCAGCGTCGACATGCTCGACACCGGCATCGACGTGCCTGACGTCGTCAACCTGGTGTTCTTCAAGATGGTGCGGTCGAAGTCGAAGTTCTGGCAGATGATCGGCCGCGGCACCCGACTGCGCCCAGACCTGTTCGGCCTCGGCGAAGACAAGAAGGACTTCTTCGTCTTCGACTTCTGCGGCAACCTCGACTACTTCGGCCAGGATCTGCCCGGCTCCGAAGGTTCGCACCAGAAGTCGCTCACCCAGCGCCTCTTCGAATCCCGCCTCGGACTTGTGCTCGCCCTCGATCACGCGGCCGTCGAGAAGCCCCTGCGCGACGCCAAT
This sequence comes from Nocardioides jensenii JCM 1364 = NBRC 14755, assembly GCF_001552535.1. Lineage (GTDB taxonomy): Bacteria > Actinomycetota > Actinomycetes > Propionibacteriales > Nocardioidaceae > Nocardioides > Nocardioides jensenii. Next base: position 156,594 of record NZ_BCRJ01000003.1, on the reverse strand, counting down.
ACGGCCTGGCTGCACGAGATCATCGCCGGGATGAACCTCGACAACTTCCTCGTGCGTGCCCATCGGCAGCAGGTGGAGACCTGGTCCTCGGCCGACCGGTGGGCAACGGTGACGAAGGAGGACGCCTCCGAGATCCTGGGGCACCTCGCTGGTCTGCCGTCGACTGTGCGCGATCCCGACGAGGACGCGAAGAGGTTTGACCTGCTCGTGCTGCGCCGTCAGCTCGCTCAGCTGGAGGGGGACGCTGTTGCCGCCGAGCGGATCCGTGAGACCGTCCAGGCCATCGCCGCTGCTCTTCTGCCGAAGAAGGCCATTCCCTCGGTGGCCGAACAGCTGGTGTTGCTCGACGAGGTAGCCGGCGACGAGTGGTGGGTGGACGTCACCCTGCCCATGCTCGAGGTGATGCGTCAGCGGATCCGCGGCCTGGTTCGCTTCGTCGAGAAGACCAAGCAGAACCCCGTCTACACCGACTTCGAGGACACCCTGGAGGAGTCGACCCTCATCGACCTTCCGCAAGTCACCTCCGGCATGAACTGGGAGAGATTCCGCGCCAAGGCACAGGCCTACCTGAAGGAACACGAGGACCACGTCGCGCTGCAGCGACTGCGCCGCAACAAGCAACTGACCCCCGAGGACCTCGATGCCCTCTCCGGCATGCTTGTCGCCTCCAGTGGCGACCAGCAAGTCGACCTCGCGTGGGTCACCGAGCGCGCTGGGGCCCTCGGCCCGTTCATCCGCTCCTTGGTCGGCCTCGACCGGGCTGCCGCCGCCGAGGCATTCGGAGCGTTCCTCGATGAGTCGGAGTTCTCCGTCGAGCAGGTCCGATTCGTCTCGCTCATCGTCGACGAGCTCACCGCCAACGGCATCATGGAGCCAGCGCGCCTCTACGAGTCGCCGTACGTGGACCACGGCCACGTCGACGTCATCTTCCCCAGCGACTTCGAGGTCATCGTCGACATCCTCCGCGACGTCAACGCTCACGCAATGCCAAGCGGTGTCGCTTGATCATTGGACCGTGAGTGATGGCGGCTTCCTTCGAGAACCGAGTGAACTCACCTGAGATGCGGTACGCCTACCAGTTGGCGTACTCGATGCGCATGCTCGCCGAGATCTCAGACCGCTACCAAACTGCGCAGGACAGTGATGACCTGCTCCCGGCCCTGGCGATGCTGGACGCCTTCTACGTACACATCCGCCTGATCGCTGAGTTCCTCACTCGAAAGACGAACACGCTGGACTTCGGGCCAGCACAATTCGGCGTCGAGGGGTGGACTGCGCCGTCGACTCATTCGGCAGAGCGACTCACGGATTACTGGCACCGCGCCAGCAAGTACGTGATGCATTTCGGACACGACCGCGTGCCGGCCAACCTTGACGAACTGCAGTCCTTCGAAGTCACAGCCGCCACACTCCAGACAATGACTCGAGACGCGGTCGATGTGCTGGACGCGTTCGTGGCACAGATGGAAGCAAATGACGAGGGCAGCCCGGTACTGACCGGGCAACGACTTCGCGCCCAACTCCTGCGAGCGGAACTCGACCGTTCCAAGTCGCTCTTGGAAGAAGGTTGAGCGACTCCCGATCCAATGCCACGAAGCTTCGCCAGGCTAGTCGATTCCGGTCCCCGCTGCGCCCCTCACCACCTCATGCCCGGTCAACGGGTGTCAGCCTCTTGTGCCCGACGTCCGGAACCCGGCCACCGCAACTACCGGCTTCATTCACGCCGCTACTTTGCAGGCACCAAAGTCGACTGACCGAGTAGACCTTGACAATGACAACGGTTTGTCAATCTTCAGTGCCTCTCGACAGTAGATGCCGAACAGGGTCAAATCCGAAGTCTTCTGAACTTTCGGGGGGACGCCCTCTGACCTGCACAAACGGGCGTCCCTCCCTGCGTCCCCCCTTCAAATCGGGCGTTAGGGGGGACGGGTGCGGGGACGTGTGGACGCGACCTTTCTTGCCGTGATCAACCACGGATGAAAGGAGCGCGTGCGATGAGTGTTGGCGATCAGTTGAACCTCGACGACAACAGCGGACTGCTCGACCAGGCCCGCAGCAAGTGGGGCACATGGGTGGATGCGGATTCGCGCCTCGCCGTCGTCGCGGAGTTCGATGACCTTCGCGCGTGGCTGCCCTCGGCGGACCCGGAGGTGGCCGACGAGGTACTCCTGGCCTTGGCGATGCTGGCCGCGCCGGACGGCGGCGACGACATCGCGGCGACAGCCGCGCTCGCCAAGTGCCTGCTCCCGGGTGCCTGCAGGCTCGCCGGCTGGCTGAGCAGGATGCCACCGAAGGAGGTCTTCCGCGACAGCCAACCGGTCCAAGCCGGCGGTTGGTCGGCGGTTGAGCGCATCGACGAACTGGTGGCCTCCCAACTGTGGATCGAGGCGCGCACCTTCCCTTGGCGCCGGCTGCGGAAGGTAGCTGCCAATATCCTGGCCAACACCCGTGTTGGGGTGCTGCGCGAGGTCGGCGACTTCTTCCACGTCTCCCGAGCCGACCGCACCTGGGCCAACACGACCCTCGTCGAATCCTTCTCGGCCGGCGACCCAGCTGACCGCGGAAGCGGTGCACGCAGCATCGGCGAAATGCCAACCGAACGAGCCGCCGGGGCACTGCACCACCGGCCCGGCATCCTCGCCGACAGCTCCGGCCCCGATGAGGAGCCGGAGGCCGCTGAGGAACTCCTCCAGCTGCTCGCCTGGGCGTGCGAGTGCAACGTCATCAGCCTTAACGACCGTTACCTGCTGCTGTGCCTGGTCGATGAAGCCGACCGGGTCAAGACCCGCAATCTGACCCGCGGCTATGGGGGCTTACTGAGCGACGAGCTCTCGAAGCGGGTCGCACCTCGCGTCGGAGTTGCCGAGGCCACCGTCCGCCGCCACGGAAAGCGCAGCATACGTGCGCTCGCCGTGGCCGCGCCGGGGAAGTTCGGCCATGACGAATGAACGGACCAATGATCGCTCCCGGCACCCCTCGACACATAGGCGACTGGAGGTGGTGAAGCCCATGACAAATAACCAGAACGACGAAGCCCCCAGGACGCCGGCACAGATTGCCGAGCTGTTCACGATCGCTGGCCGCGAGACCGACGCGATCACTCAACTCACCGGCTGCGTCGAGCAGCTCTACGTCGTGCAGGCCGCCAAGCGAGACCTGGCCGGCCTCACACCGGACGAGGTGCGCGCGGCATTGGAGTTCCGCTGGTCTGGCGTGGGGGAGGCCCAGTGAGCACCCAGGCCGCAACGAGGCCGGTTGGTGTCGACGAGCTCAAGCGTGCATGGCAGGCCGTCAACGCGGGCGACTTCCGCACCGGCCATCGCGTTATCAGCAAGCCACGGGGCCGGGTGACCACCGACGAGTTGGAAGTCTGGTCCCGGGCCACCGGCGAACACACCATCGCGGTACTCGGAGCAATTGGTTCCGCTGGCGCCAGCACTGTCGCCCTCGCTGCCGGGCTCGCGGCCGTGTCGCCGGTGCGCATCCTCGAGTGCTGCTCTGTGAGCACTTCGGGCCTCACTGCGGCAAGCACTGCGGAACTCGGTCTGCACGCGGACCGGTGGCGCCAAGGCAAACGCGACCATGTCGTGCTCGAGCGGGCCAGCGAGATCCTGGCCGCCGTCGACCACGTGCCCGTGCCGACCGATGCTGTGCACGAGAACCAGCTGACGATCCTCGACGTGGGGTGGGAGGTCGGGCAACTGCTGGGTACCGACTGCTGGCTCGCCGATGCAGTCCGCACCGCAAACCAAGTCGTCGTGGTCACCACAGCGACCATCCCGGGGATGCGCCGACTGGCGGTCGCGATGGACATGCTCGCCAGCCACTGGCAACCCGAACAGATCACCCTCGCCGTCCGCGGCCCGCGCCGCAAGAAGTGGCCGCGCGGACTGGAGCACGCCGGAGGGGCGGCCACACACCGCGCCCTGGCTCAGGACCGGTGCGTCGAGATCCCCGAGGACCGCGAACTCGCAGTCAACGGCCTGGACTCGCGCCCTGTGCCACCCCACCTGATTTCGGCAGCACGCCTGCTGCTCGAACCCGCACACCTGTCCACCGACAACGCACCCACCTGACACCTGACCACCCAGAAGGGAAGTCCGCGCATGGACCTCATGAACGCAACCACCGTGATGGCCGCCAAGGTGTGCCCGAAGGCACCCCCCGGTGCCACAGCACCCACCAGCGAGATCACCAGCTACATCCTGTGGGGCGTGATCTGGCTCTTTGGCATCGCCCTGGTCGTCGGCATCGGCGCGATCATCGCCGGCAGGGTGTTCTCCCTTTCGCACGCCTCCAAGGTCGGCGTCATCTCCCTCGTGGTCGTGTTCGCCTGCGCGATCGCCTACCTGGTCCTTCCCGGCATGCTCAATGGCATCCTCGGCAAGGGCTGCATCTGATGCGCCGCGCAGCCACGAAGAAGTCCGCACAGGACGCCGAGGGCAGCACCGAGTGGGGCCGAGGCCGGCTGCTCGGGATCCTCGCCTCTGCGGGTGTCGTGGCTGCGCTCCTGCTCGTCGGGATCGTCTATGCCATCTACCTGGGCGTCACCAGCATCGGAGACGACGCCAACGCGTCCCCACAAACGACCGCGGGAGAGACCGAGCACTCGACCGTCGCCCAGGGCATCGCCCACCGCGATGAGATCGCCGCAGAGCCGATGCTGAGTGTCCCAGAGAGCGCCGCCCTCCCGGCCGATCCAGCCAGTGAAACCGCCCCGTCGATCAAGATCCCGGGCGGAACCGGGGCCACGGGCCCGGGGTTCGTGATGACCGGCTTCCCCCACACCCCCGAAGGTGCGATCGGGCAGCTGGCACAGATCGACCTCGCGGTGCTGCAGTCCATGAGCCTGACGACCGCACAAGAGGTTCACAGAACATGGTCGCTGCCCGGAGGGGTCAGCTCCGAGGACTGGTGGATCACAGCGAGCGTCCGAGCGTTCCTCTCCAGCACCGGGATGGGAGAGGTGAAGGACCCCAGCGCCTCGATCACCCTCGAGCCGGCCGCTGCTCTGGTGAAGGGCACCGATGGCCCCGACTGGGCAGTCGTCTGCGTGCTGATGAAGGTCACCGCCACCTACAAACAAGAGGGCCAGATCGCCTTCGCCCACTGCGAGCGCATGCAATGGGTCGGCGGCCGCTGGATGCTCGCCCCCGGTGTCCCGCCAGCACCCGGGCCCGCGACGTGGCCAGGAACCGCACTGGCCAACGAGGCCAGCTGGCGCACCTGGTCAACCGACAACACCACCGACCCCAACTACTCCGAAGGGGACAACTGATGAAGACCCTGACCACAGACAACCCATCACGAGGCCAGCTGGCACGGATCGGTGTCCTGGTGCTGATCGCCGTCCTGGTGGCCACCGCAGTCTGGCTCGGCGCCAGCGGCCGCGACGACAACGCCAAGGCCGACGACTCCTCCGCCCCCACCCAGCCACCAGCCGACGTCGAGCAGGTGGCCCCGGCCACTACACCCACCGACGGAGTGGTCATCCCCACGGGAACCGACCAGGTCAACGGCCACCCGACCGGGTTCCCGCAGACCGACCTCGGAGCAGTGGCGCTGCAAGTCGAAGTCGCCAAGGCACAGGTCGGATTCGACTACGACCAAGCAACCACCGTCGCGGACCTCTACGCCGACGCCAACGACAAGGCCCTCTTCGAGCAACGCTCCCGCGACGCCGTCCAACTCCGCCGTCAGCAGGCCGGCGTCCCGGTAGAGGGCGAGGTGCCCGCACCCGCGTCGTACGCCGTCACCCCGATCGCCTACACCCTCGAGGAACTGGAGACCGGCTACTACGCGGTGAACCTGCTCAGCTACGTCACCCTCACCACCGCCGACGCAGAGGTCAAGGACGACCTCTATGCCGGCACGCAGCTCATGCGGTGGATCGACGGTGACTGGCGACTGGTTGCGGGCAGCACCCAGGACATCGAGCAGCTCGTTGCAGCCGGCCAACCGCAGGCAGTCGCCCCCGACACCCCAGAGTTCAAGCAGGCGGGCTGGGTACGGATCAACGGAGCCCCCCAATGACCGGGCACCCCATCGGTCACCGCCTCCTGCGCGCCGGCGTGGGAGGTCTAACGATGCTGCTGCTCACGGTGTTGCTCGGCACTGCCGCAGCGACCCTGGGTGCGCCGGCCGCGGCAGCACCAACGCATACCTCGGAGATGACCTCGACGGCGGCCGCGCCCGCAGAGGCTCCCGCCAGCGCGGCCAGCCAAGGCCGGCTCACAGCTCGCAACCTCAAGATGGGATGCATCGGCCCCGACGCCGTCTGCGATGTCGGGAAGAAGTTCGGCGGCGACCTCAAGGACACAGCCGGCGACATCAAGGACTGTGTCGGCAGCCCGATCGAATGCGGCAAAGACGCAGCGACGGATGTCACGGATGACGTGGGGAAGAGGCTCGGCGATCTCAAGGAGTGCGCAACTAACCCCAGCCTCGGCGGTTGCGCAAAGGCACTGAAGGACGCCAACCCCATCGGCGGGTGCGGCATCCTGGCCGCCCTCTGCGACAAGGTCCCCGGACCCGGGCTCGGCCTCCCCGCCGTTCCCGGGCTGCCCGGAGTCCCCAATCTCGGCGACCTGTTCGGCTCAGGAATCCCCGGCCTGGGCGACATCCCGAACCCCTTCGAGGTCATCGGCGACATCATCGCCAAGGCCGCGGCCGATGCGTGGACCGCGGCCATGCTCGCGATCTGGAACAGCGGGCTGTTCGTGCTGCGCATCGTGCTCACGTTCAGCGAACTGTTCTTGACCCCCGACCTGAGCGCCGACGGGCCAGGCCGGGACGTCTTCGCCTTCACCCTGTGGCTGGCCCTGGCCCTGGTGGTGATCTTGGCGATGGTCCAGCTCGGTGCCGCCGCGTTCAAACGCGAAAGCAAAGGCCTTGCGCGTGCCTTTATCGGCGCGGGCCAGTTCGTCGTGGTCTGCGCGTGCTGGTTCGGATATTGCGTCACCATCGTCGCGGCCTGCGGTGCCCTGACCCGTGCACTGATGAAGTCACTGCTCAAGGTGCAGACCTGGCCAGATTGGGACCCCCTGGGAGGCCTCGGTACCGACGACCTCGCCGATGCGAGCGTGGCTACCGCCCTGGCCTTCCTCGGGATCTTCTTGTGGCTGGCCGCGATCGGACACCTCCTCGTCTACCTTGCCCGCGCGGCATCACTTCTGGTCCTGACGGCCACGGGCCCCCTCTCGGCGGCCGGACTGGTCTCGGAGTTCACCCGCTCCTGGTTCTGGAAGAGCCTGCGATGGTTCCATGCCGCGGCGTTCACACCGGTGCTGATGGTGATGGTGCTCGGCATCGGCGTGCAGTTCGCCAACGGTGTCGCCGCGCACCTCGCCGAGGACACCGCGAAAGCATTCGGCACCGCCCTGCCGGCAGTGATGACGATCCTGGTCAGCGTGGTCGCGCCGTTGTCACTGTTCAAGCTGTTGGCCTTCGTGGACCCGGGCACTCCTTCGGGTGCGTCGTTTCGGCAGGGCATGGCGATCCAGGGCGGCCTCCAGGGCCTGCTCGGGGGTGGCGGTGCCGCCGGCGGCTCCTCGGCTGCTTCCGCCATGTCTCCCAGCGGCAAGTCGGGCGGCGAACAGAGCGCCGAGACGTCCACAGACGACAGGTTCAACAAGTCGACCCAGGGCTTCCTGGGCAACTTTGGTGGGGTCGGCCAGGCCATGTCCGCCGGCATGGGAATGATCAACAGTGCCGGCGCGAAGGGCACCTCACTCATGTCGGATGAGACCAACCAGACCGGTGTCGGGCAGAGCACCTACGGCCCCGACTTCAGCGGACTGGGCGGCAGACAGTCCGGTGGCCACCCCAAAGACCAGTCCGACGGCGATCAGTCCAGTGATCAGTCCGGAGGCAGTTCGAGCCAGCAGGGCGGCGAAGACGGCAACCCGCCGATGCCTCCCGCGCCGCCCACGCCTCCCACTCTCCCCACCGGGGGAGGTGCCGGTGGCAGCTCCGGCGGACAAGGGGGCGATCCACAGAGCGGCGGCGCACCCAAGCCACCAGCACCGGCTGGAGGCGGAGGAGGAGCTGCCGGCGGCGCCGGCGGAGGTACGGCGGCCGGGGGAATCCCACCGATCCCTGCCTAGCCCGCTCCACGCACTGTCCGACCCGGGCACCGACGAAATGGAAGGAACCCATCCATGACCACCTACGCCGACTACCAGCGCGACAGGATCGGCTGGTTCTTCGGACTCTCCGGAGGCCAGCTGACGTTCCTCGGGCTTGCCAGCCTCCCGGCGTTCTGGGCGATCAGCCACGGCGCATGGTTCTCCGCGCTGCTGTTCGCCCTGGTTTGGCTGTTCCTGTTCGCCATCACGGTGGTCCCGGTCCGGGGACGCTCGGCCACGGGCTGGGTGGTCGCATCGACGATGTACGCCGTCGGCGGACTGCTCGGGTGGACGTCGTTTCGAGCCAAGGCGACCCGTGGCCGTGCCGAGAACCTGGACACCCCGGACCTGCCCGGAATGTTGCAGGGCATCCAGATCCACGACGGGCCGCCCCACGGATCGCACCTGCAACGCGTCGCAGTCGTCCAGGACCATGCCACCAAGACCTGGGCCGTCACCGCCGCGGTCGTCCACCCGGGCATCGGCATGAAGGACGCCGATGAGCGCACCCGCTACGGCGAGGCACTGGCCACACTGATCGAGGTCGCCGGACGCACCGAGAAGGTAGACGAGATCCTCTTCATCGTCCGCACGGTCCCCGAGGACGGGGCCGAGCGCGACCTGTGGGTCAACAAGCACCGCCGACCCGACGCCCCGGAACTCTCCGAGCGGGTCAACAGTGACCTCGCCCAGGGACTGACCCGGGCCTCGGTGCGCACCGAGACGTTCGTGACGATCGTGATCCCGGAGACCAGAATCGCCCGATCGGCCAAGGAATCCGGCGGTGGCCTCGAGGGCCGCTGCCGCGAGATCTACCTCCTCATGGCCGAAATCGAGTCCCAGCTGCGCGGACCGATGGGGATGACCACGGTTCGGTGGCTGACCAGCCCCGAACTCGCACTGGTCTGCCGAACAGGGTTCGCCCCGGGCGACCGTGCCGGCATCGTCGAGGCCCTGGCTTTGCGCGAGACAGATCCAACGGTGAATGCCGACGTTCCCTGGGCAATGGCCGGGGCATCGGGCGCGGACGCGACCGTGCGGCACTACAGCCATGACGCTTGGAACTCGATCAGCTCCACCATAAAGTTGCCGACCCGCGGCGTCGTGATGGGAGCGCTGGCACCGATCCTCACCCCGAGTGAGCCCGGCGAACGACGCTCGTTCGTCGTGGCCTATCCGATCATGTCCCAGTCGAAAGCGGACCGGCAGTCCGGGAACTCCGAGTGGGCGGCCGACCTGGCCGAAGGCATGAACGAGAAGATCGGCCGCAAGCCCCGCGCCCAGCAACGCGACGAGGCCCACAAGGCTCGAGGACTGGACGCCAAACTGGCCCGCGGCAGCGCCCTCACCCGCCCCTATGCCGTGTGCACCGTCACTGTGCCCAAGTCGCTGCGCATCAGTGAGTTCGGCCGACGACTCGACGCCGCGGTACGCCGCGCCGGGTTCGCACCGCTGCGACTCGACCTCGCCCAAGACGCCGGCTTCGCCACCTCCACCATCCCCTTGGGTACCAGCCTCACCAGGTCGGGGGACGCCTGATGCCGCAGACGAAACCTGCCAACACCTCTCACCTGGTGCGCCGCGGCACCAAGGCCGGCCGCGACATGGCGGCACTGCTGTCGGACTTCGGCCACGACCTGCCGACCATCCCCGCCCCCATCCAACGAGCGAAGGAGTCGCGGGTCTTCAAGTACGCGCCGCGCCGCGGCGCAGCCCGCCCCGGCCGCGGCTGGTCACCGGCCAAGGCGCCGGCACAGGCCTGGCGAATGACCAGCGACCAGGCACCCGTCTTCTGGCCCTTCGTCTCAGCTCCAGCCCTGCCCCCGACCGGCGCGCAGATGGGCGTCGACCAGCTCTCGGGCGGCTCGTTCTACTGCGACCCCTTCGGATGGGTGCTGCGCGACGACGTCCCGGCAACAAACTCCAACATCTTCCAGATCGCCAAGCCCGGCACCGGCAAGTCAGCCACCACGAAGGCGTTCTGCTTACGGATGATGGAGTTCGGCTACCGGACCCTGATCCTGGGTGACCCCAAGGACGAGTACGAGCGACTATGTCGAGCCCTCGGCGTCGAACCCTTCGTCATCGGCCCCGGCATGTCCACGCGGATCAACCCTCTGGCCATGGGACCACTGGGCCACGGCTGGGAACACCTCACAGCCGAGGAACAGCGACGCCGTACCGGGATCATCTTCAACCGCTGGCTGGTCCTCATCCGCGGACTCGTCGGCAGCATGAAGATCGACGAACAACGACGCGTGCCGTTCGGACCCGACGAGAGCGACGTCGTCCGCAACGCCCTCGCGATCCTCACCGGCTACGCCGCCGGGAACACAGTCCTACGCGAGACCACGATGCCGCGACTGTGGGACCTGCTCCGAAACCCCACCGAGGACCTCATCCGTGCCTGCGAGTACGGCAACCCTCGCCAGTTCCTCGACGAAACCCGACTGCTGCGCAACGCCCTCGGCGAACTGGTCACCGGCACCCTCGCCGGGCTCTTCGACGACTTCACCAACATCACCGTCGACTGGCGCGCCCCCATCCAGTCATTCAGCCTGTCGCGCCTCAACGGCCTCGGCGATGAAGCCGTCGGCATCGCGTTGCTGTGCATGAACTCGTGGGGTCGCGGCCTTCGTGAGATCGCCGAACCCGGAGACCTCCGCATCGTCGTACGCGACGAGGTCTGGAAGCAGATGCGCCTCGGCCTCGCGGCCGTCGAGAGCTTCGACGCCGACCTGCGCCTCTCGCGCGGCATGGCCGGCGAAGGCGGCGACATCCAGTTCGCCAACCTCCACAAACCCTCCGACCTCCTCTCGGTCGGCGCCGCCGACTCCCAGGCCGCAGCGATCGCAAAAGATCTGCTCGAGCTGGCCGACATCAAGATCCTCGGCGGCCAGAAGGCACGCGTGGCGCGCGAACTCGACTCCATGCTCGGCCTCGGCCCGATCGCCCAGGACTGGGTCTCCGGGTGGGCGATGCAGGACAAGGGCCGTGGGCTGTGGTGTGTGGGCGATTCCGCCTACAAGGTCCAGACCGTGCTCCACCCGCTGGAGAAGCAGCTCTACTACACCAACGAGGCGATCGAGGCCGCAGGATGAGGGCCCGGGGCTGAGTCGCTGTGAAGAAGCTGCTGCTCGCCGGGCTACCCATCCTGATGATCCTGATCGCGATGCCGTTCCTGGCCACCCTGATGGTGCTCATGAGCACCACGGCGGCCGCCGAATGCCGCACCGACGGCAACCCGGAATCGGGGAAGCCCTCGAGCCAGGTGGGGGACCTCAGACAGGCCGCTCCCACGAACGGCACCGCGGTGCCCGCCGCGCACACCGCGGCCTCGCAGGGTCGGCAAACTGGGGACGTCCTCGCGAAGCTGATGCGACTGCGGTTCGCCGCCAACTACCCGACCCTGACCACCGAGCAGGCCCGCAACGCCATCACCATCGCCCAAGTCGCCCGCGACCTTGAGGTGCCCCGCTACGGGCTGCAGATCGCGATCGCTACAGCCATCCAAGAATCCAAGCTGGTCAACCTCACCGGGGGCGACAGGGACTCCGGGGGACTGTTCCAGCAGCGCCCATCACAAGGCTGGGGAACCCGTGCCGAGATCACCAACCCCACCCTCGCCGCCCGTGCCTTCTTCGGGAAGGCCACGCACACCAGCAACCCCGGCCTCCTCGACATCCCCGGCTGGCAGAAGACGCCCCTCACCCAGGCCGCGCAGACCGTCCAGATCTCGGGCCACCCTGATGCCTACGCCCCCTGGGAGAGCGTCGCAGCCGATATCACCGACCTCCTCGGCGGAGACCTGCCCGACCTACCTGACGACGGCTCGGCTGACGACGCGGCCCCCGAGAACTGCCACCCCGACACGGTCAACCCGATCACCCTGGGTGCACTCAACCTGCTCGGAGCCGGGCACACCGACAACATGGCCGTTGGCGGCAAGCAAAGGAAGGGCTTTGCCAGTTGGGAGAAGCGGCTGCCCGGTGCGATGAGCGCACTCGAGAGCACCGGTGTGACGATCGCCGGCCTGCAGGAGGTCCACGCACCCCAGGCCAAGTCCTTGGCGAGCCGCTACTCCGCCAAGTGGGGCATGTACCCGGCCAGCGGCAGCACACAGAACAAGGTGATCTGGGATCGCCGTGCGTGGGAGATGACCGACTCGCGTCTGGTCAAGATCCCCTACTTCGGCGGCAGGGACGTCGGGATGCCGCTGGTTCAGCTCACCGGAGCCGATGAGAGCCCGAACGCCGGGCAGGTGATCTGGGTGTGGAGCATCCACAACCCTGCAGACGTCGCCGGGAACGCGGCCGCTCACCGAAGGGAAGCTCTTCGACGGGAGCTGGCCACGCTGCGCGACGTCGCTGCCTCGGGTGTGCCCACCGTCATCTTTGGCGACTTCAACGACGCCGGTGACGGACAGAACGCCTCGCACTGCATCTTGACGCCGACACTCGCCAACGCCTTCGGCGGATCGACCGCCCCCTGCAAGAGATCGAAGAAGGATGCCCCCGTTGATCATATTTTCGGTGCCAACCTGAGCTGGGCCAGTGCGCGGGTCGACAAGCGCACTCAGACCAACAGGATCTCGGACCACCCGCTCGTCGTCGCCACCACCGTTGGGTCCAGCGCCGGGTGCGCCGTCGGCTCCGGCACCAACAAGACTGACTACCATCTGGGCAACGTCAAACCCCAGCTGGTCAAGCTGGTGAACATCCTTGCGCCCATGTTCGACATCAAGACCGTCGGCGGGTACCGACCCAGCGCCCGGGATCCCGAAGGTCACCCATCAGGCCTCGCGGGAGACTTCATGGTTCCCCTCACGAGCGCCGGCAAGGCCCAAGGCGAACGGCTCGCCACCTACGCCAAGGACCACGCCCGCGAGCTCGGCATCGACTACATCATCTGGTACCAGCGAATCTGGTCCGTCTCCCGCGCATCAGAGGGGTGGCGCCCCATGGAGGACCGGGGGGACGCGACCCAGAACCACCACGACCACGTCCACATCAACGCCAAACCCGGCGCCTCCGTGAAACCGGCCGGCCTCGACGGTGCCGACTGCAACGAGGTCGTCTACCCGGTGCCGGCCCGCTACGTCGGCGCCGACAACCACAACTGGCACGAGACCGGCTCCTATTGGTCCACGTGGCATACCGGCACCGACTTCTCCGCGCCTTGCGGGACCCCGGTCTACGCCGCCCACGCCGGCACCATCGAGATCGACACCACCCAGCGTTCTTGGGCAGGCCCGCAGCTGGTCAAAGTCACCACTGGAGCCAATGCGTTGACCACCTGGTACGCCCACATGGAAAAGGTCACCGTCAGCCGCGGCGAGACCGTGCAACCAGGCCAACAGATCGGGCTCGTCGGTGCCGAAGGCAATGTGTCTGGTTGTCACCTGCACTTCGAGGTCCACCTGAAGAACGGCTCTGTCTACGGTCCTGACAACAGCGACCCCTCCACGTGGCTCTCCAAGAACGCCTCCCGCCCCAGCCGGTGAGTGTGATCGTTCCCGGCCCTCATCAGGACATAGGAGACCAGCCAGCAAGAACCCGACAAGGGAGGCGCAAGAGCCCATGCAAAGAGAACGACGACGCGACCCGTACCCCTGGACCTGGGAAATCCCCACCGCGGTGATCCTGGTGACCCTGTTCGTGATCGTCATCGGCATCCAGTTCGGCCGCTCGGTAGCCAACCTCCTCGCCGGTGCCGGGTGGACCTGGCCCGTTCCCACGGCCGGCACCTTCCCCTCCCCGATCGGGGACGCCTTCTGGACCAGCCTGCCCGGCGTCCTCACCGGCGGCGCTGACGCAGGCCTGCCCATGCCACCCCCCGACGAACTCGCCGGCCGCGGACTGATGTGGACCAGCCTCGCCCTCACGGAGATCGTGCTGCTGACGGCCACGATCTGGGCCGGCGTCTACGCCTACCAACGCTGGGGCCCCGGCCGCATGCGCGGCATGGCCACCGCAGCCGAAGCCGAGAAACTGCTCGGCGCCACCCGGCTCCGCAAGGTTGCCGGCCTCATCCGACCCGACCTCTACAGCAAGCACGCACCCGCCCCGGAACGTGTGCACCGCACCGCCGCAGACACAAGCGAACACCCCGGACCCGAACTTGGCCACGGACTCAGTCCCTGGCTACTCAACGGCCGTACCACCAAGGAGAAGCAATGAAGCTGCGGTTCGACCCCAAGGACGTTGGCTGGCGCATCGGTGCCGCACACGAGCCGCGCGGCGGCGACCTGTGGGTGCCATGGGACCGCACCGCCGGCGTGATCGGCCCGCAGGGCTCCGGCAAAACCCTCGACCTGCTCACCCCGGCACTGCTCAGTGCCCCCGGCGCAGCCCTGGTGACACTGACGAAGGTGGAGGACCTCCTGCTCAGCCTCACCGAGCGGTCCCGCGACGACAGGCCATGCGTCGTACTCGACCCGTTCGGCCTGGCCGAGGGCGTCGTCGACGAACTCATCTGGGACCCGATCGCCGGCTGCGTGGACTCGAAGGTGGCAGAACGCCGCGCCAAGGCATTCACCGCCGGCACCGTGAAGGGAGCGATCAACGGCGGCACCGGGGACGAGGCCGCCCGGTTCTACGCCGCCGAGTCCGCGAAGGTGCTGCAGGGCTACTTCCACGCCGCAGCACTGACCGGGAAGACGCTCGAGGACGTGCTGCAGTGGGTGGCGAACCCTGGCGCGGCCAGCCAGCCGATGGAGATCCTGCGTCGCCACCCGCACGCCGAGCCGTTCTGGCACGGCCTCCTCCACGGTGCGCTGCACGGCGACGACCGCACCGCCGGCAACACCATCACCACGGTGCAACAGGCCGTGTCGCTGTTCTTCCAGGCCGACATCCGGCGTCGGTGCATCCCCAGTCACGGTCACCCGGCTACCGATCTGGCAGACGTGATCCGCCGACGGGGAACCATCTACATGCTCGGGCGTGAAGACCCCTACGCCTCGGCCAGTCCGTTGATGACCGCAGTGGCCGAGCATGTGCTGGACACCGGCTTGATGCTGGCTAACAGCTCACCGTGGGGAGGTCGCCTGTGCCCACCGCTGCTGTCGGTGCTAGACGAGTTGCCCTCCACCGCCCCGCTACCGACGCTGCGCACGCGGATGGCCAACGAACGTGCCCTGGGCCTCTCATTCATCTGGGCTGCTCAAACCCGTCCACAGCTGACCAGCATCTTCGGCGAGCACGAGGCCCGGGCACTGCTTGGACTCACCAACGCACTGATCATGTTCGGCGGCTCGAAGGACGTCGCCTTCAACCAGGAGATCTCCGACCTGCTTGGCCAGGTCCGGATCGGACGACGCACCCACCGCGGTAGTGGTGGCGGCTACGAGGGCGACGACATTCCCATCATGCGACCCGAAGAGGTCCGCCAACTGTCCGAGCGGCGGGCCCTCGTGGTGGCCGAGAACGGCAAGCCCATCATCGCCAAGCTGCACCGCTGCGTGGAGGGCAAAGCGGGGGAGCGGCTGCTGGCCGACCAGCGGAGGCTACGAGAGCGTTTAACCAATGACCGCCGCATGGTCATCAGCCTCGAGGCCCGAGCTACCGCCGCAATGGTCGAGGCCCGCCTGCTCGGGTTCGTCGACGACGAGTCCGAATCAGTCAGGAGTGACCTCCGATGAGCATCGACGCCCACAGCGGCCGCGCCATTCCGGCGCCGATGGTTTACCCCTTCCCCGTCCCCGGGGACAAGGTCCGCCTGGCCTACCGAGAGCTCCACAAGGCCATCAACGGCACCGAGGACGAGCGGAGGGGCTTGGGGAACCACGCACTGCTGCCCCGGCCCTGGGCACCGGCCACCTGCCTGGACCCAACGCTGCGACACGACCTGTGGCAGTGGCTCGACGACGTCGTGATCTGGCTCAACCGCGAATACACATGGGACGTCACGGCACTCATCCCGAACTGCTGGCCCCTGCACCCTCACTTGGTCCACGAGATCGCGGTTCTGGCCGACCAGCGTCGCCGTGCCGGCCTGGCCATGACCAGCGATGCCCTCGAGGAATGGCACCGCTACTGCATGCCCGCGTTCTCCGACCGAATGCGTAACCGGCTGCGCGCCCACTGCGACGATGAGCACAAACGGTGGCCGGGCAGACCGCGTCACAACGAGCACATCGCCGAAACCAACACCCAGCGCCGCGAGGACGCCTACGCACTCGACGTCGACGCGCTCCCCGCGAGCCAACGCACCCACGAACAGCAAGAACACCCGCCCCGCCTCGGCCTGGTCGACCTCGACACCGGCGAAATCCACGACGACCCCATCGGTACCGAGCCGCGCACCCGAACCGAGAAAGGACCGCGCGAATGATGGAGCAACACGAACGCTCCGAAGCCATCGGGCGAGCCCAGCTCGCACGCAAGGCGCTTGGCGAGCATCCGCGCTCGAGCAGGAGAGAGTTCGGGCACGCCCGGGATTACCTCGACGCCTGCTACTCCGCCGGCGATCGCGACTGGGTTTGGGATTCGGTCGCCAAACTGGAATCCAGGGCAACCCGTCGCTACGTCGCCCCGTCGGGGGAACGCTGCGAACGCACGGAAACGCCGACTAGTTCTCCTGGTGTCTAGCGCCGAATATTTAGTCCCGTCGCACATCGGCAGCGAGCAATTGACCTGTCTAGGAAATTGCAAACGGATCAGGTGACTCTCATCCGCCAACCTTATGAAAGGGACTGGGCATCGAATGGTCTCACCCAGGGCGGGTTTCTTGGCGCCACAACACGGTCACGTCACGAGGGGCCGTACGACGCCCGGCTTGAAAAAGTGATGTCAGGACCGCAGCCCTCAGGAACCTCGGAACTTGAACTGGGGATGGGGTCAATTCTTCTCTTCATCGTGTTTGGGAACCGGACGCGAAGATAATTCGCACTTGGAGCACGAGCCTTTATTGGGATCGTTCCGCTGCCCGCACCATCTGCAGGTCCAGTGGACCGCCGTCGGCTCACCTGCGTCATGTCCTTCCCGAACCCACATGTCTTCGTCCGCGCCGAGTCGCGTCGCGAACTCGCCGGTCTGGTCGAGTTCTCGTCGGAACTTGAGGGCGCGTCCGAGTGCGTGCCTGCGAGCGGGTTCGGCGGAGGCAATGGCCTGCTGGGCTAGGTGCGGGCCTTCAGAGCTGACGAGAAGACCGAGGAGATAGCACTCTGATGCGCGGTATGGTGGCCAAGTGCTGCGGTCGATCCCGAAGAACTCGACGGTGTCCCACGTTGGTGTTGCGTTCGCGAGAATGTATAGCGAGGGGTGCGCAATCCAATGCGATTGTGCATGCATGCATTCGAGTAATGCTTGCTGGTCGGCCGCGCTGAGCGTCGATTGGTCCGGGAGTTCGATTGGGTCAAATCGGCCGTGACTGATGAGCCACCAACCTGGCGGAGTGGCGAACGCATCGAGAGGTTCTGCGAGCGCAACGGCCGCTTCGGCGGCGGCACGGTTTAGGTCGATACCGTATGCGTTTCCGAGCGCTCGGAGCCACGATCGCCGCAGTTCTGCGTCGTCTGGGTCGAATGCCGCAATGAAGTCGGGGTGCGAGATGCCTTCATAGCCTGTTGCGTCGATGAGGTCGGAGATGTGTGGCAGGGACCAGCGGTCGTTCTTGTCCAGGGGTGTGCTGGCGTCGCCGAATGATGCAACGTCTTCGAGAAGTCTGGTCTCGAAGTCGCGCTCTAGACGCGAGTTGATGTACCCGGTGATAGGGCTGGGGGCGGCCCATTGGGAGGTGTCGACGCCTTCCTGTGCCAAGGAAGTTCGGAGGGCGTAGGCGTCTTGGTGAGGTATGTGGTCGGAGATTAGGTAGATCTGCTCCGGTGCGCTTTCGGGAAGTTGGGACAAGAACTGAACGGCACGCTGCGCTACGTCGCCTAGCCCTGGATCTGAAGGCCCGCCACCGGTGAAGGTGTGCACTCCGTCCACCTTGACCATCGATCCAGTTGGTGGCAGTCCGCGAGCAAGAGCGGCCGCGACGACCTCGACCTCATCATCTGCGAGCGGTCGCGCGTCGGTTTCGGCATCGGCCAATGCTATCCACGCTGCCACGGTGACGGTATGGGGCGCCTTGAGCGCGACACCGGCTAGAAGGTGATCGCGCTGTTGCCGCTGCTCCTTGTCCAGGTCCAACCTGCACAGCACTTCGATGAGCGGCCACGACGTCGGTCCACTGTGCCGGCTGGCGACCAGCCACTTGAAGAAGGGTCGCTCATCGCGAGTCTGGCGCTCCGGGAATTTCTTCGCGCCACTCTCGATCTCGCTGGCATGCCGTCCCAACTGCGCGAGCAGAGAGGCAAACTGGTCGACGTTCAGATCAATTGCGCCCGCTTCGACCGCCGCTGCGACGGCCAGAGTCGCCTCAGTGATCGACTCGCCTATTTGAAGGAGCAGTGCAACAAGATCAGGGTTGAGGCCGAGTGCAAGTACTACGACTCCTTCGGAGTCGTAGTAACGGATGGCTTCGGTACCCCATTCGCGGAGGGCTTCGGGAGTGCAGGTCTTAGTCCACATTGCGGTGGCGACCTCGGTGAAGACTCGGCTGCGACTCGTGAGCCGATCCTCTTCGTCGAGGACGAACACTGCTACGTGGGTGTCCCAGAAGGTCAGAACCTGGACGGCAATCTCTCTCGCCTTCGCCCGAGCGAGGTTCCACCTGTCAGAGTCCACAAGCATGTCAGCCAGCGCCGCGAGGGCGTCCGTGTGGCTGGGAGGCGGCACACGGTCTTCTAGGAGTCGTCCGAGGCCCACGAATCCGTCGATCAACATCTCTGGAGTCAGGTCGTGAGCCCAGGTACCGCTGAGTGTGCCGCTGAACCGGTCGTGCTCCCAACGCTTCACAGATTCGCGGACGGCTGCGTGGAGGAGCTCGGCACGTTTCTTAGGTACTTCGAGTTCAACCGTGGACCCGATGATCAGTGTCAGGAGTAACGCAAGCTGCGGGACTTGCAGCATCCCGGCTTGGTTGTTTCGGGCATCCTCGAGCCAGTCGCGTCGAATTTGCAGCCATTCAGTTCGATGCTCTGGCTCGGGAATCCGGACGTCGGCGCACTGGGTCAGGACCGCGTCGATGGTGGCATCGAGATTGCCAGGACGACGTAAGTCGACGCGCGGCAAGCCAATACGTTCTGCCGGAACTACCGCGCTCCCTCGGGTGGCGACCACGACCGCTGTGAGCGGGTGCAGATTTGCGATCAGAGTCCGCAATCGGTCAGCCATCCACGCGGCCCGGTCCCTGCATTCATCCAGCCCGTCCAGCAGGAGGACGGCGTCGCCTTCCTCAATCGCCCGGATCAGGAACCGTTCAACCTGCTCGACACCAGATCTAGGTCCTCGTTTGGCAGCCAACCTGACAAGGTCCTCGGTTGTCACCGCGTGGTCAATGTGGAGCGGAAGCAGGTCGGGCAGGTGCACCGGAACAGGTGTAGGTGCGTCGGGGTCGGTAGCAGTCCAGCCGGCCAACTCACGCATTGTGAGCGACTTTCCCGAGCCTGGTTGCCCGACCATCAGCATTCGCCGGTTCCGCCGCAGAACGATCCGTGGGTCCCGCTCACTCGCTCGCTCGTTTGATGATCGAGATACCCGGACATTGGCTAGGAGATTCTCGACCACAATCGGCTCGAGGTCCTCGGCCAGAAGAGTTAGGTCTATGCGACCGTTAGACGCCGACAGCGCATCTAAGTAGGCAGCTATCGCAGCTCGTGCCGCGGCCGCTCGCGCCGCAGCCGGGCCGTTCTCGTCGGCGCGTACGGCAATGTCGCGCTCGGCGATAACCGCCACCAACTTCTCGGCGTCGAACCGTAGCCCTCGCCCAGCCCACTCGTGAACCTTGTCCGAAATTGCACTGACTGCACCCGCACCCGCGTTGTCCTCTACGAGAGAGTTCATCATCAACGTCAGGACTGTTCGGCCGTCATTGTTGGTCGACGTCCTGGGCAATTCGATGATGCGCGCCCGACGTCGAACTTCTGCCTGTCTTTCGACGGGAACATGAGCGTCTAGTCGACTGAGCGCAACCAAGTGTCTCTGGCTGTCCGCCGCGATGCCGGCGCGCAACTTCGTAAGCGCATCTGCCAGGTCTCGAACCCACTCAGCCGCCTCTTCGCAGACGAGGACGAGAAGGTCCTCGTCACCGGGAATCTCGTCTAGCTGCGCGACCCAGCCTTCGACCGTATCGGTGAAGGGCGAACCGTAGATGACCTTCCGTTTCGAAGAGGCAAACGCGCACGTTCCGCCGTCGAACGTCAGGATTATGTCGTCAGTCGGGTCAGATGACTCGAGCCCGATGTGGGTGATGGCTTTGTAATTCTCGAGTGCCGCGATGGGCATGCCCGCAAGAAGGTGGACACCGAAGTACGTGGCCGCGTTACGCCGCGCAACGCTTCCCGCCTCATTGGCCTGCCCTGCAGAACTCATGGGCTCACCCTAGGCACTAGCGCGACCGGGTGGACCTCACTCACCGATTCCGTGGCCTCGTCGGCGACGACGTCCCGATCCCGTTCTGGCCTGCAGCAGGACCCTTCTGCCGCCCACGTGGGTCTGTTGCACGGTTAGCTGAGCTCTTGATCTGCGTCATTCCACCGCGAGCGCTACACCGAGCCTTCGACTAAAAGGCCGACCCACGCCCTTACTTACATCTCCAGGTGGTCAAGAGCAGCGTTGCCAGACGGCAACCTCTTTGGGTGGCCAGGAGAACCTGGCGCTCAGATGTCACCAGCAGCGCGCCAGATATCTCGCAGGCGTGGGTCTGGTCAGCCTGGTCAGCGATGCCTGGCGGCACGCGGTCATCCCTTGGGCAGTCACACGCGCACGGCGACTTGTCCGAAGCGCCTGCGAGAATATTGAAGAGGGCGGAAGAACCGAAGCAGGAAGGAGGAGCAGTGAGCGCCACCGATGACGACACCCACGGCGGACCGGCCCGCCCGGGGCCGCCGAGCGAATCTGCTCCTTTACTCGATCTCGACGCACTGGAGGAGCCAACAGTCGAACAGAGGGCAGCCCTCGAGCGCACGGCTCAGCGCGCCGCGGACGCCGCCGCTCACACCGTCATGCCCCAGGCCCTCGAGTCGGTCAACGCTGTTCGCGCACTGGCCGCAGGTGCCATGACGCCGGACCTGCTGGCTACGACGAAACGAATGACCGAGATGCTCGCCCGCACCGCACTGCCGAGCGCTTTTGGCATGAAGCGCTCGGCGCACGTCCTGGCGGGGCTTCAGGCCTCGTCAACCATCAAGGCCATTCTCGACGACGCGGCCTTCGGTCAGACAAACGCTCTGCTGAAGTCGCGACTTGCCCAGAC
The DNA here is from genome assembly GCF_001552535.1 of Nocardioides jensenii JCM 1364 = NBRC 14755. Classification (GTDB taxonomy): domain Bacteria; phylum Actinomycetota; class Actinomycetes; order Propionibacteriales; family Nocardioidaceae; genus Nocardioides; species Nocardioides jensenii. The sequence continues at coordinate 135,166 of NZ_BCRJ01000003.1, read as the reverse complement.
GATCGGCAAGTCGGCATCCGAACGTGCAGCCTTCTCTGTCACCTCCGGACTGAACATCACGGACTCGATGTCGTCCGTGCTCAAGAACCTCATGACCGAGACGTCGGGCAGCGGCTTGATCGGCCGAGTAGATCTGGTCGCGTCGCTCGGCCAGACGACCAAGGCACTGGCGGCCACGAACATCGACATGGCGCCGTACAAGAACATCGCTGAAGGTTTCAACAAGGCCATGGCCAGTCAGATCTACATCTCTGGAATCCGCGCCTCCATCGGTCAGACTGAGACCGTTCGTCGCATAGCCGACGGGATTCTGGCCAGCGACATCGGCCGCGCACGGTCGCTTGCGATGCAGCAGCTGGTCGCCACCAGCGGCATCGCTGACCTCATCGGCAGTGACAAGATGATGGCTTCCTGGCGGCAGTCTCTCCTCTCCGAAGCCACAGCCCGTTCGCTGATTGGCACGATCGCCCTCCCCAACGCCAACCCTGATCTCCTTCGGGACATCGTCGGCATCAATGCAGCGACCGCCCGAGTGGTCGGCCGGTACGCCGAACAGAACAAAGCCCTGATGCTCGCGCCAGCACACAGCGCGCGCCCGACGCGCGAGCTGCGAGCGCTCTTGGCAGGTTTACCGGCCGCGCCAGACGTCGAGGAGTTGACCTTCGCCTCACGTGCGAGCCGGGGAGTCGCCGGAATCGCCGCGGCCGACCTGATGATCTCCGACGGTGTGGTCGACGGCGACGCAGCCGAGCTCCTCGAGGCTGAGATTGTCGAGCCGTGGCTCACTGGTCCGGAGGCCGCCAGGGACATCTTGTTCAGCCGCCTCGGAGTTCTCGATCCGCACGTCCCGGACTTGTTGCGTGGCGCCTGGGGGCAGATCGAGGAGGGCGGCCCGGCAGCGACGTCCATGGCATCTCACGCAGTCCAAGAAGCGATTGACCGAACTCTGCGCGCGGTCGCGCCCAATGAGCTTGTGCTCAAGCTTTTCGTTGCCGGACACCTACCGAAGAATGCCGTCTACGAGAAGGACGGCCAACGTCTGCCGACACGTTCCGGACGGATCGCTGCTGCATTGTACGAACGAAACCCGACCCAGGCGAAGGTCGTTGCGGCGCAAGTAAAGGCACTCACAGCCTCGGTCTCTTATCTCAGCGAGAACCTTCAAAGCGGCAAGCACGCGTCGACTGGCACGGTCGGCCTCGTGCGCACATGGCTGGTTTCTGTCGAGGCGACTTTCACCCAACTGCTGTACGAGCCTGGCGACGGCTGACCGCCAGAGCACTGCGGGTTGAGGCCGACCAGGCGTTCACACGCGCCACTCACGGCGAGACGTGGCTGGCCAAGCTCATCGTCTCAGCAGAGTTTTGGCACCTGCGTGTCGCTGGCCGGCTGTTCAGTGCAATGGCGGCGAATGGGGCTAAGGCGACGGTCGGATCAATTGTCCTCTGGTGTCATCCTCGGTTCGGTTATGCGAATGCGTCATTCCGCCATTGACGCGGTTGCCCGGGTCGTCCCACACGGGGATCCTGATCCGGCGCCCGGTACCCCCTCGGTCGCGAGGAACTGCCCAACCTGGGCGCGAGAAGCGCGCGGTGGTCCTCTCAGCGCCGCGGCGTGCCGCGGCGCGAATGTCGTACGTCGCCCGGCTGCTTCCGATCCTGTGCAGCGCCGCTCGACTGAGTCGGGGTGGGTCCGCCCTCGCCGGTGTCGAACGGGATGTCGAGACGGGACACAATGCGGTAGCGCAGGTCGCGGGCCGGGCTGTCGCCCAACGGGGCCTCGGCAACCAGTGCCCTGGTCGCGGCGCTGACGTCGTGTCCCTGCTCATGTGCCTGCTGCAGCATTGCTGCTGTCGCGGCCCAGTCGCCCTGCTCCACCAGGCGCGGGTCCAGCTCACGCGCCAGCGGTGCCCAGCGCTCGGCCGGCGACTTGGCGGCCGCAGCCTCGAGGCGGCCGCGGACCTCAGTGGTCGTGGCCAGCTGACCTTGAGCGACCTTGCGCGGGTCCGCATCCCACGCCACCACGGCGTCACGCAGTGCGCGGCGCGACTGCAACTGGGAGAGTTGCAGGCGGGCACTGATCTGGATGGTTCCCGGCGCCCACGCACGACTCGGCCGAGCCGCAACGACCCGCATCGCGGTCACCCGGGCCTGCTCGGGGGCGAGATTGTCGAGCCGCTCGCAGAGCAGCTGGTCGCCCAGCGTCTGGCCGCTGGCCAGCATCCCCGTCAATGCTGCGGGACCGTGCTGAGCGAGAACATCGGCCGGGTCCAGGCCCTCGGGGAAGCGGGCGTATCCGGGGTCCATGCCGTGCGGGGTGAGCATCCAGAAGTCGCGCTCAGCGGCGACCTGCCCGGCGAGGTCGGCGTCGGTGGCCACCATTGGGTCGCGGCCGACCCCGTCGAGCTGGGTGGCCTGCTCGTCGGTCAGAGAGGTGCCCAGCGATGCCACCCCGACGTAGCGTCCGCCGCTTGCCAGGGTGACCGCGATGGCGTCCATGGGGCCTTCGACGATCACCGGGACACCGCCTTCGGCGATCAGCTCGTCAACGAGCCCGTACAGCTGTGCGCCCTTGTGGAACAACGCGGTGTCGGAGGTGTTGAGGTACTTCGGCCCTCCCTTGTCGGCGTCGGTGAGGTAGTGACGCCGGCGACCGACGAACCCAAGGACCTCTCCCTTGTGAAGCACCGGGAAGGTGACCCGGTCGCGGAACCGGTCGATCAGGCGGCCCGTGCTGGCCGTGGTGGCGACCCCGGTGGCCACCATTTCGGTGTCGCTGACACCACGCTGGCGCAGGTGATCGACCAGGTTGGTCCACCCAGCGGGGGCTTGCCCGGGGCGGAAGTGTTCGTTTCCGGCGAGGTCGAGGCCGAACCGGCCGGTGAGATAGTCGCGCCCCCACGAGTCGGTGAACCGCTCCTCGAAGAAGCTCTGGGTGATCTCGTTGATCTCAAGCATCCGTGCCCGGGTGACCGGGCTGGCTAGTGCTTGCTGCTCCCACTCGTAGACCCGGCGCAGGTAGGCATCACTCGGTTCGAGCGGGGTATTCGTGTCGCGGTCAAGCTCCGCGAGCAGCAGTTGGCGGTCGAGGTCCTCCTCCTCGTCGACATCGCCCGGGGTCAGGTGCTCAGAGGAGTCCGGGCCGGGACTTTGGCTGTCCTCCGGGTCAATTAGGTCGTCGGTGGGCCAGATGGTGTCGGCGGGGTGCTCGACCCACATGTCCGGGTCGGGCTCGACGCCTTCCCACAAGTCCGCGGGCGGTTCGTCGAGGGAGTAGGTGGGCTCGTGCTCGTCGGGGATCGGGTCGAGCGCGATCGAGGTCCGCCAGACCAACGCCTGGCAATCATCGACCCCGCTGTCTCCACCATCGGTGGGCAATGCCGTCACCGCCGAAAGCAGGTCCTCAAGCTGCCATCCGCGCTGCAGTCCGTGGTCGACGTTGGAGACCAACGCTGGCCACCAACTGCTGGCCTGAACCCGTCCTGCCCGGTCGGCGCCGACCAGGTCGGGCAACCAGTGGGCCCACTCGGTGGTGACCCCCTCGCCGTGGGACCCGTCACCGATCTGCTCGGCTACCGCCGGGGTGAGGTGGCGTGCCATGCGCCACCACAGCGCCGCCGCGGCGTGCTCGTCGGGCAGCGGGGCTGCGTTGGCGCCGGAGCGGAGTACCTGGTGGACGCTGATTCCGGAACGTGACATGGCGGCCAGGCGCTCGGCTAGGAGGGGAGTGAACTCGTCGCGGCGGACCTGCGGGGCCACCGTGTGGAGCAGGTGGCTCCACTCTTTGAGTGCGGGGGTGTGGTCGCCGGTGATGCGCCGGGCCAGGCGCCGCTGGTACGTGGCGGAGGCCTTCTGCAGTTGTGGTGCCCCGGTGGGCCGATGGTCGTCAGCGGGCACCTGCATGGCCGCACGCCACACCTCGACGTCGGCGATCGTGACGTCGTCGGGCTTGAGCCCGTGCCGTGCCCAGGCGGGGAGCGAGGTCTGTGACTCGGCCCGGTCGCGGATCTGGCCGGCGAGGGCCTCGACCAGATGGGCACGCTGGGCGAGGTAGGCACCCCAGCGGGGGTCGTCGGCTAGCCGCTCCGGGATGCCGGGCATCCAAGGCAGCGGTCCCGCGCCGGCGTTGCGCAGGCCGGAGGCATCCAGTCGCCAGTCGAGCACCGCTGCCCGGTCCTCGGCCGAGACCAGTTCGCGGTCGCTCGCGACTGCCCGCAGGGCCTCGGTGGGGCTCTCCCCGACGGCGCCGAGCAGCAACAGGTGGGCGCGCAGCGTGGGCCAGGCGGCCTCGTCGGCAAGCCCGGGGAGCAGGCGATCGGCAGTGGTGTCCAAGGACGCCACCACCTCGGCCCCCATGACGTGTTCGGCGGTGACGTAGAGGCTGTCGAGGTACCGCTGGGCGGCCTCGCCGAGTCGGATGGCGGGGTCGGCCTGTTCACGGATCAGGCTGGTAGCCGACCGCTGGGAGGCATCGCGGGCCAGCACCTGTTCGAGGATGTCGGTCGAAGTGAGCGGGCGGACCAGGGTCGGGTGGATGACCGAGTGTGGGTCGCCGTCGCCGACGACCTCGAGGTAGACGTGGTTGCCATTCTTGCCGCGGGTCATCATCGTGTAGAGCTGCTGGCGTGACTCGGTGCCGGTGGCCAGACTGTGCATGGTGTCGGCGGTGACGCCCTGGGCGGTGTGCACGGTGCAGGCGTAGCCGAGTTCCGTGGAGGCCTCCACGTACTCGCGCGGCAGGCGCACGGTGCGGCCGTGCTGGGTGTGCTGGACGGTCAGGTCCCCTGCGTCGTGCAGTTCCAACACGGTCCACCGGTCACCGTTCTTGACCCAGTCGGTGGCCGAGGTGCGCAGCTTGCGGTCATTGCTACGGGTGATGATCAGCTCTCCGACGCCGGCCTCGTTGCCGTCCGCCAGCCGCCGAGACGGGCCCACGTTCGCAGCGTCGGCCCCCTCGAGCCGGTGGGCGCGGGCCTGCTGGTTGAGTTCACTGACCAACTCCCGGGTGGGGGCGAGCATGATCGCGTCCAGCCCGGCGGCACGGTCGGCCTGCCATGAGGTGAAGACGTCCTTGGTCATGGTGGCCATGTCGCCGACGTGTACCCGGTCGCGGTCCAGGTAGAAGCCGAGTGCCTCGGTTTTGCCCTCGCGCAGCGCCAGCGACGCGGCACCTTCGGCTGGGTCGGTGAACCGAACCAGCTCGGACAGTTGCAGGGCACCGTGGGTCGCTTGGATGTCACGCAGCGCACCGCCGGCGCCGATCGAGGCGAGCTGTTGGTCGTCGCCGACGAGTCGGACGCTGCCCCCACGTTCCACGATGTGCTGGACCGCGACGTCGAGGGAGAGGGTGTCGGCCATGCCGGCCTCGTCGATCACCACGAGCGTCCCGGGGCCGATGCCGGCGACCCATCCGGGCAGCTCAGCGCCGCCACTGTGCGCCTGTGCGAGGGAGTGGGTGAGCTTGGCGAGGGTGTCGGTCTGGGTATCGATCTGGGATCGCAGTGCGTCCGCAGCCGCAGCAGAGGGAGCCAGCCCGATCACGTCGCCGCCGCCCTCGGTCCAGGCTTGGGCCAGTGCCCGCATCGCAGTGGTCTTACCCGATCCAGCGGGCGCGATCGCCAACTGAAGCCGAGCCCCCGAGGTGGCCATCTCCTTGACGAGAGTGGCTTGACCGGCGTTGAGAGTGACCCCGTTGGCCTCCGATTCCAGCAGCGCTAGGGCGACGTTCTGCTCGTCCACCGCGAAGCCATCGAGGCGGCCGGCCGCAGCCACCAGGCGTTCCTCGGCCGCGAGGACCTTGCTGGAGGTGAACAGGGTGGCCTTCGCTTGGGTGTAGACCGGGGCACCGTCTGTGCGACGGAGCGCGCCGGGTTCGGTGATGGTGTCTGCGGGACGGGCCATGCTCACAGAGCGGTCGAGGGCCTCGCTGACCAGTAGTTCGACGACGGTGCTGACCTGATCGGTGGGGGCGTCGGCGGTGCGCACCTGCCGCTGGGCCTCGGCGTAGACGTGCCAGTACTGCCAGGTGGCGCGGCCACCTTCCATCGTCGCAACGATTCGGTCGGTGGTCGCGGCGAACCATGCCGCGTCGGCGGTAACCGAGGTTCGGGGAGTCGGTGCGAGCGCGCCCCGGAGCATCTGCTGGATGCGGGCGGGGGAGCCGAGGACTTCGACCGCCTCCCGGGTCCACACCTCGCGCTGCTGAGCCAGGGAGCGAGGTTCATGCTTGGCCTCTCGGGTCTCCAGGGTGGCTTGCTGGGCCAGTTGCAGCGTCTCGATCGGGGTTGGCGGCCGTCCGTGGGCAGCCTGGAACACCGTGGCCAACTCCTTGCGGCGGCCCTCGACGCTGATTCGCCGCTTGGAGAATCGCTGATTCAGGGTGGGGTCGACGCCGACGATCTCGCGCACAGGACGTTTGCGGGCGTCGGGATTCGGGCGCTCCGTGAACCGCACTCCCAGGGCGTCTCCCAGGTGCCGTTCGAGGGCGGTGTTGTAGGTCTCCGACGCCGACACGATGGCCTTGTGCAGGGGGCGCCCGTCGATTGCCAGCCACTTGCCGTCGAGGGTCTGGACCTTGTTCGCGACCGCGACGTGTGTGTGCAGATCGGGGTCGCCTGCCCGGGAGTCGCGGTGGGTGAACGCCGTGGCGACCAGACCGCGGACGTTGACCTGGCGGATGCCGTTGGTGCCCTGACGGGTGAATAGTGCCTTGGTCTCAATGAAGTCGATCGCGTCCTTGATGGCAGCCTGGTGCGCCCGCTCGATGACCGCGGCGGTCGTCGGATCGGCCAGTGCCCACAGGGTTGAGACGCTCTTGACCGGGGAGAACGTCAGGTCGTAACCCGCGACTGCCGTCGTCTTAGGCCGCGAGTGCTTGGCGATGGCGGCCGCGAGCTCGCGGGCGTCCGCAGGCTCGCGGCCGTGCTCGGCTTGGAAGAGCTCGCGCCCGACCTGGGTGCGGACCCGCGCACGTGCTTCGGCCGGAACCGGCCAGTCGCCCGGCAGCCCAGCCGCCTCGTTGATCGCCGAGAGTCGTTTGGCGACCTCTACCCGGAAGGCGCTGATGTCGTTGTCGTAGACCTTGTAGGGGACGCCCAGACGGGCCGCTGCCTTGTAGTCGGCCTCAGTGGGGGAGGTCTGGTCTGGTCGGCCGATGCGCAGGTCCAGCTCCTTGGTGCGCTCGGTGGCCAGCGGGTGGTGGCCGGCCCCGAACAGGTTCTGCATGTGGTCGGCGGTGACGATGTCGCCGGCGTCCAGGCCGTCGATTCCGTCCATGCCGGACCCAATCCACTCGCCGGGGGTCTCGCCCTTTTCGGTGTAGTAGCTCGCGAGCCCGGTGTGGCCTTTGTCGGTGGCGTCCAGGGCTGCGACCTGGCGGGTCAGGTAGTCGTACCCGGACCCGGCCGTCAGTTTGTGGAGGCTCATCGTCACGGGCACCTAGGTGCGACGGGGGAGCGGGGACGATCAGTTTCTCGGAGAAACTCTGGCTGCTCTCTCTGCTCGACCCACCGGGAATGCAAGAGGTGTGTGGAAGTCGGGTCCGTGATCTTGGGATGGGGGGGACGCTGACGCGGCTGGGGACTGGGCAGGCGTCGGTCACTGGGCGAGCGGGGATGGCAGCAATTGAGAAGGCGGTTTGCAAGATTCTTCGGTCGTGGTGATCGCTCACGGGGTCGGATCCGACGTAGGTGACTACCGGAGTCCAATCCACACGAGTGAGGGATCAGCAGATGAGCCAGCAGACGATGCGCCAGAAGGCCCGACGTGACGCACGAACCGTTACGTCGAAGCGCCGCGCTGTGCTTTTGGAACGCGCCAAGCGGCTGGAAGATCTGGCGCTGCAGGTGATGCTTGCCATCGGCGAACGCGACGCCGCGGTGACTGCTGCCGAGCAGCGAGCCGGGAACGCATTACGCGAAATGACGGCGATCGAAGGGGTGACTCTGCGCGAAGCCGCCGAATGGTGCGGCGACCAGATCGGCCTACGGGAGGCGACGCGGCTGCGTCGCCTCGCGGATCAAGCACAGAGCGATGAGTGCGCCGCGGCGCGGGTCAGCTGAGACGGGAGGCCATTGCCATGAACCTTGTCGTCAAGTCGCAGGACGAGCTGCTCGCTGCGCTGCCCCATGTGCTCGGGTTCAAGCCCGAAGAGTCGATCGTCGTGGTCCCGTTCGGGCCCGGCGGCGGCCTGCCGGTCGTCCGCGCTGACCTGCCCACCTCGGCAACCGAGCGCGACGCGCTCTGGGCAGAACTGCGCGGCCCGTTCAGCCGGCACGCGCATCCCGATGCCCGCATCGGCATCGTCTGCATCACCGCAGACCGGCACAACACAGAGCTGGCCAGCCAACACATGTCGGATCATTTGGAGACCGTCGAGGTCACCACTGACCTGCGGCTGTGGTCCGACGGGGAGCACTGGCGCGACCTCAACACGGGTGCCACCGGCCGCCAGACTCAGGAAACAGTCGACAAGCTCGCCGTCAAGACCGTGCTGACCGGCGTCGCCCAGCCGGCCGCCAGTCGCGCCTCCCTCGCAGAATCGCTCGTCGGAGACCGCCAGCCGATCGCCGACGTCCTCGACACTGCCCGGGCCGCGTCCATGACCAGCACCCCGAGCGCCGAACGCGACTGGGCACTGGGCCGCCTCGAGCAGTTCCACACCGACGGGGTCCGGCTCTGCGACCTCGACGGCGCCCGGATGCTCGTCGCTTTGGAGACGATCAGCACCCGCGACGCACTGTGGCAGGACATGAGCACCCAGAACCTCGCCGCGCACGCCGCGCTGTGGACCGACCTGACCCGACGCGCCCCGGACGAGGTTCGCGCGGCACCGGCGTCGATGCTCGGGTTCGCCAGCTGGTTAGGCGGGAATGGCGCCAAAGCGTGGTGTGCCCTCGACCAGGTGCCCACAGACCAGCCCTACACGATGGCCGATCTTGTCGCCTCGGCCCTGCAGAACGCCTTGCACCCCAGGGAGTGGGAGCCGAACCAGACTCGACTACGCGAGGTCGCCAACGAACTCGACGAGTCGTTCGTACCCAAGCCGCCCAGCCACCACGACCAGCGCGACGTCCCGGCCAGCCAGCCCACTGACCGGCCGCCCCCCGGCCTTTGAGGAGGACATCGATGAGCGAGTACGACGGCACCACGGGACCGAGGCAACTGAGCGTCACCGAGCGACAACTACGACGGCTGGTTGTGGCGGCAGCATGTGCGTTCCACCCACGCAAGCGCATCGACGTCATTCACGAACCCGACGTCGTGCTCCTGCGGGGAGTCTCCGAGTGAGCGCCGCGGGCACAAAGGTCGACGAGGCAGAGCGGCTCGCCCGCATCAGTCTCAGCTGCGTCACCGAGTCCGGCGACTTCCGCGTAACCGGTCTGGTCAGCGAGCTCGGAGCCAGCAGGGTTCTGGACTCCTCGCAGCGGCGAGATCGGAGCAGCGGATTCTCGTCCAAACCCGGGACCTGGTCGGAACGTGCCAGTCTCGGAGACGGGTCTGCACGGGACAAGAGGCTGAGGTACTGCGACTACAGAGTCTGCGCTCCGACGACGAGCACCACGACCAGGAGAATGCCCACCACGAAAACTAGCCAGGAGAGGGCGAGGATACGGCCGAGTCGGTGGCCTTGGCTCCGCTGAATGACTAGATGTTCGAGTAGGGAACGGTTCACGCGTAGCTCGACGTCCACGTCTGGTCTATGCCGATCTCCTGTCGCATGAAGCGTCAGATGAATCTCCCCCCGACTGCAGGTGAGCGTGTGTGAGTTCGCATGCCGGAAGGGAATCGTCTCAGGCAAGTCGACGGTGGTCGTCGGGTCGGCATCCGGCGCTTCCACAAGATGCGGGAGGGTCGTCTGCGCTTGCCACAAGTCTCGGAGAAGGGCACGAGTGACGACGAGACCGAGATGGGCATTCCCGGTGTGCGCGACAAGCATGGGTCCTTGCGACAGTGATGTCGCCACGGTTGCGCTTTCAGCGGGCACAACCACGACGGTCTGCCAAGAATTCCGTTTTCTGTCCGCGTGCTCACGCATGGGTATCGGGGGTTGAGCCGGGATCAGTGCTTTCGGCGCTGTCGATTGGGCGATCGCGGCTTTGGTATTGAGGACCCGTTTCGTCGGGCGACGTCAGATCCGGAACGTTGTCGGCGTACAGCGCTTGTGAGAGCCGATACCGGAGCCGCCGCCAACGCCGGGCATTCGGGGGGACGCCGTCGAGGTCGGGAGCATCGATCGGCTTCTCTCGCGTGGCCGCGGCGAGGGTGTATGCCCTGCCCGCACTGAGCGGTACGTGCTTCTCGCTGTATCCGCCGTCATGAGAGCGCCGGACAGTACCAGTCTCCCGGCCGTGCAGCAGCGTCTGCCGGTCGTGCCGCTGTAGGGAGATGCACCATCGCTTGGTTACTAGGAATGCGATGACGGGGCCTGCGAAGATCAGCACGCGGAGCGCGTAGGTGATCTGATTGAGGGACAGATGAAACTGGGTCGCGAGGATGTCGTTTCCACCGGCTGCCCATGCCAGTCCGTAGAAGGTCACCAGCGCGGCCATGAATGCCGTTCGTCCCGGCGCGTCGCGTGGGCGCTGGAGCAGATGGTGCTCACGTTTGTCCCCGGTGATCCACGCTTCAAGGAAGGGCAGCAGCATCACGATCAGCAGTAGGGCCAGGGGGGCGACCAGGATGGGGATGATGATGCTCCACGAGATCGTCACGCCCCAGGCATGGGTTTCCAACGGGGGCATGATCCGGAGCAAGCCGTCGGGCCAGCCCATGTACCAGTCCGGCTGGGAACCGGCGGTCACCTTGGAGGGGTCGTAGGGGCCGTACTTCCATACGCTGTTGATGGAGAGCAGGCTGCCCATCAGCGCGATGACCCCGAAGACGATGAAGAAGAAGCCCGTGGCCTTCGCGGTGTAGACCGGCCACAGCGGGAAGCCGACCACATTCTGCTCGGTCCGGCCTGGACCGGGCCATTGCGTGTGCTTGTGGTAGACGATCAGAACCAGGTGAAGCGCAACCAGCGCCAAAAGCACACCCGGGATCAGCAGGATGTGAAGAACGTAGAAGCGTGAGATGACCTGGTCGCCCGGAAACTCGCCGCCAAAGACGAAGAACGACAGGTAGGTGCCGACTATCGGGGTCGCCTTCAGGAACCCGTCGAATACCCGGAGGCCGGTACCGGAGAGCAGATCATCGGGTAGCGAGTAGCCGAAGAACCCGTTGACGGTGCCGAACAACAGCAACATCGTTCCGATGAGCCAGTTGACCTCGCGAGGCTTGCGGAAGCTGCCAGTCAGAGCGTGCCGCAGCAGGTGGATCATCATCGCGGCGATGAAGATGTGCGCTGCCCAGTGGTGCATCTGCCGTACCAACAGTCCGCCGCGGACGTCGAAGGAGATGTCCAGGACTGACGCGTAGGCGGCGGACATGTGCTGCCCGCGCAGAGGGTCGTAAGACCCCTGATACTGCACCTCCGCCATGCTCGGGTCGAACCAGAAGGTCAGGAAGACCCCGGTGACCAGAAGGACCACGAAGCTCCACAGCGCGATTTCGCCCAGCATGAACGACCAGTGGTCAGGAAACACCTTTCGCAACGACATGAGCTTCGGCAATTTGGCCAGGCCCAGGCGATCGTCAGCCCAACTCGCCGCGCGTCCGGCTCGACTCGGCTTGCGCGCCACCGCTGCCTCGGCGTTGCGCCGAGCCACCTTCGAGATGTCGATATCCATGGGTCAGCGGCTTCTCGCTGGATCGATCGTGAGCAGCTCGTTCCGCTTGGCCCTCACCTGCAGCTTGCGCTTGGGATTCTTGAATCGCCAGCGGTAGGAACCAGGCTCATGTCCCTCGTGCGCAAGCTCCTTGATGAGCCCTGGAAAGCTCGAGTACTTGACCTTCGCGCCCAAGCGGCCGCCCAAGGAGAAGCGCTTCGCCGCGTCTTGCTTGGATGCCAGCTGCACGGTCGCGGCACCGGGGCCGAGGCTGATGCATTGGAAGAAGACCGCGATGTCGATCGGCGCGGGTTCTTCGCCAGCGATCCGACGCAACACGGTGTCCGCCGCGTGCGCACCCAACGGGTTCGCCGCCTGACAACTCATCCGCAGCGGCAGGTCCGACGGTGCAGCAGAGTCCCCCGCCGCGAGGATCCTTGGGTCGTCCACGCTGGTCAGCGTCTCGTCGGTCAGCAGGCGGCCGTCGGCGTCGGTGCTCAGCCCGCTCCGTGCTGCCAGGTCCGGCAGGCCGAACCCGGCGGCCCAGATGATCACCCTGCTGGACAGCGCGCGTCCGTCGCTGAGTTGGACGGAATCGCGCTCAACCCGGGCGACCCGCGCGCCGGGACCCTCTACGAGCGTGACTCCCAGTGCCAGCAACTTCTTCGTGATCTTGCGGCGTGTCTTCGGGTGCAGATACGGGTTCAGCACCTCCCCGCAGACCAAGGTCACCTTGGTGCCCCTCGCTGCGAGCTCGGAGGCGACCTCGATGCCTGTTACTCCGCCTCCCACAACCGTCACCGGCGCGTCCGGCGGCGCGGCCTCGAGGGCCGATCGGGCCCGTTGCGCCTCTTCCAGACTGGCGATGGGCAAGGCGAACTCGGCTGCGCCGGGGACATCAGGTCTACCGCTCCCGCTTCCGATGGCGTAGATCAGGTAGTCGTAGTCGAGCGATTCGCCGCTCGCCATCGTCACCGTGCGCCCCGAGCTGCGGATCTGGGTTGCGCTGTCGACCACGAGCCGAACTCGCTCGGCAAGGACGTCGGAGTATTCGACGACGGCGTCCCCTGAGCCGGCGAGATGCTGCTGCAGGCGGATCCGGTGGACGAAGGTCGACCGCGGGTTGATCAACGTCACGGTCAGGTCATCGCGTTGCGTCAGGCGGTTGGCCGCCATGACACCGGCGTATCCACCGCCGATCACGACGACGCGGGTCAATGCTTCGGCGTTGTCGTGCGCGAGTTCAGAGTTCACCAGGCATCTCCTTCGAAGTGGACCGTCACAGACATGACGAGTGGCCGCGGGGCTAGGTAACAGCTCGGCACACGGCATTGCCCTTCGGCAATCCCGAAGCCAGCGTCGAAGGGGAGTGGCTGGAGTCACGGATCCTCCGAGTCACTTTCTCGACCGTCACAACGTCGGCTCTGTGTACGGACTCCAGCTAGAAGCGATGCGGAGAGGAGGTTCGTGTGAATGTCTGCATGAAGCTGAACGGTGGGGACAATCCTCAGGGTCCGACCACACAACGGCGACGAGATGATGACGGCCGCTCGCCATGGTGGCTGGAGATCATGAAGGAGCTCTTCGTCGTCGGCGCCCTCTACACCCTGTACAAGCTGGGAAGGCAGCTGGCAGTGGGACAGGAGCACCTCGCCCGTGCAAATGCTCGAGTCGTTCACACTCTGGAAGACCAGCTTGGCCTGCCTTCCGGCGCTCCGATCCAGGGGTGGTTCACGGATGGAACCTTGCATCTCGCGAACGTGTACTACGTGACGGCGCACTTCCCCGTGGCGCTGACGTTTCTGATCTGGGGATTCACCGTTCGACCACGAGTCGAGTACGTCTGGGCGCGCAACCTCCTGCTGGTGCAGACCTTCCTCGCCCTGATCCTGCACATCACCCTGCCCCTGGCGCCGCCGCGTATGTTCCCTGAGTGGGGCTTTCGCGACACCATGGAGCGCATCGGCCCGTCGGCATACGACGGTGCGAGCGCGACCATCTCCAACCAGTTCGCCGCCATGCCGAGTCTCCACGTCGGCTGGGCCGTCCTGTTCGCCGTGGTGGTCGCGCGCACCGCGGCGCCTCCTTTGCGTGTTCTCGCCGGTGCCCATGCCGCCATCACCATGTTGGTCGTCATCGTCACCGCCAATCACTGGTGGAGCGACGGAGTGGTTGCCGTCGCCCTACTGGGCATCGCCCTGTGCATCTTCCCCGGCCCGGGTCGCGGACGGTCTCGGTCGCTGCTGACAGGCCGCCGTCCAGACCCCAGTCGGCGCGGCGCGAGAACACGTGGATCCGATGCCGTTCACTGACCCGGACGACTGGATCCCCGCCCTCCTCGGTGGACTTTCTGCATTTGCTGACGCGATCCTGGGGCTGGGCGTCGTCGTGCCAGGGGAGGTTGCCGTCACCGGTCTGGCAGTTACGTTGGACGACGCGCAGACAGCACCATCCGTTGTCATGGTTGCCTTGGGGCCAGTCGTCTCCGCGACCACCTGAACTATGGATTGGGACGAGCCGGCGGTCCGCGCCTGGCTGGATCCGCGGTCGCAGCCCTCGGCGTGCGACTCCTGGACGATACGGGCCGTGGGCCATCATGCTCACCCGTCTCATCCCGGTGGTGCGCACCCTCATCCGGCGATCGCCGGTGCCTCGGGCCTTTCGTATGGCCGGTTTCTTCCGGCTTCGATGCGGGGCTCGCTGCTGTCGGCACTGACGTGGGTGCTGGTAGCCAACGCCATCACACGAGCACTGAGCGAGGCAGGCCTCGTGGCCGTAATTCTGGGGACCGCCCTCGCCGCGCTTGTGGGGCTCGTGAGGATGCGCCGGTCCCGTCGTCGACGCAGCTGAGCGCCGAGCATGTCGGCATCGAGGACTGTCGGCTACCGGTCGCCGACGGTGCGCTGTCGCCACCGAACGTCGGACGTGGGTCTGCGCTGGCGCGTCGTCCGTGTGGTCGTTGCGTGTGGGCCGACGGCGGTGGGGACCCGGCCGATGGCCGACATCGTCGTCACCTCCCAATGAGGCGGCACGTCGAACTCGGCAGTCAAGCCCGCGCGGTCGAATGCCCGGAACTGTCGTACGGACAGACCCAGAAACTGTGCTTGAAAGGTCATGTGTGCGACAGCCTGACCCAGGTCATAGGTCGAGAACTCCGAGAACTCCCAGTCGGTGTTCTCGATGAGTCGGTGTGACAGGTTGGCGATGAGTAGACCCGCTGACGGCGCCCATGCTTGGGAGCTCTCGGTGAGATGGCGGGTCAGACGGTGGTGTTCTGGCTCGCCGCGCCGGCCCACGATGAACGCCCACGGTTGGGAGTTCCCGGCCGATGGCGACCAACGCGCGGCCTCTAGCAAGGAATCCACCTCGTCGAGGTTGACGGTGGCGACGCCATCGAACGCGGTCGGGCTCCATCGTGACGCCAGCACGGGGTGGAGGAGTGGATGGGCTGGTTCAGCCACGTACCTGACCGGCCACGTCGGGAACCTGCGAGCGTTCATGATGCCGAGGTAACCTCTGTCGGAGAGTGGCGTCGTGTCGACATCGCCAGGAGGGACAGTCCGAGGATTACCCAGCCACCGAGAACCAGCAATGCGTTCACGGAACCGGCTCCGTCGAAGAAGGCGGTGGATCGGATAAGGGTGCCTGCGGCGCCGATCGGTAGGAACTGGCCGATGTCACCCCACGGTTGTGGCAACCAGGCGGAGCCCGACGCGATTCCCGACAATGGGTTGGCGACGAAGACCATGGTCAATGCGCCCACGCCGATACCGACGTATCCCAGCAGAGACTCCAGCCCGAGAACGGTGAGGGATATCGCCGCGATTCCCAGTCCCACTGCCGCAGAAGTGCCCCAGAAGGCCCCGTCGACCGTGCCCAAAACGAACCTGAGGAGGACAGTCGCAGCGAGGCCCGCGACCATCGAAAACGCCAGACTGCCGACGATGCGCCGTGTCCTGCTACGTCGGAACATCGTGGCGAGCGCGACCGCGGACAGGGTGCCCCCGAGGGCAAGGGGGAGAGCCAGCGCCGCCACTCCTGAGCCATTGGGGTCGTCGCTGGTGAGGGGCGCCACATCGATGTACTTCACAGGCTGTCCCTGGGACGCGAACCCGGAGCCGATGTTGCGCAAGAGGGAGACGTAGGGGGCACCAGCAGCGGATGCGACCTGGATCGTGATCCCATCTGGAGCGATCGAGATTCCGCCCACTGCGGCACGCTCCTTGATCGCAGAAGCCACATCGTCTGAAGTGGCATGAACCTTCACTGCGAATGCGTCGGGGCGGTTCTCATCCAGCGTGGTTCGCAACTGGGCGACGGCGGGCTCAGGGCCGGACACTGCGAGTGGCAGATCATGGGGTCCGGAGTGGATGGCCGGTGTGGAAAAGGCCAGCAACATCAGGCAGATCACAGCAGTGAGGCCGAGAACTATGCCAACCAATGCGCCAGAGCCGGGCGCTGATTCGATACGAGGGCTCGGGCGTTTGATCATATTTGACTCCAAGGTGGTCGAATGCTCCGAGGGATGCGCGACTGGACGAGATCCGCACTCAGCCGGGCGACGCATCAACGAGAATCAGTGCCTCGCTGCGCCTGTTTGCACGAGCGCCGGAAGAGTCCCGATGGACATGAGATTTCTCCTGGCGGAGAGGTACCTCAAATGAAGTGACGATGCGCGCCACATCGAGGTAACAGGCCGCGATCCGCTTTCACTCAGGAACTGCAGGCAGATCGATTGCTGCTAGTCGAGCTGGATCGATCACGGACTCCATCGCGACGATGCGACCGTCGATGACCGTGCACGCCATCACGCCGCGTACCCGGCCGTCGAGGTCCCAGACGCCGACGCCTGGCTCTCCGTTCACGAGCACCCGCCGCGCGGTGAACTTCGCTCGCCTCGCCTGCTTGAGCTTGTCGGCCACGCTGGATGCTCCCTGCCTGACGACTGAGCCGCGCGCCGTGTGGACCCGCCAGGTCACCTCTGGATCCAGAACGCGTAGCAGGCCTTCGAAGTCACCCTCCCGGGCGGCGGCGAGGAAGGCGTCGACGACTGCGCGTTGCTGCCGCCGTTCAGCCGTCGGTCGGGGGGTGTCCTGGACCTTGCGACGGGCTCGCCAGGCGAGCATCTTGGCGGCGTCGGTCGACGTTCCGACGACCTGACCGATCTCATCGAACGGCACTGCGAACATGTCGTGCAGCACGAATGCCAGCCGCTCGGCCGGCTTGAGGGTCTCGAGCACCACCATCAGCGCGAGTCCAACCGACTCGGCCAGTACTGCCTCGTCCTCTGGCCCGGCTTCGGTGTCCTCGGCCACCACCAACTCGGGCAGGTGCTCGTCGTACGACGCCTCCGGCCGGATATTGCGTGAACGCAGCACATCGATGCAGACCCGGCCGACGACGGTGGTCAACCAGCCGGCCAGGTTCTCGATCGAGCCCGGATCCTGGCGGGCAAGTCGCAGCCAGGCCTCCTGCACCGCGTCCTCGGCGTCGGCACGAGAGCCGAGCATCCGGTAGGCGACCGCCACAAGCCGCGCGCGCTGTTCATCGAACGCTTCAACCAGCGCATCTGGGGGTCCTGATCCGATCATGAAGACACCTTCCTCGCGCACACCTTGTCAGAGGTATGACGAAAGTCGGAGGCTCGAGGTCACAGAACAACCACAAGCCCAGTGCATATTTTCGGAGAAGCTGATGAAAGAAACCGGGGTCAGGCAATGATGCCGAGGAACACGGCCACGGGCACGAGCGCGAATCCACCTGAGATGAGGATGGCCGTTGCCAAGGCTGTCTGCTTGGCCTTGGCGCTGTTGGTCAGACCGAGCGTCTGCGCGGAGCTCCAGATGCCGTGATGGAGATGAGCACCGAGCGCGGCCAGCGCAAGCAGATAGATCAGTGTCAGCCACCAGGTGCTGAAGCTGTCGACCATCAACTGGTAGCGGTTGTCGGTCGGGCCGCCGGTGACATTCACCCGGCCGACCGTGAAGTTGATCAGGTGCCAGACGATGTAGAGCAGCAGCGTGATTCCGCCCCACCGCATCGTGCGGCTCGCCACCGTTGCCTTGGCGTACCTCCTGACGACGTACTGCGTCGAGCGGGCCCTGTGAGCACGCTTCCAGAGCGAGAACGCGGCGTAGATGTGGATGATCACCGCGAGGATCAGTGTGATGCGGACGGCCCACAGAAAGCTCGTGTGCGGGAGCACTGGCCCTCCCACTTCGCGTAACCACTCCGCGTAGTGGTTGAACTTGTGCTCGCCTCCGAAGGCTTTGAGGTTTCCGTACATGTGGAACAGCAGGAATCCCACCCCAGTCAGTCCGCTGACCGCCATCAGGATCTTCAGGAAGATCGTCGTGCGGCTCCCGCGGGCGCTGGTGATCAACGCATTCGGCGCCGTTCTTTGGCTGGACATCCGTCCCTCCGAGTCCTGGATCGCTCGCATTGGCTATGTCACGACACGAGACAAAGTGGTTCCGCGTTCTGTGACAATCTCCGGAATCAGGTGGCGCCGGTTCGTATCGCCGACTCGGCCGCTCCAGGCCGCCCCCGGTCCTGCGCGCGTCACGTCAGGGGTCTGCTCGAGAACCTCGATACAGGCTCAGGAAAGCATCCACGCCGGTGGTGACGATGGTCCTGACCTCGTCCTCCGGTAGGGGCACGGCACCGTAGAACGTGCGGTGGTTGACGTCGGTGACAGTGAGCAGTGTCAGGTGATTGGCCGCCAGCTCGGGATCAGGCACTTCGAGCAGCCCCCGGGTGGCGAGCGACGCCAAGTAGGGAGCGAGGCGGAGGTATGCAGTCTGAGGGCCGGCGGATATCCAGGCTTGCAGGATGTCCGAGGGCAAGTGGACGGCTTCGGCCTCGATGGTGCGCACCAAGGCGAAGTGATCTGGATAGGTGCTCACGGCGGCTACCCGGTCCAGACTGAAATCGATGAGGTCCTCGCGGAGGTCGATGACCTTCCGAAGGTGGCGCTCCATCAGCGAGTTGATCGCCTCGGTCACGTCTACCGCACCCTCAAGCGCCACGGCGAGGAAGAGATTGTGCTTGTCTCCAAAGTGGTTGTAGATCGTGCGCCGTGACACCTGGGCCTCGGTGGCAACGGTGTCGATGCTGGTGCGGGTGTATCCGTCACGCCCGAAGACTCGGCGTGCGGCGGAGGCGATCGCCTGCCGCTTGTCCGCGCGACCGTAGCCGGAGCTCGAGCCGCCCGTCTGCGACCGGGTCATGCCGTCAGCATGCCAGAGTCGTGCTGCGCTCGAATCTGCCGGGACAACCCCATCAGGAGTTCTCGTAGCAGGTTCTCGGTAGCAATGTCGGTGATCGTGCCGTCTGGGCTGATGCGTTCATGACAGCGGAAGACCAACACCTCGGGGCGGGCCAATACCTTTGCATCGATGGCGGAGAGAACCTGGCGAAGCGCGATCTGGGCGCGTACCGTCCCGAGCGCTCCGGGCGACGCCCCGGCGATTGCCACCGGCTTACCAGTCAGCGCGGCGGCCCCAGTCGGTCGGCTGGCCCAGTCCAGCGCGTTCTTCAACGCTGCCGGAACAGACGCATTGTGCTCGGGGGTGACCAACAGAACCCCGTCAGCAGCCTCGATCCGGCTGCGGAGATGAGCCACCGCGGACGGCAACGGGTCATCGTCCAGATCCTCGTCGTACAGCGGCAGCGTGCCGAGTTCGTCGAATACCTCGACCGTGGTTCCCACCGGACACAGCTCGCGCGCCCCGCGCAACAAAGCAGCGTTGTAGGACCGAGTGCGCAAGCTGCCCGACAGACCCAGGACGCGCAGTTGACGTGCAGCCATCATCTTCCTCTTCCTCTATGTGCACATTACAGTCTACAAAGTAGACGCTACTGTGTAAGTCATGACCACGCAACTGATCACCGCGCCTGCGCCGCCCCATCCCTCGAGTCGCCGCTGGAGCCTCGTCCTGCTCGCTTCCCCCACCGCGCTCGCTGCCAACAGCCCGGTCCTGCTCTTCGACCGGTTGAGCTCGAGCTTGGAGGAGCCGCTCCCTCTGGTCGTCTGGGTGGCCATCGCGTTCGGTCTGGCCGCCGCCGTAGCTACCCCGGTGACCAGCGCCGTACTCCGCCGCTATGGGGTTACGACCGTGCTGGTTGGCTGTGGAGCCTTGGTCGGAGCCGGGTCCTTGCTGGTCGTGCTGGCCCCCTCGCTGGCGGTGCTGGCCTGCGGCCGTCTTGCTCAGGGAGCGGGCGGGGCGGGCCTCTTCACGCTGGCGATGACTCTGGCCGACTCCACACGAGTTCGCGGCTCGATCACCGCGGCCAACGGGGCAATCGGTGCGGCAGGACCGCTCGTCGGTGAGCTGCTCAGCACAGCAGTCTCGTGGCGCTTGGCGCTGAGCGTGTCGGCGGTGAGCCTGGTGGCCATCCCGCGCGTTCGCCATATCGCTGTCTCGCAGATGGTGGCCGACCGGCGGACCGGCACGTTCGACGGCATCGGTGCTGCGGCGTTTGCGTTCTTGGTCACCGCGTTGGTTCTGCTACCTCACATCCCCGCGCACGCGGGGGTGATGGCGGTCCTGGCGCTCATCGCGGTGGCGATCCGCATCCGGGTACGCCCGCACGGTTTCGTGCCGCTGGCCGTGCTCCGAAACGGCGCCTTCCTCACCAGCAGCTTCTTGGTGCTGACGCTTTCGACCTCCTACTTCGCCCTGCTCTACCTGTTCCCCCGATTAGCGTCCCGCTGCTGCGGCT
This sequence comes from Nocardioides jensenii JCM 1364 = NBRC 14755, assembly GCF_001552535.1. Taxonomy (GTDB): domain Bacteria; phylum Actinomycetota; class Actinomycetes; order Propionibacteriales; family Nocardioidaceae; genus Nocardioides; species Nocardioides jensenii. The sequence continues at coordinate 114,735 of NZ_BCRJ01000003.1, read as the reverse complement.
GGGAGGACGGCCGCGTGGGATTCGCGCAGCTGTCGGCTCTGCTCGCCGGCTCCCTTGCCGCATGGTGCTGGACATCGTGGTCCCGCGCGTCACAGCGCGTCGCTATCGCTGTTCCGGTGCTGGCGGGTGGCCTCACCGTCGCTCTTGCTCTCGCGAACACGTCGGGGGCGCTCCTGTTGGTACCCGCCGGGGCAGTGTTCGCGGCAACCAGCGGGCTCGCGGCGCTCATTTCGCCCGCCACCGAGTCCGCACCCACACAAGATCGTTCCACCGCCACAGGGCTCGTCATGCTCGCATACCTGCTCGGCGGCGCGTTCGGTCCCAACCTCGCGTCAGCTGTACTGAACTAGATCGCTTGGGTCGTGAAGCGCTTCCGATGCTGGCCGCCACGCTAGGGTGTGATCCACATCACACCCGATGCCTGTCATCAATCAGCGCTCCGTTCCGCTCAAGTGACATGGAGCAATCGAACCGACATGAACAACACACGAAGCACCGCATCGTGGTCTTGGGCGCCGGCTACGCCGGAGCCTTCACGGCCGGGAACTTGGTGCGCCGACTGTCCCCGACGGACACGGTGATCACGGTCGTCAACGCTGAGGAGGAGTTCGTCCAGCGGCTGCGCATGCACCAGTTCGCGACAGGCCAGCACATCGACAGTCCAGCACTCGCCGACGTCTTCGCGGGCACCGGGATACGGCTACGCGTGGCCAGAGTCACCGCCGTCGACCCCGAGCGCCAGATCGTCACTGTGGCCGACCCCGCGGGCGGTGGAGAGATTGGCTACGACACCCTTCTCTACACGCTGGGCAGCGCCGTCGCCGACCACGGGGTCCCGGGAGTTGCCGAGCATGCCTTCCACGTCACCAGTCGTCCGGCTGCTCTGCGCCTCCGCGAGCGCCTGGACCAGTTGGGTGATGGCGGCAGGGTGTTGGTAGTCGGCGACGGATGGACAGGCATCGAGTCCGCCGCCGAGTTCGCCGAGTCCCGGCCGAACCTCTCGGTGACGCTGATCGCCCGAGGCGAACTGGGGGCCCGGCTCTCACCCGGGGCCCGCCGTCACCTACGCCGGACCTGCGAGCGGCTGGGTATCACCGCGGTGGAGCACACCACCATCGAAGCCGTCGAGGCGACACAAGTCATCGCCACCGACGGCACTGTCTTCGCGTCCCACGCGACCGTGTGGACCGCCGGGTTCTCGGTGAACCCGATCGCTGCTGCCAGCGGACTGGAGGTCGCCTCGACCGGTCAGATCGTCGTGGATCGCACCATGCGCTCGGTCTCGCACCCGAACGTCTACGCGGCCGGCGACAGCGTCTACACCATCGGCGACAACGGCCGACCCTTGCCGATGTCCTGCGCTTCGGCTGGCCACACCGGTGGGCAGGCCATGGACGCGATCGTGGGCCGCCTGACCGGCCGCAAGATTGAATACACCAAGCTGGTCTACCCGGGCAACCACATCAGCCTCGGGCGGCGGGACGGGATCCTCCAGACGGTCGACGCCAAAGGACACCCGAAGCCGAAGTACATGGGCGGCCGCAAGGCCGCCCGCATCAAGGCGGGCATCGTCAAGATTTCGCTGTGGGCGGTCTCGCACCCGACCTTCGGCATGCCCAAGCGCCAGCGACGTCTGACCGCTGCAGCGATTGCGTCCAGCCGAGACGACGATCGCGCAGCCGCCTAGAGTGGCGAGAGTGGAGAGCAGCGCCATTGACCGCTTCGACACGGATCGGTTCGAGGCCAGCCGAAACCGGCTGGCCTCGTTGGCCTATCGGTTGCTGGGATCCGCCGCCGCCGCCGAAGACGTCGTGCAGGATGCGTTCCTGCACTGGCAGGCTGCCGACAGGCAGCAGATCCAGGTGCCCGAAGCATGGCTGACGAAGGTCGTCACCAACCTGTGCCTCGACCGCCTTCGTTCGGCACAGGTCCGTCGCGAGCGCACCGCGGGTGACTGGCTGCCCGAGCCACTCCTCGACGGTGACCCGATGCTCGGTCCGGCCGAGACTTTTGAGCAGCGCGAATCGGTGTCCCTGGCGGTGTTGACCCTCATGGAGCGCTTGTCACCCCACGAACGGGCCGTATACGTCCTCCGCGAAGCGTTCTCCTACAGCCACGGCGAGCTTGCCGAGATTCTCGCCATCACCGAGTCCGCAAGCCAGCAGCACCTCCACCGGGCCCGGCGCCGTATCACGGCCGCGCGTCGTCGCGGCACCGAAGTTGACCCGGGATCCGCCCGCAGGATCGTCGAGGAGTTTCTCGCCGCCGCCTCCTCCGGCCGTACCGAGCGGTTGGTGAGGCTGCTCACCGATGACGCAACCGCAATTTCCGACGGCGCCGGACTGACCGAGAGGCTGCTGCAGTACGACACTCCGCAGCGCATCGCGGCTGTCGCACGAGCCGGCTTCAATCCCACGCCTGCCAAACGGCGACTTGCCGGTGGCACACCTGCCGTCCACTACGCGCTCGTCAACGGGACCCCGGCCATCCTCTTCGTCATAGGAGACCAGGTGATTGGCGCAGTTGGGTTCGACATCGCCAACGGGAGGATCGCAACCGTGCGCGGCATCGCAGCGCCCGCCCGCCTCGTCCGACTTGCCGAGGCGTGGCGCCAGCATGAACCAGGGACACCACTCATCGCCCGTTGGTGATCCGGCGGCCACTCGGGTCCCATGTCCTTGATTCAACAACGCCGGCATCACCGGATCGGCTTTCACTCAGGAACTGCAGGCAGATCGATCGCTGCAAGCCGAGCCGGATCGATCACAGACTCCATCGCGACGATGCGACCATCGATGACCGTGCATGCCATCACGCCACGCACCCGGCCCTCAAGGTCCCACACTCCGACGCCTGGCTCTCCGTTCACGAGCACCCGGCGCGCGGTGAACTTCACCCGCCTCGCCTGCTTGAGCTTGTCGGCCAGGCTGGATGCTCCCTGCCTGACGACTGAGCCGCGCGCCGAGTGCACGCGCCAGGTCACCTCTGGATCCAGGACGCCTAGCAGACCTTCGAAGTCACCGTCCCGGGCGGCGGCGAGGAAGGCGTCGACGACCGCGCGTTGCTGCCGGCGCTCAGTGGTGGGCCGGGGGGTGTCCTGTACCTTGCGGCGAGCCCGCCAGGCGAGCATCTTGGCAGCGTCGGTCGATGTTCCGACGACCTGACCTATCTCGTCGAACGGCACTGCGAACATGTCGTGCAGCACGAACGCCAGCCGCTCGGCCGGCTTGAGGGTCTCGAGCACTACCATCAGCGCGAGTCCAACCGACTCGGCCAGTACTGCCTCGTCCTCTGGCCCGGCTTCGGCGTCCTCGGCCACGACCAGTTCGGGCAGGTGCTCGTCGTAGGACGTCTCCGGCCGGATATTGCGTGAGCGGAGCGCATCGATGCAGACCCGGCCGACGACGGTGGTCAACCAGCCGGTCAGGTTCTCGATCGAGTCCGGATCCTGGCGGGCAAGCCGCAGCCATGCCTCCTGCACGGCATCTTCGGCGTCGGCACGAGAGCCGAGCATCCTGTAGGCGACCGCCACAAGCCGCGCGCGGTGTTCATCGAACGCTTCAGCCAGCGCATCTGGGGGTCCTGCTTCGATCATGTAGGCACCTTCCTCGAGTGCTCTGTCAGAGGGATGGCGAAACTCAGGGCTCGAGGTCACAGATTGAACAGAAAGCATGGCGGTCTCAGCTCCCAAATGACTCGGGCCCGAATCGTCCCCACGCGACGAACGCCGCCAGAGTGAACCAGGCGAGGTCGCCCAACAGGCTGTGCCACTCGCGACGCATGATCCGGGCGGTTCCCGCTCCGGCCATGATCAGCATGAGGCCGAGTGCGGCGAGTGGTACCAGCACCGGTGCGATGTCGAGTGCGGCGGGCAGGATCAGTCCTATCGAGGCCAGTACCTTGAGGGCGCCGAGTGCCTTGATGAACCGAGGGTCGAAGTCATCGACGTAGTGCTGGGCCGGGCTGATGGCACGGAACCGTTCCTTGGACATCGCCAGCATGGCAACGCCGCCAGCCGAGAAGCCGACGGCCAGCACGCCGGCCACGATCCACAGTGCGATGTTCATGCGTCTCCTTTTGCGAGGCCACCCTCGTGGTGGCGTCCGCCCTTGAGACGAGACAACAGGCCGGTGTGTGACATCAACCGGCTGACGGCGGACATGTCACAGATCGGTCGTCTGCGTCGTCTCATGGACATGCACCCCAGGGACCACCGGAAGCAGGAGACCAGCCAGATGACGCAAGCCCGCGAGTTCGAGTCGCTTCGCCCGCTGCTGTTCTCGATCGCCTACCGGATTGTGGGCAGTGTCACCGAGGCCGAGGACGCGGTGCAGGAGACGTGGCTGCGTTACACCTCCAGCACGGTCCGGCCCGAGTCGCTGAAGTCCTACCTGTCCGCAGTGGTCGCCCGGATCTCGATCGACGTGCTTCGCTCGGCGAGGGTCCGTCGGGAGACCTACGTGGGACCGTGGTTCCCCGAGCCGTTGCCCACCGAGACCCGGTCCGCTGACCCATACGACGACCCAGCGCGCGCGGCCGAGCTAGCCGACTCGGTGTCGATGGCGTCGCTACTCCTGCTGGAACGGCTCAGCCCGCTCGAACGCGCGGTGTTCGTGCTCCGCGAGGTGTTCGAGTTCGACTTCAACGAGATCGCCGTAGCGGTGGGACGATCAGAGCCGGCCTGCCGACAGCTGGCCTCCAGAGCCCGCGGCCACATGAGGCAGGGCCGGCCGCGCTTCGAGGCCGACCGGCGTAAGAGGACCGAGCTCGCCGACCGCTTCTTCGACGCCCTCCGCGGCGGAGACCTCGACCGACTGCGAGAGCTTCTCACTGCTGATGTCGTGACCATCAACGACGGTGGCGGCAAAGCCGGCGGGCAAGGCGGCTTGTTCGGTGCCGCCAAGGCGGCCCGGATCCTGGTCGCCACGGTGCCCCCGCTACTCGCCACCGGCGCGACCATCGAACGACTCGAGCTCAACGGTGAACCCGGAGCCGTCCTGCGTGACCGGGACGACAATGTCATCGGCGTCTGGACACTGGAGATCCTCGACGGACAAGTCCAAACCATCCGCTCAGTGACCAACCCGGACAAGCTCCGTCACCTCGGACCGGTCGGCGACCTACGCGCGGCGCTACGCCCGATGAAGCGGGATGGCGTCTGAACTGATCTACACCGCGCCGTGTAGATGGCCACGACAGAGCTCAGTCCGGGCGCCTCGATACTGGATGCGGCGAGGCGTCAACGCACCGGGTCCTGATCGGCTCGCATCGGGCAGACGCAGTCTGGACGATTACTCGAGGAGCAGCGTGATCCCGACGGCCCACAGAAACCTCGTGTGCGGGCGCACTGGCCGTCCCACCTCGCGTAGTGGTTGAACTTGTGCTCGCCATTCCGCACCCGTGAGTAGGGGCAGGCGACCGCGCCGCTGGTGGTGGTGGGCAAGTGGTTAGCGGCGTCCCGGCAGAACACACTGGCCGCCGCGCTCGACGAGTGGGGCATCCTGCGCCGCACTCCTTGGCGTGACGGCGCGCAGGACCGGGGGTTGGCCTGGCGCGGCCCAGTCGGCGCCTGCACACGATGGGCCTGCGCGCGCGACCCCAGTGGCGCACGTAAGTCGCATGGGGGTTGTTACCTTTTTGCGGTGGGCTCCGTCAAGAAGGTGCAGGCATCCAAAAGACGAAGGAGACCCGATGGAAACCCGGATCAACCCCATGGCCAACGAGATCGGGGCGAAGTGGGCCAAGCACATCATCTCGTCGAACAAGGCCATCACCGACTCCGCGTTGCCCAAGGCGGTGCAGGAGTTGGTGAAGATCCGCGCCAGCCAGATCAACGGCTGCGGCGGCTGCCTGGACATGCACACCAAGGACGCCGCGGCCGCCGGCGAGAGCATGGTGCGGATCAACCTGGTCGGGGCTTGGCGGGAGACCACCGTCTACACCGAGGCTGAGCGGGCGGCGCTGGAGCTCGCCGAGCAGGGCACCCGGTTGGCCGACTCCAGCGGCGTCACGGACGAGGCGTGGGCGAACGCCGCCAAGCACTTCGACGAGGACCAGCTCATGGCCCTGGTGGCTTTGATCTGCGTGATCAACACCTTCAACCGGCTGAACGTGATCACCCGGACGCCCGGCGGCGAATACGAGCCGGGACAGTTCGGCTGACAGACGCTCCGCGGCAAACGCTGAGGCTCAGGCGGACCCGGGGACGACCCCGGGCCTGCCCGTAGCCTCTGGACGCTGTACCAAGGACAAGACTCATGAACACCGCACTGTGGATCGTCACCACCCTGCTGACCGTCATCTACCTGCTCTCCGGGTTGGGGAAGCTGTTCGTCCCGCGCGAGAAGATGGCGACGATGATGAAGGCCGCGCGCTGGACCCTGGACTTCCAGCCCGGCACCCTCAAAACCATCGGAGCGCTGGAGATCCTTGGCGCCGCGGGCCTGATCCTGCCCGCCGTGCTCGACGTCGCGCCCATACTCGTCCCGCTGGCGGCCACCGGCCTGGCACTGATGATGGCCGGCGCCACGATCATGCGGATCCGCCGCGGTGAGACCAAAGCCGCGCTGGGAGACGCGTTCTACCTTGCCCTGGCTGCCTTCGTGGCTAGCGGGCGCTTCGCGTTGGAACCCTTCACCGGCTGACCGCCCCGCAACCCGGGCGGGATACGGCGTCCTATTCCCGAAGCTCGCTGGCGCCAGCATGGACCCGGGACAGCCACTCGAGGCTCACTGCCGACTCGGTCGCCACGCATTCTTGCCGTCGATGTCACAGGTGGCCGGGCTGTCTTGTCTCAGGTTCGAAGAAAGGTTCTGAGACGGACCCATCCCTCCCACAGCAAGGAATTGCCTTGAACGAGCAAACCACCACCTACCAAGCCGTCGCCCTGGTGACCGGAGCGAACAAGGGAATTGGCCGAGGTGCCGCTGAGCAGCTCGGGGCGCTTGGCATGACGGTGTTGATCGGCGCCAGGGACGCAGGACGCGGCGACGAGGCTGCCGCGGCTCTCCGTAGCCTGGGGTGCGACGCGCATGCGGTCACGCTGGACGTTACCGACCCGGTCTGCGTTCATGACGTCGCGAAGTTGGTCGGGGAGCGTTACGGCCACCTCGACGTACTGATCAACAACGCCGGCATCACTGGATCGGGTCAGGTCTCGCCGGATGACGCGCAGAACCAGATCCCCAGCGCCGTCGACGTGGACATGGTCAGAGAGGTCTTCGAGACGAACGTCTTCGGAGTCATCACCATGACCAACGCGATGCTCCCACTCCTGCGGCGGTCGCCAGCGCCACGTATCGTCAACGTCGCCAGCCACGCGGCGTCGCTGACGCTCAACAGCGACCCCGACGGGCCTCTCTCAGCACTGGTGCCGTCGGCGGCGTACTCGCCCTCCAAGACGGCCTTGACCGCCCTGACGGTGCAGTACGCCAACGAGTTGCGTAAGGACGGCTTCCTCGTCAACGCCGTCGCGCCTGGTTTTGTCGCCACCGACAGCAACAACCACACCGGGTTCCTCACGGTCGCGCAGGGCGCCGCGATTCTGGTGCGCCTCGCCACACTCGACGCCGACGGACCGACCGCAGGGTTCTTTGCCGAGGAAGGCCCGGTGCCCTGGTGATGCGGGGCCACCTGACCCCTTGGCCCAGCGTCCTGAGGAGGAGAGACACGTGCATGTGTTCGTAGCAGGCGCGACCGGCGTGCTGGGTCGGCGCCTCGTGCCGCAATTGGTGCTTCGTGGCCACCGGGTGACCGCAACGACGACAAGTGAGGCCAAGTTGGCCATGCTTGACGAGATGGGTGCCGAAGGCGTGTTGATGGACGGGCTCGACGCAGCCTCGGTGGGTGAGGCGGTCGCAGCTGCGCAACCGGATGCGATCGCGCACCAGATGACCTCCATCTCCCCGAAGCCCGACATGAAGCATCCTGACCGATGGTTCGCCATCACCAACCGCCTCCGCACCGAAGGCACCGACCACCTGATTGCTGCAGCACAGGCAACCGGTGTCTCGCACATCGTGGCGCAGAGCTACGCCAGCTGGAACGGCGAGCGCACCGGTGTCTGGGTCAAGACAGAGGAAGACCCGCTGGACCCGGGGGAGGGGCGAATGCGTCCGGGGGCGAACGCGATCCGTCACCTCGAAGACGCGATCGCCGAGGTCGACGGCGCTGCCCTGCGGTACGGCTGGCTCTACGGGCCAGGCGCTATCGACGACACCGTCGCGGTCGTACGCAAACGACAGTTCCCGCTCGTCGGTGGCGGTCCCGGTCACACGTCCTGGGTGCACCTCGACGACGCCGCCAGCGCGACGGTTCTCGCCCTCGAGCAGAAGGCACAGGGCGTGTTCAACATCGTCGACGACGAGCCGGCTCCGGTCAGCGAGTGGCTTTCTCACCTCGCTGCCTGCGCGGGTGCCAAACCGCCCATGCAGGTCCCCGTCTGGCTTGCCCGAGTGCTTGCCGGCGACTTCGCGGTGACACTGATGACCGAGGGACGCGGCTTCACGAACGCCAAGGCCAAGCGAGAACTCGGCTGGGAACTGCGCTACCCGTCCTGGCGAGAGGGCTTCAAGGAGGAGCTGCAGTGATACGGAGCGAGAAGGCGGCCCAGTTCGAAGAGCTGCGGCCACTGCTCTTCTCAATTGCGTACCGAATCCTGAGCAGCGTGAGCGACGCCGAGGATGCCGTACAGGAGACGTGGCTCCGATGGGATTCCTCAACGACCACCCCGACATCAGTCAAGGCCTTCTTGTCGGCGATCGTCACCAGGGTCTCGATCAACGTCCTCAACTCGGCAAGGAAGCGGCGGGAAACCTATCCCGGGCCGTGGTTCCCCGAACCGTTGCTCGGCGACCCGTACCAAGATCCAGAACGGTCGGCTGAGCTCGCCGACTCAATGTCCATGGCTGCCCTGGTGCTGATGGAGCGACTCAGTCCTCTGGAGCGTGCCGTTTTCGTGCTTCGGGAGGTGTTCGACTTCGACTACAACGAGATCGCTCGGGCTGTTGGACGCTCCGAAGCGGCATGCCGCCAACTCGTCGTTCGAGCCCGCCGCCACATGGACACCGGGCGACCGCGATTCGAGGCCGACCGCGAGGCGCGTGACCAGCTCGCCGAAAGGTTCTTTGACGCCTTCAGTGAGGGGAATGTCGAGGGGCTTCGCGATCTCCTCGCCGCCGATGTCACCATGGTCGGAGACAGCGGCGGCAACGCACCCCAATGGGGGAGTGGGATTCTCGGCGCCGAGAAGGTGTCCCGACTCCTTGCCACGCTTGCACCGCCATTCCTGCGGATTGGCGGAAGCGTGGAACTGCAACAGGTCAACGGTCACCCCGGCGCCGTTCTGCGCGACCAGGAGGGCCGAGTCGTGAATACCCTGACACTCGAGATCTTCGAGGGCCAGGTCCAGACGATCCGCGCCGTGATGAACCCGGACAAGCTCGGCCACGTGGGTCCCGTGGCGGACACGTGGGCGCTACTACGCGACACGCAGGAGGCTCGCCGAATGCCGACCGACCCGGGAGTGCGCCGACCGCGCGGAGATGCCTCGTCTTCACCCGCCGTGACCGAGCTGCAGACCGAGAGGCTGACGCTGCATCCAGTCGACACCGCCGAAGCCGAACGCATCATCGCCCGCCGACGCGGCTGCGAAGACCGTTGGATGGAGGACTATCCGTTGGACGGGGACCTCTACGCGCTCACGGCATTCCTCAAGGCCTCGGACACGCATGGTGATCAAGGTCCGTTCCGCTACTACCGGATCATTCGGGCTGTCGACGGATGGACGATCGGTGGCATCGGATTCAAGGGCAAGCCAAGCAACGGCTCTGTGGAGATCGGATACGGGCTCGCTCCGTCCGCGCGTGGGAGACGGTACGCAGCAGAGGCTGCCCACGCGCTCGTGGCGCTGGGCCGCCAACACGGGTTGTCCCGCATCTTCGCCCACACGGACGAGGACAATGTCGCCTCACAGCGGACCCTCGAGCGCGTGGGTTTCACACGGACTGGCGTGAACGATGATGCGGAGCTCGTCTACGCGATCGATCTGGTGACGACGTGACCACGTGCCGTAAGAGTCCTCCGCGACGGCGATGGTGAGGACAGACTCCGGGTCGATCGCGACCCTCACTCCGTGGGAGAGATAGACCGATGACACTCGCACTGTTCACCTCCGGCGGCACGATCTCCATGACGACGCCCCGTGGAAGCAGCGGCGCGACCCCTCGCCTCCGCGGGCGCGACTTCGTCGACATGACTCCCGGACTGACGGAGATCGGCCACGAAATCGACGTGCATGACGTGGTGCCGGTGCCGAGCGCCTCCCTGCAGCTCGCGACAGTGCTGGACATCGTCCGCCAGGCATCCGAGCTGGTCTCAGGCGAGCACGCCGGGGTGATCCTCACCCTGGGCACTGACACCCTCGAGGAAGTCGCATATCTGATCGACCTCCTCTGGCCTTGCGACGAGCCATTCGTCGTCACGGGCGCAATGCGCAACGCCACGCTCGCCGGCCCAGACGGTCCAGCCAACTTGCTGGCAGCCGCAGTCGTCGCAGCGGACCCGGCAGCGCGAGGCATGGGCGCTGCCGTGGCGTTCAACGACGAGGTGCATGCAGCGCGGTGGGTCCGCAAGCAGCACAGTACGAGCCTCGCGACTTTCGGCTCGCCCAACCAGGGACCGATCGGACATGTGATTGAGAACCGGTTCACAGCCCTCAATGTGCCGCGCCGACTACCGTCCCTCGCCTGCCCGGATCCCGATACTGCGGCCTGCACGCGCGTGGCGCTCTACACCGCATCCTTCGACGACGACGGACTTCTCCTGGACGGCGTCGAGGAGACTCACGACGGGCTTGTCGTCGCAGCACTGGGCGGTGGCCACGTTGCAGCCTCCACGGCTCACCGGCTGGCAGACATCGCGCAGAGGATCCCGGTGGTGCTTGCATCTCGCACCGGGGCTGGCCCAGTCCTGCGCAAGACGTATGGGGCCGTGGGCTGCGAGATCGACCTGCAGCGGCGCGGCCTCCTCAATGCCAGATACCTCGATGCCTTCAAAGCGCGCGTCCTGCTGCGAATCCTGCTGAGCACGGGCGCCGACCGCGAACAGATCACCACAGAACTCCATCGACGCAGCTGAGCATCACTACGCGGGGGAGGCCCGGGATCTGGGCAGGATCGAGTCTGACACTGGCGGAGCTCGGCCCAGATGGGTCGTTCGAGGGCTGGATCCCGGAGCTCGGACCGGTCGGTCTATCAGCATCGATGTTTCGTCTGGCTGGCGGTTGAGTCGCTGACCCTGGTGGTCGGCGGTGTGTGACTGGTTCTCCGAGTCCTGATCGTGTGTGGCCGATGATGCCGTCAGGCGGTGTGAAGTCTGGTCCAGCGGGTGCGAGCATTGAACTCGCTGGCGCGGTTCTCGGTGGCCACAGTGACCCGGCTGACCCTTGGGCGCGCACCCGCGTGCGGCACTTCAGAACTGCGCGGCTCGGTCATCCCGGTGTAAGTGCGATGATTGGCAGGAAACAGTTGGGACCTGTCAGATAGTCGCTCGCACGGATGCGTGCGCGGGCCCAAAATCGGGTCATGACATTCCAATCGCACGCCACCCAGCCATCGCCGACAGTCGTCAACACCGAGACGGCCGAGCGCCGCAAGGTAATCGATGGGATCGTCCGACGCGATCTGCATGAGACTGATTACGCGAGGGGATGGATCATCGACTTCGCCCCTGGTACGCAATGGCCGGCAATCGATCATCATGACTCCGAGGAGCGGTACTTCGTCCTCAGCGGTGAAGTTATTGACGGAGATGAAACCTACTCGGCGGGGAGTTACGTGGTGTTTCCGGCTGGATCGCAACACCAGCCGCGCTCAGAAGTCGGAGCCACCATGCTCGGCATCAACATCCGCGTGCAGGCTGTCGAGGCGTAAGTCAGGAGTCCGGCGTCATGCGGACACGCCTTCGCGTTGACAGGCCGGGGATGTCGGGACGCCATGGTTGAGGAAGCCGATGGGGGGGGCGGCCGTCGAGACGGGATGGCAACTGCCGGGCTCGCTCGAAATAGGCAACGTCCATGATTGTGCCTGAGCCGCAGTGGCATTTCGTGAGCGAGCGTGACCCGTCATCGAAGGCGGCGAAGGCGCAATGGCACGGGTATGTGTCGCAGCTCGGCTCAGCAGGGGCAGACCTGTCGGCGTCCCAGTTGCTGAAAGAGGCAGAGGGCATCGGCAATGTCGCGATTCATCCTCCGGTCACCAGCACGCGCACGACGTCGAGCCTCCAAGGCGAGAGGTGATCTCCGCAGCCGCAACTGGCGTCGCGCCAGACTGAGCGTGCATCCGATCCGTGCGAGCGCCAACGTCAGCAGGCCACGTTCGCGTCGCCGGTTTCTCCGAGATCCATCAGCGCCGTGAGAGTTCGAGAGATGAGAGTGTCGCTTTCCCGGAGAGTGTCTCGGTCCAGTGGCATTCTGGGTCAGAAGGGCTCGAGGCTGAACCGTCCCCATGCCAGGAAGGCCAGCAGGGCGAGGAACAGAACGTCTCCGACCAGATAGGTCCATTCGTTCCGCCGGAACCTGGTGGTGACCGCGCCCGCCATGATGAGCGTAAGGCCTGACGCGGCAAGCGGCGTCAGCACGGTCGCGACGCCGACGGCCGGCGGAATGATCAGGCCGACCGCCCCCACCATCTTGATCGTCCCGATCGCTTTGAGGTGTCCCGAGCCGAAGTCGTCGGCGTACTGCCAGGTCGGGGACAGTGAGCGGTACTTCTGCTTGGTCAGCAGGACCAGGGCGGCGCCACCGCCTAGGTAGACGGCCGTCATGACGCCAGCGATGATCCAAAGTGCCGTGTTCACAGGTGATCCTCCATCGTTCCGTTCAGCCCGTCGGGCTCCTCGTTACGATGACGGATCGCAGCACGCGTTCGTAACGGCCGTCTCCGCCAGCCGGCGCGCCGAGCTCCCGGTGCCCGCGCAGTGTTAGACGTTCCAGCCAGAGCGCTTCGGCAAGACAGAGCCCCGCGGGGTGGGTCCTCGGTGCCCTACCTGCCGCTCTCGATGAGGCGTGATCAGTGGACCTCTCGATATTGGGTTGGTGGATCAGATCTTGCGACAATGAGCCTTGGGGAAGCCGGTGAACGTCAGCACTTCGGCCTTGCCCTCGTCCATCAACGGACCGACCTTCGGAAACGAACTGGCGAGATGGTCACGGACCTCATTCCACGCCTTGCTGATGGCCTCGGGGTCGGGTCGGGCGAAGACCTTGCGGAAGCGCGGCGACCAGCCGACGCGGGACTTGGGCATGTGGGTGAGCAGGCTGCGCGCGAAGCGCACCCGGCACCCCTGATGTCCGGAACCCTGAAAGGATCGCTTCAACGCCGCCACCGGTCCGGAGTGCTGATCGGAGATGACCAGACACACTCCGGGCAGGCTGACCAAGCTTCCGATCAATGAGCCCCGACGTGATTGTCGGTCCAGTCGCGTCGGGGAGCCACGTTCGCTGATCGTGTCTCGCATTCAACCTCTTGTCCAGCTCAGCTCGGTGTGACCGTGCCCTGGCTGAGGTTGGCAAGGCAACACCGGCTTCGGGCCGTCGCTGAAGTCGTCAAAAAGCCGCCGCCATGACGTGCAGACGTCAGTGACCTGACCCCCGAACGGGCACCACGATATTCCACTCCACTTCTGGATCGACACCGGAACCCAGCGCAGCCTGTGCGCAGAGTCTTCCCTGCTCGCGCAGGGGATTCGTGACGGTGATGATCCCGGATTCCTGCGCCTCGACGCTCGCGTCCCACCCGGTTATTGCGGCTGTATGTGGGCCACCGGAAAGGGCGTCGTCGGCTCCAAGTGCCAGCTCGTCACTCATGGCCAGCACCACGAGGGGTCCGTCGAGGCCAGGAAGTGCTGCGCGGACGGCCAGCTCTGCGTCGTGTCGACGGTTTCGCTCGACGACAGTGACGACAGTGGAGTCCCAGTCGAGCGAGGCGTTCGTCAGAGCGTCGCGGTAGCCGGCGAGCCGCTTCTCAGTGACTGGAAACAGCACGCTCTCCGGTAGGTCTCCTCCTCGTCCGACGCAGGCCAGTCGCTGGCGGTCGAGCGGAAAACTGACGATGAGTGGCGTTCCCACATGACGGAGGGCCTCTGTGGCGACGGCTGCTGCTGCGCTGCGGTCGTCCTGGGTGATGCACACGATGCCGTCGGTCATGGGGCCGCCTTGGATCGCCGCGGTCCTCCTGCTGCGAACGATGGCGTCCAGCACCGGATCGTCTCTCGTGGTGGTCCAAATGACGAAGGAGTCAACAGCTGCTCCAAGGACACGATCGACGTCCGAGTCGTCGCCGCGGGTGGGAATGAGCATCATGCCGAGGTCTTCCTCGACGCACACATCTGCGACGCCGGCGAGGAACAACCGCGCCTGCGGGTCGTCGAAGGCGTAGGACAGGTGCTCGCCGATGACGACGCCGAGCTGGTGGGTGCGTCCTGACCGAAGCGCTCGGGCTGTGCTGTCGGGTCGCAGGTATCCGATGCGCTCGGCAGCAGCCATCACGCGACGCCTGGTCTCTTCGGCCACGCGCGTGGGTTGGTTGAAGGTGTAGGACACCGTCATGACGCCGACGTCCGCCGCAGCAGCGACGTCCTTGAGCGTGGGGCGCTTCCCGTGACCGACCATGCAAACAGTATATGTGTATCGTTACACACATGGTCTTTCGCCGCTCCGTAGTCGCCCGTTTGAGTCCTCACCTCGCGTTCGCGTCGTTCGGCGTGTTCTGGGGGAGCTGGGGTGCTGTGCTTCCGTCCATCAAGACTCAGGCCGAACTCACCGATGGAGAGCTCGGAACGGCGCTGCTGTGTGTGGGCGTGGGGGCCTTGCCCGCCATGCGTCTCACCGGCAGGTTGATCGATCGTCACGGGGTCCGGGGCTCTGCCTGTTGTCTCGCCCTGCTCAGCACCTCGGCTGTGATGGTCGCGATGGGGTCCAAGGGCGCTGTCTCGGTCGCGATATGCATGCTTGTCGTCGGTGCGAGCTCCGGTGCCGCAGATGTCGCGATCAACACCATGGCGGGCGATGCGGAGCGACGAACCTCGCGGCCCGTCCTCACCCGCGCACATGGATCCTTCTCTGCGGCGGTCGTCGTCTCCAGCCTTGGTATGGGAGCGCTCGCCGCGGTCGGAGCGAACCTGCTCACGAGCCTGGGCATCGCCGCTCTGACAGGTCTGGCGCTATCGGCCCTGGTGTGGACAGGCGCATCCCTCGACCATGCAGACCGACGTGAGTCCACGGGCGTCCAGGTGCTCCCACCCGCGCTGCCGTCGACATCCGCAGGGCGGGTCTACCCGCTCCTGGCCCTAGGACTCGTCGGGGCGCTCGCATACGCGACCGAGAATGCGCATCAGAGCTGGGGGGCGATACTGATCACAGATGTATACGCCTCGCACGAGCTGGCCGCGCTCGCCCCTGCAACCTTCGCCGCGACTGCCGCGGTGACACGTCTCAGCCTCGCGCCACTCTCTCGTAGCCATCCCGTAGCAATTCTGACGGGCGGCGGGGCCGTCGCCTGTGTAGGCACCGTCGTGCTGGCCGCTGCATCGAATGTCCCGATGGCTCTCGGTGGGCTGGCCATCGCGGCAGGTGGAACAGCGCTGCTGTTCCCGACACTCCTGAGTCACGGGTTGCGTTCCGTCGCGCCCGGTGTCGCCGGAGAGGCGACTTCGATCGTCGCGACGACCGCCTACCTGGGCTACCTCGCGGGTCCCGCCTACGTTGGGCTGCTGGCCGAACGCGCAGGCATCCGCGCAGCATTTCTTGGCGTAGGATTCCTCATCCTTGTTTTCACCGCCACTGCCGCGCTCACCGGTCGGTGGTCACGTCAGCAGGCGAGCTCGACCCTCGCACTCGAGGGTGACCTGAAGTCAGGCGCATCCATCGCCGACGCGGTGGAGATCTGGTGTCGCGAGGAGGTTCAGGCTCATGGAGACCCGAGCGCTCACGGGAGGTAGCCCGAGTTCGCGCAGCCGGCAAGGGCAGAAGGACCACGGCAGGTATCAGTTTTGGCGCAGATCGACACGGTCCCGATGCCGAAGTGAGTCGGCGGAAATGGTCGCGGTCCAAACGCCGCGATTCGACTGGCTGATTGCGTGGCGTAGCGCCATGCCGTCGAGAGGCGCGGCCTCGCCGCGCGGGTGTCGTTGTTACCAATCTTCGGTCTTGCTCGTCCCAGAGCATGACCGGATGTTGCTGCGCTCCCCGAGCGCCTCAGCGCCCTCTCTCCCATCCGGGGGCTGAGGCCTCCAGCAAGAGCCTTCAATTCTGAAAATGAGGGAAGTGTTCGATGACCAAGACCGCATCCGTGGCCGAAACCAGGTGGGTCGTTGGGCGCTACCATCGCGAGGCGCCCAGTCGGGCCGTCGTAGTGGTCGGTGTTGTCATGGCTCTTTGGTGCGCGGGTTTTGCCGCGGTCAGCGTTTGGTTCGAGCTGACGAACTACTTCGACACCGGGCAGTATGCGGACGAAGCGACGGCTCTTTCGGTGGTGAACTGGTTCGTCGTCGTTCTTAAGTTGGTGGGGGTGGGCGTTGCGGTCCTGGCCGTCCGTGCGCGGCTCGTCGCGCCTCGGCTGGTCGGGGTGATGTTATGGGCGGCCTTCGCCACTGTCGCGGTGTACGTCGTCGGCAGCCTCACCCAGGCATTCGTCATGCTCGCGGGTATCGCCGGTGACGCCGACGATGTCGACGCCAAGTCTGTGGCGTACTTGCTTGCGTTCATGCTGGCGGCCGCGGGCTTCGGAATCCTCGCGGTCTCTCATGCGCGCCGTGCTGCGCTCAGCACGAGCGTCAAGCTGGTCGGTGCCTGTGGTGCTCCCGTTTTGCTGGGTGGCGTCCTGGTGATCTTGCCAGCGATCCTCGAAGCGGTGGGTTTGCTCTCTGCCGCCTGAGGGTTGCCGAGTGGTGACGCAGCCGTGTGCCCTGAGCTTCGCACCCACCGTTACCAGCGACGCACGTCAGAGCGGGGACGGGCCGTCGAACACCTACCGGGATCATCAACGTCACCGCCGTCGACCCTCCTGCTCAACGAGCCACTTGCAAAGCGACTTCGTGTCGCACCACCTACGGAGTGTCTTCCGGCTCGAGAATCTTGTGATGTCGCACTCCCAAGCTTCCCCTCCTGGGTAGCCACTTCTCCACACCGATCAGGCCGCTGCCTCGTGAACGATCCGGGTAAGAGACATACGTTTCGTTCCAAGTGCCGTCCAGCAGTCGGCGTCCGAGGCGCGAGCCGACGACGACGGTCACGAGTATCTCCGCAATCCACACGCATGATCAGCCGTTCCGCGACCTCATCGACCCCGATGGCCCGCCGGATCGGCGGGCATTGGCAGCCGGGGACCGGGAACGAAGATTGGCACCAGCCCTCCGAACGATATCAATGAGCCAGTCAGGTCTTCGGCAACGGCAGTCGTGACTATTTGCAGGGCTGCAACGTCCTTCTCTTAGGAAGTCGAAACAGAGGAGGCAACATGGCACCCACTGAACGAACGGCCGTCGACTTCGCGCTCCCCGCGACGAATGAGCGCGTGGAGCGAGCGGCGGCCGCACTGAAAGCACACGGATTCACCTCGGAGGTCCTCGAGAACGCCGCAGCCGCTCGGGTGCGCGTCCACGAGCTGATACCCGACGGATCCCGCGTGCTCACCGCCGCCAGCGAGACCCTTCGCCTGTCCGGCATCGACGAAGACATCAACTCCGGCACGCGATACCAGTCGGTCAGGCAGCAGGTGCTCGCCCTGAACCGATCCACTGACGCCGAGGCGATCCGACAGCTTGCTGCGAGTCCGCACTTTGTCCTCGGCAGCGTCATCGCGGTAACGGAGACGGGGTCGGTAGTTGCAGCCTCAGCGAGCGGCAGCCAGCTGCCTGCCTACGCCGGTGGGGCTCGGGCCATCTGGGTCGTCGGCGCCCAGAAGGTGGTGCCGGATCTCGAGACTGCCACCCGTCGGCTCGAGGAACACGCCCTACCGCTCGAGAGCTCCCGCGCCCAAGCAGCCTATGGGCAGGCCAGCGCAGTAAATTTCCTGCTCACCATCAACGCGGACCCGAGGCCAGGGCGCGCGACGGTCATCCTCCTGCGTGACGCCATCGGATTCTGAATCGGAGACGCTTCCGCGACGCACTAGACGCCAACAAAGCGCTGTGCCGGAGCCGCAGCCCCCGAACGCGGCGATGAAGACCCGGAGACGCCTGGGGCGCTCCACGACGAACACCCCGAGGACGTCGAACCAGGACCACTCGCCGTCTGCATCCCACGGCTCCTGCTGAGTTGGCGAACTGTCGCCGCCCGGATCTACCTGAGGAGCCTCAGGTCGGGCCTCGCGAGACAACGGGACATCGTCAGCTCGCTCTGGGAGGCGGAGGGTTGATGCCTTACCTTGTTCGATCGCGTCCCGATTCTGGGCCAGCAGTTCCGCTACGGCGCTTGCCAGTTCCGCGTGGTCAATCGCCATCGCGATCTGCTTAGCTGCCCTGATGATCGCTGCTCGGTGTCGAGAAGAACCGTTGACTGACGCGGACTTGACCGCCGCGGCCACACCGGGAAGGGCCCTGCTCAACTGCTCCACTAGGTCGGCAGGAAGGGGCGAAGCCGCGATCTCGCCGATCGTCTCGTCCAGCTCCCGGGCATTGTCGCGTTCTAGCTCCTCGCATCGATAGCGGTCGGTGTCACCGCCGACACTCGCGGCGCCGATGTCTTGAGCAGCGTCATGGGCCGCTCTCGATCGTTCAATCGTGTCTGGGGCAAGGACGGTATGGCCGGTTGTCCCGTTCGTCTCGGACGACTCTGGGTATGTCTGCGATCCGGCAGGCGACGTCTCCATGGCAGTGGCCAACGCCTGCACGAGGAAGTGCCATTCCACAGGCAGCCAGAGCTCGGGTCTCGACCACTGGGGGTTCTCCGCATATTGAACGAGCAGGGCCCACATCCCGCCGATGTGATCGCCGTCGTCATGTGTCAGCACGACCACGTCGGGTCGCGACTGCGCGGCCCGCGCTCCGATCTCTTGGGCGCACCCCACGTCTACGACGACCCGACACCTCGACTCATCAGCGGCCCAGATCCAACTTTCCCCTGGCCACTTCGGAGCCGAGCGCGAAGCCGGGTCACTTTGTGGGTACTTCAGTCCCCAGACGATCAAAATGTCCTCCCCTTTTGGTGCGCGGACCGGCACGCCGTCGAGTCTGCCGCACTGTCTTCTGCGAAGAAGCCTCTTCTGCAACTCTTAGGACTTGATTTGACGGACCAATGGCTGACCTGTCGGAAAATGAGTGGAGGTCCGTTCCTCGCGGTTGCGAGCGCGCCTCAGATCCGTTCGCTCGCCGAGAGATCCACGTCGACACGTCATTCGACAATCGGCATGGGGCGTGTCGTAGCCTGAGAATGTGGCCATCAGCGAGACATCCGTTCAGCGCTTCTACGACGCAGTGGAGGCTGCACGAGCAGATGTGGCTCGTCGTGAGAAGAAACTTCCCGTCCCGATGAATGTTGCGACGAAGATTTCGGACGAGGACATCTTGGCCATGGATACCTCGCTGGGCCTGGAGGCGGTCCGAGCGTTCCTCATGTCCGAGAATGGAGAGCGCTACAAGGTCAGTAGGGAAGGCGACAGCCTAGAAATCGCCCTCTTCCTGAACGACTAATCACCCAGCGCTTAGTCGTTCCTCAGTCCTGGTTGGCGGGCGAGAAACTCGCACCCTCCCATGAACTTCGGTGGGCGAGACCCAGCCCCGCGCTTTGAGCGTGAAGTTGCACGCGGCCCATGTTGGTCTGCATGTGCGCTCGCCTGTGTTCGGGTGCGGCGAGCAGGGGAGAGAGGGAGGACTTTAAGGGCGCGCTGATCACCGACGTCCTTTCAGGGCTTGACAGTCATAGGCGGCGATATGGGGCAAGTCAGGCCGTCGATGTGGGCGAACCGGAAGAAGCCCCGAACCGCGTGCATCAACTGACGATCGAGGAGTCCATCGGTCCAGAGTCGTGGAGCTGGCCGATGTAGAGCTCGCCGTGGGCGCGTTAGATCCCTTGCCGCGGGTCGAGGCCGTTGCTCTCGCACCAGGTGAACCAGCGGCGTAGTTGGAAAGCGTACAGCTGATGGGTGTGCCGGAGTAGCGGGCGAGGAATGAGACTGCGGCCAGTTGGTCCGGAGACCTCTCAGTCGGCGGAAGGGTAGAAGTGTGGTCGTGGCTGACATGGGGTTACCTCGCTGCGGCCTCAATTTGATCCGACCCCGCCCGCCGTCAACGCAACCGAGCGTCTGGGCCTCTCGATGGTGGCCTCTCCCGCGGTGGGCGCCAGCATCACAGCGGTGCTATGACACTGGCCGCTGTCGAGAGGGGTGCGACAGGTTGAACTGAACGAGTCCTTGAAGTCGACCAATAAGCCCCGTTGGGGCTCAGATTGGTGGCTCTCGGCGCTTGAACTCCTCAGACGCCGTCGCCCAGTCTTCTGGGTGGGAGATGGGAAGAAGTCGGAACTGCTGCTCGTGAGTGCGGTCGCATGGAGTCCTCGCATATGTCTTCATCCGGCTGTGGTCCTGGATGAGCAGCATCTCCACGACCTGCGCTGCTGTTTGCAGCTCGGCTTGGATGTCAGCAGCGTCGATGGTGGTAGGCGAGGAGATCGCACCGTTCTCGTCGCGGTCAACGTAGAATCCGGCTTGCTTGTGCAGATTTGCCGCTCGTGCCGCATCCTCGGCCTCGCGCTGTCGTCGGGCAACGTTCTCCTCTCTGCTCTCACCCTCCGGCCGGCGAAGACGACTGGAGTCTCCCCAGAAGAACGCCAGTTCATCGCCGAACACGAACGCTTCCAAGTACTTCTGGACGTGACTACGTCCATGCATCGCCAGCATGCCGACCTCTCGGGTCGTCTCTGTGCCCGTGCTCCACGCTGTTTCGAACTCGTCGTAGATCCAGAGCGCCTTACCAAGTTCCTCCTGGGCGAGCACGGTCAGTGACCGTGCGCGGCCGAACGACTCGACGCTGAGGAGGACATGCGCGTCGTCGATGAGCGCCGACGCGTTGTCCATCAGCGCCTTCCAGAACACCCGCGCCTCGCTCGGCCGCATCGTCACCATTCTCTGAGTCTGCCTGAGGCGACCGACATGGCCCGGCTCCTGAGGGTTCTGGCCTCGTCCGGAAGTCCTAAGGCGAGACGATCCTGTCGGTGTCTGTGAGTATGTTTCGGACTATGGCAAATCAGAATTCCCCCACGGACGACGAGCTGCTCTCGCTCGCGTTCTCGCTGCACGCCAACCCTGGCGCCTATGCGCTACTGATCGGCGCAGGCGCCTCGTTCTCCTCTGGCATTCCCGTCGCGTGGGACGTTCTGCTCGATCTCTGCCGGAAAGCGGCTGCAGCCGACGGCGAGGACATCGGAGAGGAGGCCCCCGACACGTGGTGGCAACGGACCCGCTTCCAGGAACCCACCTACAGCCTGGTGCTCGAACGCCTCGCAAAGACTGCGGCCCTGCGACAGGCACTCCTTGAGGGCTACTTCGAGGTCAGCGACGCCGACCGCGAGGCCGGGATCAAGCAGCCGACTGCAGCCCACAGAGGCATCGCCCGCCTGGTGGCCTTCGGCTCCGTCAAGGTCATCATCACACTCAACTTCGACCGCCTTGTCGAACAGGCGCTCCGGGCGGCTGGTATCGAGCCGACAGTCATCACCCACCCGTCAGAGATCGATGGGATGCGCCCCCTCCACCAGCTGGACTGCGTCGTCATCCATCTCCACGGCGACTACAAGAACCCGGACTCGATGCTCAACACCGAGAACGAACTCGGCAGCTACGCCCCGGCCACCAAAAGGCTCCTCCGACGCATTCTGGAGGACTATGGCGTGCTCATCGCCGGATGGTCTGCCAAGCACGACAAGGGTCTGCGAGAGGCCATCCAGGGCTGGCACACGAACATCGCCCGTTACCCGCTGGTCTGGATCGATCCCCATGACCTGGGAGAGGAAGCGTCGGCCCTGCTCGACCACAAGCGTGGAACGCTCTTGAAGTCCACCGCTGACGACGCTCTCGGCAAGCTTGCCGAGGCCGTGACGTCCTTGCGGTCTCGCAATGCGGTGCACCCGCTATCCGTTCCCGTCGCGGTCGCCACTGCGAAGCGAGAACTGTCGGGCCGTCCGGTCGCTGTCGCCGTGCATGACACCCTCGCCATAGCGTTCGCCGACCTGCACAAGCATCCTGACTTCAAGTACGACAACAGCCGTGACGCCGAAGAAGTCGGCGGGTACCTCAAGATCCTCGAACGCATCGAGGAGTCGACCAAGCTTCCTGCAGCCCTGACCGCAACGCTGGCGTACTGGGGTGACGCGAGCACCGATCGCTGGTGGCGCGGCGAGCTTGAACGGTTCTCGTACCGAACCCAAGGTGGCGGTGACACCGCACTGCTTGAGGTTCGCCGCGTGTCCGGTCTGTGGTTGTTCTACGCCGCCGGTGTCTCTGCCGTCCTGGCCGGGCGCTGGCAGCTGCTCGCCGACATCTTCAGCACCTGGGTCCCATCACGCACCAGCTACGACGGCACCCGCCAGTCGCTCGCCAAGTTCTACGACCCGGGCGCTATCTACAAGGCACCGCAGCATGCCTCAGCGTTCTTCGAGACGCTCCAGCCGGTCCTGATGGAGGCCACCTCGGTAGGCGCCGAGGCGCTCGACGAGGCATGGCAAACCTTCGAACTCCTGCGGTACACGATGCACGTTTTGGAGGGGGAGAAGTTCTCTGACCTATGCACCGACTACTGGAACGCCTCCAACACCCTGGAACAGGCACAGAAGACCTACGACGTCGCCAACGCACGCAATGACGGCGGAGATCTGACGCAGCTCCAAGCGGCGCGGCACGAAGCATGGCAAGAGGTCGGACGGCTCATGGGTCAGATCGTGCGCCAAACGTACTACGAGCCCGTCCATGTGCTCACTGCAGACACACACACCCAGGATCGGGGGTGGGTGGTTCCCCTGGCAACCAAGCTCGGGGACGAGCTTCGCGTTCTCCGTGACACCCATGACTTCATCGCCAACGGCCTCTGGGACGAATCGGCACCATTCGTGGTCGCTCTCGATGCTGTGTCGGCCGGTCTTGGGATCCTCGGACGAGAGCTCGCCTATGGGCAGCTTCCTGCCGGCGGAGGGGTAGTGCCAAGCACGATGTGGCTCGACACGCGGGACACCATGTACGAGCGCGGCCCGCGCACTCTGCCCGTCTGAACGCGTTCGTCAGTCAGCTTCGGGACGGCCGCCTAGAATCATCGGACAAGTTCGGGCGACTTACGGCTGAAACTCGAACGGACGATACGCCCGGCATCTTCGGCATGTGGTAAAGGCCGAGGTCAGTTGCAAAGCAACCCCGCTTGGATGTATCGCGTCAGAGGCGCGTGCTGCTGCGATGACCTTCGAGGCTCGCACGCCGCCGCATCATTGTGGGGGCAAAGGGCTACCTCGGTGGACAGTTGGGGCATAGGCTCCGACGGGAGAGCAGGCGGCGAGAAACGGGCGACTTGAGTCCGACTCTTGCACTCTCCCTTTGCGATGTTGGCGGGCGAGAACACCGGGACGCACAACTGTCCCTATCCACCTAGGTTGTAGCGGCGTAGGGGAGCGATCAATCGGGCTCAAGAAGTTCCTGCGGTCTTCAGGTTTGGCCGTGTCGTGGTGCAGGAGCGTTGGTCTCGTCCAAGGCCAACTGTCACCCGTCCGGGCAGCATGTCCAGCATGGGGCAGGTGACTACGCCTGGCATCAGGCCCGGATGGAGGGCCGGCCTATGGGCCTAGGGTGTGCTCTCATCGGGTGGTGTGATGGGCATGGCGGCCCATGCGGCGGAGAGGTTTTTGGGGGTGAGTGGGTGTTTGTCCCCGGGTTGTAGGTCTTGGGGGAGTAGCTCGTCCCAGAACTGGCGGTGCTGCTCGGCGTGGAGGACTGCGGCGACTCGGCCGTGGATGGGTTCGCGCGCGTGCTCGGCGGTCACTTGGAGGTAGCGGTGGGCGGAGTCTTCGGCGCGCCACGCCATCACGGTGGGGGATTTCAGGACGGTGGCCCAGGCGAGGAGTTCGGAGGGGCTTTCCACGGTTGCGGTTACATCACCCACGATGGCGAGTTCGCGGCTGATGCGCAGGAGGATCGACAGTTCGCGGGCACTGCGGGATGGGTACAGCATCGTTGGTCCTGGTGAGAGCTGACGGTGTCCGGGGTGGGGCTCCGGGTCCGGAGATGGACCCGGAGCCGATGCGGTGGTCGGAGGAGATCATGCCTGGCGGCGGGGCACGTCGGTCATGCGTGCGGCCCACTGCCTGGCCCGAGCCAGCGTGCAACCCACGCGGTCGGCGGCAGAGGCAGCCTGTCTCCGGACTCGGTCAATCAGTGAAGTCATCGTCTCCCCTCCTCTCCTGGTGTTCTGCGGCACGCTTCACTGTCAATCGAGGCAGCCCCTGCTGGGTCAGCCGGCGATCTCCTTGCGACTCTCGCCGCCGGTGATCTCGACCCTGCGGGGCTTGGCCTTCTCGGCCACGGGAATGCGGACGGTCAGGACCCCGGCCTCGTAGTCGGCCGTGAGGTGGTCGGAGTCCAAGGTGTCGCCGAGGAACAACTGGCGACTGAAGACGCCGTGGGAACGCTCGGCGAGGACCCGCTCGGCACTCTCGGCCGCGGGCGCCTTGCGTTCGGCGTGCACGGTGAGCACGTTCTGCTCCACGGTGAGGTCGATCGCCTCGGCGCTCATGCCGGGCAGGTCGATGTGAATCACGAAGTGACCGTCTTCGCGGTAGGCATCCATCGGCATTGCCGCCGGGCGGCTACGGGTGCCTAGCATCGCCTCGGTGAGCCGATCCAGGTCACGGAACGGATCGGTGCGCATCAACATTGGTGTTCTCCTCCCTTGTCGGTGTGGTCGGTGTCGGGCGATCGAGCCCAGCTCGGGCCTCACCACCCGACCCCCGTATCTGTGTCGGGTAATACAGATTTTGTCTCACTGTGGCAGAATGTCAAGTGTCATTCTGAACAGATATTTGAAAGGGCTTCTGCGGGATGGAGCGTGCAAGATGACTCAACGTGAGATGGGGACGGCTGCCGCCCTGAACGTGCTGGGCTTGCCCCCCGTTGCGAGTGCGACCGAGATCGTGTCGGCCTACCGGCGCTTGGCTCGACGCACTCATCCTGATCTGTGCCCCGACCCGGACGCGGAAGCACGCTTCGTCACCCTCACTGCCGCCTATCGCCGGGCCCTCGACACCGCTGGCCACGCGGCCATACAAGCTGCCGCGGAGTCCTCCAGGTTCTCACCCACCCGGCCCCAGACTCGGCATGGCAGGAAGCCGGTGCAGTTCACCGCCGGACCAGTCCACTACAGGCCAACGCCACCCGTGCCGGCATCGGGGAAGGGATGACCATGGGTATCGACGACCTCAGCCCTGGACACGCCTTGTACGGGATCTCGGTGGCCTCGGAACTCACTGGGGTGAACCCACAGATGTTGCGTGCCTACGAAGCCAAGGGGTTGGTCCAGCCCTACCGCACCGAAGGGGGCACCCGTCGCTACAGCGGAAACGACATAGAGCGGATCGAACGGATCGCCACCCTGCTGGCCTTCGGCCTCAACCTGGTCGGTGTCGAACACGTCCTCGCTCTCGAAGCAGAGAACAGAAAACTCCGCGAGCAGATCGCGACCCTGCGCCCACGCGATCAGACCCAAGACACCTGAAGGCCCTCGAAAACCACGAACCGACACGAGGTACTCCCATGACTGCCTTGGAAGTGCACACCACTCACGAACCGAGTTCCTGCACCATCAGCGTGATCGGACCAGTCATCGCCTGCAACATCGTCAAGCTGCGCGACCACATGCACGCACTGTTCGCCCGGACACCCGCGCTGAACGCATACCTGGATCTCGGCTGCTGCACCTACATCGACCTCGATGGCCTCTTCTTCCTCGCCAATGTCCGAGACGAGCTCGCGAGGGCAGGCGGCACAATGCGCCTAGTCCACACACCTCCACTGATCGTCCGGCTCCTTCGCCAACACAATTTCGACGACCTCATCGACACGGACCCGCACGATCAAGTCGATGGGGAAACCAAAGGACCGAAGGCAAAGACCTCACTTAGCCAAGGGCCCGTCACCAGGCACAATCCGGACTAAAGAACGGCTGCACGATCTGGTGACAGGATCGACTGAGGCAGAATCCGGGCCCGTCGAACCGCTCCGGTGCACTCTCCCTTTGCAACTTTGGCGGGCGAGAACACCGGTACACACAACGGTCCCTATTCACCTAAGTTCAGTGGAGGCGCGGAGCGATCAGATCGTCACGAGAAATCTTCGACCGGGCTTCGGCATCGGCGAGTCCTACCCACGATCCTCGCGTCGCGCCCGGCGTGACCTGGGTCGTCACCGGATCGTGCAGCAGACCCAAGTGGTCGTTCACGCAGAGGACAGGGTGCTTGCTCGAGGCAGTTGGTCATACGGGCTGCCAGATCCTTGGTTCGTGGACTCCTAGGGTGTGAGGCCCTCACGTACGGCCCACAGAGCGGCCTGTGTCCTGGATGTGAGCCCCAATTTGGAGAGCACGTTGCTTACATGGGTGCGTGCCGTTCGCTCGGAGATGAAGAGCCGATCGGCGATCTCGCGGTTGCTGAGCCCGTCACCGACCAGAGAGAGCACTTCTCGCTCCCGGGGTGATAGCAGTTCCTTGTCGCTCGGCGGCGCCATGAGGTTCTGAGTGAGATTGCGGGCAACCCGGGGATCGAGCGCAAGGCCGCCAGCGAGGACCGACCGAAGGGCCATCGCGATCTCGTCGGGGCCAGAATCCTTTCGAAGAAATCCTGAAGCACCCGCTTCAAGGGCGTTGCGGACATGTTCGGTCTCATCGAAGGTCGACAGGATCACGACGTGTAAGTCGGGGAACTCACGCTTCACCACATCCGTGGTTTCGAGACCACCCATCCCTGGCATCATTAAGTCCATCAGCACGACATCGGGGAAGTCGCCGTGCCTGCTGAGTATGCGTAGCTCGTCGATGGCCGAATGCCCGTTGCTCGCCTCACCGACAACGGTCATCCCCTCCAGTTGATCCAGGAACATCTTGATCCCGCTACGGACGACAGCGTGGTCATCAACCACGAACACCTTGATCACACGCCGCTCCCTTCTCGTCGCGGAACCATCACGCTGACTTCAGTTCGTCCGGGGCGGCTCTCGATCGTCAACGTTGCTCCCAAACTGCTGGCACGCTCTGCCATGGTTTTAAGGCCGAAGTGGCCTGAAGGCTTCTCATCCCTGATGAATCCGGTGCCGTCGTCCGTGATCTGAATCCTGACGAGGTCGGAATCGGACCAGAAGGTCACCTCGAGCAGCCCGGCTCCCGAGTGACGCGCGGCGTTCGCCATCGCCTCCTGCGCGATGCGCAGCAGTTCCAACTGGTCAGGATAGGGAAGATCCAGATTGTCTACGTTCGACGAGACGGTGGTCTCGATTTCGTGTTGTGCGGCCAGGGAAGTCGCGTGGCGGCGTACCAATTGGATTAGTCCCACGGTCTCGAGGGCCTCGGGCCGCAGGTGGTGAATCATTTCGCGCATGTCGGCTAGGGCATCGACGGAGAGTTGGTGGAGCTGACCCAAGCCGTCAGCGAGGTGCTTAGGCTCGGCCGTTGCCCCTTCGGCGGCGAGCTGGAGCGCCCGGGAGCGCATTGAGATGCCGAACATGGTCTGTGACACCGAGTCATGCAGGTCCCGGGCGATGCGGTGGCGCTCTTCCAAGGCTGACTTGCGCGCCATGCGAGCAGCGAGCTCGTGGTTGACGATCGCCACCGCCGCCATCTCACCGATGGTGGACAGGAAGTCGACGTCGCGAGCTTCTGGTTCCTGGCCGCTTCGGTAGAAGAGCGTGATGCTGCCTATGGTCCTGGTCACCGACTTGAGCGGGACCGCGACCAGTGTGCCCCAGCGGTGGGCTCGCAGGATGTCGTGCACGGGTGCCCAGCGGTCATCGTCCAGTACGCGATCGCACCACCCGGGAGCCACCAAGGGCCGCTGGGACGAGAAGGCTCCGAGCGAGGCCAGCGGTGCACCGCGCTGGATACATTCCGTCAACCTTTCGGCATAGTCGTCGGGATACCCCCCGGCGGTGCCGACCTGTTTCACGCTGCCGTGGTGATCATCGAAGAGTACGAGCGTGCATGCAGCTTGCCCGCTGGCGTCCAAGACACATGTGGCGATCTCACCGAGCAGGGATTCATTGTCGCTGGCGGTGGCAACGGAGGAGGCGGTCTGCACGAATGCGGTGAAGTGCTTCTCGCGCCGGAACTCCTCGGTGCGGTCACGGAACGCGATGTACACAAGATCATCCGACGCGGTCTCAGTCACGTCGACCAGGCGTGATCCGCCGGCTCCTGGCAGGACCGCGCGGTAGCTGTTTCCGCCTGGTCCAGGCTCGGGGACCTCGAACATGTCAGCGGGCGTGTCCGTGAGGTCCTCTGGCGAGGATCGCAGGATCTCTGCACCCGCGGGATTGACGAACAGGAATCGCCGTTGGGCGTCAAGAATCGCTAGGCCCTCGGTGCTGTGTTTCACCAGTACGTTGGAGGCCAGCCGCAGGTCGTTGGTGGGGCGGCGCGACCCGGACTCCTCGGGGTCAGTCAGCACGGACAATCTGCTGACCTCCTCGGATGTGATGGATGTCATCAAGCCTAGACCTGACTTCGCGCCGGGCAAGGCGGGAGCCGGAAAGCTTGGACAAATGACTCATTCGTTCGACCGCTAGCGGAGGTCACGACCCTGCCACGAATGGCGTGCGTGTCCGCCTCGTGCCGCGGGTGCGGCACCGTGCCATCGGCGAGACTGGGACCAAGGTCGGCGAGGG
The DNA here is from genome assembly GCF_001552535.1 of Nocardioides jensenii JCM 1364 = NBRC 14755. Classification (GTDB taxonomy): domain Bacteria; phylum Actinomycetota; class Actinomycetes; order Propionibacteriales; family Nocardioidaceae; genus Nocardioides; species Nocardioides jensenii. The sequence goes on along the minus strand of NZ_BCRJ01000003.1, from coordinate 85,840 downwards.
GCTGACCATGTCCAGGCGGTGACGATGCCAGAAATTCTCGACCCACACGTGGCCCAGCTGCTGAGGTTGCTCAATAGCGCCTTTCCGCTCCTGGGAACCGATGTGACCGATGCCGCTGAGGCGCGTTTGCTCTTCAACAAGCTGCGAAAGCCCGTAGATCAGCCAACCTGTGTCGGCGAGGTGCATGAGATCGACGTGCGCGGCGCGCGCGACGGCAAGCTGGCAGCTCGGCTGTACCGCCCCCGCGGTCCGCAGGCCGACCCGAAGGCCGCTGTGCTCTTCTTCCATGGCGGGGGCTGGGTCCTTGGTGATCTGGATAGCCATGACGAACTGGTCAGGCAACTGTGCAATTCCTTAGGGCGCACCGTGGTGTCGGTTGCCTATCGCCTGGCCCCGGAGCATCCCTTTCCCGAGCCGCTCGACGACGTCATCGCGGCCGTGCAGGACCTGGGGGAGCGGGCCCTCCAACTCGACCTCCACGCACCCTTCGTCGTCTCCGGAGATAGCGCCGGCGGAAACCTCGCTGCCCTGGCAAGCCTGGAAGCGCGTGCTCGGGAGGAGCTTCCGGTCGCGGCGCAACTGCTGCTCTACCCGGTGTTGGATGCCACTTGTTCGACGGCGTCCTACCGCGACAACGCGTACGGGTATTACATAACTGTTGACCACCTGCGCTGGTTCTGGGACCAGTTCCTTGGGGCTCAGCCCCTGGAGGACGCAGCGACACGGTGCTCGCCTGCTCGGTGGCCCGACCTCCGGGAGGCACCACCAGCCGTCATCATAACTGCCGGCTTGGACCCGTTGCGGGACGAGGGCCGAATGTACGCCGAGGGGCTCGCCCGGGGCGGTTGTGACGTCACGCTCCTGAACTACCCACAGGCGTTCCACGGCTTCCTCGGATTTGCCGCTCAACTGCCTGTCGCCGCCGAAGCGTTAACTGCCCTGGGATCGGCACTCGATCGAATTCTCGGAGGAACTCATGGCAGCGAATGACGGGGACTTCAACGGCTTGGTCGCTGTTGTCACAGGCGGTGCCTCAGGCATCGGCAGAGCGGCTGCGGAGGAGTTGCACAGTCGTGGTGCCCGGGTGATCGTTCTCGACCGAGACCAGGCCGACCTCGGGCCGCACATCCACGCCGCCACCGTCGACGTCGGCGACAGTGACGGGATCGAGGCGGCCATCGACGGTGTCGCCGCTAGGTGGGGGCGTCTGGACGTACTCGTGAACTGCGCCGGTATCGAGGCTCGGGGGAATGTTGAGGACTTGGCCGACGATGAGGCCCTCCACCTGCTCGACGTCAACGTCATGGGCGTTCTGCGGACCATGCGGTCGGCAATCCCGCACCTCAAGAGGTCGCCGCATGGTGCGATCGTCAACACCAGTTCGGTGTCCGCCGTTCGGGGAATGGCTGGGCTCGCGCTCTATTCGGCCAGCAAGGGGGCCGTGCTCGCCATGACCCGTGCGATCGCTGCTGACCTCCTGCCCTTCGGGGTCCGGGCCAACTGCGTGTCACCTGGCACGGTCAACACCCCCTGGGTCGGCCGCATCCTGGCCGCGTCGAGCTCGCCAGAGGCCGCCCTCGCGGCATTGGAGTCCCGACAGCCGATGGGCCGTCTGGTCGAAGCCCAGGAAGTGGCCTCCGCAATCGCCTACCTGGCCAGCCCCCTGGCGCCGTCTGTCACTGGGACGTCGCTGGATATCGACGGGGGACTTGTTTCGCTGTCCCTGGCCCCCGACGTGACGAGAGTGAACGACCCCGCACGCGACAAATGACTTAGCCACATCGAGTCATCCGTGGAGATGGACGCGTCTTGGTCGCCCTACGAGATGCCGTCCGGTGCCGCACGACGCGTCTGGTGGCCGGGGAGATGGTGGTCACACACCAATCATTCCAGCCGAAAGGCGCACCCCAATGACCGCTGTAATCACAGTTGCTCCCACCGGTCCGATCGCGAGGACGGCAGACAACCCGCACCTCCCGGTGACGCCGGAACAGATCGCCGAGCAGGTGAGCGCGGCGTACAACGAGGGAGCGTCAGTGGCTCACCTCCACTTCCGCGACGAGAACGAGCGACCCACGGCGGACCTCGACATCGCGCGCCGCGCCGTCGATCTCATCAAGGAACGTTGCGACATCCTGATCCAACTGTCCACGGGTGTGGGCCTAGGCGTCCCCTTCGAGGCTCGAGCCGCGCTGGTGGAGCTCGCACCGCAGATGGCGACACTCAACCCGTGCTCCATGACGTTCGGCGGCTCCGAGTTCTCCAATCCACCAGAAGATGTGCGGCGCCTGGCGGCTCGGATGCAGGAGTTGAATGTCAAGCCCGAACTCGAGGTCTATGACACCGGCCACCTGGACATGGCCCTGCGGCTCCGCGATGAGGGTCTGCTGGACGGCCCCCTGCAGTTCAGCATCGTGCTCGGCATCAACGGCGGGATGGCCGCTACACCCGAGAACCTTCAGCTCATGGCGAGCCGGATGCCCGAGGATGCGATCTGGCAGGTGATCGCAATCGGACGCGCGAATCTCCAACTGACCGCAATGGGACTGGCTCTCGGCGGGAACGCTCGAGCCGGTTTGGAGGACTGCCTGTTCCTCCGCAAGGGCGAGCTGGCAGAAGGAAACGTCCCGTTGGTACGTCGAACCGCAGATCTGGCACGAGCACTGGATCGGCCCATCGCAAGCGTCGCCGAGACGCGGAGCTTGTTGAACCTTTCCGGCGGACAATCAAACTGAACACAACAACGAACTTCTGACTACGACATCCGTCGTAGACGGACTTCCGGACCTGCCTGTCGCGCCTGCATCACAACACGGTGCTCTTGAGGTCACGGGGTCGGAACAATGACACACATCACTCTCCACGAGATCAGCATCACCATAGGAGCGAACCATGATGACTTACGGCGAATACCCGAAGGAAGCGGCTACCACGGACAGCGACGTCGAGTCGCCCACCGTGCGGAATGTCAGCGATGACTACTTCGTCCTCGATGCGGTCACCCACGCGTTCAACGTCGAGCGAGACAACTTCTCTGACATCGAGGGTGCCGCCGCGATGGCGGAGATGGCTGCCAACTTCGCGAGCGGCGCGGCAGCGCCGGCGTACCAGATCGACAAGGACAAGTGGTTGCGCAACTGGTCGGTTGACGAGTTGGCCAACATCCTGTTCCGGGAGAGTCGAACGGACGTCGCGGCCTACCACCCGCTACCGATCTACTCGTTCAAGGACGGACTGAGCTCGCTCGAGAAGTCTCTGGAGGCGCTGCAGAAGTACCCCACTCGATTCATCGGCGGCTACGCCTGCATCGACCCGATGCGCGGCAAGGAGGCGCTCGTCGAGCTCGAGCGCCAGGTGGAGCTCTACGCGCCTTACGGCGGCCCACTCGGTCTGAAGATGTATCCGGCCAGCTGGCACGACGGCAACATCGGCCACTGGAAGATGAATGACCCGAAGATCGCGTACCCCGTCCTGGAGAAGGCCGCGGAGCTTGGCATCGGGCACGTGGCCGTGCACAAGTCCATCCCGATTGAGCCCATCGAGTTCGGGGACACCTTCAACCCAGCCGACCTCGAGGGCGCTGCGGTGCATTTCCCGGAGATCAACTTCGAGATCGTGCACGGGGGAGTGGCTTTCGTCGAGGAGACGTCGATGCTCTTGGCAAGATTCCCGAACGTGCACGTCAACATGGAGAACCTGAACATGGTGGTCGCGCGGAGGCCTCGCGTCTTCGCGGAGATCCTGCTCGGGCTCATGCACGACGGCGGCATGCCCGTGATGAAGAAGTTGTTCTGGGGAACAGGGACAACGCAGTACCACCCCAGGCCTTGCGTGGAGGCCATGGCGTCGTTCGAGTTTCCGGAGGAGCTCCTCGAACGCTACGGCCTCTACATGCCCATCCAGCAGATCACACAGGATGACAAGCAGGGTCTCTTCGCGGACAACTATGCACGCCTTCACGGACTTGACCTCGACGCCATCAAGGCGGGGATCAAGGACGACGAGTTCTCCGACGTCGTTGAACTCGACGCGCCGTGGTCCAACGCCCGCGATCTTACTGTTGCGGCGGTGTGACATGTCGGAACATCGTCTCGACGAACCGGTCTACGACGCGTTGCGACAGATCATCGACCCCTGCAGTGCGGCGAGTGCCAGCCCGATGAACCTCGTGGAAATGGGTCTCATCGACAAGGTCAACTACTCCGCCGATGACTCCCGGGTGGACGTCTTTCTACGACTTACCTCCCCGCAGTGCCTCATGATCGCGTACATGACCAAGGCAGCCCGGCGACTGATCAGTGAAATCCCCGGAGTCCAGCAGGTCGAAGTGCACGCCGACTCCGGGCTGGACTGGGCCCCATCGATGATCCATGAAGAGGCCAAGCACCGTCGTCGGTTGCAGCTGGAAGTGTTGGCCGCTTCTCACTCAACGAGTAGTGAATCCTGTACCGCCCACCCCGACCTGGCCACCACGAGCTGAAGGACGGCAATGGGATTCGCCTACGCAAGTGGTGTGGTCAACGCCCCAGTGAAGGTGGTCTGGGACCTGGCGCGCCAGTTTGACGGACTGCCCTTGTGGCACCCCTTTGTGGAGAGCTGCGAGATGGTCAACGACGCCCACCCGGCGGCAGTCGGGTCACGGCGTGTGCAGCAGCTGGCCAACGGCGGGTTCGCGACCGCGCAGCTGATCAGTATCGACGACGCCAACAGGGCACTGGTCTACGAAATGCTCGACGGCCCGTGGCCGGTCAAGAACTACGTCGCATCGGTGCGGGTTTTCCCGGTGACCGATCAAGGGGTGACCTTCATTGAATGGTTCGGCAGGTTCGACGCCGACGCTGTGCACGTAGAAGCCCTGGAGGAGATGTTCCGGGAAGGCACATATCAAGCTGGTGTGCGTGCCCTCCAGGAATGGTTCGGCGCGACGCCGGACAGTCCGCGTTCGCAGCCGGACCTGGTATCCACCGTGGCTGCCGGGAAGATGGAGGAATCGTGACAAGCGCGTACGAGACGGCTGACTTCGACGCAGTGGTGGTGGGTGCGGGCTTTGCAGGCCTGCACCTGCTCCACTCCTTCCGCGAGCGCGGCATGACTGTGCAAGGTGTCGAGGCCGGCGACGGGGTGGGCGGCACCTGGTACTGGAACCGCTACCCGGGCGCGAGATGCGACGTAGAAAGCGTCGACTACTCCTTCGGATTCCACCCCGACTTGCAGCAGGAATGGTCCTGGACCGAGCGGTACGCCACCGGCCCCGAGATCCACCGCTACGCGGAGTTCGTAGCGAATCGACTCAACCTGCGCGACCTGATCAGGTTCCGCACCCGGGTGGAGTCCGCGGTCTTCAACGAGGTCTCCGGGCTGTGGGTCGTCGGCCTGGACGACGGCACCGAGGTCCGGGCCAGGTTCTGCGTCATGGCGACGGGTTGCTTGTCGACGACCAATCTGCCCGACATCGAGGGCATCGGCGACTTCACGGGGGACATCTATCACCCGGGTCGGTGGCCGCACGAGTCGCCGATGCTGCAAGGGAAGAGGGTCGCTGTCATCGGGACCGGGTCGTCCGGTATCCAGCTCGTCCCGGCCGTGGCAAGGGAGGTCGCGCAACTGTACGTACTGCAGCGCTCACCGAACTACGTCATGCCGGCGCAGAACGGTCCACTTCACCCGGAGCAACTCGCGGAAGTGAAGCGCACCTATCCCGAGCGCCGTCGCATGTCGCGTCGTACCCGTCGTGGCTTCCCGCTGCCGACGACAGTCACGAACCAGCCGGCTTCGTCGTTCTCTGCTGCCGAACAGCACGAACGTCTCGAGGCGGCCTGGGCGCACGGTGGCGCGATCTTCACGTCCACCTTCGACGACATCACCACCAACCCGGACTCGAACCAGGTCGCGGCCGATTTCATCGCAGGCAAGATCCGCGGAATCGTGAAGGATCCCGCCGTGGCCACCAAACTCATCCCGACAGACCACCCACTGGGTGGGAAGAGGCCCTGCGTGGACACCGGCTACTACGAGGCGTTCAACCGTCCGAACGTGGAGTTGGTGGACATTCGCGAGACCCCGGTCCAGCGCATCACCAGCAACGCCATCCAAGTGGGTGAACGCCTGATCGACGTGGACGTCATCATCCTCGCAACCGGGTACGACGCCATCACCGGGACGCTGAACGCCATCGACATCCGCGGCCGCAGGGGCGTGAAGCTTCGTGACGAATGGTGTGATGGTGCCATGGCCTATTTGGGCCTGATGGCGCCCAAATTTCCCAACCTGTTCACCATCACCGGGCCGGGGAGCCCCTCGGTCCTGTGCAACATGTTCGTGTCGATCGAGCAGCACGTCGAGCTGGTGTTCACCCTCCTGGCAGAGTTGCGCCAGCGGGGCGCCGAGGTGGTTGAACCGACGCAAGAGGCATTGGAGTCCTGGGGCGAACGGGTCGCTGACATCGCTGACAGCACCTTGCTGGTCACCGCAAACTCTTGGTACCTAGGGGCCAACGTACCCGGCAAGGTACGCCAGTTCATGCCGTACGCCGGCGGCATGGCCAGCTTCGTGGACGATTGTGAAGCACTGTTGTCCATGGACTTCGAAGGTTTCACCTTCGGCGACGTAGCGTCGTACTCCGAACAGGAAGCAGCGGCCCGGTGAACCGTTCCGCGTTGATGCCAAGGACAGCCGTGGTCACCGGTGCCTCCGGCGGTCTCGGCGCCGGCGTCGTGGAGTCCCTGCGGCGCGCCGGAATGGATGTCGTCGGCGTCGACCTCCGTCCCGACGACAGCACGACGGTGTCGCTGGACGTCACCGATTCCGGTGCCGTGGAGGAGTTCTTCGACAATGTCGAGTCCAGGGCGCCCATCGATGTGCTGGTGAACTGCCACGGTGTCCTGCAAGACCTCACGGACGTCGCGGATACACCCGACGCCGAGCTAAGCAGGGTCATGACCGTGAACTTCGTCGGCGCGTTCCACACGTGTCGTGCCGCGGCGTCGCGGATGCGCGAACGCCGCTGGGGTCGGATCGTGAACGTCGCCTCACAGGCCGGGCGCGCGCCCTGGCCGGGCACGGCGGTGTACGGCGCCTCCAAGGGTGCGGTCATCGCACTGACCCAGGGGCTTGCCGCCGAGCTCGGACCTGCTGGGGTGACCGTCAACGCGGTGTGTCCTGGGGTCATGTTGACCTCGATGACAGAGGGCGCCTTCCTCTCTGCTGGTGGCACCCGGGAAGAGGCGGCTCGACTGCTGCAGGCCAAGGCGGAGTCACTGCCTGTACGACGACTCGGCACTGCAGAGGACGTCGGATCCATGGTGGCGTATCTCGTCTCGCCGGGAGCCTCCTTCGTCACCGGTACGACCCAGAACCTGACCGGTGGTGAGCAGTACTTCTGACCGTCCACGGTTATGACACACAGCCCCGGGAGCCGCAGCTCCCGGGGCTGTTGTCCGTCCACTTGATAACCCGCTGGTCTGGCCCTCGAGACCCCTCCGGACGCGCACTGCCCTCCGACCGGACGATCGGAGGGCAGTGCGACTGTGTGGTCAGGAGAGGACGAGCGGAAGGGACTCCATCATCACCGTGTTGTTGATCTGGTAGCTCGGGACGAAGCCGTCGGTGGTCCGGAAGTCCGGGTAGCGGGCCAGGAATGTCGACAGCGCCTCGTTGACCTCGAGTCGGGCGAGGTGCGAGCCGATGCAGCGGTGGATTCCGTAGCCGAACGACATGTGTCGGTTCGGCAGGGCCCGCGTGATGTCGACTTCGTCGGGCCGCTCGAAGACCTCGGGATCCCGGCTCGCCGCACCATAGTTCATGATCACGTAGTCGCCGGCCTCGAGATCGACGCCACCCATGGTCACCGGGCACGTGGCCCGACGCCCGTCGTGGGGTGAGGCAGCGAAGAACCGGAGGAACTCCTCGACAGCGGTCGGCATGAGATCCGGCTCGGACACCAGGCGCTTGCGCTGCTCCGGGTTCTCAGCGAGCCAGTGCAGCGAGGCAGCGATGACGTATCCGGTCGTGCCGATGCCACCGAGGGTCAGCGTGGTCAGCGTGTTGACCTTCTGCTCCCAACCGCACCCTTCGAAGTCCAGGGCAAGGAGGGCGTCGATGATATCGCCGCGCGGCGGTTCGCCCTCGCGCCGGCGTAGGTACTCGTCTAGGCGCTGGTTGGCATCCTGCATCGCTTGCGCTCGTTTCTCCAGCGGGCCGAGGATCCCGACCTCGAACTTCTTCTGGAGATACACGATGTCGTCGGTTCCCATGCCGGCCACCGTGACGCAGAAGGAGCGTCCCGGCAGAGCGTTGCCGAAGCGCGCGACGACGTCGACGACCTCCTCGCCCTCGAACTCGGCGAGCAGGTCCAGGCCATGTTGGTGCACGGCGTTCTTGTAGGTCCGGACCACGCCAGGGCTCAGGTACTGGTTCAGGGCGCTGCGAAGGTGCGTGTGCACCGGCGGGTCGCTCTCCACCGGCCACAACCACGGCATCTCGGCCGGCCGGTCCGGCATGAAGCCGGTGGCGCTGCTGAACGTCTCCCAGTCCTGGGTGGCTGCCTTGATGTCTTCCTGCTTGAGGGCCACCCAGTACCCCTCGCCAACCTCACTGCGAGCCATCGGACAGCGCTGGTGCAGGTCGGCGATCACCTCGTCCCACTCCTCAGCGAGTTGGGGCGAGTTCATGTCGTAGTCGACTTCGTAATTCCGCTTCTCAGCCACGGTCTCTCCATCCACTTGGGCTTTATGAGTACAGGCATGGTGACTCTGGTGCGAGGTGCATCACACGAGTCATTTGACCCGCTGTCACTGGCGGTTGTGCCCGGAGGGACCGACAGCGACGAATGACGTAGTGCGGAGTCGCCCAACTGGCCCGAGCAGGGGCGTCAGAAGGCGGTGGGTGTGACGCGGGCGACACGGGAGCCTCTAAGTGGGCAGCGCCGGAGCCGCCTACGGGCGCCGGCCGTCGGCGACGCGGTGAGACGAAAGGCAATGAGAATGAACGTGAGGGTGCGGGTGGTCTCCAAGAGGCCCGTTGCTGTGGACGTCGTGGAGTTGACGCTGTCGGCCGTCGACGAGTCGGAACTGCCGTCGTGGTCCGCCGGCGCGCACATCGAAGTTGACCTCCCGGGTGGGGTTCAGCGGCAGTACTCCTTGTGCGGGCCTGCCGGTGATCGAGACACCTACCGCATCGCCGTCCTGCGCACTCCGGCCAGTCGAGGCGGCTCACGTGCTGTGCACGAAGAGCTCGCGGTGGACGACGTGGTGACTGTTTCGGCCCCCCGCAACCGGTTCGCCCTGGAGTCTGCGCCGTCGTACGTCTTCTTCGCCGGTGGTATCGGGGTCACGCCGCTCGTCCCGATGGCCGAGCGCTGTCACCAGCAGTCCGAGACGTGGGAGTTCCACTACGGTGGCCGGACCCTTGAGCGGATGGCGTACGCATCTGATCTCAAGGATCGGTACGGCGAACGCAACGTCACGCTATACCCGGAGTCAGAGACCGGTTTCATCAACATCGCGGCCATCCTCAAGACGGCCGCTCCCTCGGCACTCGTCTATGTCTGTGGTCCCCAGCCCTTTATCGAGGCGGTGCGCTCCGAAGCCCGCGCCCAGGGGCGCGGCGGACAGGTGCGTGCCGAATTGTTCACGGCCGAAGCGAGTCTCGACGCTGCGGGGGAGCGGGAGTTCGACGTGCACCTCGTGCGTTCCGGGATCACTTTGCGGGTCGCCCCCGATCGCTCCGTGCTCGAGTCGATCGTGGCGGCCGGCATCGACGTGGAGCGTGACTGTGAGGTCGGAATCTGCGGTACCTGCATCACCGGTGTGATCGAGGGGTGCATCGATCACCGGGACCACGTGCTCGACGACCAGCAGTGCCAGTCGGGCACCTCGATGACCATCTGCGTTTCGCGATCACTGGGAGATTCCCTTGTACTCGACCTCTGAGGCCAGTCCGCGCACCAAGCAGGTCAGGCAGCTCGACCGTGTGATCATCCGGTTCGCGGGTGACTCGGGTGACGGGATGCAGCTCACCGGTGACCGGTTCACCCAGGAGTCGGCTGCGTTCGGCAATGACCTGGTCACGCTGCCGAACTTCCCTGCCGAGATCCGGGCGCCTCAGGGCACCATCCCCGGCGTGAGCTCGTTCCAGGTGCACTTCGCCGACCACGACATCCTCACCGCCGGCGACTCCCCCGACGTGCTGGTGGCGATGAACCCGGCCGCGTTGAAGGCCAACCTCAGTGACCTGGCCAAGGGCGCGGCGATCATCGTGGACACCCATGACTTCACCGGCCGCAACCTGACCAAGGCCGGCTACGCGACCAGCCCGCTCGATGACGGCTCGCTCGACGAGTACGACCTGCACCGGGTCGACCTGACCGGGATGACGGTGGAGGCGGTCAAGGAGTTCGGGCTGTCCCGCAAGGACGCCGCCCGGGCGAAGAACATGTTCGCCCTCGGCCTGTTGTCGTGGATGTACGGGCGCCCCACCGAGAACACGGTGGAGTTCCTGAGCCGCAAGTTCGCGAAGGTTCCCGACATCAGGGATGCCAACATCACGGCGTTCAAGATGGGCTGGAACTTCGGTGAGACCACCGAGACGTTCATCGTGCAGTACGAGGTGAAGCCGGCCGCGATGGCACCGGGTACCTACCGCAACATCACCGGCAACCTGGCGCTGGCCTACGGCCTGGTCGCTGCCTCGGTGCAGTCCGGGCTGCCGATCTTCCTCGGCTCCTACCCGATCACCCCGGCCTCCGACATCCTCCACGAGCTGTCCAAGCACAAGGGCTTCGGCATCACCACCTTCCAGGCCGAGGACGAGATCGCCGGTGTCGGCGCCGCCATCGGCGCCTCCTTCGCCGGCCAGCTAGGCGTCACCACCACCTCGGGCCCCGGAGTCGCACTGAAGGGTGAGGCCATCGGCCTGGCCGTGATGACCGAACTCCCGCTCCTCGTGGTCAACGTCCAACGCGGCGGCCCGTCGACCGGCCTGCCCACCAAGACCGAACAGTCCGACCTGTTGCAGGCGATGTTCGGTCGCAACGGTGAGGCCCCCGTGCCGATCGTGGCCCCGCAGTCGCCGGGCGACTGCTTCAACGCGGCCCTGGAGGCGGTCCGGATCGCGGTCACCTACCGCACCCCCGTGATGCTGCTCTCCGACGGCTACCTCGCCAACGGCTCCGAACCGTGGCAGGTCCCCGACGTCGCCGAGCTGCCGGTGATCGAGCCGAACTTCGCCACCGGCCCCAACTCCACCAGCACCGCCGCCGACGGCACCACCACCGAGGTGTTCCTGCCCTACAAGCGCGACGAGGCCACCCTGGCCCGCCCGTGGGCGATCCCCGGCACCGCCGGGCTCGAGCACCGCATCGGCGGTCTCGAGAAGGGCGCCGAGCACGGCAACATCTCCTACGACCCGGCCAACCACGACCTGATGGTCCGCACCCGCCAGGCCAAGATCGACCGCATCGCCGACTCCCTGCCTCCTTTGGAGGTCGACGACCCCTCCGGCGCCGCGAAGGTGCTGGTGCTGGGCTGGGGCTCCACCTACGGCCCCATCGGAGCCGGCGTACGCCGGGTGCGCAAGGCCGGCTACAACGTGGCCCAGACGCACCTGCGCCACCTCAACCCGTTCCCCAAGGACCTCGGCGACATCCTCGCCCGCTACGACAAGGTGCTGGTGCCCGAGATGAACCTCGGCCAGCTCTCGATGCTGCTGCGGGCCAAATATCTCGTCGATGCCATCGGCTACAACCAGGTCCGCGGCCTGCCCCTGAAGGCAGCCGAACTCGCCGAGGCTATATCCGAGCTGGTCCGATCAGCAGAAGGAAAGTGCCTCCCATGACGTATGTCATCGCTCAGTCCTGCGTGGACGTCAAGGACAAGGCTTGTGTCGATGAATGCCCCGTCGACTGCATCTACGAGGGCAAACGGATGCTCTATATCCATCCCGACGAGTGCGTGGACTGCGGCGCGTGCGAACCGGTGTGTCCGGTAGAGGCGGTCTTCTACGAGGACGATGTGCCCGAGGAACTGGTGCACTGCGTCGAGATCAACGCCTCGTTCTTCACCGAACTCGGGTCTCCCGGAGGCGCCGCGAAGATCGACACCAGCCAACGAGATGCTCCTGTCCTGGAGAGGGTGCATCCATGACGCAGATCAGCAGCACGGATCTCGGGCTCCCAGGTCTTCGGTCTGGCCTGGACGGGGTGCCGAGTTCAGGCGAGAAGCAGACCGGCAAGGACTTCACCTCCGACCAGGAGGTGCGCTGGTGCCCCGGCTGCGGCGACTACGCCGTCCTCAAGGCCGTGCAGAACTTCCTGCCCGAACTCGGCATCCGCCGCGAGAACGTCGTCTTCATCTCCGGCATCGGCTGCTCGTCGCGGTTCCCGTACTACCTCGACACGTACGGCATGCACTCCATCCACGGCCGCGCGCCGTCGATCGCGACCGGGTTGGCCACCGCCCGCGAAGACCTCTCCGTCTTCGTGGTCACTGGCGACGGTGACGCGCTGTCCATCGGCGGCAACCACCTGATCCACGCGTTGCGCCGCAACGTGAACATGACGGTCCTGCTGTTCAACAACCGCATCTACGGGCTCACCAAGGGGCAATACTCGCCGACCTCCGAGGTCGGCAAGGTGACCAAGTCCACCCCGGTGGGTTCGTTGGACCACCCGTTCAACCCGGTCTCGCTGGCGCTGGGGGCCGAAGGCGCGTTCGTGGCCCGCACCATCGATTCGGACCGCAAGCACCTCACCTCGGTGCTCTCCGCGGCCGCCGCGCACCGGGGCACCTCGTTCGTGGAGATCTACCAGAACTGCCCGATCTTCAACGACGGCGCGTTCGACGCGATCAAGAACCCCGACACCAAGGCCGACGCGATCATCCCGCTGGTCCACGGTGCCCCCATCACCTTCGGCAAGGACAAGGTGACGGGTAAACCGACCAAGGGGCTCATCAGAAACATGGACACCGGTGCCATCGAGGTACTTGATCTCGGCCCTGCGGCGGATCAGTACGCGAAAGACCTTCTCTTGGTCCACGATGCGCACAACCCGGACCCGTCGACCGCCTTCGCGATCTCGCGACTCACCGATTCGGGCTACCTCAACCAGACGCCGATCGGCATCTTCCGCCAGGTTGAGCGACCGGCGTACGACGACCAGGCCCGCGACCAGATCCGCACCGCTTCCCAAGCCGCCACCGGCGCACCCACCGACCGCCTCAGCTACCTGATCAACGGCGGTGACACATGGACAGTCGTCTGACGGCTCATGGTGAGCGCGTCGAATGACGTAGTGGTGCCGTGCGCGATCGACAGCAGCCCTCGGTCAATCACCCGATCAATCGTACGGGCGCCCGATGGTCCACTTCGTCTGTGATCTCCCTTACATCTCTCACTCACTGACCAGGCGGCAATCATGTGGCCATTCATAATCATTGGGGTCGTCACCGGCGGTGTATACGGCCTGGCAGGTGTGGGGCTCGTCCTCACGTACCGGACCTCCGGTGTCTTCAACTTCGCGCACGGGTCCATCGCGACAGTCAGCGCCTATTTCTTCTACAGCGCCTTCGTCATCAACGGGCTGTCGGCGACGCTTGCCGCGCTCTTGGCGATCCTGGTCGTCGGTCCGGCCGCCGCACTGTTCTTCGAGGTACTGACCCGCAGGATCATCGGTGAGGCACTCGCCGTCCAGGTGGCCGCCACTGTCGGGATCGTGATCCTGGTCCAAGCCTCCGTCATCCTTCTCTACGGCGTGACAGCCACCCGGGTCGTTCCCCAATTCCTGCCGCATGGCCAGACCGAGCTGGCCGGAGTGTTCGTCAGCCACGCTGATGCGATCACCTTCGCCATTGCGCTCGTGGCCACCGCTCTCCTCTATGTCCTCCTGCGATTCTCGCGCCTCGGGACTGCCATGCGGGCAGTCGTGGACGATGCCGACTTGCTCGAACTCGCGGGCACGAGCACCGCCCTCGTACGCCGGACAGCCTGGCTGGCCGGGTCCGTCTTTGCGGCGGCGTCGGGAGTCCTGATCGCTCCACTACTGCCCCTGGACCCGACACTGTTGACACTCTTGGTCGTCCAGGCGTTCGGCGCGGCAGCACTCGGCGCCTTCCGTAGCTTGCCCCTCACCTTCCTGGGTGGCCTCGCCATAGGTGTGGCCTCTGCGTTGTCCACGAAGTGGCTGAGCGCCGGGAGTCTCGCTGGAGTCCCTCCGGCGGTGCCGTTCCTGGTGCTCTTCCTCGCGCTGATGCTGTTGCCGCGCCGCTACCTGGCCGACCGCTCTCGCTCACTGCCACTAGTGACATCGGGTTGGACGGCACCCTGGAGGTTCCAACTCCTCCTCGGTGCAGGGGCCCTGACCCTCCTCCTGTCGGTCCCCACCTTTGCCGGCGTACACCTCACCGACTGGACCACTGGCGTTGGCACGGTGATCATCTTCCTCTCCCTGGGATTGCTGGTGCGCACGTCGGGCCAAGTCTCGCTGGGGCACGTCGCCTTTGCCGCGATCGGCGTCACCGCGTTCGCCCACCTGTCGGATCTCGGGCTGCCCTGGCTGCTGGCGCTGCTCGGCGCAGGGCTCGTCGCCGTCCCTGTAGGCGCGTTGCTGGCACTGCCCGCGATGCGTCTCTCGGGTCTCTTCCTCGCGATCGCCACGTTCGGCTTCGGAATCGCGCTGAGCTATGTCTTCTACACGCAGCCCTTCATGTTCGGCGAGTCCGGCGCGGGCCTCAGAGTGCCCAGGCCGACGTCGGGATGGCTGGCGACCGATACCGGCTACTACTACGTCGCAGTTCTCGCCATGCTCCTCTGCTCGGCTGCGGTCGTCGCACTAACCCGAAGCCGTCTGGGCCGCCTGCTCCGGGCGCTGGCTGACTCGCCCATGGCCCTGACATCGGTCGGCAACCCGGTCAACCTGACCCGTCTCCTCGTTTTCTGCATCTCAGCCTTCATGGCGGCCATTGGCGGCGCGATGGTCGGTGCCGGTCAAGGGTTCGTATCGGCGACCTCCTACCCGCCGCTGTTGTCCCTGACGTACCTCGTGCTTGTCGTCATCGTCGGGGGAGGCGCCCCTTGGTACGCCCTCGTGGCCGGTCTCTCACTCGTGGTGATCCCGTCGTACTTCTCTGGGTACGAAACCGGCTACTGGCTGCAAGTGCTCTTTGGTGTATCGGCTCTGGTCTACGCGCTCACCCCGGCCGATAGGCGCGGTCTTCCGCCGCGTGTGCGCGAGGGCATCAACAGGGTGTTCGGGGGAGACCGCAGTGCATCCGTCCCGCCCAGGCCGTCCGCGGCAGAAGTGACGACGCGCTCCCCGGCTGCCGGGGGACAGCTCTCCACGCAAGGAATCACGGTGCGCTACGACGGCCACGTCGCCGTCAACCAAGCCACGCTCACCGCCCATCCGGGCCGCGTCACCGGCCTGATCGGTCCCAACGGCGCCGGCAAGACGTCCCTGTTCAATGCCTGTTCCGGCATCACGGTCCCGAGCGAGGGCAAGGTTCTGCTCAGCGGCCGCGACGTGAGCTCTCGGGGCCAGGCGCGGCGGGCACAGTCCGGGCTGGGCCGCACGTTCCAGCGGGCCGAGGTCTTCGAGTCCATGACGGTCTACGACAACGTCGCCATGGGATTTGAGGGATCTCGCGCAGGCAGGTCGTTCTTCTCCCAGGTCGTGTGCAGACCGGAGGATCAGCGAAACATGCGGGCCGCGACCTGGGACGCACTGGACGCATGCGGCATTACCCATCTGGCGAGTGTCCGGGCCGAGAAGCTTTCCACCGGGCAGCGGCGGATGGTGGAGCTGGCTCGATGCCTTGCCGGCCCGTTCAGCGTCCTACTGCTCGACGAGGCATCCTCTGGCCTCGATGCGGCCGAAACGGAAGCATTCGGTGACGTGATCGAGCGTGCCGTGCGGGAGCGAGACCTGGGCATCCTCCTGGTCGAGCACGACATGGACCTGGTCATGCGACTCAGTGACTACATCTACGTTCTCGACTTCGGGAACCTGATCTTTGAGGGAACCCCGGACCAAGTCAGGGCTTCCACGGTCGTCCGTGACGCCTATCTGGGCGACGGTGAATCGGTCGAGGACGGGGACATGGAAGAGGTAGTTCGATGAGGATTCCAGCACTCGAAGTCGTGGGCCTGGCAGGCGGTTACGGCGATACCCAGGTCCTGCGGGGCGTCGAACTAGCGGTACAACCGGGGACGGTGACAGCGTTGCTCGGCGCGAACGGCGCAGGGAAGACAACCTTGTTGAAGACGATCGCTGGCACGCTTCGCCCACATGCGGGGTCGGTGAGTGTCGGCGGAGTTGACGTCACAGCGCAAAAGGCACACACGCGAGCTCGCGCCGGCGTCTGCATGATTCCGGAGGGCCGGGGAATCTTCCCGAACCTGACCGTCGCTGAAAATTTGCGCATGGCGACACCGCCGTGGCGCAAGGGTGAGCCCTACGATCCGGCGCTAGAGGCGTTTCCGGCCTTGGCAGAGCGCCTCCACCAGCGGGCCGGAAGCATGTCGGGTGGCCAACAGCAGATGTTGGCGCTGTCTCGTTGTTTCCTGAGCCAGCCCGACGTCGTGCTGCTCGACGAGGTCTCCATGGGGCTAGCGCCCAAGGTCATCGACGAGATCTTCGAGTCGCTCCGGCAACTGGCTGAGCGTGGCGTGGCCCTTCTCGTCGTAGAGCAGTACGTCCATCGCGCCTTGGAGATGGCCGACTTCGTCCATCTGATGAGTCGCGGCTCGATCGGATTCTCCGGCACTCCTGACCAGATCGACGAGGAGCAGCTGCAGCGGGAGTATCTCGGCGAGTCCGACTCCACTGAAACCACCAACCAGACCTCGGCCGTGTCCGGCCAACAATCGAAAGTGAGTGATGAGCAATGAATGTCAGAGCCATGGGACCAGTGGCGGTCTTGGTGGTCGCAATCGCGATGCTCCTGTCCGCCTGCAACCTCAGCGAACCTGAGGCCAAGGGAGCGACGAACGACCTGTCCGGCGATGCGGTGCAGGTAGGGGAGGAAGTCACCGGCGAACCTGTCGTCATCGGTACGATCTGCAGTTGTTCCGGTCCGGTGTCCTCGTCTACTGCCCAGGTTCCCGCGGTCTGGAAGGCCTGGGTTAGGTGGACCAACACCCATGGAGGAATCAACGGCCACCCGGTGAAGGTCATCGAGCTCGATGACGGACTGGATGCTGCCCGATCGGTCAAGATGGCAAAGGACCTGATCGACGAGCACAACGTGATGGCGATCGTCGGCGAGATGGACAACCTCAACGGACTGTGGGCCGACTATGCGCGCGAGCGCGGGGTGCCTGTGATCGGCGCCGCCGTTTTCAGCTCGGTGTATGAGACCAATCCCTACTTCTTCGCCACCGGTGCGCAAACCCCGACGCAGGCGTACGGCACGCTGGCCGAAGTCGAGAAGATGGGTGCCTCCAAGGTCAGCATCATGGTGTGTGCCGAGTCCCCGACGTGTGCTGACAACGCGGCCACCCTCGAGAAGCTCTCCGACCTGTTCGACGGCGTCGACGTGGTGTCGAACCAGCGCATCGCTGCCAACGCGCCCAACTACACCGCTGCCTGCCTCGCGGCCCGTGACGCGGATGCCGACGTCATCGTCCCACTGGTTCCCCCGTCAGTCGTACCGCGACTGGTCGCCTCGTGCAAGCAGCAGGGCTTCGCCCCGAAGCTGGTGACGAGCAGCTTCGTGCCCGGCAATGACTGGGCGGCGGACCCGAACCTGGATGGGTTCGTAACCGTCGCGCCGAACCAGTCCCTGTGGGACGTCTCCTCCGAGCCGAACAAGACGCTGAATGAAGCTCTCAACACCTTCGCCAAGGGCATCTACGAGAAGCCGGAACTCAACGCCTCGAACTCCTCGGTGTGGAGCGCGGGAGAGGTGTTCAAGCTGGCCGCAGAGCGTGGGGACATCGGCCCATCGTCCACGTCGCAAGATGTACTCAAGGGTCTCTACACGTTCAAAGCCGAGACGCTGGGCGGCCTCACACCGCCCCTGACCTACACGCAAGGTGACGACGTCCCCTCGCTCGTCCCCTGTTGGTTTGTCTCGTCCATCAAGGACGGAGCCTGGGAGGCCCCGAACGGGGCCGAAGCCTCGTGCATCCCCGACAAGCATCGTGACGCGGTGAAGGATTCCTTCATGAAGCCGTGAGCAAGGTCTGACAAGCACGTGGGGCCGCGGATGTGATCCATCCGCGGCCCCCATGTGGTCGTTCAGCGGCCCTGTCTCATTGGTTCGACCGCCAGGGCCTGTGCCGGGCAGACGTCGATGCCCAGCTGGGCAGCCTCTTCCATGCCTTTGGGGACCACAGTTCCATCCGGGACCGCCGTGTGGCCGGCTTCATCCAGCGGGAAGAGTCGCGGATGTGCACGGTGGCACTCCCCGTGGCCTTCGCAGATCGCGTCCTGGACCCTCATGCGGAGGGACGGCGACATGCCCTGGTTTGGTCGGTCATGCACGGTCAGCTCCGTTCAACAGGAGGGGAAGACGCTCGATGACCCGGGTGTTGCTGATCTGGTACTCGGGCTCGAAGCCCTGAGGCACGCCGTAGTCAGGGAACGCCTTCAAGAACTCCTCCAGTGCGACTCGAATCTCGAGTCGGGCGAGGTGCGATCCGAGGCACCGGTGAATCCCGTAGCCAAAGGTCATGTGCCGGTTGGGGAGTGCCCGGGAGATGCCTAACTGCTCCGGTGAATCGAAGACCGACGGATCACGGTTCGCTGCACCGAAGTGGATCACGACGTAGTCGCCCTCGGCGAAGTCAACGCCTCCAATGGTCTTGGGCTCGGTGAGCCTCCGTCCGTCGTGTGGCGAGGACGGGAAGAAACGCAGGAACTCTTCGATCGCCGTCTCCCAGGCGGTCGGGTCGTTCATTAAGGCCCTGCGTTCTTCGGCGTGAGTGGCAAGGAAGTGCAACGCCGAAGCGATGACGTACCCCGTCGTACCGATCCCTCCGAGCGTCAACGTTGTGAGGGTCATGACCTTTGACTCCCAGTCGAAACCCTCGAAGTCCAGGGCGAGGATTGCGTCGATGACGTCGCCACGCGGAGCCTCGTCCCGCCGCTGGAGCATGTACTGCTCCATGCGCCCGAAGGCCTCCTGCATTGCGGCAGCGCGCTCATCGAGGGGCCCCAGCATCCCGATCTCGAATCGCTTTTGCATGAAACTCAGGTCCTCATGGGTCATGCCGGCGACCGTGACGCAGAAGCCTAGGCCGGGGAGCTCGTTGGCGAAATCCCACACTGCCTCGATCTCACGCCGGTCCGCGAACGAAGCGACCAGGTCGCGGGCAGGTTCGCGTATAGCCGACTCGTATTCGCGCACGACCGGCGGGGCAAGGAACGGCTGGAGTGTTGATCGCAGCTGCGTGTGGAACGGAGGATCGCTCTCCACGGGCACAAAGTACGGCATCCCCTGAGGACGATTGGGAGCGAAACCAGTACCGCTGCTGAAGGCCGAGGGCTCGAGGACCGCTTGGCGGATGTCCTCCCTACGGTTCAACACCCAGTAGCCCTCACCAACCTCGCTGCGAGCGATCGGGCACGATCCGTGAAGGTGGTCCACCACCTCCTCCCAGTGCTTTGCCAACACCGGTGAGTTCATGTCGTAGTTCTTCTCGAACAGCTCGAGATCGACTTCCTCTGACGAAGAAACCATGAGCAACTCCCTTATGTATCTAGTTTGGATGGACCATTACGGTGTGAAGCGGGACTGGGGCAGCTTCGGTCGCATTCGGGGCCTGTCAACACGGTCTCCGACGAGCACTTGTCCCCGGTCAGTTCGACGCAGTATTAGGGAAGTGCGTTCGCCCGAATGCCTGAATGTCGTTCACGAGTTCGAACGGTCGCTCGAGGGCCGCGAAGTGGCCGCCTCGGTCGAACGTCGTCCACCGCTGGATGTTGTAGAACCGCTCGACCCAAGAGCGCGGTGGGTGAATCCGACGACTTCGACTGGGAAGTGGGCCAGCGCCGTGGGAGTGGCACAGAACGGACGGTCGGCGAGGCTCACCCGCTCATCCAGGAGTGCCGGGTAGGACCAAAGGCTCGAGCCGATGGTTCCGTTGATGATGTAGATCATGACGCTCGTGAGAAGTGCGTCGCGGTCATGGACCTCGTCGAAGGTCGAGTGTCTGAGGTCGGACCAGTCGTGGAACTTGTCGATCATCCACGCTGCGGTTCCGACAGGTGAGTCGACCAAACCCATGGCGAGGGTCTGCGGCTTGGTCCAATGTTGGATCGCGTAGGCCATGTCAGGCAGTTCGGCCAGGAGCTGGCCTTGCATGATCGCGTGCTCCTCCTCCCCTACGGCACCGTCGTCATCGAGGACAGGCCGCCACCCGATCAGGTTCACGTGCATTGCCCGACAGTGTTCTCCGTGGAAGGCGCCCAGGAACGACGCGATGATCGCTCCTTGGTCGCCGCCGTGGACCATGTACTCAGCGTGGCCCAGACCTTCCACCATCAGCCTGTTGAGCAGCCCTGCCGAGGTCCGAGGACCAACCGGGCGGGAAACGCGTCCCGAGAACCCGTAGCCCGGAAGGCTCGGAATGATCAGGTCGAATGCGTCTGCCGCAGAACCGCCGTACTGCGACGGGTGGGCCAAGCGGTCTGCCACCTTCCAGAATTCGAAGTGTGACCCCGGCCAGCCGTGGAGAAGCAGCAGTGGCCTGCGCTCCGCTGCCTCGCCTCGCACCTCGACGAAGTGGATGTCAACGCCGTCAATGCGTGTCCGAAATTGCGGGTGCTTATTGAGCTCTTTCTCGGCGGCTCGCCAGTCGTACGGGACTGCTGCGCGAGCTGGTGACAGGTGACCTTGGTCAGGTCCGGCTGGCATGCGCACCGTGCTCTTGGAGAATTGCACACTCCCTTTGCAACTTTGGCGGGCGAGAACATCGGGGACACGCAACGGGCCCCTATTCACCTAGGTCCAATGCCGGCGCGCAGCGATCAAATGACCACAGGTTTCTCGTCGCGGTCTCGACCCGATGCTCCCTGGGGGAGTTGGCGTTGTGGGGTGGCTTGGGCTGCCCGTGATGCTGACAGGGTCTCGGCATGGAGTCGTCGGATCCACCATCTACGCCCTTGCTTGGTGGCGGGGATCCGCCCTGCTCGAACCAGTTGACCGACCCGAACTCTGCTCAATCGCAAGACGAGCGCGGCTTCAGTGAGGCTGAGCCAGACTTCTCCGTCATCTGGGGGCCCCATCGCCGCCAGGCGCATGACATGTGATGCAGCTCGGTGTTCGTTCTCGGCCCGTGTTCGGGCTGCGTGCTCTTGAGCAGATTGCCGAGAGATGGACGGCTGCTGGCGCGCGACCGTTCGCTGTATGAGAGCGCCGCTGTGGATGAGGGAACGGATCGTGCTGGGGGAGACGCCGATGAGGTTCGCTGCGGTGGCGTAACTGATCCACTCTCGACGTTCGGCGGACAGTCGTTCGACCTCTTCGCAGGTGAAGCGCAGCCAGCCTCGGGTGGGGTGTCTGTCGCCGGTGAGTCGGCCTGTTGTCGCCCACCGGTGCACGGTGGTGTCGCTTACCTTGAAGCGTTCGGCAACATCACGTGGACTGTGGTGCTCGGCCAGCCAGGCCTTTTGCTGCTCCGCGGTCGTGGGCTCGTGTGGCTGTTGATCGCGCCTTCGCTTGGGGACGTAGGTTGTGGCGAACTCTTCCACACTGGTCCTGGCCAGGGTGGGTCTATTGCCGTGACGGGGGCGTTGCTCGATACGTCCTTGTCTGATCCACCATTCAAGGGTGTCCTCTGCGATATCCGTCAACTTCGCCGCAGTGGCACAACTGATCCACTCGGTGTCCTGCGACGAACCCGGAACGCGCATGAGGCTGATTATATGAGGAGCGCTGCCCAATGA
The DNA here is from genome assembly GCF_001552535.1 of Nocardioides jensenii JCM 1364 = NBRC 14755. GTDB lineage: Bacteria > Actinomycetota > Actinomycetes > Propionibacteriales > Nocardioidaceae > Nocardioides > Nocardioides jensenii. The sequence continues at coordinate 63,957 of NZ_BCRJ01000003.1, read as the reverse complement.
CGCCGAGGCGATCCGGCCCTAGACGCGCTTCCGCTGGGTTGCTGGGTCGCGGTCGAGACAGCGGGGGAGACGTTCCGCCTGCAGCGCGTCCCGGGCGGCTGGCACCTGCCCGGGGATCTGACGATCGCCAGCGGCGACGTTGTGGAGGGGCAGCCCACGCGCGCTGAGGTCTAGTCCAAGCTGGTCGGCACAGAGGAGGCCTGAGCCCGAATGAGCACCGCAACTGCGGCCCTGTCCTCGCCCAAGACGGCGAAGTAGGGGAGTGCACACAGGACCATCGCGGAGGCAAGGTAAAACGCGAGTGCCTCAGAGTCTTGCGCGGTCTGCAGCGTGGTGGCGAGGTTGACGCCGAACGGCAGGTTTGACGTGTAGCGCGCGAACGTGAGCGCGGACGGGTGCACGAACTGGCTGAGGCTTCGGTAGGTGAGGTAGAGCGACCTGCCGCTCTCGCCGTCACCGAACAGGTTTCTAACCGTGTTGAACTCCGGTGCAACGTTCTTCGGCTTGCCGCCGCGCGCCCCCGGATCGATCCGGCTGAGAGCCGCCTCTGTCATGTCGAGGTTGGCAGCCAACACGACCTCGAACCAGCGTGCCCTCTCAACGGTGCTCTGTTGCAGGAACAGGCCGCCGCGTGTCTCCGGATCCACCTTGAGCCACTGCGAGAGGACCGCATGCTCCACGACGACGCGGGTGAGCACGGCTGCCGCGTGGGTGTGGCTGTCGCGCAGCAACCGCGATGCAGAGCGGGCTGTGTCGCGGGCGTACATGGCCAGCCCGTGCAGGACGAGCAACCCCCCAGCGTCGCCCGCCGCGAAGCCGTACTCCTGGACGTCGTCGAGACCTTCGCAGGCTACGTCGACGCAGGCGAGGTACTCGTCTTGCGGGCTCACCCCCAGTTGACCTCGTCCGGCGACTGGAGGGTTGAGTAGGCCCCGAAGACGTCCACGACGCCCTTGCGCCCGAGCACGACTGTCGCAGCGGGGCGTGCAGATGCCCCACCCCACATCGCCCCCTCGGTCCAGACCCGCACCTCCCACTGGTCGGCGCTCAGGGACTCCAGTCGCATCGGCAGTGCGGTGCCCATGTCCGTTGACGTGACCCGAAACGGCCCGGACCCAACGTCGACCTCCCAGTAGACGGCACGGAGCGTCACCGCCCGGCCTCCAGCGTTGGTCACGTGGATGGGGAGGGACCAGCAGGGCTCATCCCAAGCGCCGTCCTCCCGTCCCCTGCTGAGGGCGCTGTGACCGTGCACGGTGATGATCGGCTGCTCGCGCCGTGCCCTCAGGACCTGCCAACCGAGACTCGACCCGCCCATTCCTAGCGCTAGCGTTGAGATCCACTCGGCGTAGTTCGGCATCGATTACCCGAGCAGCCGCTTCTTCGCCGCCGCGAACTCAGTGGCAGACAGTGCCCCGGACCTGTGCAGATCGGCGAGTTGCTGGAGTTGGGCTACCTCGCTTGCGCCCCCTCCCTGCGGTGCGTTCGTCTGGGCGAGAATCGCGTCGGCCGCGGCCTTGAGGGACCGGATCCCGGTCAGGGTGGTGCCGCTCGGGTTGCGGGTGGTGAAGGTGCGGACGCTGGACCGGTCGCCCGTCACGGAGACGTAGACGACGCCGCGGTTGTTGGAGGCCAGCAACGACGCGCCCCCAGTGAACAGGGCGGCGGCGCCGCGGCCAGTAGCAGACTTCCGGCGCATCGAGTCGGCGTCGTGCTCGAAGCCGATCAGGCGCTCCGGCGCGGACGGCTTGCCAAACAGGACCTTCAGCGAGAAGGTGCCGTCCTTGTAGATCGTCATCGTCGTTGTGTTGTCGATCAGGCCGCTGGCCAGTGTCTCTGCCACGGTTGCCCCCAAGGTCTTTGGTGCTCGGCGCTCCCTCGCACCCCGTGGTCAGGACGCTACGCCCGCTGTCCGGTGGTTCGCAGTGAAATGCCCTAGCACGTCTAGTCCAGGTCAACCTCGTATGCGGCCCTGATCCCGGCGAGCGCGTCGGCCAGCGCCGTGCCCTCGGCCCTGTTCCCGTGCAGGTACTGCAGGACCTCCGCGGTGTGCTCCTGCGCGCTGATGTCCTCGGTCGAGGCGGGCGTCCACTCCACGCCGGCGTCGTTGAACGCGAGCACGCCCACTGGCTCGCCCTCCGGCGTCCTCAGCGTCCACGTTGTGACCGGTCCCGGGCCTGGCTCGGGGTAGTCGTCGGGCTTGCTGACCATGTGCGCGGGCCCCGTCTCCCAGTGGCTCATCGTCAGGCCACCTACGTCTCGTCGGGCGTCGGCATCGGCAGTGGCGCCGTGACGAGCAATCGCATCGTGCGGATCTCCGACGCCGTCTGGAGTGCTGCCAAGGCGCGTGCCGAGGTCGAGGGATCATCGATCAGCGATGTGGTCCGCCGATTGCTCGCGACGTATGCCCGCCTCGATCCTGATGAGGCGATCCATGGGCCAGCCAAGCCGGCATGGAAGCGCAAGGCCTGACCCACCTCCAAAGCCCCGTCGATCTGATCGGCGGGGCTTTGTCGTGCCCGTCGACCTCGAGACGTGTTGGAGTTGTCGCAGGTCACGGGCCGAGGTTGTCGCAAGCCTCGGTCATTAGGCTCGTGCTGGTGCTCAGACTCGGGAGTCCTGCATCGAGGTCCTCGTACTTGAGAGAGGACAGTGCGCTCTCGAGCAGGACACGCGGACCGATCAGATCGGTCTCTTCCGTGTCCGTGGCAGTCGTCACGACCTCATCGAGCAGGACAACGTAGGTGGCCGGGCTGATGGCTCGGTCTTGGTAGTCGGCGACCGCGCTACGAAGGTCCCCGCATGCGTCTCTGGCGGCTTTATCCGGTCTCGTATCGCTACAGCCGCCGAGCACCAGACACACCGCTAGCAGTGCGCTGGCCCGGATCATTCTCGGATCCTGGCAGCCTGCCCCAGATCTCGCAGGGCGAATCGAGCTATATACCCAATCCGTGGCCATTGTCCCGGGCCATCAGGGCAAGCGATGCTTGAGACTGGCTGCCATCCTCTCGAGTTCGTGGGCGGCCATGTCTCGAGCCAGCGTCATGGCCTGTAGCTCGACATGAACTTTCGAGGCAGCGCCGATCAGTCCCTCGTTGTCGGCGTCAGCGCCGTTCTTCGCCTGCACGATATTGCCGACCATCTCCGCCATCGCTGTTGACGTACGCATCTCCGGAGCCAGATAGGCGAGTCGGCGCGCCATCTCTGCGCGAACCGGTCCTATCAGTCGAACCAGGTACTTCCGCGTGGTGTCAGCCCGACGACGCCCCATGTGTTGAGCAGTCCCTCGAGTGGTTAGCCGGCGATGTGCTGTGCTGGGTCCTTTGCAAGTGCTGCATGGACGACTCGGTTGTCGGTGGCGGGGACGAGCTCGATCTCCGCCCCCTCTTCCACCTGCGCTCGATCCACCCACTCTGCTAGCACCGGCGTCAGAATCGAGACGACCAGCGGATGCGTGATCATGTAGTTGGCCCCGCCGAGAGAGAACACTGGTTCGCTCTTTTTGACCAACGCGCCGACGCCGTTGAAGATTTCCATGTTTTGCAGGAAACTCGGATCTTCGATCATCAGGAATATCCGCTCCCACGTCTGTGTGATTGCGCCTTCGTCGTAGATGGTTGCGAGTCGATGTAGTTCCTCTGTTTGGTGCTCCGTGGTCTCCCACACGTCGGGCATCCGGAGTCTGTGGGTGGTGTGCGGTTGCAGTCGGGCGAGGTCATTCGCTATCTCGGCGATCGCCTTTGCGAAGGGTGGCGCGGCAAGGTCGGTCCCCGCCGCCAACGAAGGGCCGTCCTCTATGACGCACTCGAAAGGGCCGTAGGAAGCGATCGCTTCGACTCGATGCAGGTCGCGGGCGACCTGTGCGGGGTCCTGACCGGATTCGACTGTCAGCCTGAGACCGAAACTGGGGTCGGCCACTTCGGATCGAATCCGGGCTTCAAGAGTCAGTGCCCCGCTCCGGGTGCTGGCAATGACACGCAGGCCACCGCCGAGGCGACCGCTCGTTGTTTCACGCACGATGAAGACAACATCTGCGGGCGGCGGGATCGATGAACCGTTGATCGATTGCGCGCGCAGGAGCAAACGGGGCAGATCGGCGGAAGGAGGTGGCGCACCAACGGACAAAATCCCCGTGGTCGGTTCTTGCTCGTCGAACGGGCCACCGACGATCTGAGACTCGGCAGGGATGTCTTGGATTGGCACGCCCCAGCGGTCCCACTCGGCGATTGCGTCTGCTTCGGGGGTGCCGGGTTCGACGAGGAATCGCATGTTGATGGTGATGGGTTCGACTTCTGCCGATTGGTCGCTGGTCGGCACGACCGTCTCGACTTGCCAGCGGGTGTCGTCGATGCGGCTCCAACGACTGTGCCCATTGAGACGCTCGCGCATGTGGGCGACCGTCGGTCCTTGACCCGGAGGGAGGCGGAATGTGCTGGTGTCGATCTGGTAGTTGTCACTGATCAGGTCCTTGATATCCCGAAGCGACTGCTCACGGAAGTTGATTGCGTCGAGCATCGTGAGATTGCCGGCTGTTTCTACCGGCGACGCTGCCAGCGTTGCCTTAGTTAGCACCATGTTGTCCAACAGGTCCGGGCCCTTGAAGAAACGATCGAACGTGGCGGGAAACCGCGAGGCGAGCATATTGAAGAACGCCGCGCCCTCCCACGTCGTTTTGAACATCGCATCGGCGGTGACGTCGTTCTCAAACCACGCCAGTTTGCTGGCGGTCGGTGTCCAGGGCGTGGCTAATGTGTACGAGGCAATGTGCCGATCCGGCACGACGTTGGCGACCCAGAACCTGCGCCATGAGGTCTTGATCTGCTTCTTCTGGCCGGAGCCCACTGCGGTGGTGAACTTCTTGATCTGCCAGACCACCAATCCATCTGGGGTGTCGCGGTACACGTCGATCCCGCCGTCTCCGCTGGCTGGTCGGGTTTGTCGCGCGTCGGGGTAGAGCTGACGTAAGCAAGTAGCGACGAAGTCCTCAAGTCCTTCGCCGCCGATCGCTCCGAGGCGAGCCCAATCGATCCCTGGCATGAGATGAAGGTAATACTTGCCGCCGACAAGAACCGAGGTTGCCGTGTGCAGTGGGTCTGGGCTTACCCCCGTTTGGCGGACACCTGACTAGCGGGACTTCCGGTCTCGCGGGATGGTTGATGTCATGGCTGGATCCTCGAAGCGGCGGCAGTACTCGGCGCAGTATCGGCGTGATGCTGCGCGGCTGGTGATTGATTCGGGTCGTAGTTTGCGGTCTGTTGCCGATGAGTTGGGCGTGCTCCGCGAGACGCTGCATCCGTGGGTGGTCAAGGAACGTGCCCGGCAGGAGGCGGAGAAGATGGAATCTGAGGAGCCGTTGAGCTTCAACGAGAGGTTCGAGTTGGCGCAGTTGCGTCAGAAGAACGCTCAGTTGGAGAAGGACGTGGCGTTCCTGAAAAAAGCAGCGGCCTTCTTCGCCTCCGAGGAGAACCGGTAGTCGCCTACCGGCTCGTCGAGGCGCAGAAGGCCGACTTCGATGTAGTGCACATGCTCGAACTGTTGGAGGTCTCTCGATCCGGCTTCTACGACTGGCGTGCCCGCCAAGCCGTCGGACCGGGGCCTCGTGAGCAGGCACGGGAGGAGTTGGCGGCCGCTGTGGTGCAAGCCCATCAGGCATCCGACGGTGTCTACGGGGCACCGCGGATCACAGCTGAGTTGCGGGCACACGGGTGCCTGGTGACTCGCAAGACCGTCGCCAAGGTCATGCGCGGGCTGAACCTGCAGGGCATCTCACCGCGGCCGTGGAAGCTCACCACGCGCCCGGACCGCGACGCCGAGCCGCACCCGGACCTGGTCAATCGGGTCTTCGACACCGGCCGGCTGGACGCGGTGTGGATCTCGGACATCACCTACCTGGCCACGGGCCAGGGGTGGCTGTACCTGTGCGCGGTCCGCGATGGATGTTCGCGTCGGGTGCTGGGCTGGGCGATGGCTGATCACATGCACGCCAGCCTGGTCACCGAGGCATTGGCCATGGCCGTCGATCTACGCGGGACACGTCCCCGAGATGTCATCTTCCACGCCGACCGAGGCAGCCAGTACACCTCCACTGAGGTTGCCGCCTTCGCCGCCAAACATCATCTACGTTGCTCGGTCGGTGCCACCGGGGTGTGCTGGGACAACGCCATGGCCGAGTCCTTCTGGGCCACCTTGAAGGTCGAGTTCTACTACCGACACAACTGGGCAACCCGTGAGGAAGCCACTCGGGGAATCCATCACTGGATCAGCAAGGTCTACAACACCCGACGCCGACACTCCGCGTTGGGCATGATCAGTCCCCTAGAGTTCGAACCGCAAACCCAACGCGAGCCAAACCTGGCCGCGTAACCGTGTCCGCCAAACGGGGGCAACCCCAGTCCTAGTTGCCCGAACGATACGAATCCTGCAGTGGGTTTATTGGCTGCGGTCAACATCCGCCCGGGTCTGCTGCATAACCTGGTGACAGGACGACACGTGAGTCTGAGGTCGCCGACGGTGGGCGACCGAGGTGACCGCCGGGTGTGCCGAAGTTCGTTTGCCCAGGTTAGGGCGCAGCGGTTTTCTTCATTGCGGTCAACATCCGCGCTCAGACCGCGGCGGGCCCCTATGCACCTAGGGAAGCGGGACAGCCCGGAGCGATCAACTTCGTCATGAATTCTTCTTGGGACTGCCAGACCACAGACTGCGCGCGAAGCGCTGATCCCGTTGTGATGCCAGGTCTTCGTGCCGAAACTGGGGGAGTCGATCTGTCACCGGATCCTGAAGCAAACCCTGCACTTTTTGGGGAACCGTGACACTCAGCGATACGTCGAAGGCATATGGGAGGAGCTGAGACCCTGAGGGCCGCTAGCGTGGCTGTTTGGCTCACGCTTTCCTTCATCGTGGTTGGTTGCTCACCGGACGGTAGCCCTCAGACCTCTAGCGACTGCTCGGCCCAGGTGAGGGTGGACGGCATCGCCTACACGTCTCACGGCTACACCGACCGGGAAGCCAGCAGGCACTCTGTTGCCGAGGCGGCAGAGTGCCACGACGTCGGCGAGGACGCCGGTGGCTCCGTGTTCCCTGAACAACCGCGCCAGGTCACGACGTGGTCGTTCCGTGGATATCCGCCCGAGGAAGTCTTGGGCGTCCGATTCGACAAGGACTCGTTCGCGGTCTTCGTTGCTGACTCGGTTCCACTCTCCGAACGCGAGCGCATCTGGCGGGAGTTGGCGAAGTCGTCACCGTTGTCACCGCGCTCGCATCGGCAAGACCGCTCTTTACCGGGATATCCCATTCCCCTAGACGCCGACACAAAGCCGGCGCATGATGCGAGGCATGGCCATGCGCGAGGGTGACGATGACTTGTGCCCCACCTGCGGACGTCGTGACGACGGTGACGATCCATGCGAATGCCTTGTCGGGCCAGACGCTTCGTCGGAGATCTCGACCATCCGCTCGCCGGAGGTTAGAGGCGTCGCTAACACCGGTCGTCATACGCGGCAGGGAGCCGGACCGAACCAAGGCGCTCGCGAGGGCTGAAGGGTCTGCTGCACGATCCGGTGACAGGATTGACTGGGGTTAGCATCCGGCCCCTCGAGCCGCTCGACTATGCACACCCCCTTTGCAACTTTGGCGGGGGAGAACATCTCCGCGAGGTTCGTCGTACCGACCGTTGCCGCGAGCGTCGACCTGGTCGTGCACCTGGGCATGGACGCCGACGGCGTACGCCGGGTCAACGAGATCGTGTCGGTCCCGGGGCGGGTGGAGAACGACATCATCGAGACCGAGGCCATCTTCGCCCGTCAGGGTGACTCGCTGCGGGCGCAGGGCGGCATGCCGCCTCGCATCGAGCTGTTCGAGCGGCTCGGCGTCGACGTCCATCGACTGGTGCAGGCGACCTGATGGGCGCGCTCGTCGGCCTCGGGTTCGGACTGGGCATCGCGCTGGTGTGGTCCGCGTTCTTCGTGCCGCGCACCAACAGGGAGGGCGCTGATCGAGGTCCCGGCCGGCTGGAGGCGCTGCTCGCCAGCGCCGGCATGAGCACCGTCACCGCGCGCAGTCTGGTCGGCCTGTGCGTCGTCGCCGGCCTGGTCGCCTCGTTGGTCATGCAGGTGCTCTCGAACACCTTCCCGGTGGCGCTGGCCTTCGGCCTGATGGCCGGCTACGTGCCGCTGGCCGTCGTTGCGGGCCGAGCCCGCAAGCGTCAACGGGAGTTCGCCGAGGTCTGGCCGGAGGCCGTCGACCACCTCGGGTCGGCCGTGCGAGCCGGGATGTCCCTGCCCGAGGCGCTCGCCGGCCTGGCCGTCCGCGGGCCCGAGCCGTTGCGACCCGCGTTCGAGAGGTTCGCTCTCGACTACCAGGTCAGCGGCCGCTTCGGGGAGTCCCTCGATCGTCTCAAGGTGCTGCTCGCCGATCCGGTCGGTGACCGCGTGGTCGAAGGACTCCGCATTGCCCGGGAGGTGGGAGGCGGCGAGCTCGGTCGACTGCTGCGCAACCTGTCCGGCTACCTCCGCGACGACGCGCACACCCGCTCGGAGCTCGAGGCGCGGCAGGCCTGGACCGTCAATGGCGCGCGGCTGGCCGTCGCCGCGCCTTGGCTCGTGCTGTTCCTGATGTGCTTCCAGGCGGAGGTCATCCACCGCTATGCCTCGGCGGCGGGCGTCCTCGTCCTGGCCGGCGGTGCCCTGTGCTGCGTGGTCGCCTACCGGTTGATGATGCGCATCGGACGGCTGCCCGTCGACCGGAGGATCCTGGCATGACCGGCCTCACCGTCTGGGGCGCGCTGCTGGGTGGACTGGCAGCAGGTGGCCTGCTGCTGATCGTGTCGCGACTGCTGAGCCTGCGGCGCGCCGATCTCTCGGTGCGTGTCCTGCCCTACATCCGCGACCTGCCCCAGTCCGGTCAGGTTCGTCCGGTCGACGAGGGGACCGGCGCCGTGCGCGGTGTCTTCGGCCCGGTCCTGCGCGGCGCCGCCGACGGCGTCGAGAAGGTGCTCGGGGGCAGCACCTCGGTCCGCCGCCGACTCGAGCGTGCCGACCTCGACAAGACCGTCCACGAGTTCCGCATCGATCAGGTGATGTGGGGGCTGAGCGCGTTCGCGGTCGCCGCGGCGGTGTCGGTGCTCGAGACCTGGCGCTCACCCGGCAACACGGTGCCCCTGGTCGTGCTCACCGTGGTCGCCTTCGCCTGCGGAGTCATCTTCTGCGACAACCACCTCAGCTCCGTGGCCAAGAAACGCGAGCAACTGATCCTGCTCGAGTTCCCGGTCGTGGCCGAACTGTTGGCGTTGGCGGTCGCGGCGGGGGAGAGCCCGGTCTCGGCACTCGACAGGGTGGTACGCCGCACCAACGGCGCGCTCACCAGCGACCTGTCGCGCGTGCTGGCCGAGATCCGCACGGGTGCACCCGTCGGTCGGGCCTTCGACGGCCTCGCGGCGCGCACTGGTCTGCCCCTGGTCAGCCGTTTCGCCGAAGGCATCGCGGTCGCCGTCGAGCGGGGCACGCCGTTGGCCGACGTCCTGCACGCGCAGGCCTCGGACGTGCGCGAGGCGGGTCGTCGTGAGCTGATCGAGACCGGCGCCCGCAAGGAAGTCATGATGATGGTCCCCGTGGTGTTCCTCGTGCTGCCGGTGACCGTGATTTTCGCGTTCTGGCCGGGCCTCATCGGCCTCCGACTGGTCGCGCCCTAAGGAAGGAAGTCTCGGGATGGACATGGTGAACACGCTGATGATCCGGCTCTACGTCGGGGTCAGCACTCGATTGCGTGACGAGCGCGGAGACGTGCCCGGCTGGGTGATGATCACCGTGATGACGGCAGGCATCGTCGCCGCGCTGACCCTGGTGGCCGGCCCGCGGCTGAAGGCGATGCTGATTCACGCGTTGAACTCGGTCGACGGCTGAGACATGCGGCAGCGGAGGGAGGGCGACGAGCGCGGGTCGGCGGTCGTCGACTTCGTCCTCGTGCTGGTCATCCTGATCCCGCTGGTGCTCGGGATCCTCCAGCTGGCGCTGGTCCTGCACGTGCGCAACACGTTGACCGCGGCGGCCTCGGAAGGTGCCCGGCACGGGGCGACCGCCGACCGCGGACCCGCCGACGGGGCGGCGTACACCCGACGCCAGATCGGCGACATCGTCGCCGGCAGCTTCGCCGAGGGCGTCACGGCCCGCGAGACCCGGGACCACGGGTCGGCGACGGTCGAGGTGACGGTGCGCGCCGAGGTTCCAGCCCTGGGGCTGTGGGGCCCTTCGGTGGAGCTCGTGGTCCACGGCCACGCCACCGAGGAGGACCAGTGAGACGCGATGACGAGGGCAGTGCACTGATCGAGGTCACCTGGTTGGCGATCCTGCTGCTGGTGCCCCTGGTCTACGTGATGATCGCGGTCTTCGACGTGCAACGCGGCGCGTTCGGGGTGACCGCGGCCAGTCGTGCCGCCGGTCGCGCCTTCTCCCTCGCCGACTCCGAGGCCGAGGGGCGGCGCCGGGCCGAAGCGGCGGCGAGGCTGGCGCTCGACGACCAGGGCCTGGCCGACCAGGGGCTTGACCTCGACATCACCTGCTCGATGGGGCGTGGCCACTGCCTGGTGCCGGGATCGGTGATCACCGTCGTCGTCCGCACCCACGTGCGTCTGCCCTTGGCACCCGCCGCGCTGGGCGGGGGAGCGCCCAGCTTCCGCCTCGAGTCGGTGCACCGGGTCCCGTTCGGTCGCTACGTCGAGGACCGCAGGTGACCCGCCGCGACGACCAGGGTCAGGTGACGGTGCTCATCGTCGGGTTCGCCATCGTCCTGCTCCTCGCCGTGGGCCTGGTCGTCGACGCGTCCGCCGCCTACCTCCGACGCCAGGGCCTCGACAACGTCGCGGACGGCGCGGCCCTTGCGGGTGCGGACGAGGTGCGTGGGTCGAAGGTCTACGACGGCGGGCTCAAGGGAGACCGGGCGCCCCTCGACAAGCGCGCCGTCCATGCCGCCGTGGGCGCCTACCTGCGCGGCATCGATGCGTACGCCGACTACCCGGAGCTGACGTACGCCGTCCGCATCCGGGACAACGCCGTGGTCGTGGAGGTCAGTGCCGGCCTCGACCTGCCGATCACCGTCGGTTCGCTGAGCGATGCCCGGGTCGGGTCACGCGGGTCGGCGATCGTGGACGTCACCGAATAGCCGGAAACCGTTGTTGACACCGAGCTGCTGTGGCAGCGTGACCGCATGATGCGCAGAGTCCTCACGTCGGTGATCGCGGTCTTGATGGCCTCCGGCCTGCTGGTCGGGGGAGTGGCCACCGGACAGGCGACCGCCGAACGTGCCGTCGCGCCGAGTGCGCGTGAGACGCCAGCTGCGACGTACTCCCGCACCGCCATCGCGGCGACCAACGCCCAACGTGCCCGGCGCGACCTGGTGAGGCTGCGCAAGCAGGCGTGCCTCCAGCGCAAGGCGACCGAGCAGGCCAACCGGATGGCCCGGCAGCGCCGGATGTTCCACCAGAACCTGGGCCCGGTGCTGCGCCAGTGCGGGATGAGCATGGTCGGCGAGAACGTCGCCTACGGCTACCCGACCGGTCGCTCGGTGGTGAACCAGGGCTGGATGCACTCACCCGGACACCGGGCCAACATCCTGCGCCGGGAGTACCGCCTCATCGGTCTGGCAGCCCGCAGGGCCGGCGGCCGGTGGTACGTCGCCCAGGTGCTCGGCCGGTCCTGACCTCGAGCGAGGGCCCGGCCGCACGGAGCGACCGGACCCTCTCGTCAGGCAGCCGGGTCAGTTGCCGTAGACCGCCTGGATGCCTGCGCGGTCGGTGTTGGTCATGCTCAGGTCGTCGGAGCTTCCGTTGCACTGCGGGTAGTGCATGATCGAGGCCGAGTCGTACGGCGTCAGCGGACGCCAGTTGTTGTCCTCGAAGCAGGTGCCGGACTCGGGGCGCGTGTGCTCGTGCCGGAAGCCCAGGGTGTGGCCGAGCTCGTGGGCCAAGATGTTGGACGGCGTCCACGATCCCGAGTTGTAGAGCGACTTGGCGTTCACCAGGATGTTCTTGGAGCTGGTGCTCGGGAAGAACGCCCGGGCGATGTACTGGTTGGTCCTGGTCGGCTCCACGGAGAAGACGACGGTCTTGTTGCGGGTGTTGCAGCTGCTGTCCGCGCCGGAGACGTGGATGAAGTCGACTGCCGATGAGGCCGCCTCCCACTGGCCGGCGCCGCTGTTCATCGCCGAGACCACGCGCGAGTAGTCGGCGCCGAACTTCGTGCTCACGCAGTAGGTGAGGTTGCCGACGGCCGCCTGCGACCACCGGTCGTCCTTTCCGTTGACCGTGTTGATGATCAGGCCCTCTTCGGACACCTTCTTGGGCGCGGAGACCATGCCGTCGTAGAACTGTCGCAGCCCGCCCTTGCTCTGCACCGGCTCGTCGCCGTTCACGATCCAGGTGCCGTCCGCGTCACGGAACGTCGAGGCGGAGAACTCCTGGAAGCTGGGCGGTGTCTCGTCCGAGCCGGCCGTTGCCGCGGCCACCCCGAGTGAGGAAGCCAGGACCGCGGCTGCTCCGGCGGCCAGAACACGTGTCTTGCTGATTCTCATGACGTTCCCTTGCGTTGGTGTCGGCCCCCGAGTGCCATCCCTTGCGGAACCGTAGGCGAATCTCGGCTCACGGGGCAGTCTTGTTTTTTTCGGCACTGTTGCCGTAAGTTCGCCGGTTTCATTCACCACGTGCCGAAGGTGCTCCCGTGACTCGGGTGGTTCTCAGTGGTGCCGTAGTCTTGCCTCTTGTGGCAGGCCGAGACTATGAAGCAGAGATCAAGCAGCTCCAGGCGACGATGCACACCATCGAGCAGGTGCTCAACCTGGAGGCGATGCGCGCCGAGATCGACGACCTCGAGCAGCAGGTGGCCGCACCCGACCTGTGGGACGACCAGGAGAACGCCCAGCGCGTGACCGGGCGGCTGTCGACGCTCACCGGTGAGATGGAGCGGTTCACCTCGCTGCACGGCCGCATCGAGGACCTCGACCTGATGGTCGAGATGGCCCAGGACGAGGGCGACGCCGACACCCTGGCCGACTCCGAGCGCGAGCTCGAGCGGATCAAGAAGTCCGTCGAGATGCTCGAGGTCCGCACCCTGCTCTCCGACGAGTACGACGCCCGCGAGGCGCTGATCACCATCCGTTCCGGGGCGGGCGGGGTCGATGCGGCTGACTTCGCGGAGAAGCTGATGCGCATGTATGTCCGCTGGGCCGAGCAGCACAACTACCCGGTCGAGGTCTTCGACACGTCCTACGCGGAAGAGGCCGGGCTCAAGTCCGCCACCTTCGCGGTGCACGCGCCCTACGCCTACGGCACGCTCAGCGTCGAGGCCGGCACCCACCGACTCGTCCGGATCAGCCCCTTCGACAACCAGGGCCGGCGCCAGACCAGCTTCGCCGCGGTCGAGGTCGTGCCCGTGCTCGAGCAGACCGACGAGATCGACGTGCCCGACGAAGAGGTCCGGGTCGACGTCTACCGCTCCGGCGGCCCCGGCGGCCAGTCGGTCAACACCACCGACTCCGCCGTCCGTCTGACCCACATCCCCACCGGCACGGTGGTCAGCTGTCAGAACGAGAAGTCGCAGCTGCAGAACAAGGCCAGCGCGATGGTCGTGCTCAAGGCGAAGCTGCTGGCGTTGAAGAAGGCCGAGGAGAAGGCGCACCTCGACGAGCTCAAGGGCGACGTCCAGGCCTCGTGGGGCGACCAGATGCGCAACTACGTGCTCAACCCCTACCAGGTGGTCAAGGACCTGCGGACGACGTACGAGTCCGGCAACCCGTCGGCGGTCTTCGACGGTGACATCGACGGTTTCCTCGAGGCCGGCATCCGCTGGCGCCGCGGCGCCGACAAGGCCGACGCGAACTGAGCCCGAGTCAAACCTGATCCGCGGCCGGGTCGGGCGACTGCTACTCGGTGGCGGCAGCCGAGGCGGCCTGCACGCACCAGTTGCCGGCCTTCTCGAGGGCCGGTTCGGCTGGCGCCTTGCGGTCAGGGTCGGTGAGCGAGCAGGCCAGCCAGGAGTCCACGAACAGGCCCCGGTAGGACGCCTCGGCGCCGGACTTCGACCGGCACAGTGCCCCGGTCGACGGTGTGCCGAAGCCCTGTCCGTCGACGAGGCGGCAACCGCGCTCCTGACCGACCTGCTTGACCAGGGCCTGCGCCCGCGCCCTGGTGACCTGTGGCACGAACACCCAGACCCGGGCCACCGCGCCCGACGTCCCGGTGAAGGTGCAGTTGAACTCATGGGCGACGTCCTCGACCTCGTCGGTGATGCTGGCCGACTCGCCGTTCCCGTAGTGGCCGGTGTCCTCGACCTCGCCGACCGCCGCCTCCACCGCGCCGTCGGGGATGCGGTCGCAGAAGTCGGCGCGTGCCACGGTCACGCCGGTCGCGTCGTACTCGGAGATCGGGGTGGCGGCGACAGTGGGCTCGGTCCCGGGATCGTTGTCGGAGCTGCAGGAGATCAAGCCCGCCAGGAGGAGGACTGTCGTCGCCACGGCCACGACGTGGCTCGACACGGTTCGCATGAGGTCACGTTAGCCCGACGGAGAATCAGTGCCGCGCACCTGTGGTCAGCGTCCCGACCTGCGTTGTACGTTCAGTCCGTCACATTCTGATCGGGAGGAAATCATGCGGGCGAAGAGAACGTTCCTGGCAATTGCTGCGGTCGCGGCGAGTTCGGCGCTGTTCGGCGGTGGCGCGGTCGCGACCAGCCCCGCGAGCATGGCCTCCCCGGGTGTGCAGGCCTGTGAGGAGCACCCCGACCTGGCCCGGGTCAAGGAAGGAGCAACGGCGAAGGAGCCGGCCCTCTACGCCGCGAAGGACGCGAAGAAGTACGGCGTGATCAAGGACTCGCCCCGCATGCCCGACGGGTCGGTCACCATCGACACGGTCTTCCACGTGATCTCCGAGACCGCGCCGGACGACGCCCAGCGGTCGCGGCTCGAGACGATGATCGCCGACCAGGTCGACGTGCTCAACGTCTCCTACAGCGGCGCGACCTCCCCGGATGCCGCGGACTCTCCGTTCCGTTTCGCCCTCACGGACACCACCTGGACGGTCAACGCCGCCTGGGCACACGTCGCGCCGGGCAAGACCGAGCGCGACATGAAGAAGGCCCTGCACCAGGGTGACTCCGAGACGCTCAACGTCTACGTCGCCGACATCGGCGGGGGACTGCTCGGCTGGGCCTACTTCCCCAAGGACTACAACAACGGTCGTGACTACGTCGACGGCGTGGTGATGCTCGACGAGTCGATGCCCGGGGGCACTGCCGGCAAGTACGCACTCGGCGACACGCTCACCCACGAGGTCGGCCACTGGATGATGCTCGAGCACACCTTCGCCGGCGCCTGCTCGGCCAGCGGTGACGGCGTTGCGGACACACCGCGTGAGGCGATCCCGCAGTTCGACTGCCCCGAGGGCGCCGACACCTGCTCGGCGCCGGGCCTCGACCCGATCCACAACTTCATGGACTACACGCAGGACTCCTGCATGAACATGTTCACGCCCGGTCAGGTCGAGCGCATGAACGACGCCTGGATCGCCTTCCGGGCCGGGGGCAACGGCTGAGCCCCTGACCGGCCCTGCGGCCGGGCCCACGACCGGGCCCGGCCCGTACGCCGACACAACGGCGAGCCCGACTTACCGGTTCTGCTTGGTCTGTCACCTAGACTCCGTCCAGTGATTCGCTTCGAAAAGGTCTCCAAGACCTACCCGGGCCAGGCCCGCGCAGCCCTTGAACAGGTGTCCGTCGACATCGAGAAGGGTGAGTTCGTCTTCCTCGTCGGCCAGTCCGGCTCCGGCAAGTCGACCTTCCTGCGCCTCATCCTCCGCGAGTACCGCGCCTCCGAAGGGCGTGTCTACGTCGCCGGCAAGGAGATCAGCCGCCTCGCCGGCTGGAAGGTGCCCCGGCTGCGCCGCCAGATCGGCACGGTCTTCCAGGACTTCCGTCTGCTGCAGAACAAGACGGTCGCCGAGAACGTCGCCTTCGCGCTCCAGGTGATCGGCAAGTCGCGCTCCCAGATCAACGAGCTGGTGCCCGAGACCCTCGAGCTGGTCGGCCTCGACGGCAAGGAGGACCGCCTCCCCGACGAGCTCTCGGGTGGTGAGCAGCAGCGGGTGGCGATCGCGCGCGCGTTCGTGAACCGGCCGATGATCCTGATCGCCGACGAGCCCACCGGCAACCTCGACCCGAACACCTCGATCGGCATCATGAAGCTGCTCGACCGGATCAACCGTACCGGTACGACGGTCCTGATGGCCACCCACGACGCCGGCATCGTCGACCAGATGCGCAAGCGGGTCATCGAGCTCGAGGACGGCCGCGTCGTCCGCGACCAGGCCCGCGGCATCTACGGCTACCAGAACTGAGAGGGGCTCACACTCATGCAGCTTCGCCATGTCTTCTCCGAGCTCGTCCAGGGGCTCCGCCGCAACCTGACCATGCACATCGCCGTGGTCCTCACGCTCTTCGTCTCCCTGACCCTGGTGGGTCTCGGGCTGCTGCTCAACTCCGAGGCCGACAAGGCCGAGCAGCGTTTCGGTGACCTGAACCAGATCATCGTCTCGCTGTGCAACGAGAACTCCCGCACCCCGCAGTGCTCGGGAGAGGTGACCGACGCCCAGCGGGAGGCCATCCTCAAGGTCGTCGACGAGAACCCCGAGGTTTCCGGCTACCGGGTCGAGACCCAGGAGCAGGCCTACGACAAGGCGCAGGAGCTCTTCAGTGACGACTACCTGGCCAAGCTGCTCAAGGGCCTGGGCCCCGAGTCGCTGCGCGAGTCGGTCTGGATCGACCTGAAGGAGCGCGACGAGTTCAAGGGCATCGCCAGCGAGGTGGGCGGGCTCGACGGCGTCTACAGCGTTCGCGACAACCGCAAGATCGTCGAGCCGGTCTTCAAGACCCTCGACACCTTCCGCATCGGCGCCTACTTCATCGCCGGGTTCCTGATCTTCGCCGCCCTGCTGCTGGTGGCGAACACGATCCGTCTGGCCGCGTTCGCGCGTCGCCGCGAGATCGGCATCATGCGACTGGTCGGTGCCTCCAGCCTCTACATCTCGCTGCCGTTCCTCCTCGAGGCCTTGGTGACCGCGTTGTTCGGTGTGGTGCTGGCGGGAGGCACGCTGGCCGCGTTCATGCAGTTCGGCATCAAGGAGCGGATCAGCGAGCAGATCCAGTTCCTTCCATGGATCGGATGGCCCGACTATGTGGAGGCCCTGGGGTGGATCGCGATCATCGGACCACTGCTCACCGTGGTTCCGACTCTCCTACTGACCCGCAAATACCTCAAAGTCTGAGGTTCGTCGTCTAACGTCAAGGCGTTCACTTCCCCGAACGAAGGCTTTTACGGTGGCTCGCTCCTTCCCCAGCGACGACCGACACCGCTTGGTGGTCCTCGTGGCCGCAACCTTGATGGTGATCGGCATGATCTGCGCGCCCCTGGCGCACGCGGACGACAAGGACCTCAAGCGCAAGAAGCACAAGGTCAAGCAGGACATCAGTGCCGCGCACGAGGACCTCGACGAGTCGAGCGCTGCACTGCGCAAGGCCGTGGCCCGGCTGACCAACGCGCGTGCTGAGTTGACGACGGCCCGCAACGAGCTGACCGAGACCCGTGGCAGGTTGACCACGGCCCGTGTCCGCGACCGGCAGGCCCAGGCGGCGCTGGAGCTGGCCGTGGCCCAGCTGAACACCGCCCGTGCCGAGCTGGACGAGGGCCAGCAGGCCGTCAAGGGGCAGCGCGTCGTCGTCGCCGACCGCATCGCCGACGTCTACGAGTACGGCGACCCGCAGCTCCAGCAGGTGTCCTCGATCCTCGGTGCCGAAGACCTGGACGAAGTGAGCCGCACCCTGGAGACCACCAATGCCGTGGTCGACGAGGAGAACACCCAGCTCACCGACCTCGAGGTCGCCGAGGTGCTGCTCCAGGTCAAGAAGGACAACCTGGCCGACAAGCGCGACGCCGTGAAGCAGAAGCGCCAGGAGGCCGCCGAGCGGCTCGACCTGATGGAGACGCTCGAGGCACAGGCCGAGAGCCAGGCCGCCTCCGTGCGCCGCCTGGTCGGCGCGCGTTCGAGCGCCCGCGCCTCAGCGGCCAGGGTCAAGCAGCGTGACGCCGCCGAGCTGGCCAAGCTGAAGAAGGAGCAGAGCCGCATCGAGTCGATGCTGCGGGCGCGTGCCGCGGCCGCAGCGAAGAAGGCCGGCGGTCCCAGCAAGCCCGGGCCTTCGGGCGGCTACCTGAGCTACCCGGTCAGTGGTCCGGTCACCTCGTCCTACGGTTACCGGGTCCACCCGATCTACGGCTACTACTCGCTCCACGACGGCACCGACTTCGGCGCCGGCTGCGGCCAGCCGCTCTACGCCGCGGCCGACGGCACGGTGATCGAGAGCTACTACCAGACCGCGTGGGGCAACCGCCTGATCGTCGACAACGGGCACGTGCGCGGTGTCGGCCTGGCCACGATCTACAACCACGCCACGTCCTACACGGTGGGCGTCGGCTCGCACGTGAAGCGTGGACAGGTGATCGGGTACGTCGGCACCACCGGCTGGTCGACCGGCTGTCACCTGCACTTCACGGTGATGGTGAACGGTGCACCGACTGACCCGATGAACTGGCTGTGACCCTGCCGACCAAACGGCTTGCCAGCGGTTGAGAGACTGTCCCCATGGTCAAGGAGCAGGGCACGAAGCCGGTCGCGCAGAACAAGAAGGCGCGTCACGACTACCACATCGACACGACGTACGAGGCCGGCATGGTCCTCGTCGGCACCGAGGTGAAGTCGTTGCGCCTGGGGCGCGCGTCCCTGGTCGACGGCTTCTGCGAGGTTGACGGCGGCGAGGTGTGGTTGCACAACGTGCACATCCCCGAGTACTCCCAGGGCACCTGGACCAACCATGCCGCGCGACGCAAGCGCAAGCTGCTGCTCAACCGGGGCGAGATCGACAAGATCGAGCGCCGGGTCAACGAGAAGGGCTTCACTCTCGTGCCGCTGTCGATCTACTTCAAGGACGGACGGGCCAAGGTCGAGATCGCGCTGGCCAAGGGCAAGAAGACCTGGGACAAACGGCACACCATCGCCGAGCGCCAGGCCACGCGCGAGAAGGAGATCGAGGTCGGTCGTCGGCTCAAGGGCATGGGATGAATGTCTTCACCAGGCTCGGCATCCCCGGGTTCTTCGACGTCCACACGCACTTCCTGCCGCCCACGGTGATGGCGAAGGTGCGCGCGGTCTTCGACTCGGCCGGACCGTTGATCGGGCGTGAGTGGCCGCTGACCTATCGCGATGAGGACGACGTCCTCGTCGAGACGCTTCGCTCGTTCGGCGTACGCCGGTTCTCGGCGCTGGCCTACGCGCACAAGCCGGACATGGCCGAGTTCCTCAACGAATGGTCGGCCGGGTTCGCCGATCGGCATCCCGAGGCCCTGCGCTGCGGCACGTTCTACCCGGAGCCGGGGGCGGCCGACTACGTCAGGAAGCGCATCGAGGCCGGCGTCGAGCTGTTCAAGGTGCACGTCCAGGTGGGGGCCTTCCACGTCACCGATCCGCTCCTCGACGATGCCTGGGGAGTGCTGGCCGAGGCCGGCACCCCCATCGTCCTGCACGCCGGCTCCGGCCCGGTACCGACCGCGTTCACCGGCCCCGGCCCGGTCGAGGATCTGCTGGGCCGGCACCCGCGGCTGGCCCTGGTGATGGCCCACATGGGCGCGCCGGAGTACGCCGAGTTCCTCTCCATGGCCGAGCGTTTCGTCAACGTGCGCCTCGACACGACGATGGCCTTCACCGAGTTCTTCGAGGAGATGGGCGGGCGCTACCCCGCGGAGCTGCTTCCGCGTCTGGCCGCCCTGGGAGACAAGGTGCTGCTCGGCTCCGACTTCCCGAACATTCCCTATCCCTATGAGCACCAGATCGACTCGATCGAGCTCCTCGCGCAGCGCCACGCCGGCCTGGACGACGCCTGGCTGCGCCGAGTCCTGTGGAGCAACGGCCACGAGCTCTTCGACGCCCGTGCGTGAACCGGTCCCGGCCCGGGCATGATCTGCGCATGATCTGGTTCGTGCTCGTGGCCCTCCTGGTGCCGGTGACCCTCGCAGTCGTCATCGGGCTCACGGTGTTCGCAATCACCCGCACAGGCCGCGCACGACAACCTGGTTGGCAACCTGCGCCACCGCTGCACGGGTCGTACGCGGGACCGGCTGGTCGCGGTGTCTGGAACGCCCAGGTGCTCGGTGGTGGCCTGATCGGCGCCATGGGCGGGACCCTGAACGCGAGGTTCGGCACGTTCCACCTCGATGAGGGCACCCTCGCCTTCGTCCCGGACGGAGCCGATGCCCCGGACTGGACCGTTCCGTGCCCCCAGCTCGCAGTCCGGTTCCGCGGCGCGATGGCTCCGGCCGCTCTGACCCTGACCGGGCCGATGGGCGAGGTCAGGTGCGACGTCAGCGTGGAGCACATCAACCGCGTCACCCGGAACTCCCTCAAGTCCCTGCGTGAGGGCCGACATGCGCGGGCATTCGCCGACGCGCTGGTCGCCAACGGTGCGCGATGGTCGTGACCCCGGTCCGACCAAGGGGCTAACCCCTTTGGGGAATGATCCGCCACTCGATATGGTTACCGCAGTACAACTCAAGAGGGGCTGATCGGTTTCGACTTGGGACGTTAGTTCCAGGGGAAGCGGGTCGAGAAGCCAGCGTCATCTCGTAAACGATCGCTGGAAAACCATAGTTGCCAACTCAAACCGCAACGACTTCGCTCTCGCTGCCTGAGCAGTGATCGAAGGGTCAGACCGGGCATCTGCCTTCGTCCCGGAACCTGGCCTCATCAAGAAGGCTTGCTGATCAACACCTGTCAGGAGGGTTGATCGGGACTTTTTCCTGACTGAGCCTGTCGGCGACGTGTCTGTGGGAGCGCCGGGGCCGAGAAAACGCCAGCACTGACTGCACCCGGAGAAGACCTGGTTCGGCGCTCGAGGACGCGGGTTCGATTCCCGCCAGCTCCACACGATCACCTCTTGAAGTCACGACGTGGTGGCCACCCGCTCCTGGGGGTGGCCACCACGTCGTGCATCTTTCTGCTCGCTGAATGCAACGGATCGCCGCCCACTTCCGTCTGGAGGAGTGAGGCCTCGGCCACAATGGTCGGGCCCGCACTGCTCGGCACGTTCTGACACGGGGAGATCCATGCGCATCGCCAGCCTGGTCGCACTGTTCGGCATGGTCATCGGCTTGTTCTCGGCGCCGCTCTCGGCCAATGCCGACGAGTCCGCTCTGATCGCCACCACCACGACCATCACCGGTCCCGCCCGCTACGAGGGCCAGACCGTCAACCTCGACGTGGGGGTGGTCGCGGCCGACAGCACTCCGCTCGCCGGGGCCGCGGTCACGCTCGAGCGTCGCCTGGGAGGCGTCTGGCGGCCGGTCGCCGATGCCACGACGGGCGCGAACGGCCATGTCGCCATCCCGGCGACGATGAGCCGGGTGGCCTCGGACAACACCTTCCGGGCCCGGTACGCCGGCGACCAGACGCACGCCGCGTCGGTGTCCGCGGTCCGCACGATCACCTTGCTGCGCCGTGCCACGCGCATGGGATTCTCCGCGCCCCTACGTGTCGTCGACGAGACGTACGCAGTCTTCAAGGTGCTGTGGCGGACGCCGGGCGGGATCCCGGTGCACGGCGAGGTCCGCATCCAGCAACTGGTCGGCAAGCGGTGGGTGGCCCGCAGGACGATGAACACCGACGCCGCGGGGCGCGCCACCTGGAACTACAAGGTCCGCTCCGACAGCCGCTGGCGTGCCGTCGGCATCGCCGGCTCGTGGGCGAAGGGCGCCATCAGTGGCACCCGCACCGTCGACAACCGACCGCCCGGCGTGCCCTTCCGGATGCCCCGCGGCGCACCCAGCCCGCGGATCAAGCTGCCCGCCCAGCCGCGGGCCACGCAGCCGGGTGCCGCGGTCACGGTCAGCCCGATCTCCCATCCGATCTGGCGGCAGATGGTCGGCCGCTCCTGGCACTCCGGCTGCCCGGTCGGCCGGTCCGGCCTGCGCCTGATCAGGGTCAACTACTGGGCCTACGACGGCTATCGCCGACGCGGCGAGATGGTCGTCAACGCACGGGTCGCCGGAAACGTGGCCGGCGCCCTGAAGGCGATGTACGACGGCCGCCACCCGATCCGGGCCATGTACCGGGTGGACCGCTTCGGGTGGAGCAGCGTCCTGCACGGCGGCAACGACTATCGCTCGATGGCCGCCGGGAACACCTCGGCGTTCAACTGCCGCAACGTCGTCAACAGCCCCGGGGTGAAGTCGCCCCACTCGTGGGGCACCGCCGTCGACGTCAACACCTGGGAGAATCCCTACCGCTCCCGCACCGGCCTGGTCCCGAACTCGTGGTGGCACTACCACCCGTCGTACCGCGTCTCCTGGCGCAGCACCAGTCACCCCGTGGTCCAGCTGATGCGCCGCCACGGTCTGCGGTGGACCTACGGCAACGGCGACACCCAGCACTTCGATGCCACCGCCGGGGCCGCGCGGATCCTGATCGCACCTCGTTGTGTGGGCGAGTGCCACTAGGTTGAGGCGATGGTGGCGTGGGGCCGCAAGCGGTGGGCTGGGCCGCACGCCCACCGCTTGCGGTCGAGTCCACGCTCAGATCAGGTCGCGGCCCTCGCGTCGTGCCTCACGCCACTCCTTGACGAAGCCCGCGGTGATCACGAACAGCACGATGCCCGCAAGCAGGGGCCAGACGAGCACGTAGACGGTCAACAGAATGCTTTCCATGGGGTCCTCCTTGGTCTCAGTGGGTCGGGTCGAGGTCGTCGTCGTGCGCAGCGGGCGCGACGTCGGCCCCCGGTGCACCTGAGGGGTCGAAGTCGCCGACCAGGCGGTCGATGTCGGCGAAGTCGAACTCCGTGTCCGCGGACCGGGACATCGCCCAGCACACGATGGTGCTGACGGCGTACGCGACCAGGGAGCCGCTCAGGGTGGCGTAGTCGGGAAGAAGACCAGCAGGAAGATGATGAGGGGGATGCTGAACTGGGCTGAGTCGAACCCGTCCATGACGTCGCCTTGTCGCTGTTCAGATGTGTGCCCGGAGCGCGAGTGCGCGCTCTCGTTAGCGCAGACCGGGAAACGGTCGGCGCGAGCCTGGATCGATCGATCGCGTGGGAAAACCGGTCCGGCTCGGTGACGAGTCAGGTCACGGAGGGTCCGGTCCAGCCTGATGGCTGTAGACGGCAAGCACCGTAGCATCGGGGTACTCGAACGGAGGAGGCACGTCATCTTGTGGAACGTTGCGATGGAGGCACGAGGCATGCATGAGCCTGATGGCGACCCGGGAGGAGTCAGTCACTGATGAGCTGCGTGTTCTGCGCGATCGTGGCGGGGGAGACCCCCGCCCACGTGGTGCTCGAGACCCCCACACTTCTGGCCTTCCTCGACCGGCGGCCGGTCTTCAAGGGCCACGTGCTGCTGGTGCCGAAGGAGCACGTGGTCACCCTGCCCGATCTCCCGGCAGCCTTGCGGGATCCGTTCCTCGAGGCCGGTCAGCGCCTGGCCACCGCGGCCGTGGACGCCCTCGCCGCTCAGGGCAGCTTCGTCGCGATGAACAACGTGGTGTCCCAGTCGGTCCCGCATCTGCACCTCCACGTCGTGCCCCGCACCAAGGGCGACGGGCTCCGTGGCTTCTTCTGGCCGCGCACGACCTACGCCGACGGTGAGGCCGGGGAGTACGCCGAACGGCTGCGCCGGGCGCTGTCCTAAGGTGGTCTCACCAGGCTCGACCACCGAGGTCGACACATCGAACACCACGGTCGACAGGCTCGACCACCACGAACGAGGAGTAGGCATGGCGCGCTTTGACGGACGAGTGGCAGTGGTCACCGGGGCTGCCCGCGGCATCGGTTTCGCCACCGCGAAGCGATTCGCCGACGAGGGTGCCGCCGTCGCCATCATCGACCTCGACGAGGCAGCCGCCAGTGAGGCTGCCGGCAAGCTCGGCGATGGCGTGAAGTCGGTCGGGATCGGTGCCGACGTCAGTGACGCAGCCTCCGTCGACGCCGCCGTGGAGCGCGTCGTCACCGAGCTCGGTGGCATCCACATCCTGGTCAACAACGCCGGCATCACCCGCGACAACCTGCTGTTCAAGATGACCGAGCAGGACTGGGACCTGGTCATGGGGGTGCACCTCAAGGGCGCGTTCCTGATGACCAAGGCCGCGCAGAAACACTTCGTCGAGCAGAAGTACGGCAAGATCGTGAACCTCTCCAGCGTCTCCGCGCTGGGCAACCGCGGCCAGGCGAACTACTCGGCCGCCAAGATGGGCGTGCAGGGCTTCACCCGCACCCTGGGCATCGAGCTCGGCCCGTTCGGCATCAACGCCAATGCGATCGCCCCCGGATTCATCGCGACCGAGATGACCGACGCCACCGCCGCCCGCCTCAAGATGGACGTCGAGGAGTTCCGCAAGCTCAACGCCGAGGCGAACCCGGTGCGCCGGGTCGGATTCCCCGAGGACATCGCCGCCGCGGCCGCCTTCCTGGCCAGTGACGAGGCGTCGTACATCACCGGCCAGACGCTGTACGTCGACGGGGGCGCCAAGCTCGGCTGATCTCGGTCTTCGTCACACTTCGGTGATTTCCGGGGGCGGTGGCGCTTAGTCTCAACGCGCACAACTCCACACACCGCTCCCGGACAACGCCGAGTCCTGCCCCGTCCGTGAGCGTCCCGTGACTCAGACATGGGGGCAGGAGTGGGGGACCCACAGGTTCCACGCGGGGCCGGTCGAGAGGCCGTCCCGCTCGGGGTGAAGTCATCGTGCGATGGCAGGACACCTTCCAGTCCCAACCCGACAGCTCACCTCACAGGCGTGGGAAAGGAACCCCTCCATGCCTGCGACCCCTCGCATGCCCGCACGCCTGCGCGCACTTCTGGTGCTGCCGTTGATGGTCCTCTCGCTGCTTGTGGCCGGCACCATGGCCGAGCCGCCCACCGCCGAAGCCCAGGCGCTCTCCCGGGCCCAGCGCATCCACCTGGCCTACAACGTGGCCACCCGGCAGATCGGGGACCCCTACAGGTACGGCGCCGCCGGGCCGGGTGCCTTCGACTGCTCCGGGTTGATCCACTACAGCTTCCGCAAGGCGGGCTTCCGGGCCATGCCGCGTACGTCGAGCGCGCAGTACCGCTTCACCCGCCACATCAGGAAGCGGAACCTGCGCCAGGGCGACCTGGTCTTCTTCCACAGCGGCGGCCGGGTCTACCACGCGGCGATCTACGTGGGCCGCAAGAGCGGTCGCGTGGTGATCCTGCACGCGCCCCGCAGCGGCACGCGGGTTCGCCGTGAGTTCGCCTGGACACCTTCTTTCTACGCCGGCACCCTGCGTGGCCGGTGACCGCCTGATCTGAATTGCCCGAGGGCGCGCCTCCCCACAATCGGGGGACGCGCCCTCACACTTTGAAACTGAATCAATGTTGTAGACGATCGGAGAACTTCGTGCGCCGTGTCCATCCCTCTTCCCTGGCTGCCGGCCTCGCTGCTGCCCTGGCCCTGAGCCTCACGCTGACCGCCTGTGGCGGAGACGACAAGGACGACAAGGCCGGCAACGATCCGAAGGGCACCGCCAACGCCGAGGTGCTCGAGGGCACCTGGCCGCTCACCGGCGAAGACGTCAAGGGCGACGACTCGTCGGCCAAGAACCACCCGGTCTACGTGGTCAAGATCGACAACACCGGCAGCAGCGCGCCGCAGATCGGACTCGGGTCGGCCGACATGGTCGTCGAGGAGCTGGTCGAGGGTGGCAGCACCCGACTGGCCGCGTTCTTCTACTCGAAGATTCCCACCAACTCCGGGCCGGTGCGCTCGATGCGCGCCTCCGACATCGGCATCGTGGCGCCGGTCGACGGTGAGATGGTGACCAGCGGCGCCGCCGGGGTGACCATCAGCCGGATCACCGGTGCCGGCATCAAGTTCCACCAGGAGGGTGCGACCGGGTTCTACCGCGACTCGGGCCGCTCGGCTCCCTACAACCTCTTCGTCGACCTGGCCAAGCTGGCCAAGGCCGGATCGAAGGGGGAGGAGAAGCGTCCCGAGGACTACCTGCCCTGGGGTGAGGCCAAGGACCTGCCGAAGGGCCAGCCCGCGACCTCGGTGACGGCGTCCTTCTCGGGAGGCCACTCCACCGACTGGGCCTTCGAGGGCGGCACGTACCACAACCAGAACACCCACGCCGCCGACGGCGACGAGTTCGACGCCGACACGGTGCTCGTGCTCAAGGTGCAGGTCGGCGACGCCGGCTACAAGGACCCGGCCGGCAACTTCGTGCCCGAGACCAAGTTCCACGGCACGGGCGAGGCCACCGTGTTCCACCAGGGCAGGGCCGTGCGCGGCACCTGGAGCAAGAAGAAGGCAGAGAGCGCGATCCAGCTGAAGACCAAGGGTGGGGAGCTGAAGATCCCCGCCGGTCACGTGTGGATCGAGCTGGTGCCCACCGACGGGGGCGGCGTCACCTTCAAGTGAGGCCCCCAGCCTGACGGCTGACCGGCGCCCTGGTCGAGGGTCCCTCTCGGGTCACTCCGCCAGGGCGCTGCTGTTTCCCGTGACCGGGTCGACGAACTCGATTCCCTGGTCGACGAGGCTGCGCAGGCCCATCAGCATGAAGCCGATGGCGGCCTCGACCCGGGCGCTCGCCGCTTCGGGGTCGTCGGACGCGGCGACGCCTTCCCCGGCGCTGCTGAGCGCGCCGAAGAAGATCCGGCTGAAGGTGTCGATCATCGGCTGATCCAACTCCCACGGGCCCGCCGAGAGCACGTTGTTGACGACCTCGAGCACGATCGCGAACGAGGAACGTTCCTCTTGTTCGCGGAAGCGTTCGTAGCCGAGGACCGCCGGGCCCTCCTGGATGACCACCCGCCGGTAGGTGGGGTCCTGGACGACATCGAGGAAGGCGCGCAGTCCGGCCGACGCCTTCCGCCAGGGGTCCTTGACGCCCTTGACTGCTTTGGCGATGCTCGCCGCGGCCTCCGTCTCGATGCGTTCGAAGACTGCCTCGAAGACCGCCTGCTTGCCGCTGTAGTGATGGTAGAGCGCGCCCTTGGTCACCTGGGCCGCTGCGACGATCGAGTCGAGCGACGTGGCGGCGTACCCGTGCTCGGTGAACAGCTCGCTGGCGGCCTCGACCAGGGCCCGCTTCGTGCTGGAGGAGTACTGCTGGCGCCGGGTGGCGCCGGGCAGGTCCGGAAGTGTCGGGAGGCTGGGAATCAGACGCTTCGCTGCGGACTTGCTCATTGCCTCAGCATAGAGCGACCGCGCGCGGACCTGTGGTCGAGGTCACGCGGCGGCGGTTTGCGTGCTGTCGGTCGGGTACATACTCTTAGTACGTACCGCCGGTACGTGAAATCGAAAGGAGCTGCACCATGACCTGGGAAGCCTTTCACCACCGCGGAGATGTCCTCCGCCGTGTCTTCGACGAAGTCCGCACGCGCCGGGACGGAACCCTCCCGATGGACGTGCCGGGTGTCGCCGAGACCTTCCGTGACGAGCTCGATCTCCTCGGCGCCCTCCAGCTCCGCTGGTCCAGTCGTCTGAGCGGCAAGATCGAGCGTGAACTGTCCCATCAGCCGATGGACCTCGAGGCGGCGGTGATCGCCGCCTGGCGTGCCACCGCGGACGAGCTGCCCGGGATCCGCGAGATCCAGGACACCTACCGGGCCGCGCCCGTCGACGCACCGATGGCCGATGCGATGGCCAGGGCCGCCGCCAAGGAGCGCCAGCTGCTCGCCGTGATGGCGGGTCGGGTCTCCGCGCTGGAGGTCGACGCGCACGGTGCCCGCGTGGGTGCCGAGATCGAAGCCGCTGCTCGTGCTGGCTATCAGCTGCCTGCACCCGCTCCGGGCCCCGGAAACGTTCGTTTCCTCGACCGCCTACGGGCGGCCCTCGCCGCCTGACGGCGAACCCTGAACCGACCGACCCCGGTGTCGACGCACCCGCGGACTCTCCCTCCGCACCTCCCTCCCTCCCCGCGTCGGCCCCGGGGTCCGTCGTTGTTTGCGGCATGCTGGAGTCATGGAACCGAGCGCGGGCACCTTGTTGGTCGCTGCCGCCGAGCTCAGTGATCCCAACTTCGGCGGCTCCGTGGTCCTGCTCCTCGATGCGGACCAGGACGGCGCACTGGGCGTCGTGCTCAACCGTCCCTCGATGCTGCTGGTCGCCGACGTCCTGCGCCCGTGGGCCGACGTGGTGACCGAGCCCGAGGTCCTCTTCGTCGGGGGCCCGGTGGCCACCGACGGCGCCCTGGCGGTGGCCCGTCTCGCCGACCCCGAAGACGAGCCCGTGGGTTTCCGGACCTCGTTCGCCGACGTGGGTCTGATCGACCTGGACTCGCCGGTCGAGCTGGTCGACGGCAGTGTCTGCGAGGTGCGGGTGTTCGCCGGCTACGCCGGCTGGGGTGCCGGCCAGCTGGAGGCAGAGATCGCCGAGGGCAGCTGGTACGTCGTCCCTGCCCTGACCGCCGACCTGTTCCGTGAGGACACCACCACCCTGCGGCGCGACGTGCTGAGGCGCCAGCCCGGAGAGCTGGCGTGGGTATCGACACGTCCGGCCGACCCCATGCAGAACTGACTTCTGACATAGAGTGGTGCGCGTGAGCCAGCCCATCGGATTCAACCAGACAGACGTTCTCGAGGACCGTCGTACGGTCCCGACCGACGAGGGTGACCACGAGCGGTTCTCGCACTATGCGCCCAAGGACAAGGTCATGGAGGCCATGGTCATGGGCACGCCGGTGACCGCGCTGTGCGGCAAGACCTGGGTGCCGAGCCGGTCGCCGGAGAAGTTCCCGGTGTGCCCGGAGTGCAAGGAGATCTGGGAGAGCCTGCCGCACAACGGGGGAGACTCCGAGTGACGGGAACCCCACCCGCCCACCCGTCCGACATCGCAGCCTCCGTTCCGCTCACACCCGCGTGGCCCCACCATGCCGCCTGGGGGACCGCGCAGTCGCTGCGCGCCTGGCAGACCGCGGCGCTCGAGCAGTACTTCAGCCGCAACCCGCGCGACTTCCTGGCCGTGGCCACACCCGGTGCCGGCAAGACCACGTTCGCGCTGACCGTGGCCGCCGAGCTGCTCGGCCGTCGCGTCATCGACCGGATCACGATCATCGCGCCGACCGAGCACCTCAAGACGCAGTGGGCCGAGGCGGCCGCGCGGGCCGGGATCCCGATCGACCCGAACTACTCGGCCGGGCAGGGCAAGACCTCCAAGGACTACGTCGGCATCGCGATCACCTACGCCGGGGTCGCGGTCAACCCGCTGGCGCACCGCATCCGCACCGAGCGCTTCAAGACCCTGGTGATCCTCGACGAGGTGCACCACGCCGGTGACGCCCTCTCCTGGGGTGACGGTGTGCGCGAGGCGTTCGAGCCGGCGCACCGTCGCCTGGCCCTGACCGGCACGCCGTTCCGCTCCGACACGAACCCGATCCCGTTCGTCACCTATGTGCCCGCGCCCGAGCTCGGCCCCGGCGCGATGGTCTCGGTGGCCGACTACACCTACGGCTACGGCCAGGCGCTGGCCGACCACGTGGTCAGGCCGGTGCTGTTCATGGCCTACTCCGGCGAGATGCAGTGGCGCACCCGGGCCGGTGACGAGATCTCCGCGCGACTCGGCGAGCCGCTGACCAAGGACCAGAACGCCCAGGCGCTGCGCACGGCACTCGATCCGGCCGGGTCATGGATGCCCTCGGTGCTGCAGGCGGCCGACCGGCGGCTCTCCGAGGTGCGCCGCCACGTGCCCGACGCCGGAGGGCTGGTGATTGCCAACGACCAGGACTCCGCGCGCTCCTACGCCAAGCTGCTCAAGGCGATCAGCGGCGAGTCGCCCACCGTCGTACTCTCCGACGAGAAGGCCGCGTCGAAGAAGATCGCCGCGTTCACCGACTCCGAGGACCGCTGGATGGTCGCGGTGCGGATGGTCTCCGAGGGCGTCGACGTGCCACGCCTGGCCGTCGGGGTCTACGCCACGATGATCTCGACCCCGCTGTTCTTCGCCCAGGCCGTGGGGCGCTTCGTGCGTGCCCGTCGCCGTGGTGAGACCGCGTCGGTGTTCCTGCCCTCGGCGCCCAACCTGCTGGTGCACGCCTCCGAGATGGAGGTCGAGCGCGATCACGTGCTGGGCCGCAAGGTCACCGACGAGGACGACATCTTCGCCGCCGAGGACGACCTGATGAACCAGGCCAACGCCACCGAGTCCGCCTCGGGCGACGAGGCGCTGGGCCCGTGGGAGGCCCTCGGCTCGCAGGCGACCTTCGACCGGGTGCTCTACGACGGCGGCGAGTTCGGCCATGAGGGCGAGGTCAGTGTGGGCTCCGAGGAGGAGATGGACTTCCTCGGCATACCGGGGCTGCTCGAGCCCGACCAGGTGCGCGACCTGTTGCGCACCCGCCAGTCCGAGCGGGCCGCCAAGACCAAGAAGCCGAAGCCGGCCGAGGGCGACTCCGTCGCGCGGGTCTCCACCCACGAGCAGCTGGCGATCCTCCGTCGCGAGCTCAACGGACTGGTGGCGGCCTGGTTTCACCGCACCGGGCAGCCGCACGGCGTCACGCACGCCGCACTCCGCAAGGAGACCGGGGGGCCGGCGGCGGCCGTGGCCACCGCCGACCTGCTGCACAAGCGCATCGACACGTTGCGCGAGTGGGCCGTCCGCAAGACCTCCTGATCCGGGCCGGCGGGTCACGAAAATCGGCGCGCTGCACGGCCTGCGCGACCGACGAAGAACGCTAGGGTCGTCCCATGGCCACCGAGACGTCGCAGACCCTCGATCGAGGACTCCACGTCTTGCGCGTGCTGGCCGGCACCCAGTCCGGGCTCACTGTCACCGAGCTCGCAGCGCGCCTCGAGGTCAACCGCACCGTGGTCTACCGACTGGTGGCCACTCTCGAGCAGCATGCGCTGGTGCGCCGTGACGCCCGGGGCCGCCTGCACGTCGGGCTGGGTGTGCTGCACCTGGCGTCGGCCGTGCAGCCGGTGCTGCGCGACATCAGTGTCCCCGTGCTGCGCCAGCTCGCGGAGTCCACGGGCTGCACGGCGCACCTGACCGTCGCCGACGGTGAGGAGGCGCTGGCCCTGGCCGTTGTCGAGCCCTCGTGGACCGACTTCCACGTGGCCTACCGGGTCGGAGCCCGGCACCCGCTCTCGCAGGGCGCGGCGGGCAAGGCGATCCTGCTCGGCCGCGAGGCCAGCGCGCATCGCTATGCGGTGACCGCGGGGGAGCTGCAGGCCGGTGCCAAGGGCATCGCCGCCGCCGTCCGCGGGGTCGACGGGCTCGAAGCGTCGGTCGGCATCGTCACCCTGGGCGCCCTGGACGTGGAGAAGGTGGGCCCCCGTGTCGCCGCGGCGGCCGCCGAGGTCGCCACCCGCCTCGCCTAGCTGAGCCTAGCCGCGAGTTGTGGGTTTTCGTCGCTCGAGTTGTTGACTGTCGTCGACCCGGGTCAGCGGGAGCACCCGGAACGGGATCTGCTCGGCGAGCGCGATCACCGTGGTGGAGCGGACGATCGCGGGGTCGGCCAGCACCCGGTCGATCACCCGCTGCAGGTCGGCGTTGGAGCGGGCCACCACGCGCACCCACATGTCGCCGGCACCGGTGATCGTGTGGGCCTCGAGCACCTCGGCGATCTCCTCGAGCTTGCGGGCCACGCTGTCGTGACCCCCGAGGTCGGCCGAGTCCTGGCGGATCTCGAGGGTCAGGAACGCAGTGACCGGGTAGCCCAGGGCCGCGGGCTCGAGGTCGGGCCCCCACCCGGTGACCACCCCCGTGGCGGCCAGCTTGTCCAGCCGGGCCTGCACCGTTCCGCGGGCCACGCCGAGTCGGCGAGAGGCCTCGAGCACGCCGACCCGCGGCTCGTTCGCGAAGAGGTCGAGCAATGTGACATCCAGCGCGTCCATCTCACTCCTCAGATTGAGCAATGTGCACAGTGTTTCGACGTACTGTTGCACACCTTGTCGCCGGTCGACAGGCTGAACGCATGACGACGACCGCATCCTCCGGTGGCGCACTGACCGCTGACGAACTCAAGGCCGACCTGACCCTCGACCAGCTCAAGCAGCTCGTCGGGCTCGTGGAGTACGACGCCAGCAGCGACCCGTTCCCGGTGATCGCCCAGGACGCGGTGTGCTTCGTGGTGGGCAACGCGACCCAGACCGCGACCTTCTACCAGCTGGCGCTCGGCATGGAGCTGGAGGCCTACCGCGGCCCCGAGAACGGCTGTCGCGACTCCAAGTCCTACGTGCTGCGCTCCGGCTCGGCGCGCTTCGTGTTCACCGGCGGCGTCACGCCCGACAGTCCGGTCCTCGACCACCACCGGCACCACGGCGACGGCGTCGTCGACCTCGCCATCGAGGTGCCCGACGTCGACAAGTGCATCGAGCACGCGCGCTCCCAGGGCGCCACGATCCTGGTCGAGCCGCACGACGAGACCGACGAGCACGGCACCGTCCGCAGCGCCGCCATCGCGACGTACGGCGAGACCCGGCACACCCTGGTCGACCGGTCGAAGTACGACGGCCCCTACCTGCCGGGGTACGTCGCCCGCTCCACCACCGTGACCCGTCGTGAGGGCCACCCGAAGCGGCTCTTCCAGGCCGTCGACCACTGCGTCGGCAACGTCGAGCTGGGCCGGATGGACGAGTGGGTCACCTTCTACAACAAGGTCATGGGCTTCACGAACATGGCCGAGTTCATCGGCGACGACATCGCCACCGACTACTCCGCGCTGATGTCCAAGGTCGTGGCCAGCGGCAACCACCGGGTGAAGTTCCCGCTCAACGAGCCGGCGATCGCGCAGAAGAAGTCGCAGATCGACGAGTACCTCGAGTTCTACGACGGCGCGGGCTGCCAGCACATCGCGCTGGCCACCAACGACATCCTTCGCAGCGTCGACATCCTGCGCGACAACGGCATCGAGTTCCTCGACACGCCTGACTCCTACTACGACGACCCCGAGCTGCGCGCCCGCATCGGTGAGGTGCGGGTGCCGATCGAGGAGCTGAAGAAGCGCAAGATCCTGGTCGACCGCGACGAGGACGGCTACCTGCTCCAGATCTTCACCAAGCCGATGGGCGACCGGCCGACGGTGTTCTACGAATTCATCGAGCGGCACGGCTCGCTGGGCTTCGGCAAGGGCAACTTCAAGGCGCTCTTCGAGGCCATCGAGCGTGAGCAGGACGCCCGCGGCAACCTCTGACTCCGCCCTGGGAAGCCGGGCCGGGGATACTTCGGGAGTGACGCCAGCCCTCGATCCCCGTTCCGCGCGAGTCCTGGTGGTGCTGCCGATCGTGCTGGCCATGCTCAGCATGATCGGCCCGTTCAGCATCGACACGCCCTTCCCGGCGTTCGACCAGATGCGCGACGAGTTCGAGGTCGAGGCCGGCCAGTTGCAGCTGGTGGTCACCGTCTACATGCTCTCGTTCGCGGCGATGAGCATCTTCCACGGCCCGCTCTCCGATGCTCTGGGCCGGCGCCCGGTGATCATCGGGTCGGTCAGCGTGTACGTCGTCGCGTCCGTCGGGTGTGCCCTCGCGCCGTCGCTGGGCTGGCTGTTGGTCGGCCGAGCCGTTCAAGGACTCTCGGCGGGCGGCTCCACGATCGTCAGTCGCACCGTGATCCGCGACGTGTTCGACGGCCCTCAGGCGCAGCGGCTGATGAGCCGGGTGGCGATGATCTTCGGGCTGGCGCCCGCGATCGCGCCGATCGTCGGCGGAGGCCTGCTGCAACTGGGGCCGTGGCATCTCGTCTTCTGGTTCATGGGGGTGCTCGGCCTCGTGCTGGTCGCCGCGACGCTCTTCGTGCTCCCCGAGACGCATCCGCCCTCGGCTCGGGTCCCGCTGCGGGTGGGGGAGATCCTGCGCGGCATCGGCGAAGTCGTGCGCCAGCCGGCCTTCCACCGGGTCGCGTGGGCCAGCACCTTCGTCTTCGGTGCCCAGTTCCTCTACATCGGCGGCGCTGCGATCTTCGTGGTCGACGTCCTGGGCGAGGGTGAGCTCGACTTCTGGAAGCTCTTCGTCCCGATGATCGGCGCGATGGTGCTCGGCTCATGGGTGAGTGGCCGGACCGCGGGGATCGTGGAGCCGGTGCGACTGGTCACCCTCGGATTCGCTGTCGCCCTCGTCGGTGCCTCGGTGGGAGTCGCGGTGTCGCTGACCGGCCTGGGCAACGAGTTGCCGTGGGCCGTCGTCGGTGTGACCGCGTTGGCCTTCGGCAACGGACTCGGCTATCCGATCCTGCAGCTGATGATGCTCGACCTGCTGCCCATGCGCCGCGGAGCGATGATGTCGGGTGCCACGTTCGTGACGCTCGTCTTCAACGCGATGGTGGCCGTGGCAGTCACGCCGTACGTCGGCAGCTCGGCACTGGGTTTCTCGCTCACTGCGTTGGCCCTCGTGGTGCTCGGGGCGCTGTGCTGGGCATGGCACCGCCGGGCACTGGCCCGGGGAACGGTGCCACAGCTGGTGTGACCCGCTGGGCCACGACGGTCCCGGCGGCCTTGTCGTGCAGGGCCTGGCGTCGGGGGTTGCCCAGCGCCCACAAGCAGTCCACCAGGATCCAGCCCCAGGTGCCGAGCAAGGCGACGAGCAGCCAGCCCGATCCTCCTTCGGTGTCCTCGGTGGACGCGGGGAGCAGCGCCAGGACGCCGATCAGGATGACGACGCCCTCCTGGACGCCGAGTCGACGAAGGATCAGTGACCAGGTCAAACTGCCCGGCCCGGTGGCCGGTTGGATCGAGAGACGGCACAGCAGCTTCGCCGGGGTCGCGGAGAGCCCCCGCCACCACAGTGCGAACCAGACGGGCAGGGCCAGGAGGCCGATGATCATCGCGAGTGGTGTGGGCAGGAACCACGTGGCGAGAAGCAGGACCAGGTTCAACGGCACCAGGAGCACGGTGTCGAGAACGTAGAGCCACATGCGTGTCGAGAACCTCGCGATGACGTAGTGAGTCATGGGTTCGGCCGAGATCTGGGTCATGCCAGGACGCTAGAACGGAACCGGCCGGGCCCGCAGAAGTTGTCCACAGCCCCGGCCGGGTCGTCGTACGACGGGGGTCAGTCCAGGTCGCCGACCAGCACCGCCTCGGCCTCGTCGGTGCTGTGCGTCGCGGGGGTGCCGTGCAGGGCCCGGCGGATGGTCGGCGTTCCGGCGACGACGATCGCCACGCCGATGAAGATCGCCACTGCTCCGAACCAGAAGGGGGCATGGATGCTGACCTTCTCGCCCAGCTTGAGGGCGACGTAGGGACCGACCGCGCCCCCGGCGAACCGCACGAAGGAATAGGCCGACGACGCCACCGGCCGCTCGACCGGCGCGGCCCCCATCACGGCCTCGGTGACCAGAGTGTTGTTCACGCCGAGGAATGCGCCGGCCACGATGATGCCGACCACGATGACGATCTCGTGCTGGGTGAACAGCGCCATCACCAGCAGGTCGCACCCGAAGAGGATCAGGCAGGCGATCATCGTGGGCATGGTGCCGAAGCGGCGCTGCAGCACCGGCGCGACAACCACGGAGGTGAAGGCCAGCAGGACGCCCCACCCGAAGAAGATCCAGCCGATCTGCATGATCCCGGCACTCGGCAGGGCGAACGGCCCGGCGGCCAGGATGGTGAAGAAGCCGAGGTTGTAGAAGATCGCGGTCAGGGCGAGCAGAAGCAGCGCCGGGTGGGCGAGGGCTCGGAACGGGTCGGCGAGCGACGTGCGTCGCCCGGTCGGGGGAGTGGCCGGAAGGAAGACCGCGGTCGCCACCAGCGCGATCGTCATCAGCGTCGAGACACCGAAGAACGGGGCGCGCCACGAGTGCTCACCGAGCAGCCCGCCCAGGAGCGGGCCGGAGGCGATGCCGAGACCGAGTGCGGCCTCGAACAGGATGATCGCCTGGGCCACCGATCCCTTCGAGGCCTGCACGATCGTGGCCAGTGCGGTCGCGACGAACAGCGCGTTGCCCAGGCCCCAGCCGGCGCGGAAGGCGATCACCGCGCTGACCGAGCCCGAGGCACCGGCCAGTCCGGCGAACACGATGATCAGGACCAGTCCGCTGAGCAGGGTTCTCTTGGGGCCGATCCGGCTGGAGACCACGCCGGTGATCAGCATGGCCACGCCCATCACGGCCATGTAGCTGGTGAACAGCAGCGAGACCTGGCTGGGCGAGGCCTCGAGCTTCTCGGCGATCTGCTTGAGGATCGGGTCGACGAGGCCGATCCCCATGAAGGCGATCACGGAGGCGAACGCGACGGCCCAGACTGCGCGGGGCTGGCGGAAGGTGTCGCTGAACCGGTCGGTGGTTGCTGGGGTGGTCACTGCGTGCCTTTCAAGGAGGTGCTCTCGAGGACCCCGCGCAGCACGGCGACCGCCGTGGCGAGGTCGTCGGGGGTCAGGGTGGGGTGCGAGTCGATGGCCTCGGCGACGGCCTCGGCGTTGCGGCGGCGTACGACGCCCAGGGCATCGCGCCCGGCGTCGGTCAGTCGCACCAGGGATGCGCGGGCATCTTTCGGATCGGGGGTCTTGGAGACCCAGCCACGCTCCACGAGACCCGCGACGGCGCCGGACATCGTGGGCTGGGAGGTGCGGTCGTACGTCGCGAGTTGGCTGATGCCGCTGGGCCCGTGCTCATCGAGCAACGACAGGACGCGTACGCCGGCCGGTGGGGTGTGGTGCACGTGCTGGCGTGAGGCACGAACCAGGCGAGCAGCGTAGGTGACGAGGTCGCCCCCGGAGGTGAGGAGCCGCTCGGATGGTTGTGCCATGCAGACAAGTTTACATAGGAAGCCTATGCAATGCGATCCGATGTGACGCAGGAGTCAGAACGGGGGTCTTCCTGTGCCCGAGATGCGGAAGCGTCCCCACGGGTCGACATCGGTGATGCGGCCCGTCGCCGACGACGTGCCGATGGTCAGCGCGACCGAGGTGCCGGACGTGCAGGAGTCGGTCAGTGTCTGGTTCGTGGCGATGCGGCCGTACCAGTGGAGGTGCCCGTCGATCGGCTCGAAGACGCTGCGCAGGGTCACCCGAACCTCGATCCGCAACTCGCCGGTGGACAGGCGCGCCGCGCCGTCGTACTCGTCCGCCCTCGGCGCGACCTCGAGAGGGGGTGCGCTCATTGCCGACGCCCCTTCGTGATCGGCGTCGGTTGGTCGTCAGCCCGAGGCGGACGGTGCGCGTCGAGCTCGGTCAGGGGGACGCCGTACTCCTCGGAGATGCCCTCGAAGGCGTGCCGCACGAACGCGGAGAGATAGCGGGCCGCGGCCTCGCGGGACATGGTCTGACGACTCAGCCACCACTCCCCGGTGCTGAGCCCGAGCCCCACGAGCCCGTGCGACCAGGGCTCGGCGCCGGCGGAGTCGACGCCGAGCCCGCGAAGGGTGTCGCCGAGGATTCGCGCGAACGTCGTGGCGATGCGCTGCTTGCCGTCGGCCAGCGGGTCGGCGCCGTCGGCGCGATGGCGCACCAGCAGAAGGAACACCTGGGGGTGCTCGGCAATGGTGGCCAGGTAGGCGTCGACAGCGTGCTCGACCTTGTCGCGGATCGGCGCCCCCGTGAGCAGCTCGGGGATCACGCGGTCGAGCACCTGGCGGGCGCCCCAGGCGCCGACCTCGGCGTGCAGCTCGGCCTTGTCGGCGAAGTAGCGATAGAGCACCGGCTTGCTGACCCCGGCCTCGGTGGCGATCTCGGCGATGCCGGCGTCC
This sequence comes from Nocardioides jensenii JCM 1364 = NBRC 14755, assembly GCF_001552535.1. Classification (GTDB taxonomy): domain Bacteria; phylum Actinomycetota; class Actinomycetes; order Propionibacteriales; family Nocardioidaceae; genus Nocardioides; species Nocardioides jensenii. The sequence goes on along the minus strand of NZ_BCRJ01000003.1, from coordinate 26,242 downwards.
GGTCCGTGCCGGTCGATCGCTGCGACGGCGGCGTTGACGAACTCGGTGCGCCGCTGGTCGCGGTGGTCGTCCCAGCGGGTGGTGCGACCGTCGGTGGGTCCCTTGACGTTGCGTGCCATGTGAGCCACTGTAGCGGTAACCGTTACTCCAAGTAACATTTAAAGTCGGCCACGTCTCGAGAGGACGCACCCATGACCCAGGCGCAGCTCAGGGACCCGCTCCCGGATCGGCTTCTCAAGTCGTCGGCGCGACAGTCCTACGACCCGGACGTCGACATCGACTGGGGGGCGCCGCCGGTCGACGGGCTCTACTGGATGCAGCCCGAGCGCACCTCGCTCTACGGCACCGACCTGTGGGAGGGGCTCACGCCGGCGCAACAGGTCGAGCTGACCAAGCACGAGGTGGCCTCGATCGCCAGCGTGGGGCTGTGGTTCGAGATCCTGTTGATGGAGATCCTGCTCCGCGACGTCTATCGCAACGACCCGCGCACCGACCGCACGCACTACGCGTTGACCGAGATCGCCGACGAGTGCCGTCACTCCACCATGTTCGGCAAGGCGATCGGCACCTTCGGCGCCCCGGCGTACGGCCCGAGGCCGCACATCCACAAGCTGGCCCGCATCTTCCCGCCGATCGCGCGCGGCGCCGCGGCGTACGCCTCGATCCTGATCGGTGAGGAGCCGGTCGACCGCTGGCAGCGCGACATGATGAAGGACGAGCGCATCCAGCCGCTGGTCCGCATGGTCTCGCGCATCCACGTTCTCGAAGAGGCCCGCCACGTCACCTTTGCCCGCGCGGAGCTGGAGAAGTCGGTCGCGAGGATGTCGCGCGCCGAGCGCCTCTGGTCGCAGACCCTCACCGCCCAGGGGGCGTTCATCATGATGCGCTCGCTGGTGCATCCCGACGTCTACAAGGCGGTCGGCATCGACCCGCAGGTCGGACGGCGTACGGCACTGGGCAACCCGAACTACCGCGCCACGATCGCGTGGATGGGCGAGAAGGTCATGCCCTACCTCGAGGAGCAGGGCATGGTCGGCGGCGGCGCGAACCGCAAGGCATGGAGGGCGTCGTTCCTGCTGGGCTAGCCTGATCGGCATGCGCCTGCGCGGGGACTGGTACGCCGCGGGCGCCGTTGCGCTCGTGCTGTCCGTGTTCAGCGGTGGCTACGGCTATCACCGCGACGAGCTGTACTTCCGGATGCTGCCCGCGGACATCGGGTACGTCGACCAGCCGCCACTCACCCCGTTCCTGGCTCGGGCGACCCGCGACCTGGTCGCCGACGAGCAGTGGGCGCTGCGCATCCCCGCGACCCTGTGCGTGGCTGCCTCGGTGCTCGTGATCGCGGCGATCACCCGCGAGCTCGGCGGCAGTCGGCGGGCGCAGGCGCTCGCCGCGTGGGGCTACGGATTCGCCGCCGCAAACCTGATGATGGGGCACCTCCTGATCACCTCCACCGTCGACCTGCTGGTGTGGCCGGCCCTGGTGTGGCTGGTGCTGAGGGCGATGCGTTCGCCGAGGTGGTGGCTCGCCGCCGGAGTGCTCGGCGGGCTGTCGACGTACAACCGCTGGTTGGTGGTGGTGCTGGCCGCGGGTCTGGCGCTCGGACTCGCGCTGGTCGGACCACGTCGGGTCTGGCGCCGCCCGGAGATCTGGGGCGGGGTGGGTCTGGCGCTGCTGGTGGCCGCACCGAACCTGGTCTTCCAGGCCAGCCACGACTGGCCGCAGCTGGCGATGGGTGAGGCGCTGGCCGACAGCAACGCGGCCGAGGTGCGAACTCAGGTATGGCCGATGCTGGCGCTGCTGCTCGGCGTGCCGCTGCTGCCGATCTGGGTGGCCGGGTTCGTGTCGCTGGTGCGCCGTCCCGACTGGTCCGACCACCGGTGGTTGGCGGTCGCCTTCGTGGTCCTCGTCGGCTTCACCTGGGTCAGTGGGGCCCAGGTGCACTACCTGATGGGGCTGCTGCCGGTGATGTACGCCGCCGGGTGCGTGCCGGTCGCGGACTGGACCGTGTGGCACCGCGGCCGCACGGCCCTGGTGGCAGCCGGCGTGGCGCTGAACGGCGCCGTGGCGCTGGTGCTCGCGCTGCCCGTGGTCCCGGTCGAGACGGTGGGGGACACCCCGATCCCCGACATCAGCCCGTTGCTCGGCGACACCGTCGGCTGGCCGGAGTACGTCGACCAGGTCGCCCGCGTTCATGAGCAGGCCGGTGGCGGGGACGTCCCGATCATCACCTCGAACTACGGGGAGGCCGGGGCGATCGACCGGTTCGGGGATGGGCTGCCCACGCCGTACAGCGGGCAGAACGAGCTCTGGTACGTCGCCCGACCGCCCGACGACGCGGACACGGTCGTGATGGTCGGCGCCCAGGTCGAGTCGGTCGCGATCCACTTCGCGACCTGCGACATCGTCGCGCGACTCGACAACGGAGACGGTGTCGACAACGAGGAGCAGGGCGAGCCGATCGCGATCTGCACCGGGCCACTCACTCCGTGGCGCGACCTGTGGTTGGAGTTCCGCCACCTCGACTGATCAGGAGCTCGCGCAGCGCAGGCAGGTCGTCGGCGATGATCTGGTCCACCCCGGCCGTGAGGAGCTCGGGCCACATGTCCTGGGTGGTGCCCCAGAAACGCGCTCCACGCCCGGTGCGGTGGATCTCGCCGACGAGGCGACGCAGGCCCTCACGTTGGTCGGTCGGCATGCGTCCGCGCCCGTCCCAGTCGAAGAGCTTGCCGAACTTCGCGCTGATGGTCGTGGTCACCGCGCTGAGCCCGTCGACCAGGTCACCCGGCCGTCCGTCCCGTGTCGCATAGCGCACCTGCTGCCGGGCCATCAGGCCCGCGTCGGTGTGCCCACTGACCACCGCGGTCACCGGACCGGTCAGGCGCCCGTCGTGGCGGTGTTGGGTCAGCATGTCGTCGCGCCGAGCCAGCGCGTCGTGGATGGCAACGTACGACGACCGCGCCTCACTCTTGACATCGATCAACAGGGTGAGTGGCCAGTCGTCCCAGACGTGTCCACGGCTCTCGACGAGTTCCGCCAGCGGGTCGAGGTAGAGGCTCTCGAAGGTGCGATGGGGGAGAAGGTCCCGCGTGCCGTGGCCGACCAGGAGCTGGCCCTCCTCGAGGAACACGTCGACCTCGATCGCGGTGAACCCGTGCTCGAGGGCGTCGTACAAGGGTCGCTCGCGGGCGTAGTCGTTGTGGGCGAAGGCGCGTCGCAGTGGCGACCCGATCTGCACGGCGTCCGGCATGACACGCAGAGTAGCTAGCCTTGGGCACATGCCGTCGTACGTCGCCTTCCTGCGCGCCATCAACCTGGGCGCGAACCGGAAGTTCCCCAAGGACGCGATCCGTGCGGTGGTCGAGGGCGCCGGCTTCACCGAGGTCGAGACCTACATCAACACCGGCAATGTGCGACTGACGACGTCGATGCGGTCCCGCGCGAAGATCGAGGCTGCCTTGGAGGCGGCGTTCCTGGCCGATCGTGGGTTCGAGGTTCCCACCATCGTGTTCAGTGCCGCCGAGCTGGCGCAGGTCGCACGCGACGCGCATGAACTGAACACGCCCGACCTGAGCCGTCACTACGTCTATCTGCTCAAGCAGGAGCCGGACGCCGAGGCCGTCACGGCACTGGGCGCGCGAGCCGCGAACGGTCATCGGGCCGTCGTCCGTGGGCGTGCCTGCCACCTGCTGCTGGGTGAGGGCTACCGGGAGGGCACGGTCGATCCGCTCAACGCGGCCAAGCACCTCGGCGTCGCCACGAACCGCAACTTCAACGTGGTCACCACGCTGGCCGAGAAGTGGTGCTGATCGCGAAGTTCAGCAGCGTCCGAACTTTTCCCTGCGGAGGGGCGTCCTAGCAGACAAGGCGCCCATCCATCCGGGGGAGAAACCCATGAACATCGCCCGTCACCTGTCCACCCGTGCCGCCACCGTCGGAGGAGTCACGCTCCTGGCGGCGCTGCTCGTTCCGCTGACCGCTGAGCCCGCCGGCGCTGAGCCCGCCGGCGCACCGGCGTACACCTGTGCCGGCCTGCGGGCCACGATCGTCGGCACCACCGGGCCCGACCGGATCATCGGCACCGCCGGCCGCGACGTGATCGTCGGGCGCGTCGGCAACGACTTCATCGACGGTCGTGGCGGCAACGACGTCATCTGCGGCAACCGCGGTGGCGACGTGCTCAACGGCGGGCCCGGCCACGACCGCGTGTACGGCGGCGAAGGAATGGTCGACCCGATCCTCGAGGAGGAAGGGCCGTTGCCCAACGACACACTGCGTGGCGGCCCCGGCAACGACCGGCTCTTTCCCGGGGCGCAGACCCCTACGCAGGTCCCGAACCGGATCATGTACGACACCGCGACCCGGGGGATCCGCGCGAACCTCGGCAAGGGCGTCATCGTCGGAGAGGGCACCGACCGCGTTCCGACCGGCAAGGGTCTGTGGGGCAGCAGCCAGTTCATCCTCAACGGCACCCGGTTCGACGACGTGATCACCGGTGGGCGCCACCACGACACCATCTTCGGCGCGGCCGGGGACGACATCATCCGTGGTCGCGACGGGAACGACACGCTCGTCGACGGCGCCGGCAGTGGCGACGACTTCCTGGACGGTCAGGGCGGCAACGACAACCTGATGGCGCGCGGAGGTGCCGACGTCCTCGTCGGCGGCGACGGCCGCGACACCCTCGAGGACACCGGTCGTACGGCGGACATCCTGCGCGGCGGCCCGGGAAATGACTTCCTCGAGGACATCCTCACCCGCTCGACGAACCAGGTGATCGACGGCGGGACCGGCCGCAACCTCTGGAACTTCGACTGGACGCCCGCACCCGCCGGACAGCCGGTGAGGTCCCACCTGATCACCGATCTCGTCGCCGGGAGCAGTCGCTTCGCCGGCCACACCCGGTCTATCGTGACGCGCGGCGTGCAGCGGATCCACATGACGGGGGTGCCCTCGTCCTGGGCGAATGCGATGGCGCGCGGCACCTGGACCGTCACCGGCACCGGCGCCAACGAGGAGTTCGAGGTGACGAGGACCCGGCTCGTCGCCCACGGAGCCGGCGGCAACGACCTGTTCTGGGGTGGCCCACTCAACGACGTGATCAACGGGGGCGCAGGTCGCGACGAGACCTACGGCGGGGACGGGACGGACACCTGCGTGTCGGTGGAGATCAACCGCTATCGGCAGTGCGAGAACGTCAGCTGACCTTCTCCAGCTGCACGCGTTCGAGATCGCGCACCGACCGTGAGGTCAGCGTGACCAGGGCTACCGCGGCGTACACGACGGCACTCACCATGAGCACGTCGCGGTAGCCGAACCACTCGCCCAGCGGTCCGTAGATCAGCTGCCCCAAGGGCATGGCGACGAACGACCCGAGGGCGTCGTACGAGTAGGCACGCGAGAGGACGGACTCGTCGATGTTCTCCTGCATGGCCAGGCTCCAGCCGATCGAGAAGATCTCGACGCCTGCCCCGGCGAGGAAGGTCGCGCCGATCAGCGGCAGCAGGTGCGGGTCGACGCCGAGCATCAGGAGCGGTACGGCGAAACAGGCCATCCCCAACATGCCGGCCCGCAAGGGGAACCTGAACGAGAGTCGCAGCATGATCACGGTCATCAGGAGCAGCCCGACGGCCTCGGCCGAGACCGCGTAGCCCCAGCCCTTCTCGCCGATCGTTGCCTTGGCGACGACGGGTCCGAGGGTGAACCACGCGCCGGCGTGGATCGCGTTGAGGATGCCGAAGGCGAGCACGATCACCCACAGCCACGTGTGGCCGGTGAAGACCGACCAGCCTTCCTTCAGCTCGCGGATCATGTTCGGGGCGGGGTCGCCGGAGCGGTCACGCCGGGGGATCTGCACCCGGGTCAGGCACAGGGCGGCGATCAGCCAGGTGCAGGCGTCGACCGCCAGTGCCCAACCGGAACCGACCGTCACGACCAGGATGGCGGCGGCCGACGGGCCGATGATGGCCAGACCGCCGCGGGTCATCGACAGCAGCACATTGGCCGGTTGCAGCTGGGACCTCGGGACAAGTTGCGGCACGACGCTGGACATCGCCGGGAAGCTCGCCGCCGACACCGTTCCGTTGATCGCCTCGAGCACGATCAGCTGCCACAGCTCGGCGTTGCCGGAGATCACGAGCCAAGCCACGATGCCCTGGGTCAGAGCGGCGAGCAGGTTGGAGACCTGCATGACCAGGGCCCGGTCGATACGGTCGGCGATGACTCCGCCGATCAGCAGGAACAACACGAGGGGAATGCTTCGCGCGGCCAGCACCTGGCCGAGTGCGCTGGCGGTGTTGCTGACGTCGAGGACGGCGAAGGCCAGGGCGATCGGGGCCATCATCGAGCCGGTGGTGCTGATGAAGCGGGCCGCGAAGAACCACCGGAAGTTGCGTTCACGCAGTGGTGCGAAGGAGTCTGCCCAGCTCATCGCGGTTCGGTCATCTCGAACGCGAGTGTGGTGAGGTTGACGTGCACGGTTCCGTCGGTGCGCGGCGGCTGTGCGGAGTCGTGGATGAGTCGCGCTGCCTCCTGCGTCAGCTCGAGAACCTGTTGCCAGGTCTCGGGATCGACCCACATCTCGGCGTCGGAGAGCAACGCCTTCGACGCGCGACGACGCTGGTCGAACCGGCGTACCAGCTCTTCGGCGACGGCCCGGATGTAGAGGCGGTGGTCCTCATCGGTGGCCGGCGCCGGCGGTGCCTGTTGCTGCTCCCAGGGGTGGCGATAGCGCTTGGCGATGCCGCCACGGATCTTCTCCTCACCGGCGACGACGAGCTCGCCCGCGTCGAGCAGCACGCGGAGGTGATAGCTGGCGTTGGCGTGGGTGACGGCCAGCTCGCGGGCCACCTCGGCGGCGCTCATCTCCGCTCCGGTGAGCAGGGAGAGGATCTGCAGGCGCAGGGGGTGGGCCACGGCACGCAACGCTGAGACGGGGGTGGGTTCGTTGGACATCTTCCTCAACTCTCCAAGGGTTCTTGGGGAGTGTGTCGTGCAGGGGCCCCAACTGTCAAGCAATTATTGGGGAGTTGTCGAGGTGGCGAAAGTCAACGACTCGACGGTCGAAGATCAACAACTCGTGCGGCTAGGTTGCGGGGATGGACGATCAGGTGGACGAGACGATTCCGGGACTGGCGATCACCCGCGCCGACAGCGTGCTGACGATACGGTTCAACCGGCCCGACGCGCTCAACGCGTTCACCGGCGAGATGGCGGTCGGCACGGCCGGGCTGCTCAACGAGGCGAGCGTGCGTGACGACGTACGGGTGGTGGTGCTGACCGGCACCGGTGCGGCGTTCAGCACCGGGGCGGACATCGCGGGGGAGGCCGCGCACGAAGGTTTCGACGTCCGTGCCCTCGACGTCGCCAACCTGCTGATCCGCGCCGTGGTGCAGTGCGACAAGCCCGTCGTCGCCGGGGTCAACGGCGTCGCCGCCGGGGTCGGGCTCTCCGTGGCCCTGGCCAGCGACCTGGCGGTCTGTGCGGAGTCCGCAGCGTTCCTGCTCGCTTTCGCGCGGGTCGGCCTGATGCCGGACGGAGGTGCCTCCGCCACCGTGGCCGCGTCGATCGGGCGGGCACGCGCCATGCGGCTGGCCCTGCTCGCCGAGCCGCTCCCGGGCCGGGAGGCGTACGACGCCGGGCTGGTCTCCCACGTCTTCGCCGACGACGAGTACGTCGACGGGCTGGCCGGCATCGTCAAACGGTTGCGGCACGGTGCCCCGTTGGCGCAGGCCGCGACGAAGCGGGCGATCAACGCCGCCGCGCTCGCCGGTCTCGAACCTGCGTTGGAGAACGAGCGCACCACCCAGACGATGCTGTTGCGCACGGGCGACGTGGCCGAGGGCATGCGGGCGTTCGCGGAGAAGCGGCACCCGCGATTCCGCGGGGAGTGATCAGGCGACCCTGACCCCTGCGGCGCGCATCTCGGCGAGCGCTCGCTCGGTCGACTCCGGAGCGACGCCGGCACACAGGTCGGGGAGCAGCCGCACGGTGAACCCCTCGGACGCCGCGTCGAGAGCCGTGGCGCGCACGCAGTGATCGGTCGCCAGGCCGCAGACGTCGACCTCGGTCACCTCGTGCTCACGCAGCCAACCGGCCAGCCCGTGGCCGTTCGCGTCGCGACCCTCGAAGCCGGAGTACGCCGCGACGTACTCGCCCTTGAGGAAGATCGCGTCGAACGGCTGCGGGTCGAGGTTGGGGTGGAACGCCTCGCCGTCGGTGCCGACCTTGCAGTGCACCGGCCACGAGTCGACGAAGTCGGGGTCGTCGGACCAGTGCGCACCGGGGTCGATGTGGTGGTCCTTGGTGGCCACGACGTGGGCGTAGTCGGGGGCGTCAGGTGCCTGCGAGGACCACAGGTGCAGCAGCTCGGCCAGGTCATGGGCGACCTGGGCGCCACCGGCCACGGCCAGCGAGCCGCCCTCGCAGAAGTCGTTCTGGACGTCGACGACGATCAGTGCGCGCTTCATGGCTCGAGGGTAGTGGGACCGCCCGACTCCGGCCACCAGCCGGGTCGCGATCGCCATCGGTGACAATGGGGTGATGTCGTTGGAAGCGGCGGGTCTCGGGCCCGCGCAGGAGAACGTCTATCGACTGCTGGTCCGAGTCGGTGAGGCGCCGGCCGAGCACGTTGCGGAGGTCCTCGGCCTGCCCGAGGACGACGTACGACGGCTGCTCGCCGACCTGCAGGCGGTCGGGCTGGTCACCACGCTCGGCAGTGGGCCACGGCGCTACGCCCCGACGCCGCCGGACGTGGGATTCGCGCCCCTGCTGCGGCAGGGTGTGGAGGCCCTGGACCGCGCTCGCATCACCGTCAACGAGCTGACCGACGAGCACCGGGCCTCGATCCGCCGCAGGGACGCCAACCAGCTGGTGGAGGTGATCAGCGGCACCGAGGCGATCCGCCAGCAACTGCGCAACCTGCAGCTCTCCACCCGTTCGGAGATGCTGTGGTTCTGCCGGGCCGGCGTGGTGGCGATGCCCTCGGCCGACAACGACGAGGAGTTCGCGATGCTGGCCCGAGGGGTCAGCTACCGGGTGATCTACGAGCAGGAGCTGCTCGAGGAGCCGGGGATGATCGACAGCCTCGCGCAGGGTGTGCGGGCCGGGGAGGTGGCGCGCGCCGCGCCGTCGCTGCCGGTGCGGATGGCGATCTCCGACCGCTCGATCGCGTTGTGCCCGTTGGTGCCGGGCCGCGACGGGATCAGCGAGCCGACCGCTGCCCTGGTGCGCGACAGCAACCTGTTGACCGCGCTGCTGGCCCTCTTCGACAGCTACTGGTCGGGGTCCTCGCCGCTGCTGGCGCCTCCTGACCCGCACGGCACGGCGCTGGTCGAGGGCTCACCGACCGACCCGCTGGCCGATGAGACCCGAGCCCTGCTGTCGCTGCTTGTCGCCGGCGTCAGCGACAAGGCGATCGCCACCCGACTCGGGATGAGCGTGCGCACGGTGCAGCGCCGGATCAGTGAGGTGATGGCGCTGACCCACGCCCAGACCCGGATGCAGCTCGCCTGGCAGGTGTCGCGCCGTGGCTGGCTGGAGGGCACCGGGCCCGGGGACGTGGGTCCGTTCAGCTGATCCCGTAGGCCCGCACGACCGTCTGGTCGATGCTGTTGCCTTCACGATCCTCGGCGTGCACGCGCAGCGAGACGTGGCCGGCGTCGCGTGGGTGACGCAGCAACGTGCGCCAACCGCTCCTGCCCCACCGAACCAGGGCCAGTCGCTGCCACGAGTCGCCGTCGTCGAACGACACCCAGGCCCGGACGTTCGTGACGGGGGCACCGTGCGCGCTGCCGAGCAGGCCGACCTTGAACCCGAGCGGCCGGATGCTGCCGGGTCGGACCGCGTGGTCCAGCCCGGCCGGGACGTCGTAGTCGACCTGAAGCAGGGGGAGGTCGGCCGTTCCGGTGCGGGGCCGACCCGAGTGGAAGCGCCAGCTCGTCTCGGTGTGGGTGGAGAACTCCCAGTTGGCGTCCTTGCTTCGCTCGACCTCCAGGTCGAGGCGGTAGTCCGCCTCCGGGCTGCCGGCCGGGTACGTTCCCCAGGCCCGGTCGCCCGAGACGATCAGCTCGCCGTTCTCGAACAGTCGCATCGTGGTCTCCGCCGCGCTGGCCCGGTCGTAGGTGGAGCCACCGTCACCGGCCAGTTCGGCGACGTTCAGCTTCAGGGTGTCGTTCGTGCGCGTGGGCACCGTCCCCGCCGGCACCGCGGGGCGGACGACCGGGCCGAACCAGTCGTAGGTGACCTTCTCCCCGGGCCGGTAGGTGCGGATTCCGTGGACCGCCCCGGTCGTGATCGGGTTCATCGTGTCCCAGCTGTAGAGGTGCAGGACGTGCTGGCGCCACAGGGTGTCGGCGGCGCCGCTCGAGATCGTCTCGGTGCGCTGCTGCGGGGTGTGCAGCTCGCGCTGGGACTCGACGATCGTGTGGTCCTGCCACGGGCGCCAGGCGAACCGTTGCTCCTTGGCCCAGGGCTCCCCGCCCATCTCGTGGTAGCGGGCCGTGACCGTCGCGCTGTTCCTCCGGGTCACCTCGTGGACGACTTGTTCGGGGACGCGCCCCTGGGAGACCTGCACCACGTCGTAGGTGTAGCGGCTGTCCTCGATGCCGGAGATCCGCAGATCCACCCGCCCCTGCGCCATCCGTGCGGTGAGCAGGTCGCGCTCCTTCGGTGACAGCACGAGCACGGGCAGCGCCGACCGGGTGCCGCGGCCGGTGAACTTGGTCCACCACTGAGTGCCCTCCGGAGGCGCGATCAGCAGCATCGCGACGCCCGCGTCGACGGCGGCCTTGACGTCCTGCCCGCCCTTGCTGGCCGGGTGGACCAGGGCGATCGTGCCCTTCGCGTCGAGACCGGCGTAGTCGGCGGCCTTGCCCGCTCCGGCCTCGACGACCTCGAGCCTTCTGGTCCCCGGGACGGTCGGGGAGTAGCGCTCCAGCGCGGGCAGCAGCTCCAGCGGCCTGCGGCCGCTGGTGGTCGCGGTGACCATCGGCTCGGCCAGCTGCCAGCGCGAGGTGAACTCGAACTCGCCGCCCTTGGCGGCCTCGGTCGGGGTCACCCAGATGGAGCGGGTGTCGTCGAACTTCTGCACACTGTGCGTGATCGTTCGTCCGGCGATCTTGCGGTAGGTCGTGTATCCGAGGTTGCCGCGCGGTGTGGTCGGCCGTGGGGTGCGCACCTGCACCCGGGTGGCCTTGCCGGCGTCGAGGACGACGTCCATGTCGCGGGTCACCTCCAGGTCGGGGTCGATGATCGCGACCCCGGAGTTCTCGTCGTCGACGTCCGGGGTGACCATCGCGCTGAGGAAGTAGTCGCCCTCGCCGACCTCGACGGTCTCGGTCTCGCCCTTCCAGACGTGGACGAGCGTGTCGAAGCGCGGGTCCTCACCGGTGAGCACGACCGGGGTGGCGGTGATCGACTCGCCGTTGAAGTCCACGGCCCGGAAGGTCACCTTGTGGGTCGGTGCGGCCTTCACCGCGCCGATCGTGGTGTGGGTGACGACGCCGTCGGCGGTCGCGAGCAGCTGGCCGGCGTACCGCCCGTGCTCCAGCTTCGTGGGGTCGAGCGTGAGGGTCACCGATGCGGTCGACCCGGCAGGGACCACCACGGTGTCGGCGTCCAGGGTGAGCGCGCCGGCCGCGGGTGCGGCACCGCCCAGTTCGGTGACGTCGAGCTCGAGGTCGAGGGTCACCTCCGCCTCACCGGTGTTGGTCCAGGTGATCTGGCTGGTGACGGGATCGGTCTCGCCGTCGACGACGTCGCCGAGGTTCACGGTGCCGGTGCCGTGCACGGGCTGGGTGACCGCGCGGGCCACGTCGACCCGGCCGCCACCCTGCTCGTGCTCGGTGAGGTCGCCGGGCAGGGCGGTGCTGATCAGTGCATCCTTGAGCTGCTCGCCGGTCCAGTCCGGGTGTTGCTGGGCGAGCAGGACGGCGGCTCCGGAGACGTGCGGCGCAGCCATCGAGGTGCCGCTGGCACTCGTGTAGAGCGCGTCGACCGGGGTGCCCATGGTGGTGCCGGACGCGCGTGCGGCGACGATGTCGACGCCGGGAGCGGTGAGGTCGGGCTTGATCGCCAGGTCACCGAGTCGCGGGCCGCGGCTGGAGAAGTCGGCCAGCGACTCGTCGCGGTCCACGGCTCCGACGGTGAGCGATGCGTCGGCGCTTCCGGGAGTGCCGATCGTGGAGGCCCCGGGGCCGTCGTTGCCCGCGGAGACCACGAAGAGGGAGTCACTGGTGGCGCTGAGCTCGTTGACGGCCTGACTGAGCGGGTCGGTGCCATCGGTGGGACCGCCGCCCAGGCTCATGTTGACGACGTCGGCATCGGCGGCCACCGCCCACTCCATCGCCTCGATGATGTCGGACTCGTAGCCGTTGCCGGTGTCGTCGAGGACCTTCCCGGACAGGATGTCCGAACCGGGGGCGACACCCTTGCGCAGCCCGTCCGAACCGTTGCCGCTGCCGCCGATCGTCGCGGCGACGTGGGTGCCGTGGCCGAAGTGGTCGGCGGCATCGGAGCTGTCGGAGAAGTTGCGTGACTCGCTCACGCGCCCGGCCAGGTCGGGGTGGGCCGAGTCGACTCCCGTGTCGAGCACGGCCACCGTGACGCCGTCGCCGTCGAAGCCGGCCTCCCACGCGGTCGGAGCGCCGATCTGCGCGACGCTGCGGTCCAGGTCGGCGCGGACCCGGCCGTCCAGCCAGAGCTTCCGGACGCCGGCCGCCATCCGTTCGGTTCCGGGGCGGGACAACGAGGCCCAGAAGTCGGCGGCCTCGTCCTTGCGCACCTCCATCGCCCGGCCGCCGACGCTCGGGAGCGTGGCGCCCTGGTCGGCACCGGCCAGCGTGGAGAGCGAGCGCAGGCTCCCCGACGTGGTCGCGATCAACGGCAGGGTCTCGGTGGCTTCGTCGTCGTAGCCGTCCGCGAGCAGCAGGTCGATGTTGAACAGGTCGTCGTCCAGCCGGCCGGCGGCGACCAGTGGGACGGCGTCGGCGGGAAGCACGTGCAGCTCGCCGTCGATCTCCAGCTGGTGGAAGTCGACGTGGTCCCGGCCGTCGGCCGGCTCGAGCTGGACCGATCGGTGTCCGCCGGTCTCGTCGCGGACCAGCACGCGGTCGCCGGTGACCAGCGTGACCGCGGCTCCCGGGTGATCTCCCGAACCTGCGGCGGCCGTGGCCGGGCCCCGGGCCGAGCCTCCGGGTGACCCGGTGGCAGGCCCGGTGGTCAGGCCGGCCGAGAGCCCGGCGACGAGTACGCCGACTCCGGTGAGGGCGGCCAGCCGTCGGGCACGGGTGGAGGATGAACGGCGCTGCGACATGCCAAGGGGTCCTTCGCTACCAGGGAGCTCGGGGAGCTCGTCTGGCAGCACTCTTCCCGTGCGGCGGGGCGGTTGTCAGCGATCACCGATGCCGCAGTTGCGACATGGCACAACCGCGACAGTGCGCGCGGGCTCAGCCGCCGACGTGCTGCGTCTCGATGACGGGTTGGCCCTTGCTGAGCATCTGCGCGGGCAGAGGCAGCTCTGCGCGCGATGCGACGTGACGCTCGCGGGCCCGCTCCAGGGTCTCGCGACCGACGATCTGGCCCCCGGCGACGAGCGGGACCAGGAGTGGTCGGTCGTTGCCGTCGTTCTCGGGCGGTTCGCCGATGCCGACGATCTCGGCCTGGGCCCGGCCGTCGGGGCCGAGGCGGCGCAGCGCGAACTTGCGGCCACCGATCGAGATCTTGTCCTTGCTCTTCTTCGCCACCGACACCATCTCGCCGTCCTCACCCTCACGGGCGACCAGCTTGAAGACGAAGCCACAGGTGGGGTGTCCGCTGCCGGTCACGAGCTGCGTGCCCACGCCGTACCCGTCGACGGGTGCCGCGGCGAGTCCCGCGATCGCATACTCGTCGAGGTCGCTGGTGACGATGATGCGCGTGGTGGTGGCACCGAGGTCGTCGAGCTGCTTGCGGACCTGGTGGGCCAGCACCCCGAGGTCGCCGGAGTCGAGACGCACGGCCCCCAGTTCCGGGCCGGCCAGCTCGACGCCGAGCCGCACCGCCTCGGTCACGTCGTAGGTGTCGACCAGCAGCGACGTGCCCTTGCCGAGGGAGGCGATCTGGGCGCGGAAGGCGTCTTCCTCGGTGTCGTGCAGCAACGTGAAGCTGTGCGCCGACGTGCCGGCCGTGGGCACGCCGTACCGCTGACGCGCGGCCAGGTTGGAGGTGGTCGCGAAGCCGGTGATGTACGCCGCCCGTGCCGCCGCCACCGCCGCCTCCTCGTGGGTACGACGCGAGCCCATCTCGATGCAGGGCCGCTCGCCGGCGGCCATCGTCATGCGTGAGGCAGCGCTGGCGATCGCGCTGTCGTGGTTGTAGATCGAGAGCAGCAGCGTCTCGAGGACGACCGCCTCCGCGAACGACGACTCCACGACCACCAGGGGCGAGTAGGGGAAGTACGCCTCACCCTCGGCGTAGCCCCAGATGTCGCCGGAGAAGCGGTAGTCGGCGAGCCAGTCGAGGGTGGTCGAGTCGACCACGTCTCCCTCCCGCAGCACCGAGAGCACCTGCTCGTCGAAGCGGAACCGCTCGATCGCGTCGAGCGCCCGGCCGACCCCGGCCACCACGCCGTACCGACGGCCCTCGGGCAGTCGCCGCGGGAACAGCTCGAAGACCGAGCGGCGGTCGGCGGTGCCGGCGGCCAGGGCGGCCTCGAGCATCGTCAACTCGTAGTGATCGGTCAGCAGGGCCGTCGAAGTGGTGCCGGTTGGGTCGCTCACGGAAGACACTGTGCCACGATGGAGCCGTGTCAACAGCGAGCCCCGCACACGCGGATCCCGACGTCGAGGAGACGGTCACCCCCGACGAGATCACCTTCCTGGCCAAGCCGTGGGTGACGATCGTGTGGAACGACCCGGTCAACCTGATGTCCTATGTGACCTACGTCTTCGGCAAGTACTTCGGCTACGACCGGAAGAAGGCCGAGAAGCTCATGCTCGAGGTGCACGAGGACGGCCGGTCGGTCGTCTCCACAGGCACCCGCGAGGAGATGGAGCGCGACGTGCAGGCGATGCACGAGTACGGCCTGTGGGCCACGATGGAGAAGCAGTGAGGTCCCAGTGAGCGGGTTCGCCCGGCATCGCACCAGCCGCAGCATCATCGCGAACTTCACCGGCTTCGAGGCGGAGCTGCTGCGGTCGCTGGCCGCCCAGCTGGTCGAGCTGTTGCGCAACGAGGCGGCGGTGCCCTCGGAGGCGACCGACCCCTTCGAGGCGATGATGGACTTCTCCGGCCCGACCAACGAGCCCGAGGACCCCGTGCTGGCACGGCTGTTCCCCTCGGCGTACGCCGACGACGAGGAGGCCTCCTCGGAGTTCCGGCGGTTCACCGAGGGCGCGTTGCGTGACGGCAAGTCCACGGCCGCGATCGCGATCATCGACGGTCTCGAGGACGCCGGCCTGCCGCAGGAGCTGACCGAGGACGGCCTGCACTTCGACGTCGAGCTGGACGAGCCGACCGCCGAGACCTGGATGCGCTCGTTCACCGACCTGCGCCTCGCCCTGGCCACCCGGCTGGGTGTCGAGGACGGCGACGAGGACTACTGGCACAGCCTGGCCGACGACGAGCCCGAGGCCCAGGCCCACGACATCTACGAGTGGGTCGGCTACCTGCAGGAGACGCTGGTCGAAGCCCTCACCGACTGACCCGCCTGCCGCGAGTCGTTGATTCTGGTGCGTCGAGTTGGCGAGTTTCGTCGGTTGAGTCGGGTCGTCGTACACGCGCGCGACGAAAGTCAACGAGTCAACGCACGAGAATCAACAACTCGTGGGAAGCCTCAGATGACGCCGTGGGCCAGCATCGCGTCGGCGACCTGGATGAAGCTCGAGATGTTGGCGCCGGCCACGTAGTTGCCCGGCTGCCCGTAGACCTCGGCCGCCTCGGCGCACCGCGCGTGAACGTCGACCATGATCTGCTCGAGGCGCTTCTCGGTGTGGTCGAAGTGCCACGAGTCCCGGGAGGCGTTCTGCTGCATCTCGAGGGCGCTGGTGGCCACACCGCCGGCGTTGGCGGCCTTGCCGGGCGCGAACAGGACGCTGTTCTCGGTGAGGATCGCCACGGCGTCCGGAGTGCACGGCATGTTGGCGCCCTCGGCGACGGCGAGCACGCCGGACGCGACCAGTGCCTTGGCGTCGTCTCCGGTCAGCTCGTTCTGGGTGGCGCAGGGGAGTGCGATCTCGCACGGCACCTGCCACACCGAGCCGTCGGCGTGGTGCGTGGCGTGGGGGCGCTGCGCGGCGTAGTCGGTGAGGCGGCCGCGCTGGACCTCCTTGACCTGCCGGAGCAGGGCGATGTCGAGGCCGTCCTCGTCGACGACGTAGCCGCCGGAGTCGGAGCATGCCACCACCTTGGCGCCGAGCTGCTCGGCCTTCTGGGCGGCATAGATCGCCACGTTGCCCGAGCCGGAGACCACGACCCGCCGGCCGGCGAGTTCGAGCCCCTTGGTGGCCAGCATCTCCCGGGCGAAGATCACGGTGCCGTAGCCGGTGGCCTCGGTGCGCACCTGTGAGCCGCCGTACGCCAGGCCCTTGCCGGTGAGGACGCCGGACTCGTAGCGGTTGGTGATCCGCTTGTACTGCCCGAAGAGGTAGCCGATCTCGCGCCCGCCCACGCCGATGTCGCCGGCCGGCACGTCGGTGTACTCGCCGATGTGACGGTAGAGCTCGGTCATCAGCGACTGGCAGAACCGCATCACCTCGGCGTCGCTGCGGCCCTTCGGGTCGAAGTCGGAGCCGCCCTTGCCGCCGCCGATCGGCAGCCCGGTCAGGGCGTTCTTGAAGATCTGCTCGAAGCCGAGGAACTTCACGATGCCCAGGTTCACCGTCGGGTGGAAGCGCAGGCCGCCCTTGAACGGACCCAGCGCCGAGTTGAACTCGACCCGGAAGCCACGGTTGATGTGGATGTTGCCGGCGTCGTCGGTCCACGGCACCCGGAACATCAGCTGTCGCTCCGGCTCGCAGAGACGCTCGATGACCGAGCCGTCGACGTACTCGGGGTGGCGGGCCACCACCGCGTTGAGGGACTCGAGCACCTCACGGACGGCTTGGTGGAACTCGGCCTCACCGGGATTGCGGTCGAGGACGGTCTGGAACACGCATTGCAGCGCCGGGTCGAGAGCGTTCATGCCCCGCAGGCTACGTGCCGTTGTGAGATTGTGAGAACGCGTCCCGGGGACTGGGCGGCCGGTGCCCGCCGCCGAGGCCTCACCTAGGCTTGGGTGCGTGTTGACCATCGACCAGGCGACGTACGACGCGATCGTCGCCCACGCGAAACGGGACCACCCCGACGAGGCATGTGGCATCGTCGCCGGCCCCGAGGGCAGTGATCGCCCGGTCCGCCATGTCGAGATGGTCAACGCCGCCGGGAGTCCCACGTTCTACGAGTTCGACTCCACCGAGCTGCTCGCGCTCTACAAGCAGATGTGGGACAACGACGAGGAGCCCGTGGTCGTCTACCACTCCCACACCGCCACCGAGGCCTACCCGAGTCGCACCGACATCGGCCTGGCCAGTGAGCCGAACGCCCATTACGTGCTGGTCTCGACCCGTGACTGCTTCACGGCCGACGGGAATAACGACGGCCCCGTGGAGTTCAGGTCCTACAGAATCATCGACGGTGAGGTGACCGAGGAAGAGGTCACCGTCACCCCCACCGAGACAAGGCATCCCGCCTGATGAGGAGACTTGGCTGATGGCCATCGAAGTACGGATCCCGACCATCCTGCGCACCTACACCAACGGCGAGAAGGCCGTGAACGCCGAGGGTGCCACGCTCTCCGCGCTGATCGCCGACCTCGAGGCCAACCACCCCGGCATCGGCGATCGTCTGCTCGACGACGGTGACCTGCGCCGCTTCGTCAACGTCTACGTCAACGACGAGGACGTCCGCTTCATCGGCGGCCTGGAGGCCGCGCTGAACGACGGCGACCAGGTCGTCGTCCTGCCTGCAGTCGCAGGCGGATGAGGTTCGACAACCTCCTGGCCTCGGTCGGCGGCACGCCGCTGATCGGGCTTCCTCGGCTGTCCCCGGGAGCGCAGCCGAACGGTACCGAGGTGCGCATCTGGGCCAAGCTCGAGGACCGCAACCCGACCGGCTCGATCAAGGATCGTCCGGCCATGCGGATGATCGAGCAGGCCGAGCAGGACGGACTGCTCCGCCCCGGCTGCACGATCCTGGAGCCGACGTCCGGCAACACCGGCATCTCGCTGGCCATGGCCGCGAAGCTCAAGGGCTATCGCCTGGTCTGCGTGATGCCCGAGAACACCTCCGAGGAGCGGCGACTCCTGCTGCGCATGTGGGGCGCCGAGATCGTCTCCTCGCCGGCCGCCGGTGGCTCCAACGAGGCCGTCCGGGTCGCCAAGAAGGTCGCCGAGGAGCACCCCGACTGGGTGATGCTCTACCAGTACGGCAACGCCGCGAACGCCCTGGCCCACGAGGAGGGCACCGGCCCCGAGATCCTGGCCGACCTCCCCGAGATCACGCACTTCGTCGCGGGTCTGGGCACCACGGGCACGCTGATGGGGGTCAGCCGGTTCTTCCGCGGCGCCAAGCCCGAGGTGAGGATCGTCGCCGCCGAGCCGCGCTACGGCGAGCTGGTCTACGGTCTGCGCAACCTCGACGAGGGCTTCGTCCCCGAGCTGTACGACGCCTCGTTGATCGACTCCCGGTTCTCGGTCGGCCCGCGTGACGCCGTACGCCGGGTGCGAGAGCTGCTCGAGCTCGAGGGCATCTTCGCCGGCATCTCGACGGGCGCCATCCTGCACGCCGCGATGGGCCAGGCGGCCAAGGCGGTCAAGGCCGGTGAGTCGGCCGACATCGCGTTCGTGGTGGCCGACGCGGGCTGGAAGTATCTCTCCACCGGGGCCTACGAGGGCACCATCGACGAGGCCGAGGACCGCCTCGAGGGCCAGCTCTGGGCCTGAGCCCGTCAGCGCACGACCAAGGTCTGCGAGCGGTCGTGCTCGCTGCCCGGGACGGCGGGCATCCGCAGCAGCGAGAGCGAGAGGTTCGCCACGTCGCCGTTGCGGATCGGCTGCCTCACCGGTCGGTACGTCGGCCGTGAGAAGCCGGGTGACGCGAAGTCGTCGTTGAGGTCGTAGAGGCGAGCGCCCGGGCGCACGCCCGCGCCCCAGACGATGAACGGCACCCGGTAGTTGGTGAAGTCGCTGGCATCACCGTGCCCTCGGCCGGCGCCGCCGTGGTCGGAGGTGAGCACGATCGTGAGGTGGTCACGCAGGACCGGATGCCTGTCGGCGGTCCGGAGCAGCTCACCCAGGCGGCGGTCGGTGTCCCGGACCGCGCGCAGGTAGGGCGTGGTCATGAACCCCTTGGCGTGGCCGACGTCGTCAGGGTGGGACAGGTGCACGAAGGTGAACGCACGGCGGTGACGGACCAGGTCGCCGCGCACCGCCGTGACCAGTCTCCGGTTGTCGGTGGCGATCATGAACCGGTCGATCGAGCGTGGCCAGGACCGCTGGAACATGGCGAACTTCGACTTGGAGGCGAACAGGGCCGTGGACCGGTCGCGCTTGTGCACCACCTGGAAGACGGACGCCACCGGGTGCCCGGCATTCTGCTGCACCGTGCGGTGGTTGTCGTGGTTGAAGTCGACGCCGTGCCCACCGGACGCCTTCGAGACCCTGCGGCCGGTCAGCATCCCGGTGTGGTTGGGCAGGGTGAGCGTGCGCTCGAGCTCGGTGCGGGCGTTGAGGGTGTCGGCCCCCTGCGTCATCAGCCGGTGGAAGTTCGGTGCGCCCGAACGCCCGAGCCTGTCGAGGGCGTGCGCATTGAGGGCGTCCACCGAGATCGCCAGCACGTAGCGGGTCGCGTTGTTCTCCCGACTCTGGGTGTGAGTCCGGGTCGAGCTCAGCTCCGCCGCGCCCGGCGGTGACGACGAATCGTGGCCGGCGCACCCGGCGAGGGGGAGCAGCAGGAGCAGGGCAGCAGCGAGCGCGGAACGCGTGGTCCTCGAGACATCCACACGACGAGCCTAGCGTCACGTGACCCGCGCCATGGGGTGACGTGGGTCGCCATTGGCAGCATTCGGCCGGTGAGACGTCTAGATTGTTCGATCATGGTTGAGCGACCCATAGGCATCTTCGACTCGGGCTTCGGCGGACTGACCGTTGCCCGCTCGGTCATCGACCAGTTGCCACACGAATCCATCCTCTACGTCGGTGACACGGCACGTCAGCCCTACGGCCCCAAGCCGATCGGTGAAGTGCGTGAATACGCCCTCGAGTGCCTCGACCATCTCGTCGACCAAGGGGTCAAGGCGCTGGTCATCGCCTGCAACAGCGCCAGCGCGGCCATGCTGCGTGACGCCCGTGAGCGGTACGACGTCCCGGTGATCGAGGTGATCTATCCCGCTGCCCGTCGAGCCGTTGCCGCCAGCCGCACCGGACGCATCGGCGTGATCTGCACCCGGGCGACGGCCGACTCCCTGGCCTACGACGACGCGTTCACCGCGGCGCCGCACGTCGAGTTGTTCACCCGGGCCTGCCCGCGGTTCGTCGACTTCGTCGAGCAGGGGGTCACTGCCGGCGACGAGCTCATCTCGGCCGCCCACGACTACCTGGACCCCCTGGTCTCCGAGGGGATCGACACGTTGATCCTGGGCTGCACCCACTACCCGTTGTTGACCGGCGTCATCTCCTACGTGATGGGCGACCAGGTGACCCTGGTCAGCAGCGCCGAGGAGTGCGCCAAGGACGTCTACAAGCTGCTGGTGCGCAACGACCTGATGCGCCTGGACGGCGATCCGTCGTACCGTTTCCTGACCACGGGCAGCCCGGAGGAGTTCGAGAGCATCGGCCGACGCTTCCTCGGCCCGGAGCTGCACGTGGCCAGTCAGTTCGTGGGGGTGCGTGGATGAGGTTGACCGTCATCGGCTGTTCGGGCTCCTACCCCGGCCCCGACTCGCCCGCCAGCTGCTACCTCGTGGAGGAGGAGTGGGAGGGCCGCACCTGGCGGATCCTGCTCGACCTCGGCAACGGCGCCCTCGGCGAGCTGCACAACCACGTCGACCCGCTGACCATCGACGGTGTCCTTCTCAGTCACCTGCACGCCGATCACTTCATGGACCTGTGCGGCTACTACGTGCTGCGCAAGTACCACCCGCTCGGTGCCCAGCCCCAGATCCCGGTCTGGGGCCCACCGGGCACCGGTGACCGCCTGGCCGTCTCCTACGACCTGCCGCTCGCCCCGGGCATGCACGAGGAGTTCGACTTCCGCGAGTACCCCACCACGTCGTTCGACTTCGGGCCGTTCACCGTCGAGGCGGTCGAGGTCGTGCACCCTGTGCCGGCGTACTCCCTGCGGGTGAGCAGCAACGACCGCCTGCTGGTCTACACCGGCGACTGCGGACCGTGCGACGGACTCGACCGCGCGGCCACTGGTGCCGACCTGCTGCTGGCCGAGGCCGCGTTCTGCGACGGCGACGAGAACCCCGAAGACCTGCACCTCACCGGTGTCGAGGTCGCCGAGCTGGCCACGCGTGCCGGCGCCGGTCATCTCGTGCTGACCCACATCCCGCCCTGGCACGACAAACAGATCGCCTACGACGAGGCGAAGTCGACGTGGTCCGGTCCACTCGACCTGGCCCGCACCGGTGCGACGTACGAGATCTGACGGCGCTCAGGCCAGGCCGGCGTCGTGCACGCAGATCGCGATCTGCACCCGGTTGGTCGCACCGAGCTTGTCGAAGAGCCGGGAGACGTGGGCCTTGACGGTCGGGACGGAGAGATAGAGCTCGCCGGCGATGTCGGCGTTGCTGAGCCCGCGACCGACGGCGACCGCCACCTCGCGTTCGCGTTCGGTCAGTGTTGTCATCCGGGTCTGGGCCGCTTCGGCACGGCCGTCGGGGGCCTCGGAGCGCACCTGGCGGATCAGGGTCGCCGTGGCCGAGGGGGAGAGCATCGGCTCTCCGTCGGCCACCTTGCGGATCGCGGCGACGATCTCCGGAGGCGGGGTGTCCTTGAGCACGAAGCCGTCGGCGCCCGCGGCCAGGGCACCCACCACGTGGTCGTCGGCGTCGAACGTGGTCAGCACGATCACCCGCGGCGGCGACGGGTCGGTGTGCAGCTCGCGGGTCGCCTCGAGCCCGCTCAGCACCGGCATGCGGATGTCCATCAGCACCACGTCGGGGCGTTCGCGCCGGGCCACGGCGACGCCGAGGCGACCGTTCTCGGCCTCGCCGATCACCTCGATGTCGGCCTGGCCGCCGAGCATCAGGGTCAGTGCGGAGCGCACCAACGGATCGTCGTCGACGATGAGAACCCGGATCACGCGGACCACGGTATCCAAGCCTGCAACAGGAACATCGAGCCGTCCTTGTGGAACGCGAGCCGACCGCCGCCGAGCTCGGCGCGTTCGGTCAGGCCGACCAGGCCGAGTCCCGCGCCGGGCGCCGCGGCCTGGGTGCCGAACCCGATCGGGTTGCGGATGCGCACGTGGATGCCCTCGTCGGGGGTGCCGGCCAGGTCGACGAACACGGTGGTGCCCGGTGCGTGCTTGCGGGCGTTGGTCAGTCCCTCCTGGACGATCCGGTAGATCGTGCGGCCCGCCGCGATCGGCACGTCGCCGTCGTCCACGTGCGCGGCGTACTCGATGTGCATGCCGGACTCGCGGGCATCCTCGATCAGCTCGGCCACGTCGTCGTACGTCGGTTGTGGACGGTCGAGCAGGTCGCCGGTGCCGGGGTCGCGCAGCACCCCGAGCACGGCGCGCAGGTCGACCAGCGCCTGGTTGGCCTGCTCCTGGACGACCGAGGCGGTGGCGCGCATCTCGTCGGCGGTGAGATCGGTGCGGAAGGCCAGCGCACCGGACTGCATGGAGACCTGTGAGATGCGGTGTGCCAGCACGTCGTGCATCTCGCGCGCGATGCGGGAACGCTCGTCGCCACGCGCCTTGCCCACGCGCAGGTCGCGCTCCTCCTCGGCCCGCTCGACGCGGTCGCGCAGCGTCCACAACAGCTCCCGGCGCGAGCCGATGAACATGCCCCACGCCAGCGTGGCGGCGACGAACACGGTGTTGACGGTGAGGTTGAGCCAGTACGGGTCGTCGTCGTACGACGGCTGCGACACCGAGTAGAACTGAGCGGCAGCGAGGCCCACGACCGCCACCGGCACCAGCTCACGCAGGCGACGACGGGTGGCCATGGACACGGTGGCCAGCGTGGCCGGCCCGCCCGCCACACCGGAGACGGAGGCGAGCGCATTGGTGACCAGGGCGATCGCCAGGGGGTACCTGCGCCGCAGGTGCAACAGCAGGTAGGAGACCAGGCCGACGACGAGGTCGACCCAGAACAGGATCCGCTGTTCGCGCCACTGGAAGGCGAGGTACGGGCTCCAGGCCAAGGCACTGACCGCCAGCACGCCGACGTACCGCCAGATCGACGACCACGTGGTCAACGGCGGCTGGTAGAGGTCGGGGGAGGCGGGCACTCGTCAACCCTAGGCGCAGACGGGCGTGCTGCGGACCCGTCCCGCGTCGGCGCGGACCCCTACTTTCGTCGCGGAGGATGCATCCCGTGGGCCGATGTGCGCAGTGACCGGCACCGGTTGACTTGTGGGCATGATCAAGGTCGAGAACCTCACCAAGAAGTACGGCGACTTCACCGCCGTCAACGACATCAGTTTCGTGTCCCAACCCGGACGCGTGACTGGCTTCCTGGGCCCGAACGGTGCAGGCAAGAGCACGAGCATGCGGATGATGGTCGGCCTCACCAAGGCCGACCGTGGCTCGGTCACCATCGGTGGTCACAACTACATGGACATCCCCAACCCCGGGCAGCACGTCGGCGTCCTGCTCGATGCCTCGGCGCAGCACGCCGGTCGCACCGGGCGCGAGGTCCTCGCCCTGAGCGCCGCGACCATGGGCCTGCCCGCCTCGCGCGTCGACGAGATGCTCCACCTGGTCTCGCTCACCGACAACGAGGCCAAGCGCCGGGTGAAGAACTACTCCCTGGGCATGCGGCAGCGCCTCGGCATCGCGAACGCGCTGATGGGCGACCCGTCGGTGCTGATCCTCGACGAGCCCGCCAACGGCCTCGACCCGGCCGGCATCCGCTGGATGCGCGGCCTGCTGAAGGGGTACGCCGACCGCGGCGGCACTGTGCTGCTCTCCAGCCACCTGCTGCACGAAGTGCAGATGATCGCCGATGACCTGGTCATGATCGGTCGCGGCGAGATCGTCGCCCAGGGCACCCCGGAGGAGCTGCTGCGCGACAGCGGCACTTTCTTCCGCGCCCTCGAGGCCGACCAGCTGGTCACGGCGCTGGCCGAGAACGGCATCGAGGCGACTCCGGTCGCCGACGGCTTCCGCACCGACGCCGAGCCCGTGCAGGTCGGCAAGGTCGCGGCCGAGCGCCAGATCACCCTCGTCGAGCTGAAGCTGGCCGACGGCGGTCTCGAGGACCTCTTCCTCGAGCTGACTGCCGAGACCCAGCGCGAGACCTACACCGAAGGAGCCGACAAGTGAGTACGGCCACCGCCCCCGTCCAGGCCGGCGACCCCGGCTACATCGACATCTCCGAGAGCCACCGGCCCTCGTTCCTGCGTCTTGTCGGCGTCGAGATCCGCAAGATGACCGACACCAAGGCCGGCCTCTGGCTGCTGATCGTGATCGGCGCCGTGACGGTGATCATCAACGCCGCGTTCCTGATCTGGGGACCCGACGACCTCACGTTCAACGACTTCCTCCAGTTCTCCGGCATGCCGCAGGGCATCCTGCTGCCCGTGCTGGCGGTGCTGCTGGTCACCCAGGAGTGGGGCCAGCGCACAGGACTGGTCACCTTCAGCCTGGTCCCGCACCGTGGCCGGGTGCTGGTCGCGAAGCTCGCTGCGGCGATCGTGTTCGTGCTCGCCGCCTTCGCGGTGGCTGTGCTGATCGCCACGCTGCTGACTCCGATCAGCGGAGCCTCGGACGGCTGGGACGGCGTCTCTGTCGGCTGGCTCTCCCGCTCGATCCTGGCTCTCGTCATCGGCGCGGTCTGGGGCTACGCCTTCGGTGCCGCCCTGCTCAACAGCGCCTTCGCGATCGTGTCCTACTTCGCGGTTCCGATGGTGGTCAGCATCGTGACCGCGATCTGGACCTCCGCCCAGGAGAAGCTGCTGTGGTTCGACCTGTCGACCTCGTCGACGCGGCTCTTCGAGTCGGACAGCCTCTCCGGCGAGGAGTGGGCACAGATCGGCACCGGAGTTCTCCTCTGGGTGGCCCTGCCGCTGGCGATCGGGGTCTGGCGCATCCTGCGCGCCGAGATCAAGTAGGCGCCACACGAACTGACCGGAGCCGGTCTCCCGAAACGGGGGGAGACCGGCTCCGGTCGTCTCGGTGAACCGACGGCCGCGCTGTTCACGCAGTGTTGCCGGACGCGACACGGCGTCGCGGGGTCGACGTACCGGAGGACTCCACGCTGGAGGCATGCGGTCCTACGTGCGGTTCGCGGCGCTGGGTGACTCGACCACGTACGGCATCGGCGACCCGGTGCCCGGTGGCTGGCGCGGCTGGGCCCGCCTGCTGACCGAGGCCATGGACTCCGGGCACGACGTCTCCTTCTGCAACCTCGCGGTCTCGGGGGCGACCGCGACCGACGTACGCGAGGGCCAGCTGGCCGCCGCGGTGGCGCACCAGCCGGACGTCGCCTCCCTGGTGGTCGGCATCAACGACACGATGCGCTCGA
Source organism: Nocardioides jensenii JCM 1364 = NBRC 14755 (assembly GCF_001552535.1). Classification (GTDB taxonomy): domain Bacteria; phylum Actinomycetota; class Actinomycetes; order Propionibacteriales; family Nocardioidaceae; genus Nocardioides; species Nocardioides jensenii. The sequence continues at coordinate 528 of NZ_BCRJ01000003.1, read as the reverse complement.
CCTGGCACCCACCGCGCATGCGGGCCGAGCTGCTCGAGTGCGCCGGGGCCTTGCGCGACACCGGAGCGCTGCTGCTGACCGCACGCTTCCACGACCACGGCGCCATCTTCGGCCTGCCCGGTGTGCTGCGCCGCGCGCTGTGGCGGCGGATCGAGGCGGTCAACGCGATCTACGACGAGATCCACGCGACGTACGGCGGGGTGCGGGTCGACCTCGCAGCCCTGCCGCAGACACACGAGCGGGCGTTCTGGTCGGTCGACCGCCTGCATCCCTCGGAGCTGGGCCACCGGGCCCTGGCCCGCGCCTTCGGCGAGGGCCTGCTCGAGCACGGGCTGGACTTCGCGCTGCCGTCCCCGCTCAGCGACGGGACGTTCGTGCCGAGCTGGCGCTCGGACCTCGCGTGGATGGTCACCGAGGGCGCCCCCTGGGTGGGCCGACGGGCGCGTGACCTCGGGCCGTGGGCGGTCCGCATGGCGCTGGTCGACCCCCGGGCGCAGCGACCCGCACCACCCGCCGTGCCGGCGGGGG
>NZ_BCRJ01000002.1 GCF_001552535.1 Nocardioides jensenii JCM 1364 = NBRC 14755 | reverse complement strand
GACTGGCTCGACCACCCGGCCGGATCGGTGCTGGTCGAGTTCGGCCGCACCCGCGTGCTGTGCGCCGCCTCCGCCTCCGCGGGCGTGCCCCGCTGGCGCAAGGGCTCGGGCCTGGGGTGGGTGACCGCCGAGTACGCGATGCTCCCCGCCTCCACCAACACGCGTTCGGACCGCGAGTCGGTCAAGGGCCGCATCGGCGGCCGCACCCACGAGATCTCCCGGCTGATCGGCCGTTCACTGCGCGCGGTCATCGACTACGAGGCTCTCGGTGAGAACACCATCCAGCTCGATTGCGACGTGCTCCAGGCCGACGGCGGCACCCGCACCGCGGCGATCACCGGGGCGTACGTCGCCCTGGCCGACGCCTGCGCCCACCTCGGCGTCACCGGTGCGCTGACCAGTTCCGTGGCTGCGGTCAGCGTCGGCATCATCGACGGCGTCCCTCGGCTCGACCTTCCCTACGAGGAGGACGTGCGTGCCGAGACCGACATGAACATCGTGATGACCGGCACCGGCTCCTTCATCGAGGTGCAGGGCACCGCCGAGGGCGCACCGTTCAACCGCGGTGAGCTCGACGCGCTGCTCGCGCTCGGCGAGAAGGGCTGCGCCGACCTCACCCGCCTCCAGACCGAGGCGCTGGCGGTGGAGCGGCAGCGTGCCTGAACGTGAGGTCGAGGTCTTCCTGGCCTCGCGCAACGCGAAGAAGCTGGAGGAGATGCAGCGGATCCTCGCACCGCTGATCCCCGACATCCGCGTGCTCGGGCTCGACGACGTGCCGGCGTACGACGAACCGGTCGAGGACCAGCCGACGTTCGAGGGCAACGCGTTGCTCAAGGCCAGGGCCGGTGTCGCGGCGACTGGTCTGCCCTCACTTGCCGACGACTCCGGGCTCTGTGTCGACGCGTTGAACGGCATGCCCGGCGTGCTGTCGGCGCGTTGGTCGGGGCCTCCTCGGAGTTCGACCCTGGGGCAGGACGCACGCAACAACGAGCTGCTGCTGGCCCAGCTGGAGGACGTGCCCGACGTTCGCCGTACGGCGTTCTTCACCTGCGCGGTGGCGCTCTGCCACCCGGCCGGCGACGGCAACGTCGAGGAGCACGTGGTGCACGGACGCATGGACGGCCGCATCCTCCGCGAGGTGCGCGGGTCCGGCGGCTTCGGCTACGACGTGCTCTTCGCGGCCGACGGGTACGACGTCACGACCGCCGAGCTGGCGCGCGAGGAGAAGGACGCGATCTCCCACCGGGGCAAGGCATTGCGCGAGATCGCGCCGTTGGTCAGCCGCGTGCTGTCGGGGCGCTGACCGGTTCGTCGCGACTGAGGAGCCGGACCAGGGTGAGGCCCCAGAGCGTCGCGAAGACGAACATCACGATCGAGTAGACCGCGGCCGGCACCGAGGCCTCGGTGCTCTCGAGGATCTCGACGGCGACGAAGATGGCCAGGGTGCCGTTGTGCACGCCGATCTCCATGGATGACGCGATCGCCTGGCGGTCGATGATGCCGAACGCCTTCGGCACGAAGTAGCCGGCCGTCAGGCTGATCGCGCAGAACAGCGCCGCCACCAGGCCGACGTCGCCGAGGTAGTCGACGACGTTGTCGCGCTGGTCGACGAGGATGGCCAGCACCAGGGCGGCGAGGATGATCGCGGAGGCGATGCGCACCGGCTTGTCCATGGCGGCCGCGAACGACGGCCTCCTGTCGCGCACCAGCATGCCGACGCCCACCGGGATCAGCACGATCGCGAACACCTGCACGACCTCGCCGATCGGCATCGAGATGCTGTCGCCCTTGTCGTAGTAGGCGATCGCGAGGTTGGTGATCAACGGGAGGGTGACGATCGAGATGATCGAGTTGATCGCGGTCAGCGAGATGTTCAGTGCCACGTCTCCGCGGAACAGGTGGCTGAACAGGTTGGCCGTCGTACCGCCGGGGGAGGCGGCCAGCAGCAGCATGCCGATGGCGAGCAGGGCAGGAAGGTCGAAGGCGAGCACGAGACCGAAGCACACGGCCGGAAGCAGCAGCAGCTGGCACCCCAGTGCGACCGCGACCGCCCTCGGGTGGCGGCCGACCCGCTTGAAGTCCGCCATGGTCAGGTCGAGCCCGAGCCCGAACATGATGATGCCGAGGGCGATGGGCAGACCGACCGTGGTCAATGCGGAGTCCATGCACGGACTCTAGGGACAAATCAGACCGGGCGAGCTGGATTCAGGCCCAAGCGGGTGCCCGATCACCCCGAAGGCCAGCCAGCCAGGCCGCGCACGGGGATGCGGCTTGCTGCATCTTCGGGGAGGTCGCTCTGGTGCCGGAGGGGGGACTTGAACCCCCACGCCCTAGGGCACAGGTACCTAAAACCTGCGTGTCTGCCAATTCCACCACTCCGGCCGGCCCGCGAAAGTCTAGGGCCGGGGGCTCGCGAGAGCTCAGTCGAGGGCGAGGTCGCGACGCAGCTTGGCCACGTGACCGGTGGCCTTGACGTTGTATTGCGCCACCTCGATCTTGCCGTCCTCGTCGACCACGAAGGTCGAGCGGATCACGCCCTGCACGAGCTTGCCGTAGAGCTTCTTCTCACCGAACGCGGCGTACGACGTCATCACCGCCCTGTCCGGGTCGGAGATCAGGGTGATGGTCAGCCCGTCGCGCTCGCGGAACCTGGCCAGCTTCTCCGGCTTGTCGGGCGAGATGCCGAGCACCTCGTAGCCCGCAGCCTTCAGGGAGTCGAGGGACTCGGTGAAGTCGCAGGCCTGCTTGGTGCAGCCCGGCGTCATCGCGGCCGGGTAGAAGTAGACGATCACCTTGCTGCCGCGCAGGCTGCTCAGCGACACCTGGTCGCCGGCGTCGGACGTGAGGGTGAAGTCGGGGGCGGTGTCTCCGGGGGAGAGTCGCTGCTCGCTCAAGGTAGGGGTCCTCCTGACCGTTCGGGCAGTTGTTGCACACCATGTGCAACAACGTAGGCTGCGCAGTATGCACGTACCTGATGGATTCCTCGACGCGCCCACCTCGATCGCGACCGGTGTCGTGGCCGTGGCCGGCGTGGCGGTCGCCCTTCGCGGTGCACGCAAGGAACTCGACGACCGTACCGCCCCGCTGGCGGGGCTGGTCGCCACGTTCGTCTTCGCGGCCCAGATGATCAACTTCCCGGTCGCCGGCGGCACCAGCGGTCATCTGCTCGGCGGGGTGCTCGCGGCGGTGCTGGCCGGCCCGTTCACCGCCGTGCTGTGCCTCAGCGTCGTCCTGCTCGTGCAGGCGCTGCTGATGGCTGACGGGGGAGTGACCGCGCTCGGCACCAACATCACGCTGATGGGCATCGTCGGCGTCGTCGCCGGCTGGCTGGTCTTCCGCGGCCTGCTCTCCGTGCTGCCCCGCCGGACGTCGATGGTGGCTCCCGCCGCCGCCGTCGCCGCACTGGTCAGCGTGCCCACCGCGGCCCTGGCCTTCGCCGCTCTGTTCGTCATCGGCGGCACCGCGCCGGTCGACTCCGGCAAGGTGCTGGTCGCGATGGTCGGCTGGCATGTCGTGATCGGCATCGGCGAGGCCGTGATCACGGCCCTGGTCGTCGGCTCCGTCGTGGCCTCGAGGCCCGACCTCGTCCACGGCGCCCGCCACCTGCTGGCCGCCCGCGAACTCGAGATCCGGAAGGCCGTCGCATGAGGTCCCGCAAGTTCTTCGCCATCTTCCTGCTCGTCTCGCTGCTCGTCGCCGGAGTGGGCAGCTACTACGCCAGCTCGCACCCCGACGGGCTCGAGTACGTCGCCGGCAAGACCGGGTTCGGCGACTCCGCCAAGGACTCCGCCACCTCCGACAGTCCCTTCGCCGACTACGGGGTCAAGGGCGTCGACAACGCGCGGCTGAGCGGCGGACTTGCCGGCGTGGTCGGCTGTGCCGTGGTGCTCGTGCTCGCCGGCGGCCTCTTCCTCGTCGTACGCCGCCGCGGCGACGGCGAGGCTGGTGCCGGCATCGGCGCCGGCGACGAGGCCTGAGGTCATGGGTGCCGGTCACGGGCACCGGCTCTTCTTCCACGGCCACAGCGCGATCCACCGGGCGCGCGCCCACTGGAAGCTCGTCGTGCTGCTGGTCTTCATGCTCACCGTCGTGGCCACACCGCACCACTGGTACGCCGTCTTCGGTGGCTACGCGCTGGTCCTGGTGACGTTGATCCTGGTCGCGCGCGTGCCGCTGCTCTACATCGCACGACGCATGGTGGTCGAGGTCCCGTTCGTGGTCTTCGCGCTGCTGATGCCGTTCATCGCCACCGGTCCGCGCATCGACGTGCTCGGCGTGAGCGTCTCAGAGCCGGGGCTCCTCGCCGCCGGCGGCTTCCTGGCCAAGGCCACCCTGGGCGTGGTGGCCTCGCTCACCCTGGCCGCCACCACCGAGCCCGTCGACGTGCTGCGCGGCCTGCGCACCCTGCGGATGCCCGACCAGATCGTGTCGATCATGAGCTTCATGATCCGCTACCTCGACGTGGTCACCGACGAGCTGCGCCGTATGGTCACCGGCATGCGATCCCGTGGCTGCGACCCGCGCTCCCCGCGGCACTGGCCGATGCTGGCCCGCACCCTCGGCGCGTTGTTCATCCGCTCCTACGAGCGCGGTGAGCGCGTGCACCTGGCGATGCTCTCGCGCGGCTACGACGGACGGATGCCCTGATGGCCACCCCCGTGCTCGACGTCCGCGGCCTGGCCTTCGCCTACCCCGACGGCCACCAGGCGCTGTTCGGCGTCGACCTGCACGTGCACCGCGGTGAGCGGGTCGCGCTCCTCGGCCCCAACGGGGCGGGCAAGACCACGCTGGTGCTGCATCTGAACGGAATCCTCACCGCCGGCGCCGGGACGGTGGCGGTGAGCGGGATGCCGGTGGAGAAGAAGAACCTCAAGGAGATCCGTCGCCGGGTCGGCATCGTCTTCCAGGACCCCGACGACCAGCTGTTCATGCCGACCGTGCGCCAGGACGTCGGCTTCGGACCGGCCAACCAGGGCATCAAGGGCGCCGCGCTCGACAAGGTCGTCATCGAGGCTCTCGACCGGGTCGGCATGGCCGACTTCGTCGATCGCCCGCCGCACCACCTCTCGTTCGGTCAGCGGCGACGGGTCGCGGTCGCGACGGTCCTGGCGATGGAGCCCGAGATCCTGGTGCTCGACGAGCCGTCCTCCAACCTCGACCCGGCCTCCCGGCGCGAGCTCGCCGACATCCTGCGCTCGCTCGACGTCACGGTCCTGATGGTCACCCACGACCTGCCCTACGCCCTCGAGCTGTGCTCGCGCTCGGTCGTGCTGCACGGGGGAGTGGTGGCCGCGGACGGGGCGACGTACGACGTCCTGACCGACGACGCGCTGATGGCCGCGAACCGACTGGAACTCCCGTTCGGCTTCGACCCGCGAACCATTGGTAACGTTCCCAACTGACGCACCACCGACGCAGTCACATTTTCGTGGCGGACGAACCAGGAGATTGATCGTGGCCAACGAGATCAGCTCGATCGAGAGCGAGATCGAGCAGACGCGCGAGCGGCTTGCCCAGACCATCGACCTGCTCGCCCACCGGGCGCACCCCAAGACCATCATCAGTCGCGAGGTGGCCTCGGTGAAGGCCCACTTCGTCGACGTGAACACCGGCGCACCGCGCACCGACAACATCCTCAAGGTCCTCGGCGGCGTGGTCGGCGTGATCGTCCTGTTCGGCGTGATCCGCAAGGTCGTCAACTGATCCGTGAGTGACAAGACACCGATCAAGATGCTGCACGACCGCATTCTGGTCGAGCTCGACAAGGACACCGGCGAGCGGCGCTCGGCCGGTGGCATCGTGATCCCCGCGACAGCGGCCATGGGCGGTCGTCGCCTGGCCTGGTCGAAGGTCGTCGGCGTCGGACCGCACGCACGCGCCGTCGAGATCGGCGACCGGGTGCTCTTCGACCCCGAGGAGAAGGCCGAGGTCGAGGTCAACGGCGAGCTCTACGTCGTGATGCGCGAGCGCGACATCCACGCGGTCGCCGCTGAGCGTCTGGCCGACGAGTCGACCGGCCTCTACCTCTGAGTCGTGGCCCCGGGCTCCGGCTCCACGGCACGGTCCCGCTGCGCCGGCCTGGGCGGTAGCCACCGGTCCAGCCACAGGGCGCCGGCGAAGAGCGCGAGCATCAGCACGGTGACACCCGCACAGTTGGCCAGCACGGCGCCGTACCCGTGCTCGTCGACGTCGATGAACGGGTAGGGATACCAGCTCGCGAACGGTCCTCGCACCAGCGTGCAGACCAGCCACAGCACCGGCAGCACGAGGAAGGGGACCAGGTCACCACGCGTGACCCGGTTCCGTGGCCCGAAGCCCAGCCACCCGATGACGGCGAGGATCGGCACCACCACGTGCAACAGCTTGTCGGCGAGCAGGTCCGCCCCGTCGAGGTCCAGGATCGGGCGGAGCAGGAAGAAGTGCACGATGCCGCCGCCGAGGACCAGCACGACGGCGTTGAGGCGTAGGGCCCGCCAGGCCCGCCCGCCGTGGCGGAACGGGTTCGACACCAGGGTGGCCGCCGACCAGGCGACCAGCACGTTGCTCCAGATCGTCAGATAGCTGGCGAAGCGGATCAGCCGGGTGCCCAGGCCCGGGGCCTCGCTCTCGTCGAGCACGGTGTTGCCCTGCACGATGAGCACGAGCTGAAGGACCAACGCCCCGGCCGTCACCACCGCGGTCAGCAGGTGCCAGGCACTCGCCGGCCGGTCCTGGGTGGCTGCCATGGCCTGAGCGTAGGGCCACCGAGTGTGACCTGCATAACCTTTCCGGCGACGTCCACGTTGTTGGTTCATGCAACCTCGCCTGCTGCTCGTCGGTGCCCTGGCCCTGCTCGTGCCCGTGCTCGCCGTTCCCCGGCTCGGGGCCTCGGCCGAGCCGGCGGCTCCCACCGCAGTGGCCGCGCCGACGTACCGTGCGACGATCACGACCACCCGGCACGGCATCCCGCACGTGGTCGCCGACGACTTCGGGTCCCTCGGCTTCGGCAGCGGGTACGCGGCGGCGGGGTCGTCGATCTGCACGCTCGCCGACACCGTGATCACCGGCCGTGGCGAGCGGTCGCTCTACTTCGGCGAGGGGTCGTACGACGACCAGGTGGCGATCGCCGGAACGAACCTGCAGGTCGACACCCTGGTCGGCGACCTGCGCAACCGTCACGTCGTGGAGAAGCTGCTGGCCGATCCCGTGCGTGGCCCCAGCCCGCGGGTGAAGAAGCTGGTCGAGGGCTACACCGCGGGCATCAACGCCTGGATCGACGATCAGGGCGGAGCCGACGGCATCACCGACCCGGAGTGCGCGGGTGCCGACCACCTCGATCTCGAGGCCACCTCGCTCGACCTCTGGTACGGCGTCTACCTGGCCAACATCATGGCCTCCACGGGGCACTTCGCGGCCCAGATCGTCGACGCTTCGCCGGCCACCCTGACCGACCCCGGGCTGCCGCAGGTCCCGGGGCTCCCGGCCGTGCCGACCCTGGCGGACCTGACGAAGGCGGCCTCGAAGGTCGACAAGGCCGCGCTGCTGAAGGCGCTCGGCAAGGACCCCGACGCGCCGTTCGGCTCCAACGCCACCGCGATCGGTGGCGACCGCACCACCACCCGGCGCGGCATGGTGCTGGGCAACCCGCACTTCCCGTGGCGGGGGCGGTTCCGGTTCTCCCAGCAGCACCTGACGATTCCGGGTGTCTACAACGTGGCCGGTGCCTCGCTGATCGGCTCTCCGGCGGTCAACATCGGCTGGAACGACACTGTCGCCTGGAGCCACACCGTCTCCACCGCCTACCGCTTCACGCCCTACGAGTACGTCACGGTTCCCGGCACGACGACGTACGTCGGACCGAAGGGGCCACGGCAGCTCGAACGACGGTTCGTCGACGTGCGGGTGCGCCAGGACGACGGTTCGTCGAAGACCGTGCGCGAGGACGTCTATCGCACCGACCAGGGCTATGTGATCGACGCTCCCGACATGCTGATGCCGTGGGGGCCGGCCACCCTCTGGGCGATCCGCGACGCCAACGGCGAGCAGCTGCGCACCATCGACTCGTTCCTCGACATGGGGCAGGCGACCAGTGTGCGTGACCTGATCCGCCGCCAGGACAGGGGCGGCGGCATCCCGTGGGTGAACACGATCGCCGCCGACCGGGCCGGCAACGTCGCCTACGCCGACCACTCGGTGGTGCCGAACGTGCCGAACTCGATGTTGAACACCTGCATGACCCCGGTGGGTCAGGTGCTGATGCTGGTGGCCGGACTGCCCGGCCTCAACGGCGCCCTGGCCGACGGCCCGTGCGCCTGGAAGAACGACGCAGACGCCGCGCGCCCGGGGGTGCTCGGACCCAAGAACCTGCCCGTGGCCTACCGCCGCGACTGGGTGGCCAACGCCAACGACTCCTACTGGCTGCCGAACCCGCGGCAGACGCTGGAGGGCTACCCCAAGATCATCGGCTGCGAGCGGTGTGAGCGCTCGATGCGCACACGGATGGTCTATCGCTACCCGACCGATGCGATCGCCGGCGGGCGCCGGATCTCCCCGACCCAGCTGGCCTCCTTCGAATACCAGAACCGGGTGATGGGTGCCGAGGTGATGCGGGTTGACGGCGCGCTCGACACGGTCTGCCGGGCGGCCGAGGGCGGCGACGCGTGCGACGTGCTCCGGGCCTGGGACGGGCACAGTGACGCGACGTCGGTGGGCAACCACATCTTCGAGGAGTTCGTGAAGAGGCTGCCCGGCGGAGGCATCTGGAAGAAGCCGTTCGACGCCCAGGATCCGCTGAACACCCCACGGGGGCTGGTGCCCGGCAACCAGGGCACGGTGAAGGCGATGAAGGACGCCATCGCCCACCTGCGTGCGCAGGGCATCGCGATGGACGCGACCTGGGGCTCGCTGCAGGTCGCCGGCGACCGTGGTGCGCCGCCGATCCACCTCGGTGGCGGCTCGCATGCCGCCGGCAACGCCAACGTGCTGACCGTGCGGACGCCGGAGCAGAACGACGAGTTCTGGTCGCCGGTGACCTACGGCTCCTCGCACATCCAGTCGGTGGCGTTCCTGGCTGACGGCCGGGTCTCTGCGCGCACGATCCTGACCTACTCCCAGTCGGAGAATCCGCGCTCTCCGTGGTCCGCGGACCAGACCAGGTTGTACGCTGCCGAGCGCTGGGTCGCGTTCCCGTGGACCGCGCGGCAGATCGCCGCCCAGCAGGTGTCGAAGACGGTCGTCACCGGGTAGGCGAGGTCACACCGGATCGGGTTCGCCTCGATTTTTCTCCGGGGTCACCGGCTGCTAATGTTTCTCTCGCGTCAAGCGGCATTAGCTCAATTGGCAGAGCAGCTGACTCTTAATCAGCGGGTTCGGGGTTCGAGTCCCTGATGCCGTACCAACCAGAAGGCCGGATCCCTCGGGATCCGGCCTTCTGCGTTCAGTGTGACGGAGTCTGTGCTCGCTGCCGCGACCGCGTCATGGGGTCTCGGCACGCCGATCGCGGCCTCGTCCCTGGGCCGCGCGGCCCGCTCGACCACCATCAGCGGATTCACTGCCGCGTCTCCGCTCATCTCGCAGGCCGAGCAGGGCATCGCGCAGGCTCTCGCCCGTGCGCTCGATGCGCCAGTTGGTCCAGCCGTTGGCGTCGTAGCCGTTCAGCGCCTTGCCGGCGCCGGAGGGGGAGTCGTGGAGGGTGCCGTCCTCGAGACGGATCTGGCCGTCGTCGGTGATCGTGGCGGCGAACTCCTCGCCGGATCGCGGGCGACGCCAGACCAGCCTGTCGCCGGCCTTGAGGGCGCCGGTCTCGACGAGCAGGGCGAGACGGTTGCGGCGGGGGCCGCGCTGGCCCTCGCGTTCGCCGCCGTGTCCTCGACC
>NZ_BCRJ01000001.1 GCF_001552535.1 Nocardioides jensenii JCM 1364 = NBRC 14755 | reverse complement strand
GGGGCCGCCACGACGGGAGCCACGCTGAGGCTCGGCTGCCTCGGGCAGCTCGAGCAGTCGGCGGAGCACGGCGTTGGGGGTGTCCACGAACGGCTTGGCCTGTTCCTGGAGCTTCTCGTAGACCTCGTGGTCAATTCGAATGGTGGGAGTCATCAGCTTCGTACCTTTCTCGCGTCTGACTGGTGGGGTGCCCGGCGGATCCGCCGGCACGCGGGGCAGGACCGGGAGTTCGTCACCGTTTCGTCTTGCTGAAACAGTGTGACAGACAAAAAGATAAAAGACAACTGTGACGCTAGGCTCATCGCGTGAACGACGTCTCCCGCCCGGTGATCCTGCTCGTCTCCGAGACCCGGGGCGCCTTCCTGCGCGACGAGTTCGGCCGCTACGCCCGCGACTACGACCTGCGCACGGCGACGACGGTGGCCGAGGCCGAGCGCATCGCGAAGGAGGTCGCCGGAGCCGGGGGACTGGTGGCCCTGTTCGTGACGGAGTCGACGTTGCCCGACGCCGGCGTCTTCGAGGCGTTCGGTCGCCTGCGGGCCGTCGTACCCACCGCGCGCCGGCTGGTCACCGCGCACTGGGAGCGCTTCCGGGTCGACGCCGACGCGCTGCGCCACGGCCTGGCGAACGGCAAGTTCGACGCCTACCTGCTGATGCCGCGTGGTGCCCGCGACGAGGAGTTCCACACCGCGATCACCGAGATGCTCTCCGACTGGGGATCCACGGTGGCCGCCCCCGAGGTCGACGTCGTGCGCATCGTGACGCCGTACGTCGACTCGCTGGTGCTGGCCCTGCGCGACTTCCTCGACCGAATGGGACTGCCCAACCGCACCTATGCGCCCGACGACGACGCGGTCGCCGAGATCGTCGCCGACGTCGTCGATCCCGCCTACCCACTGGTGACCGCGTTCGACCGCGCCCCGGTCGCGGTGCGATCGGTGCACGACCTCGCGATCACCGTCTATGGCCAACCGGGCGACATCGACGTCGACACGGTGGTCGACCTGGCCGTCGTGGGTGGCGGCCCGGCCGGCCTCGCCACCGCGGTGTACGGCGCCTCCGAGGGCCTCTCGACCGTCGTGCTCGAAGCCGAGGCCATCGGCGGCCAGGCCGGGACCAGCTCGATGATCCGCAACTACCTCGGCTTCCCGCGGGGCATCTCGGGGATGCGCCTGGCCCAACGCGCGCGCAGCCAGGCGATCCGCTTCGGCACCCGCTTCTTCACCGGATGGCCGGTGACCGGACTCGAGCCGGGACGCGCCGGCGCGCCGCACCTGCTCCACACCGACGGCGGCGACCTGCGGGCCCGGGCGGTCGTCATCGCCTCGGGCGTCACCTACAGAAAGCTCCGGGTCGAGACGCTCGAGGCTCTCACCGGCTCCGGTGTCTTCTACGGTGCGGCGATGACCGCCGCTCGCGAGATGGCCGACCAGGACGTGTACGTCGTGGGCGGTGGCAACTCTGCCGGTCAGGCCGCCGTGCACCTGTCCCGCTTCGCGCGATCGGTGACGATCCTGGTCCGCCGGGCGGGGTTGGCCGAGACCATGTCCGACTACCTGGTCCGCGAGATCGAGTACAACCCGCGGATCATCGTCGAGGCGGCCTCCGAGGTGGTCGACGGCGGCGGGGAGGGGCGCCTCGAATGGCTCGGCATCCATCGGATCACCACCGGCCAGGTCGAGCGCCGCGCTGCGGGCGGGTTGTTCCTGCTGCTCGGGGCCGAGCCTCGCTGCGACTGGCTGCCCGAGGTGATCGACCGCGACGAGGACGGCTATGTGTGCACCGGCCGCGACACCGCGCGCCGATCCTGGGTCGACGGTCTGCCGCCGCCGGGCCTGGCCACCACTGTGCCCGGCGTCTTCGCGGTCGGTGACATCCGAGCGGGTTCGATGAAGCGGGTCGCCTCGGCCAGCGGTGAGGGCGCGTCCGTCGTACCCCTCGTGCATGCGTGGCTCGCGGAATACGACTGATCGGTCAGCGTGAGGCCAGCACCGCCTGTGCCGCGTTGTGCCCGCCGAGCCCGGAGACCGCGCCGCCACGGCGCGCCCCGGAACCGCAGAGCAGCAGGTTCTCGATGTCGGTGGCCACACCCCACTGCTGGGCCGGCTTCTCGAGCATCGCCCGGTTCGTGGCCCACGGCCACTCGAGGTCGCCGTGGAAGATGTGACCGCCGGGCATCGCCAGATCGGCCTCGATGTCCTGGGGCACCTTCGCCTCGATGCACGGCAGGCCGTGGGCATCGGTGGCCAGGCACTCCTCGATCGGCGTGACCAGGTGCTGGTTGAGGGAGGCCAGTGCCCGGGCGACCGCGAGTTCCTTGTTCCTCGGGTCCTCGAAGAGTCGCGCCGGGGTGTGCAGGCCGAAGTAGGTCAGCGTGTGTCCCTCGAACGTGCCGAGGATCGACCGGTCGCTCAACGAGTGGCAGTAGACCTCGCCCGGCATCTCGGTGGGCACCCGGCCGGCGGCAGCCTCGGCGTACGACCGCTGCAGCTGCGAGTAGTCCTCGCTCAGGTGCAGGGTGCCGGCGAAGGCGACCTCGGGGTCGGCGCCGGACCTGAGCTCGGGCAGTCGATCGAGCAGGAAGTTGATCTTGAGCTGGGCGCCCTCGGGTTTGGTGTCGGGCTCCGGCTCCTCGCCGAGCAGGATGCGCAGCACCCAGGGCGCCACGTTGGCGAGCACGTGGTCGGCGGTGACGGTGTGGTGCCGGGTGTCGTCGTGCCAGGTGACCTCAGCGGTCGAGCCGTCGCTGCGGATGGAGCTCACTCCGGCTCCGGTGAGCACCTCGGCGCCACCGCCGACGGCGGCCCGGAGCAGGGCGTCGGTGACGGCACCCATTCCGCCGACGGGCACTCGCCATTCGCCGTCACCATTGCCGATCAGGTGGTAGAGGAAGCAGCGGTTCTGGATCAAGGACGGGTCGTGGAGGTCGGCGAAGGTGCCGATCAGCCCGTCGGTGGCGACCACTCCGCGGACCGTGTCGTCGGTGAAGCGTCGCTCGACCGAGGCTCCGAGCGGCTCCTTGGTGAACTCGCGCCAGAGGTCGGCGTCGACCCGGCCGGCGAGCTCGGACTCCTTCATCAGCGGCTTCAGCAGCGTCGGAGAGACCGCGTCGGCCAGGGTCCCGACGTCGGCGTAGAAGCGCTGCCACGCGTCGTACTCGTCGTTCGAACCGGTCAGCTTCTTGAACGACTTGCGGGTCGCCCTGCCCTCCGGCCGCTCCGCGAGCAGGCCGCCGGCGCGCCCGTCGCGCAGCCACGGTGTGTACGACGCGGTCGTGCGCGACCGAAGGTCGAGGGAGAGCCCGAGGTCGGAGACCAGCTCCTGCGGCATCAGCGAGACCAGGTAGGAGTAGCGCGACAACCGTGCGTCGTGGCCCGCGAAGGCCACCTTGGAGACGGCCGCCCCGCCGGTGGCCGGAAGTCGCTCCAGCACCAGCGTCGATAGACCGGCGCGGGCCAGGTAGGCCGCGGCGGTGAGTCCGTTGTGGCCGCCACCGACGATGACCACGTCGTACGACGACCTGCTGCTGGCTGAAGTCATGGCCCGAACCTAACCCAGCCATGCTCGTCGAACGGGACTACCGTGGAGACATGCCCGCCGTCACTGTCGATGACCTCACCGTCCTGCACCGGAGCAAGGGTCCGGGTCTGGGCGATCAGCCGCGCCCGGTCATCTCCGTGACCACCGCGCCCCAGGGCTACGAGGGCGAGGGATTCCCGGTCCGGCGCGCGTTCGCCGGCATCGACATGCGCCAGCTCGACCCGTTCATCATGATGGACCAGATGGGCGAGGTGGACTACGCGCCGGGGGAGCCGAAGGGCACGTCGTGGCACCCGCACCGTGGCTTCGAGACGGTCACCTACATCATCGACGGGCAGTTCGACCACCAGGACAGTCACGGTGGTGGCGGCACGATCACCAACGGTGACACGCAGTGGATGACCGCCGGCGGGGGCATCCTGCACATCGAGGCACCACCCGAGTGGCTGGTGGTCAAGGGTGGACTGTTCCACGGCATCCAGCTCTGGGTGAACCTGCCGCAGGACGCGAAGCGGGTCGCGCCGAAGTACCAGGACCTCCGGGCGGGCACGGTCGCCCTGACCACGTCCCAGGACGCCGGCGCTCTGGTGCGGATCATCGCCGGCGAGGTCGACGGTCACGGTGGTCCGGGTGCGACGCACACCCCGATGACGCTGGTGCACGCCACGATCGAGCCCGGCGCCCGGCTCGACCTGCCCTGGCCGGTGGAGTTCAACGCGCTCGTCTACGTGCTCTCGGGTCGGGGGAGCGTCGGCACCGACGCGCATCCCGTCCAGATGGGCCAGGCAGCGGTCCTCGGGGCCGGCGACTACGTCACGGTCCAGGGTGCGTCCCGCCAGGAGAGTCGTACGCCGGCACTCGACGTGATCGTCGTCGGCGGCCAGCCGATCCGCGAGGCGATGGCGTGGGCGGGGCCGTTCGTGATGAACACCCGGGCCGAGGTCGTGCAGGCCTACGAGGACTACCAGAAGGGCCGGTTCGGCCACCCTCAGTCGTGAGGCACTTCGCCGTTGGCGATCTCGGCGGCGACTTCGACGGCGATCTCGATCGCCCGCGCCGCGAGTGGGGACAGGGTGCGTTCGGCCGGCCAGTGCAGATAGATCTCGCGTGGTGGCAGGGCCGGTCGTAACTCGTGGATGCGGAGACGCCTGTCGGACTGGACGCCGGCACCCCGGATCGCGAGCCACGGCAGCACCGTCGATCCGAGGCCGGCGCGCACCATCGAGAGAAGGGTGTCGTTGATCGCGCTGCGAAACACGATGCGCGGACGGGCGCCCGTCCCCGCGATTGCCTGCTCCATCAACGGCTGGTCACAGGTCAGCGGCCACGCCACCATCGGCGCACCGTCGAGTTGGCCCAACCGGACCGGTCCGTCGGGGAAGGCCTCGGGGTCGGCCACCAGGTAGTAGGGATCATCGAGCAGTTTGGCGCGATCCACGTCGGTCTCGATCCGGCCGTCGTAGAACAGCAGGTCGAGATCGCCGATCCGGGGAGCGTCAGGCTCCCCCTCGGACAACCTGATGTCGCAGTCGGGGTGCTCGTCCCGGAGCCGGCGTACGACGCTCGGCAGGATCACGTTGGACACGCTCTGAAAGGTGCCGATGTCGATCCGGCCGTCGCCCGCCTTGAACCGGTCGACCGCGTCGACCAGCCGCTCGGCCCTGGCCAGCAGTTCACGGCCTTCTTCGAGGACCACGGCGCCCAGCGGCGTGATGCGCACCGGCCTTGGTCCACCCGGCCGATCGAACACCGCGCCGCCGACGGTTCGCTCCAATGCGGCGATCTGCTGGCTCACTGTCGACTGGGTGTAGCCGAGCAGAGCGGCCGCCCGGCCGAAGGAGCCCTCGTCGGCGACGGCGGCCATCGCAGCGAGGTGACGCAGCTCGATGTCGGACACGCGTCCACGGTAGCAACGACATCGCTACTGGCGATTGACTTGATCGAAGACAATCGCTTTTCACGATGGCGGCCGGCGGGCTAGCGTCACAGGACCAGCCAGTCCACGAAGCAGTCCGAAAGGGGTCGACATGACCGCGATGACCACTCACGGCGAGAGTCGGCTGCGTTCGGCACTCTGGCTGCCGCTGTTCGACGAGCTCGCCGACCCGAGGGTCGTGGCCAGGTTGGCCGCCGACGCGGAGGAAGCCGGATGGGACGGCTGCTTCGTGTGGGACCAGCTGTGCTGGCGTGCGCCGGTTCGAGCGGTCGCCGACCCGTGGATCACCGTGGCGGCGATGGCCACGGCCACGCAACGCTTGCGGATCGGTCCGATGGTGACACCGCTTCCCCGTCGCCGGCCGGCCAAGGTCGCTCGCGAGACCGCGACTTTGGATCGTCTCAGCGACGGTCGGCTCATCCTCGGGGTCGGCATCGGCGGCGACGGGTTCGGCGCCGAGCTGTCCAAGACCGGTGAGCAGCTCGATGATCGGCAGCGTGGTCGGATGCTCGACGAGTCCCTCGCAGTCCTCGCCACCGCTTGGTCCGGTGAGCCGGTGCACCACCGCGGTGAGCACTACACCGTCGACGACATCGAGTTCCTGCCGCGACCGGTGCAACGGCCCGGGGTGCCGGTGTGGGCCGCCGGCTTCCCCGGCAACGCCAAGCCGATCCGCAGGGCCGCCCGACTCGACGGCTTCTTCCCGGCCAATCTCAAGCACCCCGACCAGCTGGCCGAGGTGGTTGCCACCATCACCGACCTCCGATCGGGCGAGACCAGACCGTACGACGTCGCCATCGGGCTGCCCCTCGACGCCGACCCGTCGCCGTACGCCGCCGCTGGTGCGACCTGGTGGCTGCCGGAGTTCGACCCGGGCGTGCCGCTGGACACGGTGCGTGGCGTACTCCGCGACGGGCCCGCGAGTCCGGGCGGTGAATGAGATGTTCGACTACGACGCTGAGCTGAGCCGCTACAACGTGCGGTTGCGAGAAGCCGCCGCCGTCCGGGCCGATGACCGGGTGCTCGACATCGGCTGCGGCAGCGGGCAGACCACGCGACAGGCCGCAAGGTCGGCGACAGCGGGCAGCGCGCTCGGGGTCGACCTGTCACTCCCGATGGTGGACCGTGCCCGACGGGTGGCAGAGGAGAAAGGCGTGTCCAATGTCAGCTTCGAGGTGACCGATGCTCAAGAGCACCCGTTCCCGCCGGGCGACTTCACCTTGGGGATCAGCCGCTTCGGCACGATGTTCTTCAGCGACCCGGTTGCGGCATTCACCAACATCGCGCGTGCCCTGCGGCCACAAGCACGTCTGGTGCAGCTGGCGTGGCAGGCCCACGACCGCCAGGAATGGGTCAGTGCGATCCGGCAGGCCCTGGCCGGACCGGACAAACAGATCACGCCGGCCGGGCTGGGCCATGCCGCGTTCTCGCTGGCGGACCCGGCGGTCGTGGCGGGCGTGCTGGCCGCTGCCGGATTCACGGGCGTCGAGATCACGGATCTGCGCGAGCCCGTCTACTACGGCGCGGACGCCGCCCGCGCCCTCGACGCCCTGGCGGAGCTGCGGATGGTTGACGACCTGATCGTCGACCTGGACGACAACGAGCAGGCGCGCGCGATGGAACGACTGCTGGTCATGCTCGACGCCCATGACGCCGGCGACGGCGTGTGGTTCGACTCCCGTGCCTGGCTGGTCACCGCGATCCGAGCGTGACCACCGCCGTTCGCCCAGCCAGGACCCGACGACGCCTGCTCCTGCGAGGAACCATCAGGCGGCGGCGTCGTCGATGAGCTCGTACTCCGAGAGGAAGTCAGTGGGGTCCTGGAGGTTGGCGGCGACCAGTTGCCAGTCTGGTGGGTCGGTCCAGCCGGGTAGGGGTGGTGCGGTGGAGGTGTAGGTGTGCCCGGTGGGTGTGGTGGTGGTGACCTGATGTCGCCGGTGGGGTGGGTGGTGGCCGGTGGCTGTCCAGTAGGGGGCTTGTTTGGCGTAGTTGCAGGCTTCGCAGACGCCTTGGAGGTTCTCTTCGACTGTGTGGCCGCGGTGGGCGATGCCGGTGGCGTGGTCGATGTGTCTGATGGGGGCGTCGCAGTAGCGGGTGCGGCAGGTGCCGCCGTCGCGGAGCCGGATCAGGTGGGCCAGGCCGTGGGGGACGATCCGGGCCCGGGAGTCCATTGCGGTGAGTCCGCCGTGGGGGCTGGTGTAGATCGTGCGCAGCCAGGTCTGCAGCCCGGTTGCGGCGCCGGTGTCGAGGGCGGTCGCTGCGAGGTGGCGGGCCAGGTCAGCGGGGATGGTGCCGTGGCCGTCGAGGTGGGCGGGGTCGTTGCCGTGGCCGAGGAGGGTCTGGTCGCAGACGACCAGGTTGATCGCGACCGGGACGTGGTCGGCTTGGGTGTGTCCGGTGACGCGGGTGACCAGGGTGTCGGCCATGATCTGGGCCCGGGAGCGTTCGTCACCGGCCGCGATCAGGGTGTCGGCGGTCTTCTTCAACGCGGCGTAGACGCTGACGCCTTGGGCGACGGGTAGGTGCCCGGACAGGTAGGTCATCGTGTCGGGGGCGGGGCGGATGGTGACCCGGCGGTCCTTCTCGGCCTTCGCTCGGCGTTGGGCCACCGAGGCGGGGTCGAGCTTGGCGGCCAGTGTGCGGGCCCGGTCCCCGATCTGCTTCTCAGACAGTTGCGCGACCTGGGTGAGGTCGCCGGCGACGTGCTGGTCCACGCGGGCCCGGTCGGAGAGGTCGAGGCAGGCGGTCTCGCGGGCGATCAGGGTGGCGGCCCATTCGGTGATGTGTCCGGCCCGGAACGCGGCCCGGGTGTGCGGCAGCTCGGTGCGCAGGATCTTGGCCAGGCCGAGGTGTTGGCGCCCGCGGTGGGGGGACTCGCGGCGGGCCAGGGCGAGCTGTTCGGCGATGCCGCGGCCTTGGCGGCGTTTCCCGACGCCGGTGGCGGCTGCCTTGGCGCGCATGGACTCGTCGAAGTCGACGCAGAGTTCGGCCTGGGCCGCGGCGGCGGCGTGCTTGAGTTTCTCGAGTTCCCCGATCACGTCGATGCGGGTGGTGTCGTCGTTGACGGCGCGGGAGATCTCGATCAGGGCTTCTGCCCATCCGGTGACGGTGGAGGCGTCCAGGGGCAGCTCAGGGCCGGGAGCGGGGTGCTCCGGGGTGAGGCCCTCCGATGCTTCGAACATGTGTTCGAGCTTATCGGGAATCGTCAACCAGGGCAAGGGATTCCGACGATCTGTGGAGACCAATGTCGACGACAGCGCCGTTGTCGTCGGCGTCGGCGAGTCGCGGTTCCTCACGTGCTCAGAAGCGCTGCCGACGGGCCATCCGGGTGGTCGTTCGCGCATCGCGCCAGGCGATCCAAGCGGTTCGTGCCCGTGGCGAGGCGATCGCGTGACCGTGCCTCCGTGCGCGCAGCTGGTCGACCAACCATGCCGGAGCCCGCGCCTCCTCGACCGCCGCGCTCTTGGTGAGGAGTTGTCCGGTGCGCAGTGCGTGACGACCGCGCGCCATCGAGGTCAGGCCGAGGTCCGCGATCATCGGGTCCAGCCACAGGTGCGGTCGTCATACGGCCCAGGCCCAGTAGCCGCAGAGCTCGGCCCGGGCCGCGGCGCGGATCTCGTCGTCCGACATCGGTGGCAGCAGGTCCGCGGGGGAACGGCCGATGACTTGGAACCCGTGACGCACCAGTTCCGCACGCGTGATGCCGGACAGGA
The DNA here is from genome assembly GCF_001552535.1 of Nocardioides jensenii JCM 1364 = NBRC 14755. GTDB lineage: Bacteria > Actinomycetota > Actinomycetes > Propionibacteriales > Nocardioidaceae > Nocardioides > Nocardioides jensenii. Next base: position 80,162 of record NZ_BCRJ01000001.1, on the reverse strand, counting down.
TGCGTCGGGTGAGCGCGCCGTGCGTCCAGGTCGGATGGAGCGCGTCGGCGTCGAGCAGGTTGCGCTCATCCACGTAGACGCAGCCGAGGTCGGCGCCTGCGGCCGCTGCGTGGTCGAGCTCCGCGTGCATCGCGACGAGCTGTGCGGTCCTCGTCTCGTCGACCGGTCCCGCAACCACGGCGACCAGATCCAGATCGCTGACCCCGGGAAGGTGGTCGCCGGTGGCCAGGGATCCGGCGACCAGGAGGTCGCTGAGCCAGGGGAGAGACCCGAGCCGGTCCGCGAGCTCTGTGACGGCAAGCGGTAGCGGCTCCACGCAGCGAGGGTAGTCGAAATGCACGAAGGCCCCGTCCGTGTGGACAGGGCCTTCGAATCGGGGTGAGTAACGGGACTTGAATCCGTTAGTCTGTGAGTCGGGATTTGTATCAGTGCAGGTCAGAGCATGTTTTGCTGTGTGGTCATGTGTCTTCGTACGCGCTCGAATTCGGGGTTATGTGCAAATATGCACATTGGTTTTGGGGTGCAGACGTCGGGCAGCCAGGGATCGAGCAGGGCCCGATCAGCAGGTCCGCCCAGTAGTGAGCGACGCCCAGGTCTTCGAGCTCGTCCATAGGTTCATGGTGCACCTGTTCGGCCGCGGCTGTAGTCGTTCTCCACAGGCCGCACCCGGGCGGCCGGCACGGCATCCAGCCTCGTCTCGGTGTTCCGTGTCCAGGAGACGTTCGCCGACCAGGACCCGTCGTCGTCCTGCGTCCACATGCGGACCTCACCGAACCACCACCCGCCGTCGACGAGCACCTCACACTCAGGCCGGTCGGGGATGGGGTAGACGATCTGCTGACGGGGCACCCGAAAAGAGTAGGCCCAGTCATTCTGCTGCGGGGAAGGGTGGACAAGATGCATCCTGTTGCGATGAAGCTCGCCACTCTCGCTCTCTGCCTCCTGCTCGCCCTAACCTCGTGCGGAGGCTCGGCCGATGGTGACGGCGGATCGAAGGGTGCGAACACCGCTACGCCGGCGGCGACCGCCGAATCCACCCCAGAGCCCCAGTTCGAGAAGGACGCTGCGTACGGCACCGTCCAGGAGTTGCATGATGCGGCGGTCGAGGCCGGCTACGTCTGTGCCAACTGGAAGCCGGAGCATAACGTCACGCTGGCCGCCGAGTCTGGCACGTGCTCGGATGAGGACGTGTTCAGCACCTTCGCGTCGCAGGGGGATCTGCAGTCTCAACTCGATCTGCACCGCGAAATGAACGAGCTGCTAGCGGACGCGGATATCGACCCGTCCCCGATGCTCGTGGGGTCCAACTGGATCATCAACGGAGACAACGCGCCCGCGCTGCAGTCGATGCTCGGTGGGACCGTGGAACGGTTCGCGCCATGAGGGCATAGGCCGGTGGCACGAACGAAACCGCCCCACCCTGCCGGAGCAGAGTGGGGCGGCGAAGTGCCGGATGCGGGGACAGCCAGGCGGCGTCAGTATGCCAGAGGGTCAGGCGCCCTGTCCGTCGATCGCAGCAGTCAGGTCAGCCCTGTCACCACCGGACTCCACGAACTGGGTGGCCAGCTGCGTGATGGTCGACGGAATCTGAGCCAGCCGGGATCTCCGTTCCAGCTCGTTGAGCACGTCGAGGCGGTGCTGCTCCAGGTCTTCGTCAGTGAGGGCCTGCAGATCCATGGTGTCTCCTTCGTCGGGTTGGGTGAGGGTCCTTAGGTGGGGTCGCCGATAACGCACTAACTGTGCTGCCCGTGGGCGCTGACGGCCGCGTGCCCATGGCCGACGCATCGCAGGCCGGCGGCATCCGCTGGTCTACCACCGGCCGGCTTGAAGGGACAGGGTCCCCGGGGGCTGGCAGCAACGCCACCCTCACCGACGCTGCCCCGGTCGGGACGGAGTACGTCGACACAGCCGGCACCAACGGCGCGTGGAAGTGGATCAAAACCTCGGCAGGTCCCGGAATCTCGAAATGGGCCGTCACCGTCGGCGACACCGGGTGGCGCGACATAACCGCACTTCTCGGTGCTGACTTCACGGGGTTCGTGCTGGTGCGGCGGAACACCAACTTGGTAGATCTACGAATCACCCAACTCAGGCGGAGCGCTGGCACCAGCACGACACCAATTACAACCCTTCCCACCGCATTCCAATCGTCCAGCGTTCCTGTCTATGGCCGGACGTACTGGAACTTCCAGTGCTACGTCGCGGCAGCGACGATCGCCGTGACGGCCTACACAGGAGGCGGCGATTACTGGGCGGTCTGTTTCTCGACGGGGAATGCCTGGCCCACCTCGCTGCCGGGAAATGCGGCCTAGCCGGAGACCCCCGGGAGCGCGGCGGGCCACGGCTCAGTCACGGGACTGGTTGCCGTCGCGCGCACCAGCGACACCTTCGCCACGGATGCCGTGGCCCACCGCAGGTAGCCGCCGGAGTGTGCCTCGACCGGCAGGTATTGACCGGCGGAACCTGTCGCGTTGAAGGGGTAATAGCCCGTCCCGGACGTGCTGTAGACGCCTCGGAATCCCGTCGGGATGTCGATGATCCGGTCAGCCGTGGCGGCAGTTCCGTCGAGGCCGAGCTGCCAGTACGCCGAGTTGCCCATCCGTCGTACGACGCACACCCCAGTGCCGCCAGAGTTCTTCGCCCAGCCATTGCTGAGAAGTGCGGTTACGTCAGGTCACGCAGCCGTGCCTGGGAGGGACGCCGGCCAGGCATCCGCCGTGGGCCACTGCTTGTCGAGCAGGAGTAGGGAAGTGTCAGCGGCGCTAAGCGGAGAGACCACCAGGTACCTATCGGCGGACACGAATCCATCCCGGAGGGTGCCTACATTCCGGAAGGTGATGCGCGCATTCTTTGGGCGGAAGCCGGTAGGGAAGTCGTAGATGGAGGCCGCCGTGGCGCCGCCGGCGGTCAGGAAGAACCCTAGATGCGTCGCGCTCCCGATGCGTCGAACCTGGGCAAACCCGGCACTGGTGAGTGCCCAGCCGTTGGTGAGGTCCGAGCTCACGTTGCGCCAACCAGTGTCGCCGGACTCGACCTCCCACCCTGTGTTTCCGGTGCCTGCGATCTTCCGCCACGTTCTCGCGCCGTTGTAGCCGCCGCTCTCGCTGTTCACGAACGCCGAGCCGACGGGTGCAGCGACCACACCGTTCGGGCTGCCCGTCCCCTCGAAGAAGGCCGTGGTGGCGAACCGCCACCCGCTGGTCTGGGCCGAGTCTGGCAGCAGTGCCCGCCCGTTCGCGCCGACCGGGAGAACAGTTAGTGCGTTATCGGCTGTGCCGACGAGCAGGTCACCCTTGGCGTTGACGATCGTCTTCGGGATGTTCGACCCGGCCTGGTCGACGTCGAGCGTCGTGCGGCCTGCGGCTGCGTTGGCGAGCGTCAGGATCGATCGCCCGAACGGCGTGGTCGTTAGGGCGGCGATCGCGGACAGGTCGGAGTCGACGGGCTGGGACGCGGCCTGTCCTGCAGCTGCCGCACCGAGTGGGTCGAACGTGCCCGCGAGCTCTGCCTCCGAGAGGCGGGCCGGGAGGTTGCCGTCCGGAACCACCTCGGTGTTGGAGAGCGCGCCGGCCTGGGCGGCGGTGACCTGGTGCGGGTTGTCGTGGTCGGCCTCGTGCGCAGCCAGGTCCCCAGCCACACCAGCGGCTGCTTCGTTGGGGCGGGCTACGTAGAACTTCACGTTCGGGTTCTTGATCTTGAACCTCGACCCGTTGGCGATCTCAACCATGACGACGCACCTTCCCTGCAGCCCACACCTGGTCGGTGGAGCCGTTGACGTAGACGAGCCGGACACCGGTGCCGTCGGGGACGGTGTCGGCCGCGGCCTTGTCGACCTGCCAGACCGCCTCCGGGCCGGTGATGGTGGCCGCCCAGCTGGTGGGGGACTCGGTGGTGAACACCAAGGACAGGGTCGACCCGGCAGGGAAGTCCTGGTCGAGCTCGCCGGTGCACGTGAAGTCCGCGCCGGTGGTGAGGTTGAGGTCGACGTACTCGGGGTCGATGCCCATGGAGAAACTGCAACTCATCGGGGCTGCTCCTTCGGGTAGAACGGCGACTCGCCAACGGCGAGATGAGCGAGCACGAAACCGAGCGGGTACGCCAGGGCACCGACGATGACGCCGGCCGCGAACCTGGTCACGGCTACTCGGCCCTGTGCTCGCCGGCGACCGGGGTGACCTGGCCGCGGATGTAGAACTGGGTCGCGGCCTGCAGCCCGGCGACGACGAGAGCGGCGACACCGAACGCGACGGCGCCGATGACGTCGGCCAGCGCGGTTCCGGCGACGACGACCTGCAGGAACACCAGCACACTGGACCAGATGAGCAGGGGTTCGTTCTTCATGGTCACTTCTCTTTCCCGGCCGAGGCCTCGATCTGCTTGAGCCGGCGGGCGAGGGTGAACGTGGTCCCGCCGTCGGGGTCCTCGATGCGGGCGTTGCCGATGGAGGGTGCGCCCTTCTCGTCGCGGAACAGGCGCTCGAGCTCGGCGCGTACGGCGGTGGGCAGCTCCTCGCGGATGATCGCCCGCAGTTCCTTCTCTGTGGCCATGTCGAACCAGGTCCTTCCGTTGTTGGTGATGGCGATCTTGATGTCGTCGCGGAACTCGTCCATGTCCAGCAGGCCGGGGTCCCACTTCCCGGTCAGGCTGGTCTCCTTGTGCGCCCTGTTGGCCACGGCTGTCCAGCCGTAGTGCTGGCTGGTGACGGCAGCGCCGTCGACCATCGCGGCAAGCTGCGGACGACCCCAGCCCTGCGAGCCAGAGTTCATGCACTCCCAGCCGATGTAGAGCCCATTGCCGTTGCCCGCCGGGACAGGGCCGGACGCCTTGGCGTCGCCCGCGTGGTAGGCCCGCCCAGCGGCGCAGACGTAGTAGACGCCCTCGGCGCTGATCGAGACGTTGCACAGTGGTCCCGCGAGATCGGAGCGGCCCTCGAAGGCCAACCACTTCGCGTACGACAGGTCGTCTGGTGCGTCCGCCAACGCGTCGTACGACCCGGTGTGGTGCCACAGGTTCCCTTGCGGATCGAAGGTGCCCGGGTGTCCGTTGCTCTTCCAACCGGGGAGCTCGATCACCGGGTGGCCAGTGGTGCGCAGGACTTCGGCGAGGTCGGTGAGATAGCGGTAGGTCATGCGTCGCTCCTTGTGTCGTCTGGCCAGGCAGGCAGGTCGACGGTCTGGCCAGCGAGCTCGTGGGTGCAGTCGCCGAGGAACTGGATCCGGCCGACGGTCACGAAGGAGTGGCACACCGTGTCATCTCCCGGCTGGACGTCCGGGTGAGCGGGCTTGTAGTACTCCGGGTACTCGCCCTTGGGCCACTGGTTGCCGCGGATGAGGATGGAGGGCGAGAACGTCGGACGTTCGAGGTCGCCGTTCCAGGTCCACGTGCCGACAGTGATGCCGTGGACTTCCTCGCAGCCGGGGCACCAGAAGTGCACGCGGTCAGGGTGGGCTGGCTTCGCTCGCGCGGTCACGCCGCCTCCTTGCGTGGGTGGATGGTGATGTCGATGGGGCGGTGGTCGGACGCCGCGTTGGAGGGCAGGACCTTGACGGTGGTGTGCCGGTTGGTGAAGGCCCAGTCGATGACCCGGCCACCGTGCGTCCCACGGACCCGGGACCAGGGGATCCGCTTGCCGTTGCTGTTGACCGGGGCAGCGGCGGTGAGGCGGAGCTGCCGGGCGATCAGGTCGCGGAAGTGCTTGTTCCGCAGGTTCACGTTCCAGTCGCCGACGACGACGATCTCCGCGTGCGGGCACTTCTCTCGCAGCTCCGCGACGAGGCGGCCGAGCTGGGCCAGTGCGTCGGTCCATGCGTTCGTGTCGACGGTGTTCGTGCCACGCAGGAGCGGGCCCTCGACACGGGCGGGCATGTGGACACCGACGACGACCCTGGTCCGGTCACTGCCGCGGAGCCGGTAGACCGTGACGGCGGCCCAGCATTCCTTCTTCCCACCGAGGTACCGCTTCGAGGAGAGGCGTACGGCGTACCCGGCGAGCCGCTTCCATGGGGTGCGGTGGTGCTCGACGGTCACGTCACCGCGGGCGCGGGGGCCCGGCTTGCGGAACACCCCCCAGGCCTTGGTGCGGAACTGGGTGCCGGTGGTTGCTTCGGTGCGGGTGATCATCTTCGACCGCTTGCGTTGGGCGAGGGTGATCCTCCGGCGGACTCTGCGGGACCTGCTGTACCTGCCGGATGCGTGGAGCACGGGCGCTTCAGCCCTGACCGGGTGGCAGGCTCGCGGGGGTGCGGCAGTCGAGGGCGACCGTCCCATCGGAGGCGATGGTGAACCCTGCGACGTACTGGCCATCAGGGCACGCGTAGCCGCCGGGGGTGGCGGTGCCGGGCTTCCCGTCCGCACCGGCGGGGCCTTGTGGTCCTTGGGGTCCGGTGTCGCCGGTGGCGCCCTTCTCTCCGGCCGGGCCGGGTGGGCCCTGGGGACCGACGACAGTGTCGCCGTCTTGCCCGTTCGCACCAGCTGGCCCGACGACGGTGTCACCGTCCTGGCCGGTCTTGCCCTTGACGCCGGTGAACCCACGAGGGCCACGGCACGATGCGAGGCCGAGCTCCTCGACACAGGACTGGCCACGCTGCCCGATGAGTGGGGCCGGGTCGGGTGCGTCGACGTCGGGTTCGGCCACCGGCTGCTTCCCAGCGGAGCGTAGGCGCCGGTTCGCTTCCTGCAACGCAGCCTGCTGCTCGGTCAGGGACACCCGCAGGTCTGCCCGGTCAGCGCGGCCGGCGTCGGCTCGCTCCTCGAGGGAGTCGTAGTTGCGGGACAGGGAGGCGAACCCGACGGCGCCGACCACGAGGGTCGCGACGAAGAGCACCACCGCCAGCCCCCACGCGACGTGCACCGTTCGTTCTGATGTCTTGAACTGCTTCACTTCAACACCACCATGAGTACCAATGCGAGGATCGTGAGAACCCACCCGATGGCAGCGACTGCCAGGGTGAGAGACGACGTGCGCCGCCATGACTGATCGCCCTCGCGTGACTTCTGGAGGGTGTCGACGTCGGCCTCGACCGCGGCCATCCGTCGACCGTCGCCCTTGCGTGCCTCGACCCACTCGCCGCGGGGGACGTAGGTGCGGCCGATCTCGGCGCGGAGTTCTTTGATCTCGGCCGTCATCGCCTGCTGGGTGCCGGTGATCGCCTGAAGGGCCCGCAGCATCTCCCCGGACGTGAAGTCCTCTTCGGCCATCAGGGGTGTCCTCCCACGAGACGGTTACGGGGCACGCCACCGACGAGGCGGCGGGCAGAGGAGTGGCCGCGGCCGTCGGTGCGGGGGTACTGGCGGACCGGGGGGATCTCGGTGGGGTCGGCACCGAGCTGCACGTTGTCGATTCGGTTGCTGATCCACAGGCGCCACGGGAACCCGATCGATTCCCGGAGCCCACCCTGTCCGGCTTGAGCGCCCCACATGATGGGGTAGTTGTCCACGATCGCCGGAGCCGCCGGCACGTCCGGGAAGGTCGCAAGAACGGCCCCGGTATCGAGGTTCCGATAGGTGACATCGGAAATGGTGGTGCCGTCGAACGTTGAGCTGAACGAGAGCCAGTGCCCGAACACCTCGGTGCCAGCGACCCAGTGAAAGAACTGTCCGGTCTCGTCGATGACCGAGTGGTACAGACCTGGGGGGATGGTGCCTTGTGCGGGGATACTTGTTCCGGCCGGGTCGCCGACCATGTAGGGGCCGCTGAATGCTTGGGCTGCGAGTGGCGGTTCGCTTGCCACGACAGCGCACCAGCCGCCGAGCGCCAGGCCTGCGACGCTGTTCACCGGGTAACTGGACACGTCGACGAAGGTGGGCTTGAAGGCGAAACTTCCGGGGCCCCAGCCGGCGAAGCCGGCGAACCCATTTACCTCGGTGAGGTCGGCGTACCCCTCCATGCCGGTCGTGCCGGCGTAGCCGTCACCGAAGAAGCACCCCGGGGTGACGAACGTCAGGTTCGTGTTCTCTGTGGTGATCGACTGACCGATGATGCCGGAGTTGAAGTCTTCCCGGAGCGTCGCGGTCACGAGGGCCACGTCAGGACCCTTCCTCGGACTGGGGCCACATGACCCGGCCGCCCTTGACGACTGCGTCCTGGTTGGGCCAGATCGCGACGTACAGGACGGGTTCGCGGAAGGTGGCGTACCCGAACCCGCCGTCGTCCTCCCACCTACCGGTGACCTGCTCGACGACGTCACCGTCGCCGGTGGCTTTCGCGCCGGGGAAGTAGCCGCACGGTTGTTCGTCGTCGCCGGCGACGTAGAGCAGCACCCGGTCCCGGTCGAGCTTGCGGCGTACGGACTCCTTGACCCACCGCTTCTTCCCCTCCTTCGTGAGGGGTGCGGGGACAGCGGCCTGCAGGTACTTGCGTCCGACACGGCGCCCGAAGATCGCGACGACGTACTCCGTCCACTCCCCGAGGTCGAGGGCCAACCTCGCGATCGTCCCGGCCTGCCCGGCGACGACGGGGAAGACGTTCCACTCTCCACCGTCGAGCTTGATGGGGTCGGTGACTCCACCCATGTCGGCGTCGTAGGTGACCAGGGCGTCCTTGTCGACGGTGGAGGAGCGGTGCTGGGCCATGAACAGGCGGGCGGGGTTGTTGCGGGAGTCCCGGTTCCGCTGGATGACCTCCCAGGCCTGCATGGCGTCACGGGCCTGGGTGTCGACGACGGCGGTGACGATGCCTTCGGAGGAGACGGTGATCCCGGAGACGTGCACGGTGATCCCACCCCCGAACAGGGGGAGGCGGAGGTTCATGCCGGGGCGGATGTTCCTCGACCTGAGCATGGACGTGACGGGGTCGCCGGGGGTGTGGTTCCCGGCGGGGATGGCGCCGGTGTTGAAGACGATGGTCCCGACCCAGTTGTCACCCGTGGCGAGCTGTCCCTTCGCCCATGCACGGATCTGAGACTTGGTGAACCCGTTCCCCATCGCGACGTTGCGGTCCACCGGCAGGACCCGCTTGTTGTAGTTCGGGTTCCGTGCGATCACCGACCCCGAGCTGGTGCGCCGCCACAGCATCGTGGCGGTGCGCTGCGCGGCCGGACGGATGCCCGCGTTGCCCAGCGACCACCCGGTCGCGGACAGGTCGAACAGGGCCGCCCACGTCGCATGGTTCACGTTCCCCGTCAGCGGGAGGCCGGCGTCTTCCTGCAGGTCCTTGACCGCGTCGACGACATCGTCGTCGTACCCGCCGGGCAGGTCCCGCATGGTCAGGTAGCCCATGGTCTCCAGGCGCCAGATCAGCGCGGAGACCCCGTCACCGGTGTCGGTGTCCGAGTCGGTGGTGCCGGCCCCGAACGCTGACCCGTCGGTGTAGGGGTACGGCGCGGGGCGGGTCTTGCGGAGGCCGGGGTAGTTCGCGAACTTGATCCGCAGGCCCTGCGAGCTCACACCACTGGCGTAGATCCGGTTCGGTTCCTCAGCGATGTCACGCCGCAGGTCCCCGACCGTGTGGGCCGCGTCGAGGTAGGCCGTCCCGTGGATCGTCGTCCGGTCCTTCAACGTCATCCGGTACGAGCCGTCCTGCACCGGCATGATCGTCCACTGGTCACCGTTCCTACGGACCGCCTTGGCGCACACCTCGAGGAGGTGGTCCAGGTGCGACCCGCCACCCCACGACAGCATCTGGATCCCGGTGGTCGGGCCGAGCCGGGGCCGCATCTGCAACCCGAGTGCGCGGATGTCGTGCCACGCGACCCGGCCCAGGTCATTGGTCCACGTGACGATGGGGGTCTGCTTGTTCCGCAACGCGGCCCGGCCCGAGGCGTGGCCACCGACCTCGACGGACAACGAGTTGCCGCGGGTGTTGAACGCGACCACGATGCCGCGGTAGTCGGTGACTGCGACGACACCGGTGGTCGGGTTGACCCGCTGGATGATCACGTTCGCGCCGGGCTTCAACCAGGACAGGGCACCGACACCGGGGGTCTCGAAGCACGCCGACACCTGCGGGAGCTCGAGGGTGGCGGTCCCGTAGAGCAGGGGCTCGGTCAGCTGGTAGGCCGGGAGCGGGGTCGGGATGCCACGGAAGTACGTGACGTCCTTGCCGCCCACGATGATCCGGTCCCGGTGATCGCCTTCGACCTTCTCCGACTCAACCAGGGTCGGCATCGTGTCCTGGTCGAAGATGGGTACGTCGTACGCGATCGCACGGACCCGGTTCATCGCCTTCTTCGCGGCGGCCACCGTGACGGGTGGGTCCACCACAGCGGGGAACCACTCCGCCAGGGCCACACCCCTGCGGGTGCGACCACCGACACGGTTCGAGGTGTCACTGCTGTACGGAGCGACGAGGGACATCGACAACGTGGGCCTGGGCAAGACGGCGGCCGCGGTCACCTCGACGGGCACGAAGAAGTGCACCCTGGCGTCCATGGTCGGCACCGGCGCCACAGCAGCAGCGAGGAGCGCCGCAGGACCGGGGTCGACGAGGTCAGACTGGGAGAACTCCACGAACGCGCGCTCCCACGTCCGTGGGTCGTTGGCCAAAGTCCCCGTGTTGCCGTTGGCGAGGGTGTCCTTCAACCCGAACGGGTCGCCGTACTGGAAACCGGCAGCGAGGTCCCACGACGGGGACGACGCGTTCAAGCCCCTGTCGAGCTTGACGCCGATCTCGATCGACAAGATGTCACCCGGCGTCACCGCGACAGGAGTCAACTCACATCGCCGCGCGAAGTCCGGCGAGACGAACCCCTCGTCGAGACGCTGGATCGGGTACCCGTTCTGCTCGGGGTCGGTCTCGTCGCACGCAATCCCACGCAGCGTGGACCCGTCCGCCGACCACACCGAGACGATGACCCGCAAACGGCGATTGGAATCGGTGGTGCTGGCGCCGCTGAAACCCGTGTGCCAGATCGGCACCCGAGCACGCAACGTACCCGACACCTCCGACACCAACAGTGGAGGCGACACGAGCTGCACCAGCAGCCCCGACAGGACATCAGCCGGAGTCGTGTGCAGAACGTGCTCGGTCAGCGGAGTGCCGGACCACCTCGGCGACGTCGGGAACACCAGCCCCGATGCTTCATCCCACTCGCCGCTCGCGGCAGGTGCGACCGCCGGGGCGCCTGAGGAAGGGAGGTAGAGGCGAGTGGCCACGGTTCAGGCCCTCAAGCTGCCGGCAACGACAGTGAACCGCCGAGCACCTTGATCGTCTGCCCGGTCGCGACCACGGACGTGTTCACCAAGATGTCCGCACCCACCACACCCACCGACGCGTCCAGCACCGGGGCCTCGGCCGAGTCCAACAGTCGCGCCCACCCCGCCTGCCCGTTGCCGACCGCGGGGGCCTCCGGGGGGATGGTGACGTCGAACTCCAGCACCGCTGCAGTGGACGGCACGAACGCCGGGTCCGAGAGGGCGATCTCCACCAGCAGCGTCCCTGTCGCGGCCGCGGCGGCGTCGGCTGGCTGGGGGCCGGTGTAGATCCGCAGCAACCCTGACCCGGCTCCACCGTCCACTGCAGCGGCGACGTCGTCCAGCATCGCGTTGCGGACGGTCTCGCTCAATCGAACGGCCATCTGTCAGTCCTCCTGGGGTTCGAGCACATCGGCGTGAAACAGGGTGATCGTGATCGCCGGACCAGTGCCGGGGCCGGTGATGACCAGGTCGTCAGCGAGTGGGGCGCAGTCCCACATCACTTCGCCGGCAGCGATCAGAGCGAAGTGGGTGACGTCGTCTTCCCATTCGTCGGTCGTCGGTGGGAACTCGACGGTCTCGAGCAGCGACTTCTCGCCGTCCGCCGCGGCCGCCCAGTCAGCCTCGGTCACGGTCACGCGGGAGTACCCGCCGCCGGAGACCTCAACACCACCGTCCATCGGGTCACCGGAGAACAACGCCAGCTCGTGCTCGGCCGGCGCGTTGGGTCCACGGGTGGTGCCGTAGTCGTTGTCCAGGCTGGCGTTCATCGCAGCCACGTCACGGATCGGCATCTCGTCCTCCTCAGGGGTTCACAGGGATCACGAGAGCGCCCCGGGCCAGGTGCTTCTCTGACATGCCGTGCGTCAGCGCACCCCACTGGGGGAACGCCGGATCGCACGACCACGACTGCTCCTGGCCGTCGACGCTGATCGTGGTGGTGTAGACGAACTGCGACACCGCCGCCTCGAGTTCGGCCTTCAACTCCGCCAGGTGACCGGGGGAGTTCCCGGAGGCGTAGACGCTCAAGGGGATCGACGACGCCTCGAGTACCGCGGAGAGGAGTTTCTTCCCGGGGACCCATGGCGAGTCCGGGGCGTACCCGAGACGCCAGGAGAAGTCCGGGGTGGAGATCCCATCAGCAGGGATCCAGAACGGCGCCGTGGCCCGGCACGACGGGTCACCCGTGACGTAGAGGTCAGGCAGCGACAGCCCGGCCCGGGCGATCCACACCTCGAGGCGGCTCATGCGGGGAACCCGCCCAGAGTCGCGGCCTGCTTGCGGCGGGTCAGCTGGATCATCAGGTCGTCGTAGTTGTTCGACCGGACGGTCTCGATGTTGATCAGGGCCGCCGAACGGGGGTTCGCCTCGGGGCGCTTCGCCGGCGCGCTGCTGGGCTTGATCGTCGGTGTCGGGGCGACCGTCTTCGGTGACGGGTTCGCCAACAGATCCAAGTAGTCGTCAGCACCGAAGTGGCCCCACTGGCCGCCCTTGCCGGCGGCCCTGTTGGCCCAGTCCACGGCCTCCTTGGCCTTGTCGACGAGCAGCTGCAGCTTGTCGATCGCAGCCTGGATCGGCGCGAGGAGTCGCGCGAACACCCGACCCATGACCCTGCCCACGACCTTGGCCGCGTCCATGACCTTCCCGAGCACCGTCTTGATGATGTCCAGGGCCGGCTGGAACTTCTCCCACAGCCACGCGGCCAGCACCTTGAGCCGGTCCCAGAAGAGCTTGAACGCCGGGACCAGTACGTCGGTGACGAACTGTGCGGCCAGCTTCATCAGGTCCCAGATCATCCGGAACGCGGGCCCGTAGATCGCCCAGTAGAACGACGCGATCTTCTTCAGGACCATCCACATCGTGTCGACGACGAGCCGGAAGGTCTCGGACTTCTTGTAGGCGTAGACCAGGCCGGCTGCCAGGGCGGCGATGGCGACCACGATCAGACCGATCGGGTTGGCGGTCAGCGCGATGTTCAACGCCCACTGGGCCACCGTCAGGACAGCGACAGCAAGCGCGGCCGCGCCGATGATGCTGACGAACACCGCGACCACCGTCTGGTTGTTCCGGATGAAGTCGATGACCGAGGACACTGCGTCGCGGACCTTGGTCAGCACGTTGGCGAACTTGCCGCCCAGACCCTCACCGGCCTTGAATTCCTGCCCGAACTTCCGCAGCGCAGGGATGACCTTCTTGTTCATCCCCTCAGCCATGCGGGTGAGCAGCGGGAGGAGCACCGAACCCAGTGACGCCTTGGTGTTGGTCCACTGAGCTGAGAGTCGCTGCTGCTGCCCGGCCAGGGTGGAGGACTCCTTGGCGAACGCGCCGGTCGAGTCCTTCGACTGCTTCATGATCAGGTTGGTGGTGGCCTGGCGCTTCGCGGCGTCCTGTGTGGCCGTGGACAGCTTCTTGAACTGGGACTCTGTCTTGACGCCAGCCAGGCGCCACGCCTCGGTGTTGATGACCGACTGCCGCAGGCTGATGCCGTACCGCTCCATCGGGTTGAACTCACCCTTGAACGCAGAGCCGAGGGCCTCGACAGCTTCCGCTGTGGTGCCACCGAAGGTCGCCGCGAGGTCGCCGGCCTTCGCGATCATCCGGTCTGTTTCGGCACCGAGTTCGCGCATCGGGACACCTTGGTTCTTGAACAGCGACCCGATCAGGTTGGCGTTCTCGCGGTACTCGTTGGCCGAGAGCCCGTACTGCAGGGCCGCCTTCTTCGACGTCTTGATGACCGTGTCGGCGAACTTCTTGAACACGGTCTCGGTGGCGCCGAGGGACTGCTCCGCGTTGGAGGCTTCGGTGATGGTGCTGCCGACCAGCTCCTTGATGCTGACCGCTGCGAACAGCCCGGCGGCCAGCCCGGCGACGCGGCGCAACGATCCGCCGACTCGGCCGGTCTCACGCTGTACGCCGGAGAGCTCATCGCGGCCGGTGCGGCCCATCGCCTTGAACCGGTCCCGGAGCCGGTTCGTGGACGCGGAGACCCGATCGGTCTGGGTGGCCTGGGTGCTCTCGGCCTTCGTGAGCTCGTCTGCGCTCATCTTGGCCCGCTTCTGCGCGACCGTCAGATCGCGGACAGCGTCGCGGGTGGTGTCGGTGGCCGTGTCGTTGGCGCGCATCGCCGCGGCCACACGCTCCTCGGCGGCAGCCAGCTGGGACGCCTTCGCCTTGCCGGACTCGCGCAGGTCGAGGAGCTTCGCCTCCGCCACCCGCAGGGCGCCGGCCCGGTCCTCTTCCTTGCGTCGCGCGAGGGTGACCTTCTCGGAGGACTTCACGACGGCGGACTGGGCGGACTCCACCGACTTCTTCAGCGCCGCTGTGGACGCGGACGCCTGCTGGGCCATCGGGGCACCGAACGCCTTGCCGGCTTCCTTGCCGGTTCGGGCGGCGACCTTGGAGACGCCGGCGAACTGCTTCTTCACCTCGGGCGCCACCTGGGATGCCTCGACGACGAGCGACACGTACGCGGTGGCGAGGTTCACTCCGTTCTTCGATGCCATGAGGTGGCTCCTCTCAGAGTCGTTCGCCCGTGGGTGACCACCCGAGAAGGGCAGCCATGTCGTCGGTGGTCATCACGTCGGGACCGTTCTCCGACTTGTCCTGCTCTCCGTCGCCCTTGAGGTCGATCGGCTCCGGCTGGTTGATCCCGCGTTCGGCGTCCGGGGTCTGACGCCACAACCCGACGCGCAGGTGGTACTCGATGCTGTGCAGCAGCGAGACCTCGGGCGTGTACCACCACTCCGGGTTGGTCGCGCGGGCGACAGCTGAACCGGGTGGCAGGTTGGCCGCCAGGTCGGCGACCTCGTGCAGCGGGATCCCCGTCGCTCGGATGCCGGCCAGGGACAGGGAGTAGTAGCGGCGGAAGTCAGAGGCCAGCGGCCCACGGTGCTTGCCGAGCAGCACCGCGAGCCTCAGGAGTTTGGGTTACACCCCGTCATCAGATCCATGACGAACTGCGTGCCGGCCTCCATGGACACCCGCTGACTGTCGGGGTCCCGCAGACGGCGCAGTGCCTCCCTGGTCTGATCGGGGCCCAGGAGTCGACGCATCACGGACGGAAGCCGGGTGGGGTCCTCGTCCTGGTCGATCGTGTTCAGGTCGTCGAGGAGCTCGAAGTCGTCGAGGGCGTCGGTCGCGACCACATAGTCGTGGTCGTCGATCGTCACGGTGATCTCTTCGGGTGGCGCCTCGGCGGTCTTCTTCGGCTTCTTGTCTGCCGGCCGCTTGGCGCCCTTGGGGATGTCGGTCATGTTCGCTGGCCCTTCGGTGGTTGCTGGCCACTGGGTGGTGCACCCGGCGCGGGCGGGCCAGCGATGGAAACCCGCGCCGGGTGGTCTCTCAGGCGCCGTCGGCGACGTCGTCGTTCTGCAGGTAGATGTACTGGCGCTTGCCCTCGGCGTCCTTCAGGCAGGTGATCTGGCACTCGGTGGCCGACAGTGCGGTGTGCACCAGCGGGTCCTCGGCGGTGATCAGCGGGTGGCCGTTGGGGAGCACGCGGCGCATCCGCTTGCCCTTGTAGAACGCGTCGATGACGAAGACGCCCGGCTCCGGCTCGGCCCCGGTGTCTTCGATCGCGATCAGGGTGCCGACGGCGCCGGCGGCCGGGGTCACGACGACGTTGTCCGCGCCGAACAGGAACTCGGCCACGTCCTTGTTGAACACCTCGATCAGCTTGAAGGTGTAGCGCTTCACGCTGCCCTGGGTCTGCAGGGCTGCGACGTTGTCACCACCCCACGCGAACTGGTCCTCGGACGTGGCCGCGTCGCCGGTCGGCTGGACGCCGTCGACGTTGACGTACCCCAGGGGCACGAACGCGGGGTCGAGGGCGGCGCTGGCCGAGGTCGGCAGCGGGGTCCCCAGGGGTGCGCGGAGGATTCCACCGGTCGTCGCGTTGGGGGAGAACGCGGCGACGTTGCTCGCTGTCTGGCTCATTTCTTGTCTCCTTCATCAGAGTGCTGGCCCTGATCCGCAGCGGTCGCCGCTTCGGAGGCTGAGGTGTTGGCCGCCGGGCTGGTGAGGCGGGCGGCGTGGTACTTCTTCGCGGGCTTCCCTGCGCTCGTGACGCAGGGTTGGTAGCCGGTCTGTGCGCAGGTGGGGCACTGCAGGACAGCGATCGGCCGGGACGGGTCCAACGCTGGCAGCGTGACGCGGTCGCCAACGGTCGGTTGGGCGGCGTGGACCCACCCGGTCGCGAGCCAACGGTCTGCCTGCGAGTCGGGGACTTCCCTCTGCTGCTGCAGGGTGGGGTGCTTCAAGATCATGGGCTGACCTCCGTCAGGCTGGCTGTGAGCTGGGCGACGAACTGATACCTCGGAGACCGGGTGTCCGGGTCGGGGAGGTTCACCGGGTTCGTCAGCTGGATCTGAGACACCCACACCCCGGGGGCGATGAAGGAGTCCTGGCCGCCCCACAGCACGGCGTACGCCAGCCGCGCCAAGCCGAGCGCTGCAGTGTCGTCGGCGCCCCAGCATTCGACGATGACCCGGGCGTCGGACTGGATCAGGTTCCGCTCGTTGCCGCCGGCCGCGGTCACCCGGGTGTGGGCGGCTGGGCGGGGGTTCGGCACCTTCGTGGCCACCGTCATGTGCGAGGACAGCAACGTCACCACAGCGGCCTCGATGTCGGGCGGCGCGTAGATCGTCACTGACCGGCGTCCAGGTTCTTGATCAGACGCAGGTCGCGGAGCTCGTCGTTGCGACCGTCCGCACCGAAGACGCGTTGGAACGTCGTACGACCGTCGAACTCGGGCTCGGTGGCGTAATAGCCACCCCACTCCGAGTCGGCGTTGCAGGCGGCCGCGATCGCCTCGCCGCGGCCGTCGAGCAGGGCCGGGTTGTTGCGCAGCTGAGAGAAGGCTTCGTCGTTGAACTCGAGCTTCATGCCGCTCACCCCTCTGCTCGTTTGAGTTCGACGACGAGGCCGGCGGTGGGGTGCGCCCATGGGCCGTGCGTCCAGTCGTCGGGGCGGGTCTCGATGTCGTACTCGGTGCCGCCGAGCAGCACACGGTCCAGTTCGCCAGGGGCATTGCCGCCGGCCGGTGCGTAGACGGTCCACAGGATCAGGGACAGGTCGCGGTTCGGATCCGTGGTTCGATCCGAGGCGCCTGGGGCGTACCCGAAGACGGGCCAGCTGATCGGGTCGGCGTAGGTGATAACCGGGTTGCCGTGAGAGTCCTTGGCAGGGCCGTCCTGGCGGCGGCGAACCTGCAAGGTCGTCCTGGTGGGGATGCTCACGGCAGGGGGCCCAACGCGTAGCGGGCCATCGTCGTGGCCTTGTCGCGGTCAAGCCATGAGCTGAGGGTGGTCAGGTTGGTGCGGTCCTGGCTGAACGGACCAGCCTGGTCGCGGGTGACGCGGGGATCCAGCGCTTGCTCGGAGGCGATGGCCGCGATGGTGGGGTACAGGTCGCCCGGGCACTCTGCGTAGCCGTGGACCAGGTCGATCTCGAGGACACGGTCACAGCCCGGCCGAGGCATCCACAGGATGCCCTTGCTCTTGCGGACCCGCCACCCCTCGATGATCACGGGGTCGGTAGGGCGCGTGACGTCGCGGATCTCGGACACGGCCTTGACGAGCAAGGACGGGAGCTGGATCCGCTTGCCGGACCAGTCGACCTCCAGCGTCTCGGTCACCTCGGGGAACACGTGCCACCCGGCACGGCCACGCAGCTCGGATACTGCCGCGTTGATGGCCGCCTGGGTGAACGGTGCCCCGGGGTAGGTCTCGAGGTCGCCGGGGGTCGGCTGGTCCGCCATGACTCACTCCTTGTTCGGTGTGGTGGAGCGGGCCTTGTTGCGGGGGCGGGCGACCTTTGTCGTCACCGTCTTCGCTTCATCGGGCTCACCCGACCCGCCCTCCGGACGCTTGGGAGCGTCCTCGGGGCGGTATCGGATGCCGTCGACTACGACCATCTCGAAGTCAGTCATCGTCATCACGGGGTGACGGCGGGCTTGACCACGGTGAGGCGGTTCGGCTTCCAGATTGCCTGGGCCGCCGAGAGCTCGCCGCGGACGTAGTTGAGGTTCCGCTGTGCGTAGTCCTTGTGCTGGTTGAACACCAGGACCGAGAGACCCTCGTTGTCGAGCAGCGCGACCTGCTTCCAGTCGCCCAGGATCGCGTTGGTGTCGACCACGCGCTCCGAGGTGACGCGGGGGCGACCCCACAGGGTGGCCGGGCCCGAGCTGAACGGGCCACCGGAGAAGTACCGGCCCTCGAGGTCCTGCAGCAGGTCCATGGCCGCGTCCATCTCGGGCGACATGACGATGCCGGTGACCGTTCCGCCGGGAAGGCGGGTGATCTGCAGGATCGCCATCCGGATCGCGCGGATGAACGCCTTGGCCGTGGCCTCGGTGGGCATGCCGTCGGAGCCGACCGCCTCGGCGGTGTACTCGACCTGCTGGACCCCGGTGGTGGACAGGATGCCCAGCGGCTCACCGTTGGTGCCGGTGCCGTTGAGCAGCTTGTCCTCGATGAGGTTGTCCAGCGAGTACTTCAGCTCGTTGTTCATGTACGTCGCGAACGCCGGCGCGTTGGCCAGCAGTTTATTCGTGACGTCGTAGCCGTCGGCGTACGTGTACACCTTGGCGTCCGCGAGCTGGGTGGTCATGTCGCTGACCGGCTTGAGGTCCGCCTCGAGCGACTCGCTGGTCAGCTCTCCGACGATCTTCGCGTTGCGGGTCACGCCGGTGACCTGCACGTACTCGAAGTCGCCGTCGGTCTGACCGTGGTCGATCAGGTCCAGCAGGGTGAGGCGGTCACGGTCGACGAGGTCGATCGTGGGGAACCGCACCGGCTGCGTGTGGGCCTGCCCGAAGGTGAGGGTCTTGAGGCGGGTCTGGGCGAACGTGCCCCGCTCGCCGACCTTGACGCGCCCGATCGAGACCGGGGTGCCGCGACCAACGCCGTTGGGGAACTCCTTGCGGAACTCTCCGTAGGCCGCGGACTTGACGAACTTCTCGCCGAAGGACCGGATGTCGGCCATGTCCCCGCGGTCGGAGACCTCCCAGCCAGACGCCTTGGTGCCGGTGGCGCCGTCGTCGGGGGCGTCGCCGTCGACCGATGCGAGGTCCTTGAGCAGGGCCTGCGAGTCGGCGTCCTTCTTGGCCTGGTCGGACTCGCCCTTGAGGCGGAGCGCCTCGTCGTGCTTGCCCTGGAACTCCGTGCGCTCGGCCTCGGTCATCGCGCCGTCGGGGCCAGTCCCCTTGGCGGCGATGTCCTGAGCAGCCTTGGCAGCGGCCTGGGCCTGCTTGAGCAGGCTCTTCCACTTCTCCATGATGCTTCTCCTTCTGTGTCAGCCCGCGGTTGCGAGCTCGATGGACAGCAGCGCCGACAGTTCAGACGGGGACGCGTGCATGGGCTCCACGGACTTCGCCCCGTCGGGCGCCTCGTCCGCGGCCGGCTCACTCGCCTTGGCCTTCTCGTCGTTGCCTGCCTCGCCGTCGACGACGGTGAGGACATCTGTGATGTGCTTCGAGGCGGCGTCCAGGGACGCCTTGGCCTCGCGCAGTGTGGCCTGTGCGGCCGTGGAGACGGACAGCACTCGGCCACCCTTGGTGAACCGGGTCGCATGCTCGGCCGCCGCCTTCACGGCCAGCAGCTCGGTCTCCTGGTTGGCGCCGATGACGCAGGGCCCGACCTCGTGCAGCTTGACCCGACGCAGCTCGTACCAGTAGTCGTCGTCGGCCTCGACCCATGCCGCTTCGACGATGTCGTACGCGAACGAGAACTGCGTGACCCGCCGGCCCTCGAGGAGCCGGTAGGCCTGCTTGGCCTTCGGAGAAGCGGCGTCGTCGATGTCGAGCTGGGCGAGCACCTCAAGGCCCTGGTCAGTCTCCTTGGCCTCGATGACCTCACCGATGCACATCTCCGGGTCGGACATCTGGTGCGACCAGAACACGGGGATCGGGGTGCCCTTGGCTGCCCACTCAGCGAGCGTCTCAGCGAAGGCTCCGGGCATGACGATGTCGCCGTAGGAGTCCTTGTTCCCGAAGACGGAGACGACGGCACGGAACTGGCCCTCGGCCAGCCCGTCGGCTGTGCCCGCGGCCTTGACCTGCACGGGGCATGACTTGAACGGCATGTGGACCTCCTAGAGGCCAGTCGGGTTCGGACCGTCGCCGTTGTCGGCGTCGTCGGTGGTGGGTTCGCTGGCCGCTGGGTCGGTCTCACGCAGGTGCAGTGCGTAGGTCTTCGGTGTCGTGTTCTGTGATCCCGAGTCGTGGGGTGATGCCTGACCGCCGACGAGCACATTCAGCGGGGTAATCAGCTCGTCGCCGCCTTCGACCGGGGGCATGTTTCGCATCGAGCGGGCTTCGTTGCGGGCCATCCACGGGCCACCGACCGCGGTCGAGGTGGCCGCTGCCTGCTCGAGGAAGGAGCCGCGGAGCTTCACGTCGACGTTGGCCTCGAGGTAGTGCCCCTCGTCTCCGAACGCGGCGTCGAGGACCTGCTCCCACTCGGTGATGTACGGGCCGAGGTTCGGGCCGAACAGCATCTGCCGGAAGGCGTCGATGTTCGCGAACGTTCCCTCGCGGGCGCCGACGAGCTCGGGCGCGATGTGGAAGGCGGAGGCGACTTCGATGTCGGTAAGGGTGCGGCCCTGCATGAGCTCGAGGTCAACGGGCTTGAACGCGTCGAGCGTCTTGTACTCCATGCCGTCTTCGAGCATCGGTGTGCCGCCCTCGCGGCCACCGCCGGATTCAAAGTTCCTCCATCCGGAGATGAACCGCTCGCGGGCCTTGCCGTCGGCCGGCCATGCCGTGGGGCGGTGGATGTAGCCCGGGATCCGTGCACCGCGCGCGAGGACGCTGCGGCGGAAGTCGACACCCTCACTGGCCTCGTTGAGGATGTCCTTCAGGGTCTCCATGGGGCTGGTGCCGTTGCCGCCCCGGGTCGAGTAGCCGGCGTCGAAGAGGCAGGTCTCGGGGGCCAGGGTCCGCTTGGTGCCGTCCTTGGCGTAGACGACCACGCCATCGATCCGGTCGAGAGAGTCGGTGTGGAACTGGAACCGGCGCGCAGGGATGCGGTCCAGCCACGGGCGCCCCTCGTCGGTGCTGATGATGCAGCACCACCGGTCGTAGATCAGCCGGTCGACCAGCACGCCGTGCCAGAACCGGTACGGCGTCATCCGCGGCGCCGCCGACGGCTTGCGCAGCATCGCGGCGATCGGGTCGTCGGTGACCCGCTTACGCTCGGTCTCCGAGATCCGGGCGTAGTGGTTGATCGGGATAGAGGCGACGTTGCGAGCGATGTAGTCGACCACCTTGCGCACCGACGGCTGCGAGGCCCACACGGACTTGGCGTCGATGGACTCCATGAGCGTCATCGGCGGGTCGGCGACGTAGACGCTGGGCGACTGCTCCAACCAGTCGCCGAGCTGGCCCAGGGACTCGAACCGCATCAGGGCACCTGCACCCAGAGGACCTGGGACTCGGGCACGACCAGGACCCCGTCGACAGGCTTCTGAGACCCGACGTCCATGGCGTTGACGAGCTGCAGCGTGGTCCGGCCGGCGCGGTCGAGGGTGCCACTGACGACAGACTCGGTCGTTCCGACGACGACGCGCCGGCCCACGAATGGCTTGTAGTCGGTCATCGGGTGCCTCCGTTCACAGGACGAGTAGGTCGTTGTCTTCGTAGGCCGAGGTCTCCGGCGGGGGAGTGGGCCGGATCAGCAGGGCCAGGGCGCCGAAGAAGGCGACCAGTGGGGCCACGTCGGTGGGGGACTTGGCGCGATCGATGACGAACCGCTCACCCAGCGGCTTGAACACAGCTGTCGCGGCGGCCAGGTCGAGCGCTGGCTGCGGCAGGTGGCGTACGCCGACCTGCTTGCCGTCGTCGGTGACGGCGCCGGCGCGGACCAGGTCGAACACCTCGCCGGTCCAGCCGGCCAGGTCGTCGCCGGTCCAGTCGATGATGGGCGGGAGATCCAGCGGCATCCCGTCGGCGTCGACGACCCCGGCCTTGAGTTCCTTCATCAGGTTCGACACCGGCGCGCCCTTCGACTGCCCGGTGACTTCCTCGATCCGGTGACGGCGCTTCGGGTCCGCCAGCCACCCAGCCACCCAGTGCTGCCCAGCTCGAGCAGCGACGACCTCGGCCTGAGGCAGCCCGTCTGCACGGCGGCCGGCGAAGCTGATGTAGGTCATGGTCCGGTCGTGTGAGATGTCGATGCAGGCCTTGACCTGGCCGACGATCTTCGGAGGCTCGTCCTTCTTGGCCCGCTGCACCCACCGGCCGGCCTCCCAGGCGCCGGGCGGGAACGGTCCCTCGAGGGTTCCCTCGGACCACTGGCACAGGCACTCGGTGCGGAACACCCACTCGGGGTCTGTCGCACACGCGCTGGCCAGGGTGCGTTCGGTGATGGTGTATCCCATCGATGGGTTGGACTCGACCCAACCGTCGCGGTCGCGGACCGAACGCCCAGGCTTCGCTGACCACTCGAACAGGCCGAGCGAGTCGTCATCCTCGAGGAGGTCCTCGGCCTCGTCGGTGAAGTCCTCGAGCTGGTCGGCCTCGATGAGCTCGTCGGCCTCGTTCAGTCCGTCCGGATCGCCGACCGCGGCGTGAGCTTTCTGCCGGAGGAAACGCAGAACGATGCTGGTCGCGTCGCCCGCGTTCGACAACGCGAGGATGAGCGCCATCGACCGGGCCATGGTGGTCTTGGTGATGGAGCCCCACGCGTCCCAGGACTGGTGCTCGCGAAGCTCGTCGAGGAGGATCAAGTCACCGGAGAGACCGCGGCCCGCGCGGCGGTTGGCGGCCTTGACCTTGTACCGCTTCCGGTTCTTGAGGACCAGCGCCTTCTTGCCGTTGACCTGGACGACCTTGTCGAGCAGGTCGAACAGCTCAGGGCGGATCGGCTCGTCGGTCTCGTCGTCGACGTCGGTGACCAGGTCGACCGCGCCTTGCCAGACCTCTTCGGCGGTGTCGAGATCCTGCGCTGTGCCGAGCACGAGGTTGAGCCCGTAGACGTACATCATCCAGAGGGCCAGCACCTGCGAGAGGGTGCTCTTCCCGTTCTGCCTCGCCACGAGCACGACCACGGTTCGGAAGCGCAGCGTGTTGTCGGGCCGCAGCTCGAGCATGTGGACGAGCAGCCAGCACTGCCACGGCAGCAAGGTGATCTTCAGGATGTGCTCGGCGAAGTCGATCACCGAGTAGCCGAGGGTGTTCTGCTCCGTCTCGGGGGTCCGCGGCTCGAGCGGTCGCAGCGGTGGAGTGAAGACCCGCGGCGTCGTTGAGCCGTAGCGTTTAGGCGCCGGGTCGCGGGATGCCTTGCGAGAGGAGCGTGAGCTTGCTGCCACCCGTCGCACCTCCCGGTTGCTGAGGCTTCGCGGCTTCCAGTCGGGACCGGCCGGCCGGGGTGAGCCCGAGCGATTCGCAGTACTTCAAGTAGGTCGGCACCGACACGTTGTCGATCTGCGGGGGCTTGCCGGCGCCGTCGTTCTGGGCCGCCCACTTCAGGGCCGCCTCGCGGATCTCATGCTCGGTATCGATCTTGTTGGCCAGGTGGCGCAGTGCGGCGACGGCGCCCTGGTCGCGTTCGGTCAGCTCGGTGCCAGCTGCAGTGATCGCGAGCTCGGTCGCCGTGGCGACAGGGCCGAGCTCGACGGCCGGCTGCTTCGCTCGGCCAGCGCGACAGTCGGCGTCGCAGAACTTGCGGTTCGAGCGGGCGTCCTTCGGCAGGGGCTCGGAGCAGAACGCGCACCGGCGGCGTCGGGGGGCCATCGTGTCGTCCTCTCGCGCGCGCGACCCCCTCAAGGGGGCCGGGGGGAAACGAACTCGGCCCGGAGGTCAGGGCCGCCGGGCGGCTCGGCCTGAGACCGAGACGCCCCTACCCGCTGGTCGGGCTCTCTACCAGTCCTCGGAGACGGTGCCGAGGCCTCGAGGGCCGTCACCGTCGTCTGTGAGGGCTCCCTGGTTGCACCTGGCGTGCTCCTGCTGGAAGTTGGATGGGTCTTCGCGCAGCTCGGGGTTCGTGGCCCATGACTTCTTGTGGCCGGCGTTGAACGCGTCAGGTTCGCCGGCCTGGGCGTCGGCCTCGTAGTCGATGTCCATGCCGCACCGCATGCAGGGCTGCAGTCGCTGGGCCTTCAGGTTGGCCACGATCTGCTTGTACCGCCGTGAGCCGCGCGCCTGGGCCATCGGACGTCCTCCTGCATTCTCGGGACGAGAGCGGTGGAGCGGGCCTACCGTGGCGGGATGGAGCTCAAGGGGTACCGCGGCAAGGTCGCGTTCGACGGTCACAACGTCTTCATCAGCAAGCCGATGAGAGGCCAGGTGGTGATGCCGCTGCACTCGATCGCCACCGCCATGATCATCCCGGCAGGCATTGGGATGAAGGCGTTGAAGTTCACGGCGTCGGGGACACCGGATGCGCCGCTCGTTCAGCCCATGGGGAAGCACAAGACAGTCGCAGAGGACCCGTACGCAGTGACGTTCCGCTCGGGCCGAGCGGGAGAGTTTCAGCAGTTCATGCAGTCCGTGCTTGCTGCGCGGGCTCAACGTCCCTGAGACGGACGTGGTTGGGGTCGCTGAAGATGTCGGGGTCAGTATGACCTGCTCGGCGCCCATGGATCAAGCACTCTCGACCTGAGGGGCTGGCGTGTCGTTGGCCTTCGCTTCTCTGATGTGCTCGGCCAGCATCCCGATGGTGGTCGGATCCCACAGTGCGCGGCACTCCACGCACAGGGCTGTCTGGGCTGTCAGCTTCACCCGCAGGGAGTTCACGGCCTCGCAGATGGGGCAGGCCGCGAAGGGTCGGAAGGCTGGGGTGTCCCACCCGGACACGATGCGGGCCTGGTGCCACCAGCCTGAGAGGTCGTGCTCGAGGCGGTGGGTGAGGCAGCACCACGCGGATCCGGTGCGGCCGCCACGCAGGCCGGGCTGGCAGATGGGTGCGGAGGCGTGGAGTCCGTGGAGGTGACGCAGTGCGCGGAGGGTGCCGGAGCCCTTCACGGGTCGGTCGTTCTCGACGTCCCACACGTCGGCTGGGGTATTCGAGCCGAGGCGTTCGATCCAACGTGAGACCTCGTCGTCGATGAGCATCACCGTGTCGAGTGCCTCGATGCGGATCGCGGGGCGGGAGTGGCCACCGGTGCCGGCCTGGTCGCCGGAACCGGCAGGGGTTGCCTCGAGCAGTTGCATGACCAGGGCTGGGACACGGGTTACGTGGTGCTGGGTCCACGTGGTGCCGCCGCGGCGTACGACGTACGGCTCGCGGTGTGAGTGTGGCTGGGTGAGCTCGGCGAACATGGTGTGCACGTCGGGGGCCTGGTCCTGGGTCACTGCTGTCCCTCCGGGGTGTGGTGCTTGCACTTCTTGGCGTGCTCGGTCGCAGCTGCACGGGCGCGGGGCTCGGTGGTCTCCCACACCACCCAGCCCTTGGCCTGGCAGGTGAACGCATGGCCACCTGCCTCGAGGGTGTGAAGGAAGCCGGTCACAGGAGCACCACCATGAGCGTCACCAAGGCGGTGAGGAGGAGGCTGGCAGCAGCAAGCATGTGCCGCAGACGCAGGGTGCCCGCTGGCTCCGGCCTGGGCGCCGACGGGATCGTCAGCGGGGCACGCCGCTCGGGCGGCGCCGGGCGGTGCTCGAGGGTGACCATGTTCGGGGCCGGGACGACCGCGACCGCCCGGTTGGAGGCCATGTCCACCGCGGTGTCGTCCGTCGCGCCCCCGCATCGGAGGCGGAACGCGATCTCCTCGAGGTCCTGCAATCGCCACGACTTGAGGTAGTCGTCGCGGCGGATTGTGACCTCGGCGCCTTCGGGACCCGTGGAGCGGCGGGCTTCGTAGAGGCTGCGTCGCTCTTGGGCTTGCTGCTCGAGGAGGTTGTTGGTGGAGCGTTGGGCCTCGAGGGTGCTCCTGAGCACGTCCATGCGCTTCTCGTGCTCCTCGCGCAGTCGTGTGATCTCCGCCTGGTGCTCCTCACGGCTGACGTCGAGCTGGATGCGGTGGTATTCGGCGCTGCCTCGGACGAGGTCCTCCGCCGCCCTGAACATCTCCCAAGGCACGGTGCGGCGGTTCGCGAAGCGCTCACGGAACAACTCCAGCTGGCGGGCGAACGGATCGATGACGGGTTCGGTCATGGCGTGACCCACTCTGCAGACGCGTAGGTGCCGGTGGCGGTGAGAAGGACGGTGGCGCCGCCTGCGACAAGGACTGGGGTGGATGCGGGGTCGCCGTGTTGGGGGACGAGCCAGCCGTTGGCCAGGGCGAGGGTGCGCTGGGACTCGATGAGGCCGTGGCAGGTCGAGGGGTCTTCGTTGCCGGTGCCGCAGACGAGGAGCAGGTTGCACGGGGAGTTCGTGGCCGGGTCGCTGGAACCTCCGGCACCGCGGGGCCGTCTGTGGTGCACGGCGTGGGCCTGGGTCCACCCGTTCCCGTCGTGCAGCTGGCGGCCGCAGACCTCGCAGCACCACCCAGCACGGGCGTACACGAGACCTCGGACAGTATTCGACGGGCCGGTGTTCTTGCGGCGGCCGGCGACCGTCTTCTGGGCGTTGGGGCGCTTCCTGGTCATCGGCGTACGACGCAACTCGGTACGTCGGGTCATCGCGGTGCGGCGGAGGCTGGTCATCGGTCACCACCGACCTTGGCGTCAGCTGCGCAGGAGCTGCAGTTGCCGGACGGGGTGAGGCGGGTGCCGTGGACGTCGCAGAGGCGCTGGGCGACGAGGGCGAGGCGTTGGCCCGGGGGCGGCATGGCTTCCCAGTTGCCGAGGAACGCTGAGGCGTACGTCGGGGCCGGGGTGCGGAGGGTGGCCAGGGCGTTGTCGACGAGTGCCTGGTCGCCGTGCTCGGTGACGCAGGTGGTGATGCGGTCGAGCTTCTCGGTGGGGAGGTCCCAGCGGAGGCCACGGAGTGGGGTGTGCTGGGCGAGTTTGGTCGCGAGGATCGCGACGGGGCCGGGGAGGTCGGTTGTGGTGTGCGAATCGACTGCTGCTGCCGCGTCTGCTGCGGCAGCAGCAGTGGGGTCGGGTACGGGCCGGGTCGGGGTAGAGCGAACGTTTTCCGAACTTCGGTCTTTGTTCGCGCGAACATCTTCCGAACCATCCTCTGAATCGCCCGTCGTTCCGGCATTCTTGGGGCCCTTCTTCGCGCGCAGCTTGCGCATACGCTCTCGGGCTGCTTCACGGTCGGACTCCTTGTCGCTCGACGTCGGCTGGTATTCAGCCCAGTCGTGGAACAAATAACCGGTGTCGGTCACCTCCCACAACGTCACGTCGACCAGGCGCTTCGCGTCAGCCTTCGTGCCGCCGAGCTCCTCGATCATGTACGCCGGGACGTGCCCGTCGGTCTCCTGCTTCGCAGCCCAGGTGCCCGCCAGGGTCCACAGGCCAACCGAGCGCATGCGAGCAGCACCGCGAGGGAGTGCGAGGACCTTCGGGTGGCTCCCGAAACTGTCATCGGTCTTGAACCAAGCCATCGGGGGTCTAGTCCTCCTTCAGAGGGATGTGTGAGTAATCAGCGCCGCCACCAGCGAGGAGACGGCCACCGGAGGGGAGCGTTGATCCTTGGTCGTCGTCGCCAGCGGCGCGCTTCTCGAACTCAGCCTCGATCGCCTGAACCATCACGGGAACGGGGTAGCTCGTCTTGGACATCAGCCCGCCGGTCAGGTCGCAGAGCAGGGCCGATAGGCGGTCAGCGAGATCGTCACGCTCGGCCTTGAGCGCGTTGACCGCTTCCACTGCGCGAGGGCCAGTGATCGAGGTGCCGAGGCGGAGGTCAAGCGCCCGGCCCAGCTCTTGCAGGCCTGAGATCACTTCCAGCGCTTCGTCCTTCCAACGTTGAAGACCGACGATCTCGTCGTACCTCCGCATGGCCAGGTGGTAGGCGGCCTCGAAGTTGCGATGCTCGAGACAGATACAGGTGCACGCCTTGGATTCGTCGTGGTGCTTCTGGCAGCCGCACATCAGGTGTCACCAGCGATCCGGTCGGCGCAGTCGTTCAGCAACTTGACGACGGTGGCGGTGAGGTTGCTCCCCATGCAGCGTGCGTCCCAGATGTTCCTGGCAGCGCTGCGGAGGTAATCGGCATCTGCCTCGTCCTGTGTGAGGTGCTTGGGGCCGAATGGGACGGTCGGGCGTGGAATGGTGATGACCTCGGCCAGCGCGTCCCGGTCGTCCGGCGCGCTCTCCCGCTTGGCCGGGGACAGATTCCAGTACCGAGTGATGGCCTGCTCGGTCAGTGACCGCGCGGCCATCTGCTCGGGGCCCGTGAGGTCGGCCTGACGCTTCCTCGCGTCTCCCACGGCGCTCATGATTCGCCACCACCCTTGGTGAACTCGCGGGCGATCCGGGCGGCGTCCCACATGCCTTGGGACCAGCGCGCCTCGTCCTCGCCCGACCAGCGATGACTGCGGAGCCAGCGACGACGACGGGAGAGGCGTCGCTTCTCGATGGCCTCCACGATCTCCTCGACCAGCGCCTTCTCGCGGGCGGTGATGATGCCCTCGACGTCGGCTTGCACGAAGACTCGCCTGAATCCCCAGTCCGAGTGCTTATGACCCAGCAGAGACTCGGCGTCAGAGAGGCCGCTCATGATTGGCCTCGCGTGGTCAGGGTTAGCGAGAGTACGGGCGCGGCGGCATTCGATGCAGGGGGGATCTCGGTCATTACTTCGTCTCCTTGGTGCAGTCAGGGCGCCGGCAAACGCGGCAGATCGGAGTGTCAGTACGGGTTGGGAAGGCCATGACAGCCCTCTCCCCGAGCCGGGCAACGGTGTTCACCGCAGCCACAGCGAGAGCACGCCAAAGCGGGCGCTGGCGGTAGATCATCGGGCCACCCACCAGCGGGGTGTCGGCTCGAGAGCGAGGGTGCCGTCAGCAGGCTTGCCGCTGTCCATGAGCGGAGCGTCGACCCACTCGCCCGACACCCACTTCAGCCGGCCGCCGGCGTTGGGGCACTCGTCGCGGATGTGCTCTGCGTGTGCCTCTCCGATTGCTCGCATGGCGACGAGCCACCCACCGAGGTCGGAGATCGCGCCGGGGCGTACGTCGATCTGCCAGTGGCGGCAGGTCATGCACACCCCGACGTGCTTGCGGAGGTCCGGGCGCTTCTGGGGCTTCGTGATCACTGGCCGCCGCCGATCTGTGCTCGTACGGCGTCGAGCTGGTCAGGGGTGACCAGGACGTCACGGGAGAGCCCCTCGCGCTTGCGGGGGCCGACGACGCCGTGTGCTTCGAGTTCGGTCATGACCCGGGCGGCCTTGTCGTGGCCGATGCCGAGGACGCGTTGCAGCTGCGAGGTGGACCCGAACTGTGTCGTGATGACCAGGCCAGCCGCCTCGAGCAGCAACTCATGGCCGACAGCGGCCGGGCCCACCCCGTTCACTCGGGGCGACCCTGGAACAGGGGCGCGGTGATCTCTGCGCGGACCGAGTCGACGTAGTCGAGGAACACCCGCTGGGCGATCTCCTCCACGTTCAGCAGGGCATAAGAGAGGACAAGCTTCCCGGAGTTGATGCGGTACCGGAACCGGGCGTCGACGGGGACACGCTCAGCGCCCTCGAACGGTGCCAGGGCGACGGTGAAGGTCTTCGGGATCTCCAGGTCACCGGACTGGCCGGCGCGGGCGGTGGTGGTCTCCTCGTAGCGCAGGGACACGTTGCCGTCGGAGAGCCGCTGGGCGGACTTGAAGTCAGCACCGACGGCGGCGTGGAAGTGCTCGGCGATCTCCAACATGGTGGCGGCGTCGGGGTTGAGGATGTCGACGGCGTTGTCCTCGAGGTGCTCGGCGAACTCGGACTGGTTCAGCCACTGCTTGTCGCGGCCGGTCCACTTCTGCCAGGCCTTGGTGGGGAGCAGCTCGAGGGCGACACGGTGGTCGCCGTGCCCTGCCACGCCCTCAGTGATGCGGTCTTCGCTGGCCTCGTCGTGGGCGTTGATGACGCCGACGAGGCGGGTGCGGGACAGGTCGGCCCACACCTCGGTCGCCGAGAGGGCGTGCTTGGCGAGGTACTCGATGAACGAGGAGGCGTCCTGGACGTGGACGGTGCCGGTCTTGCGGCGCGGGAAGATCGCCAGCTTGTCCTCGAGGGCTTCGAGGTCGATGTGCTCGAGGCGGGCGCCGGCGGGGACGAGTTGGGTGAAGAACCGTGCCCCGTCTTCGGGGATGGGGGTGAGGCGGCCGACGTTCTCGCCGGCGCGGACTGCAGCCTCGATCCCCGTGGCGGGTGCGGTGGTGGTGTTCTCGGTCATGTCAGTTGGCCTTCCGGTGCTCGTCGGTGACGGGGGTGGCAGGGACGGCGCGCATGCCGTCGAACTGCTCCTGGTTGGGGTCGGTGCGGGTGAGGTTGCCGTCGTCGGTGAGGAAGAACAGGGACGGCTTCACGGTGCGGCGGGGTGCCTTGGTGGTGATCTGGTCGGTGACCTTCATGCGGGTGGAGAAGTCGTCCTTGTCGGGGTCGAACGTGAGCTTGAGGACGACCTCGCCCTTCTTGCCGGTGTCGATGCACGCCTCGAGGACGGCCGCGAAGGCGTCGGTGAGTTCGGTGTGGAGCTTCCCGCGGCGGATGTCTGCGATGACATCGAGCGCGGGACGGTGGAAGGTGCTCATATCAGTCGGTTTCCTTCGGTGTGGTGGGTTGGCAAACGTGGAGGTGGAACCACTGCATGTCGCGGACCTCGGCCATCGCTTCGACGTCGGAGATGTGGTCACGCACCTGGATCTGTTCGGCCAGGTGCAGGGGCCGGTACGCCGAGGCGCCGACGACGGGGTAGGCGTTCGCGGTGTTCGGGTGGTGCCCGTCGATCGGCTTGGCGTCGAATGGGGCCTGCTTCGGGCTGGACGGGTGCTTGAAGAACACGAGTGCGGCGGCGCAGGACCGGCAGCGGGCTGGCTTTCCCATGTCAGGCCGCCACCTTCTGGTGGCGGTTGGGCTTGGTCAGGTCGTTGATGTTGGAGCCGTCGGGCCAGGTGTTCCAGTCGTGGGGGTTGTTGCGGATCAGGGTGGTCAGCAGGTCCCGTTCGTTGGCTCGGCGGAGCAGCTGCTCGACGGACTTCCACTTCATCCCGATGCGTCGGGCAGCGCCGTGGAGGCCTTCGCCGTGCTCGGCCATCCAGCGGAGGTCCTCGACCCGTTCGGCCCTGACCCGGGCGATGGTGGCTCGGCGGTTGCAGTCGGCCGTGCGGCCGGGGCAGCGGAGGCCGTTCGGGGTGGCGCGGGCCATGGAGCCGGCGAGGCGTGTTCCGCAGAGGTAGCAGTCCAGTCCGGGGATCCTCATTCGTCCTCACCGGCCTTGGTGTCGGACACCCACCGCTGCACACCGTTCTTGTCGGCGACCCAGCGGCCACCGGCGAGGGTGTCGGAGTCTTCGGCGTACCGGGTCACGAGATCACCACCCGCGGAGTCGTGTGCTGCTCGGACTGGGCTGCGGTGACGACGGTGACTGGCGACGACCAGATCCCGGTGCGGGACTGCCAGGCGAAGTCGTCGCTGGTGGCGATGTTCACCTCGACCTCGTAGTAACCCGGCAATTCGGCCAGGGCCTCGCGGAGTTGTTCGACGTTCACGCGACCACCGCCGTCGTCTGGGTGGTGTCGCACAGGACGCAACGACCACGTTCGTTGGACTGGTCGTTGAGGACCTCACGCTCGTTGGCTCGGATCACCGTCTCCCAGCACTCACCGCACGCGACGCCACCGACTGAAGCGCCGCCGCCACGCTTGTGGCCCAGGGACCGGCAGCGGTTGGCGGCCTTCGTGGCGAGGTCGTGCGAGGTGGACAGGTGGGCAGCGGACTTCTTGCCCGCGGCGCCGGGGCGGGTGCGGCCGGACTCGATGCGCGCCTTCTTCACCGCGGCGGTGATGGTGCCGAACCCGGCACGCAGCTGCTCTTGTTCCTCGGTGGGAAGTGAGAGCAGGGTGATGCGCGCGGAGACGTGGCCTTGGGAGCGGCCGATCTTCCTGGCGATGTCCTGGTCGGTCATGCCCTTGTTCTTCAGCTTCCGCAGAGCCCGTGCTTCCTCGATGGGGTCGAGGTCGGCTCGCTGACCGTTCTCGACGAGCATCGCCAGGAGCTCGTCGTCGGGGAGGAGGTCCTTGCGGATCACACAGGGGAGTTCCTTGATGCGGGCGAGCTTCGCGGCCGCGAGACGACGGTGGCCTGCGACGACTCGGAACCCGTCGATACCGGGGATCTTCTGCACGATCAGCGGCTGGATCAGCCCGTTCTCGTAGATCGACTGGGCGAGCTCGTCGAGGCCGGTGAGGTTCTCCCGCGGGTTGTTGGGTGACGGGTGGATCTCCTCCACGTCGACGATCGCGAGACCCCGGACGGGGCGTGCGGTGCCGGTCACTGGTCATCACCGCCGGCTTCAGCGAGTTCGGTGAGAGCCGCGACGCGGTCCTTCTCAGGGGTGGACAGTGAGTAACCGGCGCTCTCAAGCCAGGCCCACCCGGCCAGCACGTTGGCGAGCTGGTCCGGGTCGTCGTCGATGGACCAGTGGCCGGCGTCGACCTGGAACACGGACGTCTCGAGCAGGCAGGTGAGGAGTAGCCACAGCCCCCCGACCGGATTCGTGTCGACCTGGGCGGTCACGTGCTTGTTGATCTGTGTCCGGCGGTTGTCCCAGCCGATCTCTTCCGGGTCAAGGCCGAGGGACGAAAGTCGTTCGATGTCGTTCATGTAGTCGTCGACTGCGGGGTCGTTGAGCACGGCCGGCACCAGGGCGGTGGCGAGGGGGCCGAATGCCTTTGTCTTGGTGGGTGCCACCAGTGCCGCGAGGTGCTCACGGATCCACGCCGTACGAACCTTCGTGCTGGCCGACCACTCCACCCGGGCCTTCTCGCTGGCTTCCCGGGCGGCCTCGAACTGTGCCCGGCGGGCCCGGTCCTCTTCGGCTTCCTCGGGGGACAGTGACGGGTTGCGGGTTTCGGCTTCCTCGTCGGCGTGTGACTCGGGGTCCAGGCACACCAGCTGCGGTTCGCCGTAGGAGTCGATCGACCCGAGGTAACCCAGGCACTCGCAGTGGGTGTGGCCCCCTGCTTCACGCAGGTCAGCGGAGCGGAACTGATACAGGTGAGCGGGCTTGTCCTCGGCGGTCGCCTCGACGGCACCGAGCTCCTGGTACGCCTCGATGGTCTCGGTGTTCCGTGCGATGCGCTGTCGGCGTGCTCGTTCGTTCTGCACCTGGTACGCGAAGTCCCGGTCACCCAGCACTGCCTCGAGGCGGGCTGATGCTTCGTGGTCGTCTGCGAACTCCAGCAGGGCCTGGGCGTCAGCGAGGGTCGCCTGCCCGTCGTGGAGTTGCTCGCGTGCCTTCTCGGGGAGGTCGTTCAGCTTGAGGCGGGACTTCACGGTGCGCAGGGAGCGGCCGGTCTTGGCGGCGATGACCTTCGCGTCCATGCCGCCGAGCACCAGCTGCTCGTAGGCCTGGGCTTCCTCGACCTCGCTGATGTCGGTGCGGAGGAGGTTCTCCATCAGCATGACCTCGACTGCTTCGCTTCGGTGTCGAGGTCGTCGCGGAGCATGGCGGGCAGGGACGTGAGGCCGGCCTTCACCGCGGCGTCGTAGCGGCGGTTCCCGGCGATGAGGAACCGGACCCCGTCGGCGTCTTCGGGGCCGAGGAGGACGGGCTCATGGATGCCGGCCTCGAGGACCGACGACACGAGCTCCTCGTCGGCGACGGCGGAGCGGCGAATGTTCCGCGGGTGCGGTGCCACCTGGTCGATCGGGACGATCGCGAACGTGGTCATCAGTGCTGCTCCTTGGCTGCTGCGAAGACTGAGACGGGCGGGAGGAGGCCGTTCTGCTCGTCGGCGTCGACCGCTGCGACGAGCAGAAGGACGATGTCGGCGACCCAGGCGGCCTTGCCGGGTGCGCCGTTGAAGACGCGGCTGATGTACGTCGCGTGGGACCGGGCGTCAGCTGAGGTGATGAAGTACGACGCGTTGTCGTCGCCGTTCACCGTCCCGACCACCACCCGACCGTCGACGGCGGTGACGCGGAGGTCACGGACAGGGAGACGGTTCAGCACGTCCCGGGTGGTCAGGGTGGTGGTCATGCTGTGCCTCCATCGATCGGGCGGGTGGACGGGTGGACCAGGCGGCGGCGGAGGTGTTCGTTCTCCGCGGCGAGGCGACGATTGGTGGCGGCGAGGTTCTGGTCGCCACCGACAGCGATGGTCAGCAGCGCCAGGAGGAGACACACCGCGAGGACGAGGACGAAGGTGACGGTCATGCCGGCACCGCCGTCGTGGTGACGGGTTCGGTGATCTGGAAGCCGAGCAACCGGGCGATCTCTGGGGCACCGGCGGCGTGCTCGTCGCACGACCGCATCACCCACGCGAGGCCAGACTGCGACCGGAACTTGATCGCCTGGGTGGTCGGCCGGGTGCAGTCGAAACGGCACTGGTCGGGGGGTTGACTGGCCGAGGATCATGCCGTCACCGCGCGGCCCGTGGTGGTGAAGGTGGTCATCGCTAGGATGTCCTTTCGTAGGGCGGTCCCGTTTGCGTCTTGGTCGATGTGGCGGGGCCGCTGTTTTTGTTGGGTTACGCGGACTTCGTGTGTTCGGCGTTGACGAACCCGATCTGTTCTCGCCGGGTCTCCTTCTCGGCCCAGGCGTCGTGCCGGTCACGGCGACGCTGCTCGGCCGCCAGGGCCCGGCGGCCTGCTTCGATCTCCCGGGCCTCCTCGGTGATGGCGTTGTGTGTGCCACCGACCCGGACCCGCGCTGTTGCGAGGTGCTTGTCGATCGGCGGCGTGGTCTTCCCGGTGGGGGAGAGGACCGGGTCCTTCTTGCAGACGGGGAACCCGACGACCAGGAGTGCCAGGTGTTCGAGCTGCTCGACCTCGGTCACGGTCTGTGCGGCGTAGGCGCGGTATGCCAGGTCGAACCCGGTCACCCCGGCGTACGCCGCCATGTGCTCGTCACGGGTGATGGGCTCGGCCTGCCTGGCCTTCCCCGGTCGCAGGCAGGCCGAGCACCGCAGACACAGGGACTCGTCGCCCACGACCCGAGGGTCGAGAACGACCCGCAGACGACGAGTCCGTGTGTTGCAAACCGTCCGGCCGGAACGGGGGATGAAACGGCCGGACGGCGTCATGGGACCCACGTACACGTGGGTGACGCCACCGTGAGGACGATGGGCGAGGACCGCGCCGCCGCCAGCGGTCGTGAGGGCCTGGTGGGCGGACATGGTGGTCATGCCTTCGCCTTCGCGCGCCGCCGCCGGCGGCGGGTGGTGTTGGTGCCGGCGTCGACCATCTCCGCGATGGCTTCCTTCGACACCAGCCACCGGCCGGCGACCTTCGAGCCACGCAGCTTCCCAGCGCGCAGCTGCGCGCGGATCCAGTCGGCGTTCCCGAACGGCAGCAGCCGCTGCTCGACAGCCTGCTCGGGGGTGAGGAGGTCGGTGTCGGTCATCGGTCGGTTCCCGTCTGGAGCATGGACACGTTGCCGGACATGAGCGTCAGGAGTCGCTCGATGCCCTTCGGGGTGACCCGGACCTGGGGCTTGCCCTGTTTCCGCTCCCCGGTGACGTCGTCGAAGTAGCCGCCCGTGATCCGCTCGACCACCAGGCCGGCGTTGACTGCGGTCTGCATGGCCTGCCACCGGTCGCCGCGGCGGAACACCCAGCGGGCGTCGTCGCGGAGATAGTCGAAGAGCTTCCGTGGACCGGTCCCGACTCCGGCGCGGCCAAGGATCTTCGCGGCGTCGGAGACGGTGTAGTCGCCCTGCGCGGAGGCGAGACCTTCCCAGGCAGCGGCCGGCGCTTCGAGCTCGAGGACCAAGGCCTCGGCCTGCTCCTTCGCCTTGACCGCCTCGATCCGCTCGAGCTCGGCGTCACGAGCGATGTCGATCAACTCGAGGCGGGACAGTTCGCGGCGTGGCTGGATCTCACCGAAGGATCCGGTCCTGCGGATCTGGGGGAGCACCTCGCTGGTAACCCACTGGCGGAATGCGCGGGCACCGGTGGCATTGCTCCGGTAGACGGCGTCGTACATCCCAGACTCGTTGATCACCGTCATGCGCTGGTCGCCGCCAGGGGTACTCACAATTGCGTAACCCGTGTCGGCCTCATCAAGCCGCCGCGTCATGTCGGAGGCCATCCGGTATTCGAGGACGGTCGCTATATCTCCCGCGACGAACCAGGTCGAGCCGTCCATTTCGACGGTTCGGACGCGGTGCCCCTCGAAAGCGAACGCGATCAGCCCGGTCATCGGGGACCACCGTCCAGCCCGCCGCGGCCGGCAGAGGATCCAGCCGCGGCAGGACTGTCGGTGACGCTCCGTACCCTCGAGCCAGGGGCTGTAACAGCAGCCGCCTGACTGTCACCAGGAACAGAGGACATCTCATGGCCCGCATCCACCCTGACCCCTACGGAACGAACGGTCTCCGTGACGAGGTCAGCAGCCTGAAGAAGCGTGTCCAGACTCTCGAGGAGTTCCTCGCTCATCAGGGCTTCGTCGTCGTGCAACCAGAGGCTGACCGAGCCGAGTAGGTTCGACAGGACAGCGCAGACGTTCGCCGCTGCTACGCGGGGTGACTCATCGAGTACCAGCTCCTTGACCTTGGTGGAGGAGCGGACGCACTCGCGCGCTTCGTGGAACCGGACCTCGGTCTCGTAGTGGTCCTGCGCAGCCATGTCGTCGTCGGTCCAGTCATCGCCACCACCAGCGATCCCGAACGCTGCACCGCAGCGGGTGCAGTCGTAGTTCTCGGCGCTCATGCTGGGGTCCGTGCACGCTTGACCGAAGGTCGTCGCACAGGCGACCCGGAAGGGTCGAACAGGGTGCCAGGGAGGACGCGCAGCGCCTCCTCGATGAGGCGGCCGACTTCCGTCGTGCAGGTGGTCCGCTCGCCGCTGACCAGCATGTGAATGAACTGCCGAGAGCAGCCGGCGTACCTCGAAAGGCGGGCCTGCGTGAAGTCATTGGCCTTCATGTAATCGACCAGGAGTTTCGGGTTACGCAGTCGCATCCATCTGCCTCTCGATCCGCGTCGTCGTTGGCGTTGCCTCATCCTGCACCTCCTTCTACTTGGTTGTCAACGGGAACACGACTAATAGTCCACGATCCGTGGACATTCTGTCAACTACTTACACGGGAGTAGTTCTGCAGGCAGGCGAATACTTTGCCGTTCGCGCGGGAAACGGTTAGTTGACATGATGTGTACGCCGAAGCGACGGAAGCCGGTTGACGAACCATGTCGGCCACGTTCGCCACACCCGCGTCAGACGTAGGACGGTTCATCCATGACACATGCACTCACGCGGTTCATTCGTGGCGAGATGGACGAGCGCGGGTGGCGCAACGTCGACCTCGAGAAGAAGTCCACGCTGTCCAAGCAGCTGGTCTCGAAACTCGTGAACGATTCCCGCGATCGCCTATCCCGGCTGCCAGACCGGGCGACGATCGAGGGCCTGGCGAAGGCATTCAGCGTGCCGCCTACCAGCGTGCTGGCCAAGGCCGTGGAGGCTCTCGACCTGGGCTTCGACGCCGGCGATATCGAGTCACCCATCCGAGAGTTGCCAGACGAGGATCTCCTCGCGGAGGTGGGGCGTCGACTTCGGGCTGTCAGGCACAACGCTGGGTCGGGGAAGACCCACTCGATGATCAGCGAACAGGTGGGCAACAGCAACGTGGAGTCGATGGCCATCCGCCGAACCGAGAACAACGGCAGCAGTGGCGACGACATGGACGCCTACCTCGAGCTCCTCGGTGTCATCGACGCAAGCGACAACCCTGAACAGGTCCTCGACCAGGCAGCGGGCGTCGCGCTCACCGACGGGCAACGCATGCTGCTCGAGGACCGCGTCAAGGACCGACGGGTCGTGCTCGACCGCGACCAGCTCCAGGGCCGCCGCACCGAACGCACAAGTGGGAGAGGTCTGGCGCGTAAGGCGTCTCCCGCCACCCCCGACCTTGACACGAACACCAGTGCAAGTGCGAGATGGATCCCCGATGTCCAGAAATCAGCGTCGAAGCGCGGCACCCCGTCGCGGCACGAGACGGATCGGCCACAGAACGAAGCCGGCGAAGAGAACCAAGATCACCAGTAAGTCGTAGCGGACGGACATAGGGTGATTGATGAGCCGCCGACACTCAGGCGGGTGGGGGCACGCGAACGTCTAGGGGAACTGGGATCGATGGTTGTGAGCAGGGGAGAAGTGTGACGCGCGATCGTCGTCGAGTGGCTGGGGCGCGGCACGTCGCCAAGGAGCGAGTGGCAGCACAGGCCGCGACGTTCTGGATCGACGAGAGCGGCGCGCGCGGATCGGCGGGTAAGGGCTACGTCCTTGCCGGAGTCAAAACGCGTCACCCGGACATGCTCGCGCGACAGATCGCTGGCGTCCGAGACAAGTTCGAGTACAAGGGTGAGTTCAAGTTCAACAAGGTGACGGAGTACAACTTCGACCGCTTCGCCGCAGTGCTGGACGTTGTCGAGAAGAGCGACGCACACCTGGTCGCGACCGTGGTCGACTCGAGGTACAACCCGTTCAAGGGGTCGGAGTCCTGGGCGGTGCAGGCTGACCTGATCTCACATCTCATCCAAGGTGGCCTGAACCGAAACGAGGTGGCCGTCGCATTCATGGACGTCATCACCACGCCGGTGCACATCGGTTTGGGCGCGGAGGTGAAGCGCAGGGCGAATGCGCAGCTCCAGGGAGCTCCGCTGATCCAGGCCGTGTCGCTGGACTCCAAGTGCAACGACCTGCTGCAGCTGGCGGACATGTTCGCTGGAGCGATCCGACACATCCGGTTCGAGGCGCCCACAGAATCACGAACGGGGCGCGAGAAGCGGCGCCTTGCGCGCCGGGTGGCTGAGTCGTTCGATGTCGAGGACCTCTGCGATCGACACAAGGAGAGGGTGAACATCCTCACCCTGAACGGGGCTAGGAAATTGCCCAGATCTTGATACTGACCCTCATTGTGTGTCTACACTGTGCGTGTGTGGGGCGAGAGCGATAGGGCTCTGAGTTCCGCGCATCGGCGAGAGCGATAGGGCTCTGAGTCGATAAATGACAGGCTAGGACCTGTCACCACCACATTGGCAAATGAGCGGTTGCGGGGCCTTCCCCCAACTACATCACCGGCGGGCGTCTCACTCACGTGAGGCGCCCGTTCGGCCGTTGTGGGTGCCCATCTCTACCGTCCTGCTTCATGTGGGGGATGAAGAATCGATGGAACCCGTGGCGGTCGCTGAGGTGCCGGCCTGACGTGACGTTGGTGTTCGCCGACCCGGGTCCGGGGACGTTGGGTCGGGTGGACTACGCGCACCAGTTGATCACCCTGCACCCGGACCTGCTGCAGACCGAGCGCAGGTCGACGTTGACGCACGAGCTGATTCACCTCGAGCGTGGCCCGGCCGCCCCGGGATGCGAGGCGCGTGAGGAACTGTGCGTGGATCGCGAGGCCGCGCTCCGCCTCGTTGAGCTCGCGGACCTGGTGACAGCGGCGCAGTGGACCGACGACGTGCACGAGCTCGCGTTCGAGCTGTGGGTCGACCCCGACACCGTCCGGGTGCGGTTGCGTCACCTCACTGGCCGGGAGCATGCAGTGCTCGCGCGTGTCCGTGCGTCCCGGGACGGGGAGTCGTCCGACGATGGGGGAGACGCTGTGGAGGTGGAGACGTGGGCCTGAGTGATCGGGACAAGGCGGTGCTCGAGTTCGAGCGCCTCGAGTGGAGGTACCTGGGCGCGAAGGTCGCCGAGGTGCGCGACCGGTTCGGGCTCTCGGAGCCGCGGTACTTCCAGCTGGTGAACCACCTCATCGACCAGCCCGAGGCGATGGCGTACGACGCGCCCACGGTGCGGCGCCTGCAGCGGCTCCGAGAACAGCGGGCCCGGGTCAGGTCGTCGACGCGGGAGCGGTGAGCTCCTTCGCGGGCTTGTCCTCGTTGGCCGCCAGTGCGGTGCGGGCGAACGCCAGGGCCGCGGCTTGGGCGGCCTCGCGTTGCATGTCGGGGAGCAGATGGCCATAGACCCGGCGGGTGGTGGCGTAGTCCTCGTGACCCAGCCGCTCCTGGATGACCTCGAGGCGGATGCCCTGGGCGATCAGCCACGACGCGTGGGTGTGGCGGGCGTCGTGGATCCTCGGCCGTGACGCGAGGGTGCCGGGGCAACCGCACGGTTCGATCGGGATGTGGTGACGCTTCTCGTTCTTCTCGGTGTGGACCTTGCACAGGTGCGGCTTCCCCGTCCCGCAGCGGCAGCCCTTCGGCATGTGCTCGGCGCAGACGCTGGCGCGGATGGTCGCGGGTCGCCAGATCCGGTTGTAGAAGTTCGCGTGGGTGATCCGCAGCCCGGACGGGGTGGTGAAGACCAGGTCGCTGGCGGCCTTGTTCTTGAGCTGGGCCTCGTAGGCATCGACGACGACCGGGTCGACCCAGATCGGGCGGCGTGACTTCTTCGACTTCGGCGGCCCGAGCCGGTTGCCCTTCTTCCAGGCCCTGGCCACCCGGATCAGTGGCGCCTCGGTGAAGATGTCGTCGTCCCAGTGGCCGGCGGCCAGGTCGGCGTCGCGTTTCTGCTGGGCGGTGATCTCACCGAACCGCATGCCGGTACCGAACAGGGTGGCCACAAAGGGGCGGTACCACTCGGGGAACTGGGCATAGAGGATGTCGAACTCGGCGTAGGTCAGGAACCGGATGTCGTCGGTGTCCTCCTCGCCGTCGCGAGAGATCCGGATACGGCGGGCCGGGTTGGCGGTGACGTGGCCGCGTTCGATCGCGGTCTCGAAGAGGCTCGACAGGACCGACAGCGCGTTCTTGATGGTCTTCGGCTTCACCGTGCCGGTGGCGGCGTTGACCCAGTCGGCGACCTCGTCGCGGGTGACCTCGTCCAGGCGCAACGGGCCAAGGTCGGGGAGCCAGCTGCGGCGCGCTTCGGCGCGGTACCCGTCACGTGAGGCCTGCTCGATGCCGGTGAGCTGGCGCAGGTGGGTCTCGAGCATCTCCGCGACGGTGGGGATGTAGGCGTCGGATCCCTTTTCCTCGCGGTCGCGGCGGGCGATCGCGCGGGCGGGCCCGACCTTGGGGTCCTTGCACTGGATCGCGAAGGCCTGGGCGGCGGCTTCGGAGTCGAAGGTCTCGGTGGACTGGCGGCCGTCGACGCGGACGCGGACGCGGTAGGTGAGGGTGCCGTCGGTGCGTTCGTACGTCGTCACCTTGGGGTTGATTGGCCTGCCCATGTCACTGAGGGTACGCCAGGAGTTTGAGTAATTGAGCGAGTAACCGTTAAAAAACAAGACCCCCTCTTACCTGTCTGCGCAGGTCAGAGGGGGTCTTTCTCGGGGTGAGTAACGGGACTTGAACCCGCGACATCCGCCACCACAAGGCGGCGCTCTACCAGCTGAGCTATACCCACCATGGGCACGACGCCGAAGCGGCGTGACCGGAGAGGAGTTTAGCCATCTCAGGGGGTCTTGGGCGAATCGGGGTCGGCCAGCCCGGTCAACGATCCGCCGTGACGGGCCGCGATCTCGCGTGCGGTGTTGCTGTCCGGGCCCGGGCTGGGCTGGAACACGGCTTCGCGGTAGTAGCGCAGCTCCTCGATGCTCTCCTGGATGTCGGCCAGGGCGCGGTGGTTCCCGCGCTTGGGCGGCGAGGAGAAGTAGGCCTTGGGGAACCAGCGGCGGGAGAGCTCCTTGATGGAGGAGACATCGACGATCCGGTAGTGCAGGAACGACTCGAGCTCGTTCATGTCGCGGGCCAGGAACGCGCGGTCGGTGGCGACCGTGTTGCCGGCCAGCGGCGGACGCGAACCGTCGGGGCAGTGCTGCTTGATGTAGGCCAGGACCTGCTGCTCCGCATCGGCCATGGTGATGCCGTCCTCGAGCTCCTCGAGCAGGCCGGACTTCGTGTGCATGTCACGCACGAACTCGTTCATCTGGTCGAGGGCAGCGGCCGGGGGCTTGATGATCAGGTCGATTCCGTCACCGAGCACGTTGAGCTCGAAGTCGGTCACCAAGGCGGCCACTTCGATCAGCGCGTCGTTGACCAGGTCGAGTCCGGTCATCTCGCAGTCGATCCACACAAGTCGTTCGTTCACCCGGACGACACTAACGGGTGTGGCGGCAGAGGCCGATTCAGTCTCGTCTCAGGTGATGGTCCTACTGTCTGACGCATGGTGGGATGGATCGGTCTGCTCGCGCGTCTCGTGGTCGGCGGGGTGTGGATCGTCGCGGGCGCGCTGAAGCTCCCTGATCCGGCCGCCAGCGTTCGCGCCGTTCGTGCGTATGACCTGTTGCCCGAGGCCGTCGTACCCACCCTGGGACACGTGCTGCCGCTGGTCGAGATCGTGGTCGGCCTCTGCCTGGTGCTCGGCGTGCTCGTGCGACCGGTGGCGTTGGTGTCGGCATTGTTGTGCGTGGCGTTCATCATCGGCATCGCGTCGGCCTGGCAGCGTGGCCTGCAGATCGAGTGCGGCTGTTTCGGCGGCGGTGGCTACGACGCGAACGCCACCGACGACTACCCGTGGGAGATCGCCCGGGACGTCGGCCTGTTGGTCGCCTCCGGCTTCCTGGTGTGGCGCCGGCGGACCCGGCTCGCCTTCGACAACGTGATGTTCACCCCCTGAGAGAATGGTTCGCATGCCCTCCCCGTACAACACGAACCCGCCACCCGCCCCGGGCTCCGGCAAACGCAACGCCTTCATCGGCGGAGGCATCGCGCTGGTCCTCCTGCTGATCGTCGGCATCGGCTTGGTGATCCAGGCCAACCGGGACACCACCGGCGACGAGGGGAAGGTACCGGGCTCGTCGTCGAGCGACCGGAGCACACCCACCGAGTCGACCAGCCCGGATGCCACGCCGGCCAAGGGTGCGCCGGCGCTCGCGGACACCTACGGACTCGGCGTCGGCGATCCGGATGCGCCGGTCAAGGTGGAGGTCTTCGAGGACTACCAGTGCCCCTACTGCATGCAGTTCGAGGAGGCCTCCCACGAGGAGCTCCAGCAGGCGGCAGCCGAGGGTGACGTCTACCTGGTCTACCGGCCGATGGCCTTCATCAACGACTACTCCGGTCGGGCGCTGAACGCCTTCGGGGTCGTGCTCGACGCCTCGGGTGGCGAGGTGGCGCTGAAGTTCCACGACCTGCTGTTCGCGAACCAGCCGTCCGAGAGTGGTCCCTACCCGAGCAATGACGACCTGATCGACCTGGCCGTCCAGGCCGGCGCCGACGAGGACCAGATCCGTCGCGGCGTCGAGCGCTCGGAGTTCGGCCAGTGGGTCGTCAACGCCAGC
The DNA here is from genome assembly GCF_001552535.1 of Nocardioides jensenii JCM 1364 = NBRC 14755. Lineage (GTDB taxonomy): Bacteria > Actinomycetota > Actinomycetes > Propionibacteriales > Nocardioidaceae > Nocardioides > Nocardioides jensenii. The sequence goes on along the minus strand of NZ_BCRJ01000001.1, from coordinate 36,838 downwards.
GACGCCGCCTCCAAGCGCGGCGTCAACGGGACCCCGGCGATCTTCGTCGACGGCGATCCCGTGACCGGCGGCTCGATCCAGGACCTGGTCGACAAGACCATGGCCGCCGTCGAGGCCGGCTGACCTGACTCCGGACTGCCTCAAGGTCTGAGAGACTCCGCTCATGAAGGTCGAGCGAGTCCAGCGTTGGGTGATGTCCGCACTGCTGACCACGGTCGGCTTCATCCTCGCCGGTGGGCTCTGCTTCCTCGCGGCGGTCGCGGACCGGCCGGGTGCCCGGCCGGGGCTGCTGATCATCGCAGCGATCGTCGGCACGATCACCCTCGCCGGGGTGCGCACCATCAACCAGCTCAGCATCCTGTCCGCCTGGCTGGTGCTGGGGCTGGTTCCCTCAGCAGTCGGGGCCTGGTTCCTGCTGCTCCACTGACGGCCGGGTTTGGTCGGGCCGGTGAGCGGTTAGCATCCCTGCGTGATCATGCGCCGGGCCCTCGTGGCCCTCTTTCTCGGGTGGTGCCTGGTGGCATCCGTGTCGCCCGCTTCGGCCGATGACCGGTCGACCACGATGCCGAAGCAGATGAAGGCCACCGGCGTCTACCTCGAGGCGTCCCCGGCTCAGGGTGACCTCGCGTTGTGGCGCAAGCGGCTCGAGGCCGGCGTCAAGAAGGCCGATCTCGGTGTGCCGCTGCACGTGGCGCTGTGGACCGAGGCCGAGGACCTGTGGCCCAAGCCTTCCGACATGACCGACAACGACGACGCCGGCGTGCTGCGGGTGCTGGGCCTGCCCCGGCACAGCGTCGCCCTCCTGAGCTCCGAGACCGGGTTCGTGCTGATCGAGCACGACGTCACCGGCCGCGCGGCCGATCCCATCGAGGCCTGGGAGACCCGGGCCCAGGCAGTCGTACGCCGCATCGTGGCTGCCAGTCCGGACCCCGAGCGCTACCTCTCGATGACCTCGGTGGCCCAGGCCTGGGTCTACCTGCGACTGGCTGCTCCGAACGCGCCGGCGCCGCAGAAGCTGGTGGCCGAGCTCTCCGGCGACGTGTCGCTGCTCGACGACTCCGCGGCCGGGCCCGAGGACCCGCTCCTCGCCGACGACGGCGAGGACGTCTACTCCGATCCGCGGACCTTTGTCGCGGCCGGCGTCGTGGTGCTGGGGGCGATCGCGCTGTTCCTCTACCAGACCAAGGTTGGTCGTCGTGCCACCCTGGCGGAGCGGGTGGCCGCCCCGACGACACGTGGGCCGGACCTGCTCCTCGCCTCACTCACCCCGCTCGCCGTCGAGCAGGAGGTCACCGACCTCGCCGAACAGGTCGCCGGGTCCGACGTTTCTCCAGGTGATCCGGCCTACGACGCGGCCCAGGGGTTCCTCGACGCGGCCGCGAAGTACGTCGACTCCGACCGGGAACGCGACCGTGTCGGCGTGCATCTCCTTGTCGCCGACGGCCGGGTGGCGCTGGCGGGGGAGGACCCGCCGCGTCGCTGCTACTTCCACCCGATGCACGCTGCGACCACCTCGGTGAAGCGGCGCGAGGTCTCTCTGCCCTGCTGCCCGTCGTGTGCGGGCGCGGTCACCCGAGGTGCGGCGCCACCGGCGTTGCTGGTGACCGGTGACGACGGTGAGGTGCGGGCCTACTACGAGACCGACGACGTGTGGACGAGCACCGGCTACGGCGCGATCGACGAGCGCTGGGCCAGGCGTGCGCTGCTCGCCGCGTTGGGGGCACGATGACGACCAGCGAGGTCAAGCTGAAGGGCGTGAAGTGGTTCTTCGTCGGCCTCTGCACGCTCAGCTCGATCGGGTGGATCTTCCTGCTGTTCACCGCCGACACGGTCTTCGAGCGCTCCGACCACGACGAACCGGTGGCCGACGTCGGCCTGCGCACGCCGTACGTCGACGAGGTGGCGGCCGCGCTCCGCGCAGACGCGATGTACGTCGACCCGCTGCTCGCCGACACCGTCGGTCACTTCGTGGACACCGATGGAGTGCGGGCGGCGGTGGAGGCGAGCGAGACACCGGTGTTCGTCAGCGCCGTGCCCACCCAGGGCTTCGAACCGCAGGACGACCGGGTGCTGCTGAGCCGGATCGCGTCGGCCACCGACCGTGACGGCGTCTATCTGCTCTACGACGAGAGGGGTCACGTCGAATACCTCAAGCGAGGTCTCGGTGAGCGCCTCTACCTCTACCCCGACTACGAGAGCTCCTCCGAGACCGCGGTGCGCACGCTCGTCGAGGCCGTCGACGACGCGGTCGAGAACGAACGTGAGAGGGACAAGGGTTCGGACTACACCGAGAGCCCGCTGGTCATGGGCGGGTTCATGGGTCTCACGTTCGCCGTGCCGCTGTGGTACCTGATGAAGTTCATCCGCTGGTCCGCGCGACGCGACCGCTCCTACCTGAAGGGATTCAAGGAGTGAGGACCCTGCTCGCAGCGTTGGTGGCGACGGCCTGGCTGGTCGTCGGCGCGGTCATCGTGGGGCCGGTGTCCGCCGTGCCGGCTCGCTCGGAGGTCGCCGAGCCCGACGTCACCGTGCAGAGGGGAACCGGCTTCAGCGCGGCGCAGCTGCGGGAGATCCGCGAGCTGGTGGCGGAGGCCAGGATCCCGACTCGGGTGCGCATCCTCGCCCGGCTGCCGAAGGCGGCGGATGCCTCTCCCCAGTTGCACGCCCAGCACCTGGAGCTGGCTCGCTTCAAAGGGGACCGAACCCCGGGACTGACCCTGGTCTACTCGCCCGGAACGATTCCCGAGTACGGCGGGTTCGAGACCGTGCCGAAGGACGAGCGGGACGTCACCTACTCGTTGGAGGTCGCCGAGCGTCTGGCGGGCCCAGCTCGAGCGAGGTTCGTCGAGCTGGTGCGCATGGGCACCACCCGAACCGGTGCCGAACGCTTCGACGAGGAGCTGGCCAAGATCTGGGAGGACCCGGAGGTCTCCGACTCGGGGTCCGGCAGCCGGACCGAGCCGCCGAGCACGAAGGTGAAGGTGGCCCGCTGGGCGGTGCTCGTCGGGGCGGTGGTGCTCGTGCTGCTGGTCGTGGTCTTCCGGGCGCGCGCCATCGGTGGCTGGTGGCGGCGTCGCGGTCGCGCCCGGGGGCTCGAGGAGGCGGCCGATCGGGCCCAGACCAAGAACCTCGCCGACCAGGCGAAGGCCGACGTGATGGCGTTCGGCGCGGCGATCGATGCCGAACGGATGGACGAGCACGACGCGCTCGAGCTGTGGAACCTGGCGCTCGACGACTATGACCAGGCCTCCAGGCTGCTGGACGCCGCGAGGGCGCCGGCCGATCACGAGAAGGTGATCGTGATCTGTGCGCGCGGCCGGGGTCGGCTGGCCAGCGCTCAGCGCTGAGGTGGCGGCTGGGTCCGGGCGGGTCGTCCGGCACGGCAATGGCCCCGCAATCTCATACATTGCGGGATTTGCCGACGATTCAGACTCAGATCGGGGCCAAAATGGGTGCTGATGTAGCAACAAAGTAGCAACGCCTCTGAGATCCGCATTCGGGCGCGTGACGGCGCGCGGCATTCCTGAGACAGAAAGCCGGCCCGGTGGCATCATTGAGAGATGGCCAAGGTCAAGCTGACGCCGCCGGGTTGGTACCCCGACCCGGAGATGGCGAACACGATGCAGTTCTGGGACGGGCAGTTCTGGACGGGCCAACGCGTGCCAGCCTCACTCCCCGCCCAACGGCAGTGGCTCAGTGGCTGGTTCTTCGTGGCCGGGTTCGTCCTGGCGCTCGTGTTCCCCATCGGCGGCTTCGTCATGGCGATGATCGCGTTCGCCAAGAACGAAGCCGGGGGTGCTATCGGCCTCCTGCTCTTCTCTGCCCTGGGGTTCTACTGGTGGCTGGAAGCGCTCACGCCGAACTCGTCGTACGCCCTCGGGTAGGCCAACCGGGCGCAGTTGGTGGGCGGGGAAGTTGCCGAGGCGGGTGTAGGTGTCGTGGGTCCATGAGACGTTGGCGGTCCAGTGGCCGTCGTCGTCTTGGGTCCACATGCGGACCTCGCCGAACCACCACTCGCCGTCGACGAGCACCTCGCACTCAGGCCGGTCGGGGATCGCGTAGACGATCTGCTGGGCCATGGGCACAGGGTAGGCCCGGTCAGGCGCCGCCGGAGATGTACGCCGCCAGGGTGTGCACCGCGTGCCGGTCGAGGTTGCCGCGGGCTCGGTCGTACCGGTTCGTCGTCCGGGGGTCCGAGTGTCGGGCTGCGATCTGCACGTCGCGCAGCGGCACCCCGGCGTCCAGGGCGTTGGTCACCATCGCGTGCCTGAGGCTGTGCGGTGAGACCCTCTTGCGGATGCCGGCCCGTTTCGCCAACGACTTCACCCACCGTGCGGCCGTGCAGCGGTCCAGCTGCTCGCCGTCGGCCCGGAGGAGCAGGGGCCCTGTGGTGCGGTCCCCGCGGCAGGCGTCGAGTGCCCGGGCGACTGGGACGGGGAGCGGCATCGTGGCCGGCTTGTGGCCCTTGCCGATCACGGAGATGATCCGGTGGCCGCGCTCCTCGCGGTCGAGGAAGTTCTCGATCTGCACGTTGCAGGCCTCGGAGACTCGGAGCCCCAGCAGTCCGAGGAGGGTGACCAGAGCCCACCGGGTGTTGTCGAGGGTCCGGGCGGTGGCCAGGAGCGCGGAGAGCTCGAGGCGGTCGAGGCCCAGGGTCTTGGTTTCGTCGGACCAGACCTTCGGCATGCGGATGTACTCGGCTGGTGAGGCTGGGATGACGTTGTCGAGGGCGAGGAGCCGGTAGAACATCTTCAGCGTGGAGAGTGCGCCGGCGACGGAGGCGGGGCAGTTGGCGCGGTCGTCTTCGAGGTGGCGGGAGTAGAGCTCGAGGAGTGGCCTCGTGATCCCGGTGATGGGGTCGAGGTTGTGGGTGGCGCACCAGGCGAAGAAGATGCGGAGGCGGGTCCCGTAGAGGTCGCGGGTGGCGCCGTTGTAGCGGGCGAGGAATTGGGCGCCGTAGAGGTGCGCCGTGTTGTTGCTGGGTGCGACGAGGGTCGCGGTAGCGTTCGTCATGGTCACTGCTCCTGGTCTGAGGTCAGGGTGGTGGCAAGGCCTCGACGTCGGTTGCCGCCGGCGTCGGGGCCGCTTTGTTTGGAAATGGAAAGTACCCCCACCCCGTACCCGAGGGCAAGAGGTGGGGGTGTATCAATCCGAGCAGTTTGGTACAGGGTCAGGCGCTCGTCTTGCGGACGCGGCGGAGTCGGAGGGCGAGTATCCACACGGTGTCGTCAAAGACGTCCGAGGCGTTGCCCCACGCCCGTTCGATGCTGGCCTTGATGGGGCTGGCGCCCGACTTGAGGTCAATCTCGTTCGTGAGCGTGACCCACTGCGGGACATTGAGCGCATTGATAGCCGGGACCACAACCTGCCCGAACTGCCCGGTCGTCAGAGTGTCGCCCGCGCCCGCTTGCTGGTAGCGGGACTGGAGGACAATGCCGCCCGACAGTGCGCCACCATTGACGACGAGGGCCTCGACCACGAACGAGTGCCACTCAGCCGGGGGTGGCGGGAACGTGCCGACGACGCCACTGTTGGCCGTGTGCAGCAGCCCGCGAGCGGCCCAGCCCGTGATCGGCCCTGCGGCTGGTGCCCCCACGTAGGTGGAGAGGTCGTTTGCGAGCAGCCAGCGCTCGTCGGAGTCGGCATTGAACACGACCTCGCCGGGTTCGGGGAAGTTCCACGTCTCCCCGTCCTTGAAGTCAAGGTCACCGTAGTAGCCGATGCGCCAGATGGCGTTGTCGTGGGTGGTGCGGGTGTCGTCCATCGAGGAGGTCCACACGTCGAACCGGCCCTCGATGCCGGAGGCTGCGGGCTGCAACGTGGAGCGGTAGTGGCCGCGCTTGTCGAACCGGCTCCCGGAGAGCGGCACAGCCGGGGTGCTGGGGCCTGTCCACGCGAGCCCGTCCGCGCTCGTCCAGTGAAACAGCCGGTACGGGTCGGGGCCACCCGTTGCGGTGTTGATATCCACCAGTGCGTGGTAGGTGCCATCGACCTTCACGACGTCGATGTGCCAGACGTTGACGTAGGGGGCGGGGACGGTGGGGCGGCTGGTGATGACCGTGCGGGCAGCCCATGTGATGCCGTCTGCACTGGTGCGGCGGTAGATGGTGTTCTCACCACAGGTGAACATGGTGAAGCCACCACCCGGTTCCACGACGACAGCGGGGGATTCCTCGATGCCTGCGACGACCTGTTGGAACGGGGTCCACGTGATGCCGTCTGTGGAGGTGGTCAGGTAGCAGGTGTTGGTGACGCCCTGGTTGGTGCCTCGGAAGTAAAGCATCATCGTGGTGCCGTCTGCGGAGAGCACCATGTCGGTGTCGCTCCACCAGTCATACCCGGCGGGGAGGGCGGAGAATGGCACGATGGGGTTGGTGAGGCCAGCCGGGATCTCCCACTTTACGCCGTCGTTGGACGCGACGATGCTGGGGTTCTCTCGGGGGGCCGAGGGGAATGGCGTGAATGCCATCCAGTACTTGTACCCGTTCCACCCGGCAGGGACGTGCACGACGTCGGGGTGACCGGCTGAAGGGTTGCCGTCGTAGGTGGGCACGTTGAGCGGGAGCCGGGCGACCGCCTTGGGGGTCTGTGCGGTGACCTCTGCACCAATCGTGTCAGATAGTGCAGCCTTCGTCGGCCCGTCCACGGTGATGTAACCGGCCACACCCTCGTTCGATCCGCCCGGCCCGACCGGCAGCTCGCCCGCGTTCAGCTCAGTCCCGTCGGACAGGGTCGTGACCAGGTCACCGCCCACGATGCTCATGGCGGACACCGACTTGCCGGCCGGGCCGACCACGATCGACTGACCACCAGCAACCGGCACCGGAGCCAGCAGCGTCAGGTCGTTGGCCGTCACACCCTCGGGGAGCAGGTCGGCCGGGAGCGGGTGGAACGTGAACTGCGGGAACGTGACATCCGCGCCGGCGGCCTGCACGTTCTTGAACGTCACCTTGTAGGCGGCCTTGTCCCGGGCGATGCTCGGGTTCATCTTGGACGACCCCAGGTCGACGAGCCAAAGCCACTCCACCCCGTTCAACGAGATGTAGCCCGCCGAGTCGACCGTGGCCTCGATGATCGCGTGGCCGGCCATCCAGGGGGACGGGATGCCGCCGGCGACCTTGGTGTAGTTGATGATCGGCTCGAAGAGGACCGACCCCGAGTCGCACCAGACGGTGTCGGGGTTGCCGTCCTCGTCGACACCGTCGGCCCGGGTGATGCCGAGGCGGCCGACGATCTTGACGTAGTCGAGGTCAGCCATGGTCAGGACTCCTTGAGGGTGCGGTGGGGTGCGGTGGCGGATGCCTTGTAGGCGGCCTTGGCGAGCGGGAAGGTGTCGGTGGTGATGACGTTCGCCTGCACGGCGCCGTAACCGGACTTGTCGCGGGAGAACAAGATCGCGGCGTGGATGCCCAGTGCGGCCATGCGGGGGCGCAGGTTGGTGTAGAACTCCGCGCACTTCGCGTCACCGAACGTCTTGTCGATGGCGTACTCGGTGAATGCGATCGGCTGGCCGGCGTACCACGCGCGGGCGCGCAGCCACGTGAGCTTCGGCCCGGCCATGCCCTCGAAGGTGGTGGCGTCCCCGGTGTGGTGGGAGAAAACGTACGGGTCGAGGGTGATGATGTCGGGAGAGTTGAGCATCGAGCCGATGTGGTCGATCTCGCCCTGGCGGGAGTAGCCGTACCAGTAGGTGAACTTCACGCTGGGGCGCGCGGCTTTGATCCGGCTCTTCCAGCGGTTCCACGCCGCGGCGTAGTCCTCGTCGGTGGCGGTCCACGTGAACAGGTCGTGGTTGCGCTTGACCTCGAATTCGTGGTCGAAGGTGAACCAGATCTCACCCTTGTCGAGGGCGGCGAGCTGGGTGGCCCAGTAGTCGATCCACGAGTCTGCGGCACCGGCGGCGACCTGGGCGTGGGTCCACTTGCCGCCGACCATGGACACGGTCAGGTTGGGGATGATCCCGCGGGCGAGCTTGGCGTTCTCGGCCGCGGCGTTGATGGCCCACCCGGGCTTCTGGTCGGCCTGGTAGTACTGGGTCGACATGTCGGGGTAGGTGCCGAGGTTGTCGTGGTACTTGGTGTCGGGGTTCTCGGAGTGGTTGCCGAGGTAGACACCCATGAGGGGGACGAACTCTTCGACGGGTTCCGGGGTGGGGACCTGGGTCTCGAGGTCGACGATGCGGGCCCGGAGGTCGGCGATGGTGGCGTCCCTGTCGGCCACCGTGCGGGTCAGGTTGGCCACGTCGGTGTTCAGCTGGCTGTTGATGGCGGTGGCTTCGGTGAGTGCGGCGTCCCTGGCGGCGTCGTCGGCGTCATGTTGGGCGAACGTGTCAGCGAGGTTCATGGGCGCGTCCTCTCGGGACTGTGGTGCTGGGGTCGGGCGTGAAGAAGTGGATGGCCAGTGCTCCGAGAAGGGCGATGCCGACGGCTGGCCAGCGGCGGTGGAATGCGGTGACGGTGGGGAATCTTCGGGTCACGATGGCGGCGACCTCGTAGGAGCAGATCGCGGCGACGAGTGCCTTGGTGGTGGGGGTCTCGGGGATCGCGACGCGGGCCATGGTCGCTACTCGCGGCCGAAGAGCCCACGCTGCGCCAGCGTGGTCAGCAGGGACAGGACAGCACCACCCAGGGCCATGCCGCCGACGAGCTGCCAGTCGGCGTGCAGGGCGTTGATCTGGTCGGCTCCGATGGTCAGGAGCGCGGACTGGGCGGCGGTCTTGGCGGCCCGGTCGACGGTGTCGGTGTAGTAGGCGCGGATCTTGGACATGGTGTGCCTCACTTCTTGGGGAGGTTGTTGCGGGCTTCGCGGATCTTGCGGACCTCGGTCTTGAGGGCGTGGGCGCGGCCGGGGCGGGCGGCGCGGGCTGCGGCCATGAGGATCGCGGCGGCTTCGGTGAGGCCGGCGCGGGCCTGCTGGACGCGGGACTTCTTCGCAGGCTTCGGCTTGGGGTCCGGCTTCGGCGGGGTCGGCGTGACGCCCTTCGCCAGCTCGAGGACGCGGGCGAAGTCGAGGTTGCCGGGGTCACCGTGGTCGTTCTCGGGCACGTGCTGGTGACCACACCAGCCCTTCAGTGCACGCCACTGGGCGAACGTGAAGCGGTTCGGGTTGCTCTGCCCGTAGGAGGCCGGGTAGACCAGCCAGACCTGCGCGCCGGCCAGGGGGATGCCGTGCTCGGTGTCGCACCAGCGCAGGAACTCCGCGAGAGCGGCGAGTGCCCAGTCGGGGGCGTCTGGCCAGTAGATGTAGTCCACGCCGGCGCGCATCTTGCCCCAGCTGGTGCGGTGCGCGGGATCGCAGGTGCCGACGAGTTCGACCTGGGCGACGTTCAGGGTGTTCGTCTCGACGCCGCCCGCGTCGTTCTGCAGCGCGCGTGAGGATCGGTCCATGTCGAAGTGCTGTCGCCACAGGAGGCGCTTGGCCGGGATGTTCGGCTTGGCAGTGACGTTGGGTGCGGTGGCGCCACCGTTGTAGCCGGGCCAGTCGGTGCTCTCGGTGGTGTGGAGTACGCCGCAGTTGGCGTCCATGCTCGAGCCGGGGTAGCGGGACTGGAACCACTGCGTGGTGGTGTCGGCCTTCGGGTAGGTCTGGTCCTTCACGGTGATCTCCTGGTGCTCGGCGAGCGCCCGGTGGTCGGACGCAGGGTTGGGGACGATGCGGGGGTCAGACAGGTCGATGCCGCGGGCCAACGAGAAGTCGATGAACCGCTTCCCGTGCGTGCCGCCCTTCGCGGTGAGGGGCGTGTGCGCGAAGTCGGGGAAGTGCTTCGCGAGGAGTGCCCGCACCCACTTCTTGCGCAGGTGGAGGTTCCAGTCGCCGGTGATGACGACGGGCCCGTCGAGCTCGTCGACGTACGCGGCGAGGCCGACCAGCGCGGAGCGGTAGACCTTGCCCTGGGCGTTGTTCTTGAGTCCTCGCAGGCCATCCACCCCGGACGGCATGTGCACGACCAGGCGGTGGTGGCGTTGGCCTGTCTTGCGGTCCTCGACGATGACGTGGAGGGCGTAGCAGCGGGCCTTGCGCCTCGGGATAACCAGGGTGGACAGCCGGACTGTCTCCACCGAGACGACGCGCCAACGGTCGTTGCGGACCTGCAGCGCGCACTCGGGCTGCCCGTCCGTGCCGGTGCCGCGACACAGGCGCATCGTGGTGAAAGTCTTGAGCGCGTCGAGGTGGAGACGGACCTCGGTGTGGGAGAGGAAGTCGGCACCTTGGGCGACCCAGGCTTCGACGCCCATGCGTACGCCGGAGTCGGGTCGGTTCCATTCGCCGGAGGCGTGCAGGGACTTCACGAGGTCTCCTCGGGGTAGATGCCGGGCAGGGGGACGTCGTGGCAGTCGCAGTCGTTCATGTCGCACCGGAGCAGGTGGTGCTCGTGCGGGCAGGCCGGACAACCCATCTGCCGGGAGACGGGTCGGGTGGCCACGAGAAGGGCCTAGGGGTGTTTCCGGAGACGCCGGCGCAACTGCACGGCCAACGCGAGGAACTGCATCCACGCCCCGCACACGATCAGGGCATAGACGCTGAGGCGCACGACGTCGCGCAACGCGTAGTTGTCACCGAACGCCTTGTAGGCCAACGAGATGTCGATCAGAAACGCCAGGCCGAGCGAGGACGTCATCAGGGCCCGGCCGACCAGCGACCGCCACCACGGCGCGGAGAGCCCGTACAGCAACGGGAAGACAGTGGCCGGGGGCGCGGCCGCCACGATCAGCAGCAAAGCCAGCATGTCGGCGCTCATGGCTTCCTCCCTTGGAACGACGTAGCGATCGCTGAGGCAAAGTGGTTGTGCTCCCGCAGCTCGCGCAGGCGGGCAGCAAGAGCTTCGATGGCCGGGGTCTCGGCCTGGGCCTGCTCGAGGTCGCGTTCAGCCTGCTCGCGTGCCTCGGTGGCCTCGCTGGGGCGGCCGAGGCGGCGCTTCCACACCCACTTCACGGGCACCCACCCCCTCCAGAATTGTCGGGGCCCTTCTGGATGGATCGCATGATCGATTCGACGGTGCGGCCCACCTCGGAGAGGTGCTGGATCTGCGAGTCCTTCTCGATGATCTGCTGGTCTTTGATCCGGGACTCGGTGCGCCACTCCTGGGCCTCGTGCACCTTGTCGTCGTAGGTGCGGCGGGGGACCAGTCGGCCGGTGAGGATCATCAGCACGACGAGCGCCAGGAGTGCCGGGGGCCCGTACTCGACGACGGGGATGCCGTCGATGAGCATCACGCGCCACCGAGGGCGAGCTGCAGGGCGTCCAGGACGACGCCTTGGAGGAGATCCTCGCCCAGTGCGGCGACTGCGGCGCCGATGTTCCCGTCGACGATCGCGGCTGAGACGGCGTCGTAGATGGTGGGGTTGGTGGCCACGGCCCACACGAGGGAGTCGAGGCCGATGGCCGCGGTGGGGTTCCCGGCGTTGTTCCACTGGTGCACTCGGACGATGGCTTCGATGCGGCCGCGTAGCCCGACGTTGACGGTGGTGGCGTACATGATCTGTGACGGGGACTGGGTCACGGTTCCTCCCGAGGTGGCGGTCATGGGTGGACGACGAGCTTGATGGGGAGGTCAGTGAATGTGGCCGCGGTGGTGCCGGTGTTCAGCAAGACGACCCGGCAGTTGGTGGTGGTGTAGGTGTCGATCTGACGTACGACCATGGCGCCGGCGCCGGTGACGAACCCGGCGATGTTCCCGACGATTGCGTCAGGGTTGGCGTCGAGGGTGAAGCCGTAGCCGATGGTGGCCGTCTCGGTCGTCCCAGCGGCGACGGAGGTTCCGGACATGGTGGCGTCAACGACGCGGGGCCGCCACGGGGTGACCGCTTCTCCGGAGCCGGTGAACTTCCACAGCGGGTCACCGTTCGAGTCGACGGCGGTGGACTCGAGCTGCCCCGGCGCCGACCCTGCGGAGATGAACCCATTCGACGCCGGGGGGACCGCTGACCCCGTGTCGAGGACATCCAACGGGGTAATCGACACAACCCCGGCTGCAAGGGTCTGCTGCAACCGGACGGTGCCACCGGTGCCGACGTACACCTTGACCCGGTCAGCCTTGTCAGCGGCCCCCGGATCCAGGTTCCCCGCGTCGGGGGGTGTCGGGGTGGTGACAGTGAGCCAGGTCCTAGCCTTCCACGACCATGGGGCGGCCGGGGAGTCCTCGGTCTCATGCGTCCCGGTACCCCCGGAGTCCCCGTCGTACCAGGTGTGAGCGACACCCACAGTCTGGGTGGTGACCCGTTTCGAGTAGTCCCAGATGCGGCCGCCGGTGTCGAGGTGGCGGAACCTGGTGCCGTCCCAGTGGAAGCCGGCAACTTGCGTGGAACCGGCACGCGCCCACTCGTGGGCGGTGACCCGGGTCAGGGTGGTCGTGGAGTTCACCCACGTCGACGGGTCGAACGCAAGAATCTGGTTCGACCGGGTCGCGACGATCAGCCGGTCGGCGCCGAAGTCGGCGGTGCCCATGAACACGCCACCCATGTGCGTGGGCGTCGACCCGACCGGCAGACACAGGTTGACGCGGGCACTGACACCGGTGGTGGAGTACTCCTCGACGACCAGGCGGCCGTTGGTCAGGTACCGGGCGATGATGATCTGGGTGCCGTCGGTGCCGATCGCTGGCCGCCACACCTGGTCTGAGGGGAACGCGAGCCATTCCCCGGTCTTGACCATGTCGGTGTCGAACCTGAAAACGTAGTAGTCGCCCTGACGCTGGTGGTCCTCCCCGAGCACGTAGTACGACGACCCGACCCGGGTGAGCCCGGCCGGGTAGAAGTTGTAGGGCATGTTCGGGAAGAAGAACCCGATCCCCTCCCCGGTGGCCTTGTCGACAGCCCTGGCGCCACCACCACCGAAGAAACTGAACGCACCCACCCACTGGTCGGTGTGGTCGATGCGCTCGACGAGGCCGCCGAGGGCTGCGCCGAGGTCGACGACCTCAGAGATGTCGGTGGCCAGGCTCGGCCACATCGACCCCGGCGTGGGGGCCACGGTCGGGTTCGTGACGCCGTTCGAGGCCCGGAGCACCCCGAAGAGCTGCGAGAGACCGAAGAACGACGCGTTGCCCTCGACAGTGAGGGACTTCAACACGGCGTGCGCGATCAGTTGGATCGGGTCACCGTTCGCGGGGATCGTGATCCCACCCGGCACCACGATGCCGTTGTCCGGGTCGATCGTGATCAGACCTATCGCCAGCAGTCCCGCCAAGATCGTGGCACCCGACAGGGTTCCGCCGACCAGCTTGGAGACCGTCAACTCGGCGATGGTGTCGGAGTCGCTCAACTTCAAACGACCCTCGACCTCGACCCCGACCGGGGCCGCCCCGGCGGCGTTGTGCGCCACCGCCACCAAGTAGTAGCTGGTGGCTGGATCCAGTGGCGTGGTCCCGTCGGGCAGGGTCACGATCTCGATGATCGTCATGGCTGTCGACCGGACCAGCGTCGTGGAGTCCGGGACGAACCCCGACGTCGTGCCCAGGTGGTAGTCGATGACGGTGCCGAACTCCACCTGGGTGGCCTGCACGACCAGGCTGCGCGGCGTACCTGCCACCTCGAGGGCGGGGGACGACTCAGGGGGCTCGGCGGGGATCGGGGTGGGGATCGTGGAAGGGATCGCACCCGTCAGGTCGAGGGACGGGCTCTTTCCGATGACGTCCACGATGCGCAGGTCATCGGTCGTGTCGTCGATGATCACCGACTCCCCGACATCACCCCGCGGCCCCAGCGGAAGCAGCGGCACCAGGTGGTGGTCTACCGCCACCGTCATCGGGTCGCCCTCGACCTGCTCGTCGAACACGACCTGAGCAACCCGTTCCACCACCGGGGCGCCCGACTCGGCATCCCAGATCGCAATGAAGTCGCCTTCGACCACGTCGCCGACCAGTGGGTCGACCAGGGTCATCGTGTCGGCCTCGTCGTCCACGCTGGCGTACGCCGTGGGGACGTCGGCGATCAGGCACCAGCCGCCGTCCTCGTCGAAGTCAGCGACGTCGGTGAGCTGCAGCTCGGTGACCCCGGCGGCGTGGTCGAGGGCGTACACGTCGCCCATCGCGTCGTCGTTGACATTGATCACACGCCCGTGCTCAGCCACGAGACCACCCCGATCCCGACTTCGTCGACGTCTTCACTCGGTTGAACCCGTCCCCGCGCTTGCGGGTCGTCTTCCGGCGCGTCACCGGAGCCGTCGTACGACGCACCTGGCCCACGGACATCACCGCAGCCCCGTCGACCCCCAGGGGGATGGAGAACTGCGTCAGGCGCACCGCCCACGCCCCTTCACGGGTACGGACCCGCACCAGGTCGCCCTCCTCGAGACACGGGATCGGCATCGCGTCGAACCCGAACTCGGTCTGCAACCTGGCCCCGTCGTTACGGAGCCGGACCGCCTTCGCCTTCGCCTCGGCCTTCGAGCGGATCTGGTCGTTCTCCTCCACCCGACCCCGGTAGAACGGCTTCCCGCCCCGAGCCAGCGACCACGGTGAAAGGTCGTGCCCCTTCGGGAGCGTCAACGTGAACGCCACCCGGTGCTTGGCACCCTTCGGCTTCCGCCCGATGACGGTCCAGATGTTCTCGAAGTCGCCACCGGGACGACCGATCGCCGGGTCAGTGAGCAGCGCCCCGTCGAACGTGTAGACAGGCTTCCCGGGCCGGTGACGCATCACCGCGCGCCCGTACCCGTCGTAGTAGAGCTGCCGGTCCATCGACGAGGCCACCTGACGGGCCTTGTCCCACCACGTGTCCAGCTTCTTCACCGTGAACCGGGCCGGCAGCTTCGTGGCCAGGTCGGGCACCGAGAGCATGGTCTCCCCGGACGCCCACAGCAGGGACCGGATGATGTCGGTCTTCTTCTTGCCCTTCGCGAACTGTCGCGGCGTCCACGCCGTGCCCAGGCCCATCGACTCCTTGCCGTACGCCACGAGCTCGACCAGCGCGCCGGTGCGCTTGAGGTCGTCCAGGGGGCCGGTGAAGATCCAGCAGTTGACCCACTGGTCCAGGGCAGGCACCCGGATGCAGTAGCCGACGCGGATCATCCGCTGCTGGTGCAACGGCAGGTCGGCCAGCCCGTCGGCCTCGAAGCCGATCGAACGGGTGGGGTCGAGGATCGTCATCGTGCACGAGCGCGCCGGCTTCTGTGACGTGTCGACGGTGACCTGCCCGTCGAGCACCATCGGGGAGATCTCACGCAGGTGCTTCCCGGAACGGTCGAGAATTCGCAGGATGATGCGCCGCTCGTGGGTGTTCTCCAGCGCTCGGAGGTAGGCCCGGAAGTCGGCCGCGTTCAAGCCCATGCGTTGCATCAGTCGACCCCGTATCCGATGTCGCCGACCTGGAAGAACTCGAACTCGACCCGGTGCTGACGCGAGCCCTCCATGAACGACGACGACGGCAGCACGGTGAGGTGGCGCAGTCGTACGACGATGCGGAGGTCCGCGGCGATCAAGTTCACCGCGTCGGACGGGTTGTCCTTGATCGTGGCCAGGATCGCCAGTGCCGCGTCGAGGTCCTGGGTGGGCGACTCGGAGATCGTGCCCTTGAAGGGCCCGGTGATCCCCTCGAGCTGGGTGATGATGTCGACGTCGATGGCACGGTTCACCGGCTTGTAGGTGATCCGGCGGTCCATCTGCACCCACTCGTCGATACCGGTGCCGCGCAGCTGGACCATGTCGCCGTTGGTGCGACGCAGCCAGACGCCCTCGACCTGAGTGGTGAAGGTGCGGGTCGGGCCCTTGGTGGACCGCTTGCCGTTCACGACGGCCTTCACGTTGTAGGTGTGCGGCACCCACGACTCGGTGTCGGGGAAAGTGGCCGTGAAGGAGGTGCCGGCGATTACGAGGTCCTCGTTCTCGAACGTCTCCACGACCTTGCCGTCCTTCAGGAGCTCCCACGAGTCGGCGGCCGCTGCCCGGGTCCACACGACCTGCACGGCGGGGGTGTCCCCGACCTGGGTGACGGCCAGGGTGGCGACAGGTGTGGTGGCCAGGTCGTCGTCGACGGTGAACTGTGTCCACGTCTGCGTCCACGTCGGGTCGCCGGGGGTCGCTTCGCGGTCGACGGTGTCCCAGACCTGCACGTTGAGCCACCGGGTGGAGTCGTCGGGGAGGATGACCCGGCCGGCGTCGTTCCTGAGCGGGATGCTCCACACGATCGAGGTGCCCGTCTCGGGCTGCTTGCCGGAGTCGTAGAGCACCTTGGTGCGGTCGGCTCCGTGGGTGATGCGGATCCGGTACGCCTCCATGGCCGTTGAGACGGTGGCCAGGATCTCCGGGGTCGAGTCCCACAGGACTCCGGCCGAAGGGCTGTTGATGGTGATCGTGGGCTTGTCGACCCGGTTGAAAGTGGCCCAGTCCGACCAGGCCGACCAGAGGCCGGAGCCGTCCTTGACCCGGACTCGCCACTGGGTCGAGGACCCGGCGGCCAGCCCGGCGTACGCCGTCGTGCTCAGGTCGAGCTCGGGCTCGGTGGTGACGACCTCGCCGGAGTCGAAGTCCGGCGTGCCGCCACCGGCGCCGAGTGGGTCGATCTGCACCTGCACAGACGCGAGCTCGGTGGACCCGGACACGTCGGTGTAGTCGAACAGCAAGGTCGGCTTCGACAGCGACACAGCAGCCGAGGACGGCGTCTGCGACGTCGGCTTGTCGGGTTCGTCGGCCCACTCCACCTCGAGCTCCCAGGAGTCGTACCCGGAGTCGAAGGAGAAGAAGTTCACCGCCGTCGCCGAGGACGAGGCAAGGTTCCAGCCGTAGTGCTTGGCCCCGTTGGCGATGGACTGCACCGAGGAGAGGACGTTGAACTCCACGGTGGTGCCCTGGGCGACGGCGCCGACGACTGTGACCGCGGCGCCGGTGGATCGTGCGTCGGGGCGGTTGGTCCACGTGGTGGCTGAGGAGAACTTCTCCGCCAGGGGCCGCAGGGTCAGGGTGCGTGACCCGGCCCAGGTGCCACGGGTGGTGCCGCGCAGGGTGGCAGCCGTGATCGTGGCGCCCTTGGGTGCGGGGGAGCGGAGGTAGACGTAGGCGATCGCCTCGGAGGCTTCGACGCGGAGCCAGTTGGTGGACCCGAACCGCTTCGAGGGTACGGAGGCCCTCGCGAACGTGTCGTTGCCGGCGCGAACGATTCCACTACCCATGACGGCGTACCTTCCGGTCGAACTCGGCCTCGGCGTCGATCTCTTCGCGGGCCACGTCGCGGGCGATGCCCTCGATGGTGGCCGGACCCCACGGGGTGTCCAGGACACCGGTGACCGACATCGCCATGGCCGGGGCGCGCCTCGACGAGTGCTCGCTCATGACAGAGCCGCGGTCGTAGCGGCCGGCAGTGCCGCCGTCGGCGAGCCGGTTGGCGTTGATTGCCTTCAGCAGCGGCCGGTGCCGGTCGGCCTGACCGTGACGGTTGCTGATGACCTCCTCGGTCGGCGCCAGCAGCGTTAGCACGGAGTCGCCGTACGGCTGCCGTTGGCCGGGGACCGTGAAGCCCGGAGAGCCGCCGTTGGCCAGCCGCGGGACGGTGGCCCCGTCTGCGGCGAACAGGCCAGCCGCCCCCGTGTTGACGTGGCGGGTGTAGACCGTGGCGGAGTCGCCGTCGAGGTTGGCCAGGGCCGCACTGATGCCGCCGATCGCACCGAAAACACCCATCGCACCGCCGAGGCTGACCGTTGGATTGGCGTCCTTCTTGTCGAGGTCCTCCATCAGGCCGATGACGCCCCGGATGCCGGCGGACGCGGCGTCCCTGAGGATGGCGATCGCCTGGGCCCTGGTCAGCCCGTACTTGTCGATCAAGCCCTGGATGGTGTTGACCTTGCCCGACGCGATGTCCTTGACTGCCGCGGTCGCCTCGGCCTTGGTGAGGCCGAACTCGTGCAGCTTCTTCTTCAGGTTGGCGATCTCGCGCTCGGCCTTCATCAGGCCGACGTTCCTGATGATCGTCTCGATCAGCTTCGGAGTGAGGTCGAGTTCCTTCAGGTAGGCCCTGATCTGGGGAACCGAGAGCCCGGCGGCCTTGCCCTGCGCGATGATCTGCTCGGTGCCCAGCTTGAGGTTCTTGGCCAGCTTGTCTGAGCTGGCGCCCTCGCCACGCTGGGCTACCAGGTACTCGACCAGGTCGTTCTTGAGCCCACGGATTGCACTGCGGTTTGTTCGAGCGCTGTCCGTCTGCCCCTTGAGTGACCGGCCATTCTCGGCGAGGTTGTCGTTGAGGTGCTGGAGGCTCTCGTTCCACGTGTCCTGGGTCACCGACAGAGCCTCGGCCGGATCCAAGAGCGCGTGCAGAGCCTCGTTGAGAGCGTCGGCCGACTCGGCCACTGTCTGCAGCGGGTCGTTGAGGCCGAGGATCGCGTCAGAGACGTTGCCGATCCGGCCGGTGTCTGAGTCCATGCGCTTGATCTCGTTGTTGATCTGCGCCAGCAGCCCGGACTTCTTTGCCCCGTTCGCGTTCTGCAGGTCCTCGATCGAGATGCCCAGCTTGTCCATCACCGGCAGGGCGACCTTCATCGCCGCGATGCGGTCCTCCAGACTGACCATGAACCCGGTGTCCTTGCCACCGAACATGTCCGCCATGCCCATCGACTTGGCGATGTCGCTGCTGGTGATGGCGAAGTCGTTCGCCTGGTCCTGCAGTTCGCGGAGCTCGTCCGAGCGCTTATCGACCTCGCCATTGAGCCCGGCCCTGATCCCGGCGAACGTGCCAGCCGGATCGGTGAACGTCCCCCCGAAGCCCTTGCCGAACGCCGTGAAGAACCCGTCATCCGAGTCGGGCGTGTTGAGCCCCGACTTCCAGTCGTCGAACTCCTTCTTCGCGTCTGCGAGGCCTGTGGTCATCGCCGAGTAGTCGGTGCCCTCCACCGCCCTCTGAGCCCGCTTGAGCGAGTCCTCGAGGTCGTCGTTGGCGCCGGCCAGATCCATCGTGAAGCCGGCGGCAGCACCCAGGACGGTTCCGTACGGACCGGTCAGGCTGCCGATCATGCCCATCGTGGCCGTGTTGGCCAGGCCCATCTTCTCCGGGAGTGGGGACATGGCCAGGGCGAAGCCAGCCGCGGCCGCGGTGCCCTTGGCGAACCCGGCGGCGGACTCACGCATCGTGCCCGAGACGCGCTGGCGGGCAAGGGCGAGCTTGGACTCGGCCGCGGCTTGCGCCTGCACAGCCTTGAGCGTCGCCTCGGACTGGACCCGCATGCGCACTGCGGCGAGCTGGTCGCCGGGTCGGGCGCCCATGATGAGCGCCGCCTCGCGGGCTCGCACGGCAACCTTGGCGCGATTCGCCTGCGCGGCTGCCAGCTCACGTTCGGCGGCCGCAACCTTCTTGTACGCCCCGGGAATCTGCTGGATCATCCCGAGCTGCGAGCGCATCGTGCCCGGGGACCCCGACATGAGCCCGCCGGCGAAGATCCCGCCGGAGGACAGCGAGGCTGAGGAGATCTTCTTGGTGGCGCCGAGCACGAGGTTCAGCGCGGATACGGCTGCAACCATGCCCATGATCGGCGTGCCGAGCGGGGAGTCTGCGATCGTGGCCACCAGGTCGGCGAACGCCTCCACGCCCTCGAGCACGGGGCCGCCCAGCGGGGCTGCGGCCTCACCGATCTGCAGGAGCCCGTTGGCGAGCGCCCCGAGCGTCTCCACTGCCTGCGGACCGGTGTCGTGCATGTACTCGAGGAACTCTTGGAACTTCTCGTTGCTGTCAAGGTTCGCGGTGGCTTCAGCAAGGTTCTGCGACCACTTCAACAGGCCGGCTGAGAAGTCATCCGAGGCTGGGTCGAGCGCCATGATCGTGTTGGCGCCCGCGGTGGCCAGGTTGCCCAGCGTGTGACCGAAGTCGAGCAGCTTGGGCTTGCCCTCGGTGGCCAGGAAGGTGAAGAAGTCGTCCCACTTCTTCGACGCGAGATCCGCGCCAGTGTCGGCAGCGAGCTCGCCGAGGCCCTCGGCCATCTGGGAGACGAAGTTACGCACCTCGGGCAGGCGGTCCATCAGGGAGTCCAGACCCTTCTGGAAGCCTGGCAGGGCGCCGGCCTGGGCGGTCGTACGCAACGTGGCGAGCTTGGGGCCGATGGTGTCGAGGAAGTGCACGAACTTCACGGCGTCCGGACCCAGCCCGCGAAGGGACTCCCGGACCTTCTCGAGGTTCTCGGGAGTCTTGTCGAGCTGGTAGGTGTTGAGGGCGTCCAACGCCCCGCCGATGCCCTTGAACGCAAGAATGGCGGTCCCACCGGCGGCGGCCGCAAACCCGAGCTGGGTCGACAGGCCGGCCACCAGGGGGACCGCAGCAGTCATGATGGGGATGAAACCGGGGCCGAGCGCACCGGCGGCGCGCGCGGCGATGGCCATGCGGCCCGAGAGCCTGTCGATCGACGAGCCACCCTCGCGGTCGGCTGAGCGCAGCCGGGACTCCAGGATGCCGACCGCGGCTGCCGAGGTGGCCATGTCGCGGTTGAACTGGGCAACGCGGGCCCGCAGGGAGACTGTGACCGACCGATCAGCCATGGGGTCACGCCCTCTCTTCGTCGAGCACGGCACGCCAGATCAGGGCGTGCATCTGCGGGTTGGTCTCTTCGGTGACCTTCGACTGGGCCACGAGCAGCGCCGTGTTTCGGTGGCAGCGCACAGGCGGGGCGGCCTTCCACTTGTCCTGCAGCTCGGGGTCCTGGCAGAGAATGGCCGGGTTGCCGCAGACGGCGCACAGCTTGACCGAGTCGAAGGCCAGCATCAGAGAACGGTTCTGTTCGTCGAACTCCGGCTCGGCCATCGTGGTCACGAGTCGGGCGACTCGGCCTTCTTCGTCCCGCTCGACTTCGGTGACGTAGGTCGGCTCCCACCCGCGGAACCTTTTCGGGGACGGGCCTTGCCAGGACTGGGCTGTGCCAAGCTCGCTCCGGAGTCCTGGCTCCCGTGCAATGAGCGAGCTGAGGGAGGGACCGAGGTCTCGTTGAGGTTCACGCCCTTGGCGGCCCCGAGCAGCTTGTCCAACTGCGCAAGGTTCAGGGTCGGGAACAGTGCATCCCACTTCGCCTTGGGGATCTCGGTCTCCGTGTCGCCGTCGGCGTCGGTGACCGAGACGCAGGTCTCCATGATCAGGGCCCGGGGGAACAGCTTCGAATCCCACCCCTGCAGCTGGTCGGCCATCACGCCCGGCTTGGGTGGGTGTGCAGCCTGCAACTCGATGTAGTCGAACGGGTCCAGCTGGTCGAACGCGAACGTCACCTTGGAGGCCTCGACCTGGTCGCGGAGGGCGTCCATCTGCTGGATGATCTTGGTGGTGGCAGGCATCGCCAAGGATCCGTGGTCTCTGACTGCGGCATCGTCGAGCTCGGCCGCCAGCTTGCGCCACTCGGCGTCCACGGCCTTGTCGAGGATCAGCTCGACGGTTGCCGAGAACTTGGTCGACTGGTCGAACTTGTCCAGGACGCCCATCAGTCTGTGACCTTCACGTAGACCGTGTGCCTCGCGAGCGCAGCCTGCTCAGACGTCGAGGCGGTGGCGTCCACCATTCGTTCCCCGGTCTCCGGGTCGCGGGCGACCACCTCGGCGTAGATGCCGTCAGTCGCGAACCGCAGTGAGAAGGTGTCGTCGACGTCGAAGCCTGCGGCCTTGATCATGTCGAGGTAGGCGGCTCGGGTGATCTGACGGGGAGTCTTCTCGGTGCCGTCCATCACTGCTCACCCGCCTTGCGGCAGATGATGATCCAGTCACGGCCACCCTGGTAGTGGATGGAGAACACCTCGTCGCCGGATTCGACAATCCGGTTCAGGTGGTGCTCGAGCTTGTCGGTGGTCATTGTCCGGTAGACGTAGAACACGGCGCCTCCTTGGCGCTAGAGGGTCACCTGAGCCGCGCCGTGCGGCCAGGTGTCGAACGGGGGTGGATCAGGTGAGAACGCCGCGGACGCGGGCACCACTGATCGAGACCGGGACGCGGTAGCGCAACAGGCTGTTCGCCTCGCCGCGGCCGACGTGGTTCCAGTCACCCGTGCGGACCGGGTAGGCCTCGTACGCGTCGCCGACGATGGGGGCGGTGTCGGCGTCCTCGCCGTCCATGATCACGATGATCAGGTCGGTGTCCTTGACCGAGACCAAGGTGAAGAATGCGCTGGGGGTGTCCTGCTTCTTGCCCACCAGGCCTGTGCCGGAGAATGACTGCCGACCCGGGAGGCGGGTGTCGAACGTGGACGAGAGGGCGGTGTTGTCGACCTCTGCCGTGGACGCCTCGAAGCCTTCGAGGCCGGTCGGGATCAGCTCGTCGTGTCCGGCCTCGCCGGTGCCGATGTTGGCGACCGTGAGTGCGCTGATGTCGAGTGCGGCTGCGGGGACGGCGAAGACTCGGGTCTTGCCGTCAACGATGATGTCGGTCATCGGGGTGTCCTCCTCGGACTGGTGTTACGGGTGGGTGGTTGTCGGCGTCAGTCGCCGGTGCTAGCTGGTGAAGTCGTCGCCGTTGAAGCCGTCGAACCCGACCACCGACGTGCCGTCGTCGTCGGTGTGCTCCTCGGCCGACTCCTCGTCGGCGAGACGGAAGCCCTTGGCCTGGGCGTGCTTGACGTAGCCGACGGGGCACTTCCACGGCTTGTCGTCCGGGCTGATCATCAGGACGTGGTTGGACTTGGACATGACGCCTCCTTGGCGATCGGGTGAGTGGAGCAGTTGCTCGTCAGGGGGCGAGCAGGCGGAAATGAAGGGGCGCGTAGAACCGCGCCGGCGTGACGTTGTCGTCGCGGCGGAGACTGACCACGTCGTCCTCACGAATCCGGATCCGGCGTACGACGCCGTCGATCTCGACAGCAGCACCGGCCAGCGCCTCGAGGACCTGGTCGACACACCACATGGCGGAGGTCGGGTCTCCAGCGGCACAGGTGACCTGGAAGGCTCCGTCGGTCGAGGCCTGCAAGCCGTTGAGCGCGTTGGCGTGACGGCGGCCCGGCGAGTAGTAGAGGACCGCGTAGGCGTAGACGCGGTGGTTGCCCGGGTCGGCCGGCGGAGAGGTCGAGTTGCCGTTCCCATCGACGATCTCGCCGTCGTAGGTGTTCACACCCGTGAGCGCATCCAGCAGGGCCCACACGGCGTGGTGCATCACGCGGACTGAGGCCATCAGAGGATGTCCTCGCCGGTGTCGCCCAGGCGGCGCTCCAGGCCGTCGGCGTTGACGTCGAGCGCGGGGCCCATGAACGGCTGGGGGGCGGTGTCTGAAGTGCCTTCTTCGACGTACCCGGCGTACCTGGTCGACGCAGTGACTTCGCCGTCGAGGCCGTCGGCGTGGCCGTGGATGCTGCCCTTGAGTTCTCCGGTGAGGACCGGGGCGAATGCCTTGGCGTCGCGCTCGGTGGCGCTCACAGTGGCCTGCACGTCCTGACGGGCGCCGGCTTCCACCTTGGCGGGCGCGGCCGCGAGGTCAGCGTGCAGTGCGGTGACCTCGCCGAAGTCGATGTCGAAGCTCACGGGGTGACCTCCGCCGGTGTCTCAAGGTTGTCCGTGCAGAGCAGGCGGCGTTCCCAGTGCAGGGAACCGCCCTCGATCGAGGTGATGGTGAGCTCGCGGGTGAGCAGCCACGGGTCGCCGTTGTCGTCGACGGCTGCCACGGCGACCAAGTCGTCGAGCTGCATGCCGGTCACGGCGTGGTCGAGCATGATGGCGTAGCCGAGGGTGGAGATCTCCTGCTCGGCCGCGGTCTTCTCCTGGGCGTTGGCCGGCAGTACCTGGATCCGGGCGTACCCCTCGTAGTAGGGCTCGTTGGCGACGGTGGCCCACTTGCCTGTTGCTTCGTCGAACGCGCCACGTACGCCGCCTGGGCGCCGCAGGGAGACTGTCGCTCCGTGGGTGTCGGTGACGATGGGGCGGTGGTGGGCTGACCAGTCGGTCGGGATGACGGTGCGCCGGCCTGAACCGCCGTGGTGGCGGAGCATCAGCGCCAGGGCCGATCGTCCGGGGCTGGCGGGAAGCACCCGCGAGGCGCCAGCGCGGCACTGCCCGCGACGTCGTCCTTCACGGACTGCCGCAGGGCCCGGGCCCGCTCGCGCAGGGACTCTGCGACCGCCGCCCCGTCGGTGGAGAGGCCCTGGGAGGTGATGACCTTGGAAGTCAGGGCCTCGTCGTCGGCGATGATGTCCAGCGCCTGCGCCGCGGCCAGCTTGACGTTGGCGCCCTCCATGGCGAGGAAGGCATCGATTGCCTGGTCCGAGAAGACCTCGGTCACCTGGTCGTCGTTGATGAGCAGGCGCACCTGGCCAGCCGGGGTGGTGTAGTCGACGGCCATGACGCCTCCTCTGTGAAGTTGGGGTGACGCTCAGGCGGGGCTGGAAGGGGTGCCCCGCCTGAGCGTCGGGTGGATCAGTCCCCGGAAGGGGTGAACTTCTCCGCGAGCTCGTCCCGGGTCATGGCCTCGGCGTCCTCCGCGGAGAGCTTGTCGTCGCCGCGGGCGTCGTCGGTCGCGAAGGCGACCCAGTCGGCTTTCGAGGAGGCCTTGGTGAGGGCCTTGCCTTCATCCTTGGCGGGCTTCTCAGCCTTGACCTTCTCGACCATGCCGGCCTCGACAAGCGCCTTGCAGCGCTTGTCGTTGAAGCCGTCAGCGATGACGGCGTCCTGGTAGAAGTACCCGTCGCCACTGGCGCCGTCCTGGTTGGGGACGATGACGAGAGCAGCAGTCACCTTGTAGCTCATGTCTGCCCCTCTCAGGCCGTCAGAACGATCTTGCGGGCGGCGTTCGGCTCGAGGATGACCGGCACCGTGACGCGACGTGCGCGCACCCGGTAACCGTCCGTGTCCTCGAGGCGGTTGGACTTGACCTCGACGCCGACCCCCTCGACCTTGGCGTAGCCCGGACCGCCGAGGTCCTCGTCGGCCATGCCACCGAGCTGGTCGGTGTCCGCGATCAGCGCCGTGCCCGCAATGCCGTTGGGCGTCGCCAGCCAGGTGAGGCCCTCGAACTCCGGGAAGTTCCCCGTCATCAGGGCGTTGGTCCGGTCCTCGCGGGGGAGGTACCCGGCCGCGATGAACTTCGCCATCACGATTGCGTGGGACAGGTCGTCCATGACGACGGTGTCCGCCTCGTAGCCCTCGTTCAGGGCGCGCATGTTCGCGCGGGCCGTCAGGAACGCCGTGAGGATCTGCTCAGCCGTGGCCGAGGCGATCGCGGCCCCCAGGTTGGCCGAGTTGGTGACGGCCGACGTGATGGCCGACATCGTGATCGAGTCGACGTACTTCACGTTCTGGTTGGCCAGCTTCGTGAGGCCGCGGTCGACCGGGTTCCGGTTGAGGCGAGCGATCGCCTCGTCCGTGATCTCGGTGTCCTGGCCCCACTTGGTGGTCTTCGCAACCGACGCGGTGCCAGCCGAGAGGCTGACCAGCGGGTACTCGGAGCCGGGCGCGACGGCTCGGGGGTTCTCCCCGGAGAAGATCGACTCGCCCGTCTCGTACATGATCGCGCCACCGACGGCGTTGAACCGTCCGGTGAGCAGCGCGTCGGAGACGTACCGCTGCTCAAGCAGCGTCCGCATGCGACGAGCGACCAGGGTGGGGTTCTTCAGCAGCCGGTGGATGCTGAGAACGTCCGTCGCGATGGTCGGCGCAGGTGCGGGGTAGGTGTATCCGGCCATGATGGTCAGACCTCCATGATCTCGACGGAAGCGTCGGTGGCGGTGGTCAGGGCGACCCCGAAGACGCGAACGTCGTTGGTGCCCTGCGTGTGGGTGGCCACGCTGCCGGCGGCGGCGGCCTCGACGACCTGAGCGGCCGTCACGGTGCCTGTCGCCAGGAGGCGGTGGACGGTGCCGCGGCCGAAGAAGGTGACCTTCTCCCCGGACTTGGCGTCGAAGGCGGCGACGCCCACGATCAGCTGCGTGGCGGCCGTCGCCGGGGCGACCGTGCCGGAACCGCTGACCTGGACGGCCTGGCCGCCGGCGATGTCTGCCGAAGCCTGCGAGGTGATCGCCTGGCCCGGCTTGTAGAGGGGCAGGTAGTCAGCCATCTCAGGCCTCCTTCTCGTCGTCGCCGAAGACGAGGGCGTAGATCGCGTCGTCCTCGGACTTGGCCTCGTCGACGGGGGCGTCGTGGCCGATCTCGCTGGTGGGGATGAGCACCGCGGCCTTCTCGAAGTGCGCCTTGACGCCCTCGGAGTCGCGGTCGTACTCGGCCTCCCAGCCCTCACGACTGGTCGGGAGGTACTTGCCCTTGACGCTGTCCAGGAACGTCTTGCGCTCCTGGTCGTGCAGCGCCTTGGCCGTGGTCGTCGCCAGCTTGGCTCCGGCCTCGAGGTCGGCCAGCTTGGCCGCGGGGATGACCACGTGGCCTTCCGGCACGGTGGTCTCGGCAGTGGGCTCGGCGCGCTCGGCGAGGGCCTCGGTCAGGGCCGCCACAACGGTGGCCTCGTCCGCGTCCTCGGCGATGCCGAGCTTCTGCCGCATGGTGATCTGCTCGGTGGTGAGAGCCACGGCAGAACCTCCTTCGGTTTCGGTTTTCCCGGACGCGGATGCGATCGGGGGCTTGGGGGTCTGCCACGCAGCACGCGCGGCGGGGTGAACGAGGACGTCGAGGTCCCACGCTGCGAGCGCGGCCATCTCGTCCTCGTCGTCGAGCTGGTCGACAGGTGCCACGGGCGGAGAGCCTGCGGCGGTGACAGTGCCGATCCGATCGGCCAGGCCGGCCGATACCGACTCCTCGGCGGTGTACCAGGTGCCTTCGCCGTTGTCGGCAGTCATCGCTTCGCGCCACTGTTCGGCGGTCCCGCCGGCGCGGCTGGCGTAGACGGCGGCGTAGTTCTGTGACTGCTTGTCGATCCAGTCGGCGTCGGCGCGCAGCTGCGCGGCGTTGCCGTACGTCATCACGCTGGCGTCGTGGATCATGAACTGCGAC
Source organism: Nocardioides jensenii JCM 1364 = NBRC 14755 (assembly GCF_001552535.1). GTDB lineage: Bacteria > Actinomycetota > Actinomycetes > Propionibacteriales > Nocardioidaceae > Nocardioides > Nocardioides jensenii. The sequence continues at coordinate 10,039 of NZ_BCRJ01000001.1, read as the reverse complement.
CCGGGGGACATCACGATCTCGTCCCCGCCCAGCGCCAGCACGGAGGCCGCCGAGGCCGCCATGCCGTCGACCACGACCGTGATCCGAGCGCGGTGGTTGCGCAGCAGGTTGCCGATCGCGATCCCGTCGATCGCATTGCCGCCGGGGGAGTGCACGCGGACGGTGATCTCGTCGACGTCGAGACCGCGGAGTTCGTGGGAGACGGACTCGGCGTCGAAGCCGTACCACCAGCCGCCGACCACGCCGTACAGCCACAGCTCGCCACGCGTCGTGCCCTCGTCGCTTGCTCCAACTTCGGCGCGGATGCTGCGGAGGCCGACCGCACGGCAGATCCGGGACTTGCTGGCCTGGATCTGGCGCAGCCGGTCGGTGGGCTTGCTCATTCGGTCTCCTCGGTCGAAAGGTTGCGGAGGAACTTCACGAGATCCGCATCGGAGGTGAGGCCGGATGCCTCGCGGGCTCGGTCCAGCTCGGTCACTCGGGTGCCGATCTCGTCGTAGACCAGCCGCGGGGCAGGCTCAGTCGGGCTGAAGTTGATGTCCACCAGGTCCTCGACCACGTGCCCGGTGGCCGTCTCCGCGACATAGCCGGCGATCACGTCGAGGGAAAGGTTGAACGTGTCGGCGAGCACGGAGCCGTAGTTGTACGACCCGACCTGCCCGCCGCCTTGGGAGCCCAGGCTGAGGAAGTGACCCAGCGCAGAACGGGCGATCGCCTCGTCCTGGTAGCGCACGAACTCCGCCGTGTCCGGCAGCTTGCCCATCACGCCCATCAGTTCAAGCTTGGCGTCGTGCGGGATCGCACCGCCCGCGTTCTCACCGCTGCGGAACGAGGTCGCGAACTCCTCGCCCTTGGTGAGGTCGGCCTCACCGGGGGCCGCGGTGTAGACCGGGACGCCGGTGCCATTGCGGTCGATGGTGACCGACCAACCGCGCAGCGCCCGGTCCTTCAGAAGCCAGTTCTTGTACGCCGAACGGAGCAGCGAGCGGCCCAGCCAGTTGGCGCCCTCGCGCTCGTGGACGTAGGCCACCAGCCGGTTGACCGGCAGCGGCGGAGTCGTCGAGCTGCTCAGCAACCCAGATCCGTACTGCTGGATGGAGACCAAGCCGCCGTCGCGGGCCACCGAGATGGCCGAGATGGTGCGCGAAGGTCGCAGGGCCAGCTTGCGGATCCGGTACTGGTCCCGGCCCAGGCGGGCCGTGGCCTCCGGGTCCTCGCGGTAGACCTGTTCGAAGAAGCTGTGCCCGAACGGCAGCATCAGCAGCGCCAGGCGCAGGTGCTCGTCCCAGCTGAACCGGTCGCGGCCGCGGAGCTGCGCGGCCTTGTCCTCGGCGGGGTCGTCGTCCTTGATCGGCAGGCCCAGACTCCTGGCCACCGACTCGGTGACTTCGCGGTCGCAGCCGGTGCCGTCAATGCGCCACTGCGTGCGGGTGATCGGGGCCGTCACCGCGGTGAGCACGGAAGAGACCTGCGAGTCCTGCCGGCGCATCTTGTCGAACACCTCGACCGACAGCGGCCAGGCCAGCTCCGGAGTGGTCTCGTTCGACAGGTCCACCCAGAATCCGCCGGGGGCGTCGTTGGCGTACCCGCGTTCCCGTTTGGCGGGCTTCGGAGACGGCGGCGGGGTGTCAGCCACTGAGGCCTCCTTCAGTCATTCGTCAGAAGCCGACGCGGTCGATCGTGCGACCGGTACCGGCACTTGCTCGGCGGGGAGACGGAGGCGGAACATCAGGTACGGCAGTCACCAGGTCCCACCGGTGCAGCGCGGTGGCGATGGAGACCACCGGGGAGATCTCGAACGCCTGCTCGCGGCGATCCCACGTCTCCGCCTCGCTGGGCATCTGCCGAGTTCGCGCCACAGCGACCGCGTCGGTGATCTCGTCCTGGCCCAGGTGGAGGATCCGCTGCTCGAGCACCGCGTGCTGCAGGGCGGCACACCCGCGGGCCACGTCGGAGCTGGTGAGCTTGCGCAGCCGGCCGGGCTGCTCGCCAGGCTCCTTGGTGGTGACCTCGAAGCCAGCGGCCAGCAGATCGGGGAGCAAGACACCGGCCTGCCCGGTCGGGAGGAGCGAAAGCTCGAGGATGTCCAGGTCGCCCTTGTTGCGCAGCTTCACCAGCTGCGGTACCACCCAGGCGAATCCGGGCTTGGTGTGCGAGAGCAGCAGCACCCGGCCATCAGAGCCCGACGTGCCGGCCACGCCGATCGAGGAGCGGGAGCGGTCCGGGGCCACGTCGATGACGAGTGCGGCCCGCTTCGGAGCCGGAGTGTCCGGAGCGTTCAGCGCCTTCGAGGTCCAGGTGCGGATGTTGATGGCGGGCGGGCCGGCCATGTCGCCGGCGTCATCCATCCAGCCCAGGCACTCGCGCATGTACTCATCCGGCGCGAGCTCCTGGCGCAGGTTGCGCAGGGTGCGGATCGTGATCCGGCCCGTATCGAGAGGCTTGCCCTGGTCATCGCGGTCGACAGTCGGGTTGGCCTGCAGGAGCAGATGCTCACGGTCCAGCGCACAGTCAATGCCCTGGGAGAGCGCGTCCTTCGGGTGCAGGCAGTCCTCGGTGGCGCACTCCTCGCGCTCGGCCAGCCACTCGAGGTAGCTCATCTCCGGCGACATGCGCTTGCGGCCACGCTCGATCACGTCGCGCAGGTCTGCGGCATCCTCGTCCAGCGGCGGGGCGCTCGACCCGCGGAGGAGCTGCGGGTGGTGCTGAGCCAGCAGGATCGGGAGCAGGGCGCCTGCAGTGCGCAGCTTGAACTTGAACGCCTCGTCGATGATGACCTTCGGCTTGCCCAGGCCTCGGCCACCGTCACGGGTCCTGGTCTGGAACCAGCACGTCTGACCGGTGTTGAGCTCGATCCGCTCCTTGCCGTTCTGGTCGTACAGGCCCGCGTTCTTCGTGGCCGGCAGGTACTTCGACAGGAACGAGTTCTCGATCGTGTCGTACAGCTCCCGCTGGGCGTTGAGCGAAGTGCGCAGCTCGTGCGCTGACCAGGCGACCTCAGGCACCTCGGTGACGAAGAACCACCCGAGCACACACTGCTGGAAGAGCCCCGACTTCAGATTCTGCCGGGCGCAGATGACGCAGAACGAGAACGAAGCCGGCGAGCCATCCGGCCGGATTGCGAAGACCAGGTCCAGCCCGAGCTCCTGCTGCGGGTCCGGGGCGTAGCCGGCCTTGGCGCAGAGCTCGGCCACCTCGGGGCCGTAGGTCAGCGCCGGCTCAGGCCTGACCCGCACCCCGTGCGGACACGTCCAGTAGTCCGGCTCGATCAACCGGCGCTTGGCCAGGCTCGCGGTCACGACTGCTCCGCGGCTTTGGCTGCCTTCTCCTCGCGGCGACGGCGGGCCTTCTCGACCTCGTCCGGCTCAGCCTTCGCAACCGGAGTCGGGCTCGCGTCCTTCGCCTGAGCCGGACCGCACGCCTCGGCTACCAGCGTCCGGAGCTCCTTGCTCAGCGTCGAGATCCCAGTCGTGTCCGGGTTCGCGATCCTCCGGGCCACCTGCAGCGCGAGCTGGCCGGCAATCGTCGTCGTCGCCTTCGACTTCTCCAGCTCGAGGCGTACGGCCCGCACCAGCTCGTGCTCGGCGTCCGTCCCGGTCTTGGCTTCCTCGGCGGCGTTGTCCTCGGCGGCCTTGCGCGACCTGGCGGCCCGAGAGCGGCAGGTCGTCGAGTGGTACCGGGCGGTCGAGCGCTGCGGGACAAAGTCGACGTCGCAGTCGGGGGCCTCGCACCGCCGTGCCTCGGCGGCCGGCTTGGCCTTGCGGGTCATCGGCGCAGCCACTCGAGCCAGGCCAGCGGCCGAAAAAAGTTGCCGAGAAGGCTTGACATTTGGCCGCCTCCTTAGCGTTGCACCGAGCCACGAACGGCTCAGGGGAGAGAGCTACTGCGAGCTTGCTGACTGACCCGATCCCCGGACGCTGGATTTCTGAGCGGCCCGGCTCACAGTCAGTCGAAGATGTCAAGCGCTGAAGGCCTTGACATCTGGCCGCCCAGCCGGAGCGAATCCACGGGCAGGTTGCCCCGCTTGTAGTTGCAGCCGGGGCACGCGCCTCGCACGTTGGACCGGACCAGTGCGAGGTCGGGCCGCACCGTGACCGGAATGACGTGGTCACCCGTGGTGCTGCGGATCGTGCACCCCTCGAAGCGAAGCCAGCATGTCGGCTCTTCGATGGCCACTCGCTTGGCCAGCTTGCGCCAGGCCTGGGTGGAGCGGGGGTCAGGGATCCTGCGTCCGTCGGGTGTGGTGATCAGGCGAGTGGCCATGGTTGACCGAGGTCAGACCTTGGCCTGCCACTCGACGAGCAGTGCGTCGATCTTGGCGTGGAGGCCAGCACGTCGGTCGGTCCAGTGCGAAGGCATCCGAGCCAGCGTGGCCCGGATGTTGGTGATCGCTTCCTCGAGTTCGGCCTTCGTCGTGTCGTCAGTGACGCGAACGATCTCACGCTCAGTGGTGGTCATCGAGACCTCCTGACATGACGAAGTCCGGGACTTGGGCAATGCAGTAGCCACAAATCAACCGGACAAGGTCAGCGTACATCACGAGTTCAGTCGATCGCGTTGATCTTGCTGGGCGTGTTCGACAAGCAGTTGCTGCACGTCGCCGAGTCGATAGAGGTGGCGATCCCTGCCCGCCAGGCTGGTCACGTCAGCCACCGGAAGCTTGTTGCGGTCACGCCACTTGCGGATCCGGTCGACCAGCTTGGTCTCACTGCCGTCGTAGTCGGTCCACGCGAGCAACGCTCCGGCCGCCTCGGTCGCGGTCACCAGGTAGTCCTTGGCCTCGGCGAGCAGGAACTCTCGACGGGTGGTCACGTCGTACGTCGCCAAGCAGGCCGAGCAGGTGACGTCGCCGCGGTCCTGGGTGGCGTACATGTCCACGCCACAGTCGCACTTGCCGGCGTACCAACGCTCGGGTGGTCGGTTGACCATGCGGACGAGGCGGCGTTCGAGGTCGAGCAGCTCGTCGAGCAGGACTGGGGCCCAGTCGCGACCCTCGATCCAGCGGTGCTGGCGGTCGAGGTAGAGGCACATCGAGCCGATGGTGTTGACCGGCCAGCGTCGTACGCGGATCACGCTGCAGGAGGCGTGCAAGCAGGGGCGGGGGCACAGCGGGCCGAGAACTTGGGCCTGCTCGTCCATGAGGACGCGGCACCACGCCACGATGGTGCTCCACGTGTCGTAGCGCAGCTGATTACCGGGTGCGGTGACGGGGCCACCGACGCCCCCGAAGACGTCAAGGCGAGGTGCGCCGTTGACGAAGCGCATGTCGACCGGCAGAGGTTGCGACTTGCCGATGCTGCCCTTGGTGGCGGCTCCGGTGCCATAGCGAGTGGTCTTGGTCTCGACGTTGCCGAGGTCTTCGTAGTGGCCGGCCACGTTGGCGATGGCGAACGCCAGGGTCTTGGTGCATCGCTCGCACAGTGTGGCGCCGGCGGTCGGCTTGCCGCAGTCGCAGAGCTGCTGGGTGCAGATGGTCACTTCATCTCCTCAGAAGGGTGCCGGCGAGCCGGGGGTCAGGTGCTGGGCGTGGGCTTGGTGGTGGGTGGAGTCGGCCATCAAGGGCTGGGTCAGTGGCGAGGATCCGCATCGGTGCTCTCGTAACACGTCCTCACCTCGCTTGGTCCCAGCGGGCCAGCCTTCGATCTGTAGGTCGTAGCGGTCGTTGAGCACCCACGTCCCGCCTTCGCGGTTGAGGCTCACGGCTCGCCTGCCCTCGAGCAGGGCCATGGCCTCACCCAGCGGACTGAGTGGGATCGGGTCGACGAAGACCTGCAGGGCGGCGATCGTCGCGTCGAGCCCGGCGAGGATCTGGGCTCCGCATGTGCACGACCTGGCCTGGGCTCGTCGGTTGATGCCGGTGATGCTCAGGACGCCCTGGCGTTGGAGCTGCTCGCGCAGCCAGTCCGGCATGGCCTCGCCGGTCTTCACGGTGGCACGGATGCTGTCGAAGAGGCTGGGCTGCAGGGCCGTGGGGATGGTCATGCCGGACCACCTGCATGACGGGTTTGGCCGATTGCCAGGTCGGGTCTCTTACCCGCGCACGTAAGGCGTCCGAGTAGAGAAAACCTGTCATGTGTCATGCGGCCTAGGTCTGAAAAACCTGTCATACCTGTCATTCCCGCGTGAATCGGGGCGGAATCTGTCACGTTTTGAGCCCTGTCGCATGACAGGTATCTGTCATGGTTCATCGGTTCCACCACGCTTCAGATCCCGTTTCGGGCTCCCCGGGCGCTTTCAATGACGGATCCGTCATGGACTTTGAGGCCTCGTCGAGGAGTCGGACTCCGGCATAGAACCGGGCGCTCATGGACCGCTGCGACACCACGTCGAAGCGTGCCGTGAGTGCCGACGTCAGGGCCTTCGCCGACACCGGCGTCTCACCTTCGGTGCGGCACCAGTTCTCGTACGCCTGGCGCAGCTCGGCGACCCGCACCGACATGCCCTGGGCGGCCTGTGGACCACGTGCACAGCACTCCTCGACGAACCGGGCGACGGTGTCCTGGTCGAGCTCGTAGGCACTCGTGGCGACCCGCACGGAGTCGGGTTCGGCGAGCCCGTCACGCAGGTAGTCGACAGCGCCCCGGATCACCCAGGCGAGGATGGCCGGGCCCTCGGCGGCGACCAGCTCGCGGTCGAGGCCTGCGATGCGCTTCTCCGGCGGCACGACGTGCACGAAGGGCAGTAGGCGCAGCCGGCGCCACAGGGCGGGTCCTCCGGCACGCACGGCGGGCTTCTCGTTGGCGTGCAGCCAGATCGTGTGGGTGGGCGTGAAGGAGAAGAAGTCCTTGCCCATGAAGCGGGCTGCGATGACGTCGCCACCGGTGAGCATCTTGACCCGGGACTCTGCGAACCGTTCGCCGTCCTCGAGCTCGGAGGAGACCACCATCCGCGCACCGGAGAGCCGCGCGAGCTCGGTGGGGTGGCCGTGCTGCGTGGTGGCCAGGAGCAGCTCGGAGGGCGCTGGGATGGAGTACCCAGTCTCCCCGGTGCCGACGATGCCCTGGATGACGTCCATGAGCGTGGACTTGCCATTGGCGCCCGACCCCCACTGGAAGGGCAGGATCTGCTCGAGGTGCTCGCCGATCAGGGTGAGACCCAGAAGCCGCTGGATGTAGACGGTCATCTCCGGGTCACCGGCGAACGTGTCGGCCAGGAACGTGTCCCACAGGGGCGCCTCGGCCTCGAACTCGGGGGCGACGGTGGTGATGCGCGTGTGGAGCGCCTCGGGACTGGGTGGGGCGAGGGTGCCCGTTCGCAGGTCGACCACGCCGGCCGGGGTGTTGAGCTCGTAGGGTCGGGCGTCGAGCTGGTCGGGCGAGACGATGGTGCGGGTGTCGGTGCGGGCGACGTTGACCATGGCCTTGAGGCCGGTGTTGGACAGCGACTTCTTGCGGTGCAGCTTCTGCACCTCGTGCTCCTGGGGCAGGCCGCGGGCGATGGTGCGGGCGAGCTCGTGCACGTGGCCGGCCGTGTCCCACACCCAGCGCTGACCGCCCCAGCGGAGCCACGAACCAGCCTCAGGGCAGTAGCGGATGGTGGTGGCGTGGGAGTCGATCAGCCGCAGCGCGTTGCCGTCGTCGGTCAGGGAGTACGACCCGGGCCCGGGTGACATGGTTGTGGGGGGTTTTGATTCGCTGGGGGGGCCTTCTGATCCGGATTCGGGGGCCTCTGCTTCACCCTGGGCGATCGGCGATCCGACCAGGGTCAGGGTTGGTCGAGCCTCCTCGAGCGGCTTGCCGTACCCCTGACCTCGCAGCGCCTTGGCGGCCGCGGCGTAGTCGCCGCCGTACTCCAGCAGCGTGATCGCGCTGAACTTGCTGTAGGCCTTCTCGGTGTCGAACTCGGTGGAGCTGGTGAAGACGAAGAGGTTGTCGGCCTCGTTGCGCCCGGTGGTGGCTGAGATGCCGTCGTGGGCGTTCTTGCCTGGTCGGGTCCAGCCGTAGCAGGTGCCGCCGAAGTGCTTGGTGCGCTGCCATCCGAGGGGGGTGAGGATGTCCTCCCACGTGGCCTTGGCGTTGTAGTCGTCGCCTGGTCGCTCGCCCGGGGTTGCATTGCTGGTCATATTTTGACCATCTGGTCGCGCTGGGGCGGAATATGACTCGACCTCGGGCATGGAGTCGAGCATGTTGGCGATCGCGTGCAGGGCGTCACGCTCATCCACGCTCAGGGTGGGGATGGTGGCCGGCGTGCCCGCGAGGAGCATCCACGGCTTGCCGGTCGGGTGGGATCGGCCAGCCGAGGGTGCTGCGACGGTGAACCCGCCCTCCCCTCTCGTCTCGATCAGCACGACGGGCAGGCTGGTCGCGGTGGTCTGCTCGATGCGTTTCAGCCGCTCTTCGCGTTGCCCGTAGTTGTCGATGTGTTGGGCGGCCTCGACCTCGTGCGCCTTGTGTGCGGCGAGCTCGTCGGGCGTCATGGGTCGCCGGGCCAGCTTGGTGTTGCCCCGCGCCTCCCCGTCGACCCGGTAGAGCCAGTGCATGCCGCCCGAGGGGGACTGTTCGAGGTAGCCGGTGCATATCCGGTTCCAGAGGTCGCCGAAGCCGTTGTCGGTCATCAGGCCGGCCAGGGCTGCCACGAGGTCGGTGGCTCGCCCCTCCACCTCGAGCATCTCCAGGTGGCCGGAGATCTCGCCGCAGACGAAGCCGAGGCCGTCGTACGCCGCCTTGGCCGGGGCGGCCGCGTTCCATGGATCGGGCTGGGGCGTGAACCAGGTCGTCAGCTGGTCGAGGGTGGGCCGCTCGCCCTGAAACGCCTTCCAGTTGACCGCCGGGGCCTTGCTGCCATCAGCTTTCACTGGAATGACGGCCAGGCCAGCGGCGTGAGCGTCGAGCGCAGCGTCGAGGAGTGTCACGCGACACCGCCGCCACTCAGGTCGAGCCCCGGCTGTGCGAACCGTGTCCGTAGGCTCAGGTCGAGGTAGTCGGCGCTCAGGTCGATGCCGACGTACTTCCGCCCGTGCTTGGTCGCCGCGAGTCCCGTGGTGCCGGAGCCGCTGAATGGGTCGAGCACGGTGCCGCCCGGCTTGCAGCCAGCGAGGATCGCCCGCTCAGCCAGCGCTTGCGGCATGACCGCGAAGTGCGCCTCTGCAAACGGCTGAGTGGGCAGCGTCCAAACGTCACCGGGGTTCTTGCCTGCGTCGTGGTTCGCAACTGGATGGTCTTTCCATTCCGTGTTGTCGGTCGCCACCTGGTGGCGAGGGGTCAGGTTGCGGCCACCGATGGGTCGCGGCTCGCGGCTGATTGACGGTTCGCGGATCGGGTCAAGGTCGAACCAGTAGTGGCGCCCCTTGGCGAACATGAACACGTGCTCATGGCGACCCTGTAGGCGATCTGCAACGGACTCGGGCATCGGGTTGGACTTCACCCAGATCACGTCGTTGCGCAGCACCCAGCCGCAGTCCTGCAACGCGAACGCGACTCGCCACGGGATGCCCAGAAGTGATTTCGGCTTGGCCCACTCGGCGCCGCCCTTGTCGAGCGACCGAACCTTCGTGAATCCCCTGCGCGCAGGCTGCTTCGGGTCGGTGCCGCCATGGTTGCCGCGACCGCTGTAGTACGAGTCGCCGAGGTTGAGCCACAGCGTCCCGTCATCACGGAGCACGCGGCGCACCTCGGCGAACAGTGCGCGCATCGTCTCGACGTACTCGGCAGGGGACGCTTCGAGCCCATACTGACCCTCGACGCCGTAGTCACGCAGCCCGAAGTAGGGCGGGCTGGTGACGCAGCAGTCGATGGACTGGTCGGGCATCTCGCTGAGGACGTTGAGCGCGTCGCCGTGGTGCAGGGTCACGAGGTCGTCTTCGTAGTAGGGCTTCATGTGCGCTGGTGGCTCCTCGGGGCTGTCGTGTGCGTCGTGGTGGTGTGTGGGTCTGAGCTGCTCGAGCGGCCACCCGGGCCCGTTAGCGGCGGGTCCGGGTGGCCTGTCCAGCCCTCAGCCCGTGAAGCCGGGGAAGACCGTCGCCGGGTCGACGCCTGCAGCGCGCAGGGCGGCCACCTGGGCGTCGGTCGGGCCCGCGGGTGCAGCAGCGGCCGGCGGGGCT